>JBEBWF010000020.1:0-65692 GCA_040392285.1 Sphingobacterium sp. | reverse complement strand
ACTCTTAGAAAATATTAAAAACAGCTTGATAAAAAGTTTAATTCTCTTATTTTTGATTTCATTTCTTTTGAACGATATAAATAAAATATGAGGAACTTTTTTTTATTTGCTGTATTTCTTGTTGTTGTGTCATGGTCTGCTCAAGGGCAGCGTATAAACCAGTCGATTGCTTTACCTGATTCGATTTATTCTGGAAAGCAGGGGGCTTTCCATGTACAAGGTGTTGCTATCGATGAAGCCAACGGCCATGTCTATTTCTCTTTTACGAATAAATTGATCAAGATGGATCTTTCGGGTAATTTGATCGGAAGTGTAACGGGTTTTTCAGGGCACTTGGGTGACCTGGATTTCAATACGGAGGATGGAAAAATATATGGCTCATTGGAATATAAAAATGATGCCATTGGAAAGGGTATCAGTAATAAACTGGGCGTGGAAACTACTCTTACAAATGGCTTTTATATCGCTATATTCGATGGCGCTCGAATTATACGTCCTGATATGAATGCCGAAAGTGAAGATCTGTTACGTACCGTTTATTTACAGGAACCTGTGAAGGACTATGAAGCTACTGTACAGGTCGGTAAGGAGGTCAAATCACACCGGTTTGCCTGCTCTGGCATCGATGGCGTGACTTTTGGCCCTTCTTTTGGGAAGGAAAAGGATGCTAAGCGGTATCTATATGTGGCCTACGGTGTATATGGGGATACAGATCGGGAGGATAATGATCATCAGGTGATATTGAAATATGATATCGCCAAATGGGATCGTTACGGACAGCATTTAGCACAAGGCCAATTACATCGTTCGGGGCCGGCTAAACCTATGGAGAAATATTTTGTAAAAACCGGCAGTACACGTTACGGTATCCAAAATCTGGCCTATGATCCCCATACGGGAAATTTTTTCGCAGCAGTATACCGTGGGGTAAAGCCTCAGTATCCAAACTATGATCTCTTTGTTATAGATGGACATAAAAAATCACAAACGGAGACCATTTATTCCGACAATAAAAAGATAAAGGTAAAAACACTTTCCTTATTGGAAGCTGGACCAGAAGACCCAAAAACAGGTATCCGGGGATGGCATTTCAAATGGGGAGCTACTGGCTTGCATCCGTTGGGTAATGGATTGTTCTATATCTCGCATAATAAGAAAACTAAAGATGGACAGCAACAATCTACTATTTATAAATATAAATGGGTGGGGGATCGTGAAAATGCTTTTGTTTTAGCAGATGAATAGATTATTGTACCAACAGGTTGCATCCTCTGATATCGGTATTGTCGAAACGACCTAGGATTTCGAAGGTGCCGTCCGGGTAAAGCTTGCCGAGATCTTGGGTAGCGATAAAGGAACAGGAGTAGTAATTGGCTAAGTCGATCACATTTATTGCACCTGTTTTTTTGTTATCTAGTAATGTTAGCGGATCATTCGTGTCCCGGATCAAAATTTTCATCCAAGGTGGTGTCTGAAATATCCCTTCACCGTACGAATAGCCTTGGGACAATAGTTCGGTCATGCCGTATTCGGAATGAATATGGTCGACTCCAAATCCTGTTTTTAAAATTTGATGGAGCTCCTCGCGTACCATTTCCTTACGCTTACCTTTCATTCCGCCAGTTTCCATGATGATAAGATCCAGAAAATCCATGCGGTAGGTTTCCACAAAATCCAATAAGGCATACGTCACCCCAATCAGGACAGTCTTAGTACCCTTTGTTCGGAGTTGTAGTAAGGTGCGGTATAATTCATCGTGATTGTATAGAAAATAACCACTTTCGGGTTGCGCGGAGGATTGGATGAGGTCATCGACCATATAGATTAATGAAGAGCCTTCGCGTTCTAAATAGGATGGAAGAAGCGCTAGAAGAGCAATATCTTGGATGTCTCCATAAAATTGATGGAATGCCTTTTTAAAACTCGCTTCATACCAACTCCGATCGAGAACAGGGTGTTTGCTACTTGTTATTCCTGTAGTGCCAGAACTTGTAAAGGTAATTTGAGGCTCCGAATTCTTGACGCGTATATCTTGTGTTTTAAAGAATTGGATAGGAAGGAAAGGAATCTGTGTATGATGTGTGATCCTTGAAGTATCGATGTGTAAGTTGTTGATATATTGTTGGTAAACTAAATTGTTTTGGAATTGGAAATGAAAAATATCTAAGGCTAATTGATTAAAATCTTCTGCAGTAGAGATACCAAAAACCTGTTCTTTAGTCACCATTTATCTTTTGTTGTTGTGAGTTTTCCCCAAAGCCGATACTTTTGGGGAAACTCCATAACTTTTATAACATGCCTCCGTCTACAGGTAATACTTGTCCGGTTATATAGGTGGATAAGTCTGAAGCTAAAAACAAACATGCGTTGGCTACGTCTTCGGGCTCCCCGCCACGTTTCAATGGAATGCCGGCTTCCCAACCTGCCACCACTTTTGGATCCAGTACATCAGTCATTTCAGTCTTGATAAAACCTGGAGCGATGACATTGGCACGAATGTTCCGTGAACCCAATTCTTTGGCAACCGATTTTGTAAAACCTATAATTCCCGCTTTGGAGGCCGCATAGTTGGCTTGCCCGGCGTTACCTTGTATACCGACTACGGAAGACATGTTGATAAACGAACCTTTACGGTTTTTCATCATGGTTTTGGTAGCGGCTTTTGTAATATTGAAAATAGATTTAAGATTGATATTGATGACATCATCCCAATTTTCTTCGGTCATACGCATTAGCAGTCCGTCTTTGGTAATACCAGCATTATTGACCACGATTTCCAATGTTCCGAAATCTGCAACGATAGCATCAATTAAGTTTTCTGCCTCATCAAATTTGGAGGCATCTGAGCGATAACCTTTCACCTTAGTTCCATAGGCTTGCAATTCTTGTTCTAAAGCTTGGCCTTTTTCAACAGAAGACAGATAGGTAAAAGCGACATTGGCTCCATGTTGTGCAAAAACTTCTGCAATTTTACGACCGATACCTTTAGAAGCTCCCGTTACTAAAGCTGTTTTTCCCTCAAGTAGTTTCATCTATTTGTTTATTTTAATTTTTTAATGTGCAGCACTCAATATTTGACAAAGATGTTAAATATCCTAAAATATCACAATTTTATCCTAAATATAAAAATATATCAATCGAGTGTCTTTCCCTGCATTAGCTCCCGTTACATGTTATTGAGCGCTTCGTTGACGATTTCGGCACGGCGGTAGCTTTTTTCGGATCGTGCTTGCAGCTGAGTGTAGGCGTTGAAGATTGTTTCGCCGTATTCCCGGTACGCATCCTGGTAATCGAACACCTCGGACAAAGCTCCACGGAATTCTTCTTGGTCCCGGTCTAGTGTGACAATATCGACCTGTGCCTGCAGATAGTTGCGGTAGATCTGATGGATGTCGTCCCATAGACTAGGGTCGATCCAGCTTTCCTTTTCGTAGATCATGTCAAAATGTTGCTGAAACCATTGGTTTTCAGGAAGAGTTTCGGCATGGAGATCTTGGAGAAGTTGGCTGTGGTAGTTTACCCCCTTATAAAAATCCGCCAAATCAATGTCAATCTCTGTATCGTGGTCCTTGTCACCAAAAGGCAATACCGAAGGGTCCTGGATTTTGAGGAAGACCTCCAGGATATCCAGATCCTGCTCGATAGGCAGCAGAAGATACTCCAGTTCGATGATCTTCATATCGATTTCTTCCAACGCTTGGTTATGCTCCTTGAGTTGCTGCAGCATATCCCAAGTCAGGTCGTGCATGAGATAATGTGACTCCAACCCTTTTTTCTCAAACTCCATTTGGGGTTTGTCAAATTCAAACTCTAGTATGATGGGTCTCAGTGGGTGTTCTTTGGCGATTTCTTTCATGATAATCGGTTATTTGATGTTGATGAAACGAAACAACCGTCATTTCTATCTTCCGATACAGCGATTTACTTTTTATTTCTCGCCGTGTCAAGATAGGAAATGACGGTGTTATTTTCAAATAGAATCATTTTTAGCGGTTAAGATACGCTCTACATTACTTCCGTCACCGGAAGTTCATTGTTGTTCCAGAAAATTTTACCCTTAGGTTCGGGATACCCGGATCCCGCACAGGGTTGTAGGCTGGGCTTTCAGTGGCCTAGAATACGTAGGCACTCGATATATCACTGAAATTGGGCGTAGGGTCTATGCCGATGTACGTCGTGCGGAATTCATACTCCTTGAACGTTTCCAGTCCTTCGATGGTACACCCACTTTTCGAGCTCAGCTGCGATTTCCACTCTTCCGCACTGTCTTTGATACGGTACTGAAAGTCATACATACGTGCTCCCGTCCAGGGTTCAGTCCTTAGGAATACACGTCCAATACCGATCTGACGATGCTCGATGACAGGACGTTGCGCTTTAGGTACCAGCCCCTTGTAGGAGTCGCTTTCCTTGCGAAGGCTAAAGCCGGCAGCCAGTACGGTAGCGTCATCGTCCTTAGCGATAGTATCCACATACTTACTCAGCTCTTTGAGGATATACACCAGCTCCTTTCTTTTTTGATTGCGGATCAAGATTGCCCGCGAGTCATGGTAAGCAGCCTCTGTAGCTGAATTTCGGAAAGCTGTCAGTGCAGCTTCCAACGCTTCTAAGTTGGGAACCGGTGTAGGGAATAGGACGGCCTCCGCGGTCATCTTCGACAGGATCTGTTCGGCAGTCTGCATCAACTTGACATCTGTCTGTTCTTTTTCATTTAATGTTAATTTACTCATGTTTTTAAATTTTAAATGTTATAAAATAATTATTTGTGCTAGCAACGATACAAACATACGACAGTGGAGACCACATGGATGGGGTAAAATCCTGCCAAAATTCGCGGAAGTACAAAAAACTTTTTGGCAGGATTTTACCCCTTTTTAGACGGGTTAAACTGCCTTTTATAATCTGAAAATATGACCTTGCGGGGGTGAAAATGCGTTTTTTGTTGTTGAAGAGCCGGCTCAAGAGTCTCAAAGAAACTCAAGGATATTCTGTTTTTCCCCTGGGGTTTTCAAGATTCTCCCCGGAATGTGATGCTTTACATAAGGGAGAATGTCTTGTCTCCAAAGGAACTCATGTGGATACTTCAGGATGTTTGGTAGATACTTTGGACGATTTTGCAGACCCTTCGGGATATTTTATTTTCCTTTGGGGGTAAGGTATAATCACTTCGAACCATTTTGTATATACCGAATGGAAATAAGTACTTGCTTTGGCACTTTGCAGATTCTCTTCAAGGTATTTTGCAGGCCCCAGAAGTTAATCTATACATCCTTTGGAACCTGCCGTATTTGCTTTGGTATATGTTGTATAGGCTAAGGGAGGTGCTTTATACTCTTTGGAGGGACCAAGCTATCCTTTGGTATATTTTTCTTCTTTTTAGGAGGGGTTTACATATTCTTTGAACAAAGACAATCGGTCTTAGGGTTATACATCAGACACTTATACCCGCCATATTGGCTTTGTTTTTTTAACGGTGAATAGAACTTTGAGGTATGCTTGAAGTATTTAATTGAATTCTTGTTCTTTTCCATTGATTCTGCAGGTATTGTTAAATGATCCAACGGTGCTTTCCTTTAAAAATATTGACCTAATAACAACAACTATTTTTATATTTGAAAACTCGCCCCGATGCCTGTCCGAAAATAGGGAGGGTTACAAAGTGTTGACGAAGGCGGTGACCGGGAAGATTATATTGAATGCTCCCAAAGAACAGAGCAACCAGTACAGAAAAAAATGATGGTGACGATTCTAAATTATATTTCTATAGAAAAACAGAATAATGCTCTTGGAGCATTTTATGTTCTTTTTAAAGAGCATTATGTTTTTTGTATCACCTCGATAATAGTGTTAATAGTTGCTATTATAATTACTAAACGGAGAAATAGACTAAAAAGAATTAAAGACCTTTTAGAAAAGGAGAAAGCCATATTGCAAGAAATATCGACAAGCGATTCGGCACAAAAAGAAAGTATAATAGAAAGAAAACTTATTAATTTCACAGAATTAATAGCGAGACTAAAATGGATATTAATAGCTTTTTATATATACTGTTCACCTCTCATAATTTTTTTATGGTATTTAGCTGTAGGACTTAGCAGAACTTTAGTAATAATTGGAATCCCTTTTTATATTATAATAAAATTTAAACAAATATTCTATCCTAAAAAAAGTAAAGTTCATATCCGCTAATTTAGGTAAGACTCCTTTTTCTGACAAGAGTAAGGTGTGACCAGTATTTTATAGGCCATATTTTACCTTCAGTTCCTCGAAAACAAGATTGGCAGGCTGGCAATCTTCCAATGGTACATCATTCTGCGACAAAAGAAACTGCTTCTGTTCAGCGGTTAGTTCAAATCCGTTCTCTTTTGACTCGTAAGTGGCTCCTATGAGCTCGAGTACTTCGAGGAAAAAAGAAGTCTTGTCTTCGGGAACTGATACTTTAAATGTTGCCATACCCAAATTTAGCAATAAATATTCCAAATCCTAAACAAAAACTACGAGAGACATCATTCGTCAATTCCTTCATCCTCATCCTCCTCTAACGGCCACTGAGGCATCATCTTTCTTTCCACGGCAGGGGTATGCCCAAAATACCTGACATATTGTTTGATGAAATATTTCGCCGTCGAAAATTGGAGGTGAAAGGCGATCATATCCACCGATTTGTTGGTACGGCGGAGCATTTCCCGCCCTTTGTATATGCGTATAACCTGTATGGCTGAATTGACGGTCAATCCGTTTTCATGAAAGATGCGGTAGAGTGTACGTTCGCTGCTCAACAGCTCTGACGCCATATGCTTGATGTCGATATCCTCATCCGTATAATGATCTACAATATACGCTTTGGCTCGATGGAACAGCGAAACATCTTCCTTCTGTAGCGATTTGCGGTGCTGTAGCAAGTCGCCATGGTAGGTTTCCATAAGCTGTATGACCTGATAGTTTAATTTGTAGCTTAATGAAAAAGGCGTATCCTTGATCCGTTGGATCTGCTCTAATATCTTTTTGTTTCGGGAGGCAATTTTTAGTGCAGGTAAGAGGTGTGAGGTATTTCTGTCATAAGCTAAGGTAGGCCATTCTTGGCTTAACTGCTTTAGATTTTCTAGTTCCATTCCAATCAGAACGGTCCATGTTTTACCGGCTTTAAGATGGTATGGGATATCGTCGTCCGTATTGAAAAATCCCAGATATTGCTGATGAGTTAACGTGGGATTTTCTTTATTTTCTATGGATGAGCTTCCCAAAAATTGGAAAGCCATCCAAAATGTTTCTGGTGTATCGCGAAGGGCAAGATGCCAACTTTGGTCCTGCGTACATTTGATTTCCAGGAATAGCTGGCTACCTATCTGACGACTGGCGATGTATTGGTCTTTTGTGCCGAGATGTACATTATCCTCCCCGAGAAAGGAGAAATACCTTCCTTTTGGTATAATACGATCGGTTGCTAAACGTGGTTTTTGTATGTTCGATATACTATAATCGATGACCATAGTCTTCAAGAAAATTGCTTAGATATTCGAAGTTAAGAAAATTTACGGTTTAATTTGGAAGATTTCTTATTTCAGATTTTTAACAAAGGACTTTATCGGTTAGCATTTTTTTAATAAAACCCACTAAATGAAAGTATTTTGACAAAAGCATTCGCAATAACCAATTACGAATGTTAATTTTGCATGGAATTTAATAAAAATGGGTAAGAAAAAACAAAAATCGGAAGTCGATGTAGTTCTTATTGGTGGCGGAATCATGAGTGCTACGTTAGGTGCACTTATCAATGAGCTGAACCCTGATATTGATATTGAAATTATAGAGCGTCTGGATGTTGTCGCCGCGGAGAGTTCCGATGCATGGAACAACGCAGGCACTGGACATTCAGCCCTTTGTGAACTAAATTATACGCCTGAGCAAGCAGATGGTTCCGTAAAAGTTGATAAAGCAATCAAAATTGCTGAACAATTTGAAGTGTCGAAGCAATTTTGGGCATATTTTGTCGAAAAGGGAGTCATTAAAAATCCGGAACATTTTATCCGTCAGATACCGCATATGAGCGCAGTTTTTGGGGAGAAAGATGTGAAATTCTTGAAAACACGTTATGATGCCATGACGAAACATATCTTATTCCGAGGAATGGAATATACGGAGGATAAGGCTGAGTTGAAAGAATGGGTGCCTTTAATGATGAAGGGCAGAAAGCAGAATGAGCCTATGGCTGCCACAAAGATGGCTATCGGAACGGATGTGAATTTTGGCGCATTGACTAAAGATTTTCTCAGCTATTTGGATAAAAAAGATAATATTAAACTTTCCTTACACCAAGAGGTTAAAGATATTGAACGAGAGAATGATGGTAGATGGGAAGTGGAAGTGAAAGATTTGAAGACAGGCGACAAGCGTGAAATCAAAGCAAAGTTTGTGTTTATCGGTGCTGGAGGGCATTCCCTGTTATTACTGGAAAAATCAGGTATACCCGAAGCGAAAGGTTATGGAGGTTTTCCTGTAGGGGGGCAGTGGTTGAGATGTACCAATCCGGCGATCATTGAGCAACATCATGCGAAAGTTTATGGCAAAGCTTCGGTAGGAGCGCCGCCGATGTCGGTACCTCACTTGGACACACGCTATATCGACGGTAAGCAGGCTTTGTTATTTGGTCCTTATGCAGGTTTTTCAACCAAATTTCTGAAAAAAGGCTCTTATTTCGATTTGCCTGCTTCGATCAAATTGTCGAATATTAAGCCGATGCTTTCTGCCGGTTTGGACAACTTACCGTTGACAAAATATTTGATCACGGAGGTCATGAAAAAGCCAAAAGATAAGTTGGATGCTTTGAAACAGTTTATGCCTACGGCGAAGTTGGAGGATTGGGAGATAGAAAAGGCAGGGCAACGTGTGCAGGTAATAAAAAAGGATCCTAAGCATGGTGGAATACTGGAATTCGGTACGGAGGTGGTGTCTAGTGCAGATGGCTCAATAGCGGCTTTATTAGGGGCCTCGCCTGGAGCTTCTACCTCGGTAGAGATTATGATTCAGTTGCTTAAGCGCTGTTTCCCTGAACGGGCGAAGTCGGAAGAGTACCGTAAAAAACTGCGGGAGATGATTCCGTCTTGGGGACGTTCGCTGAATAACAACGAGCAGTTGTGTGCTGAAGTTCGGGAACATACACATCGGATATTGAAATTAAATTAATATAAATAGGTAAGAAAACTTATGGGGTGCTAAAAATAGATTGATTTCTATTTGTAAGGCTGAGATTATACCCACACTCACCTTCTGGTGGGAGGAACCTGATCCAGGTAATGCTGGCGTAGGGATTAATTTCTAAAGGACGTCTTTATAGCATTTTCATAAGAGTAAATTGTTTGTCAATTAACTCACTTTTATGGAAATTATCGTTGAACATCTAATCGTCGCTTTCCAACAAACCTCTTGGTTGGAGCGTTTTTCAGTCCTGTGTGGTATCATACAGGTATTACTATCCAAAAACAATAAAGTTTCGAATTATTTTTTTGGTATACTGGCCATTCTGTCGGGAATGTATGTCTTGTTTGGGGCTAGGTTGTACGCTGAAATTGCATTGAATATGTATTATTTGGTGATGAGTATATATGGTTGGTGGTATTGGGTAACTAATAAGTCCATGCAAGAGCAGCCTATCACAGCGTGCAGCAGAAAGGAGTGGGGGATCACCTTGGGAATATCTTTGGTGGGCTTTGTATTTCTATATCTTATATTGGAGCATATAACAGACTCCGATGTACCAGCTTGGGATGCGTGGGTATCTTCAACGGCTTGGGCGGGCATGTGGTTGTTGGCCAAACGAAAGATAGAAAATTGGGTGCTGTTGAACATCAGCAATGCTTTCGCGATCCCTCTGCTGATTCATAAAGATTTGTACTTATTTGCCGCACTAACCGTCTTTTTATTTGTTGTCGCCATCTTTGGCTTCTTAAAGTGGCGTAAATTGATGTTTATTCAGCGAACAAGGATAAAGGATGAAAGGGGAGTGTTATGCTAAAACCGAATGAAATTCAAATTATAAGGGATAACCAGGCTCAAAGTATTGTTCAGAAATCACTGGTCGAAGCACAGCTTCAAATGATTTATGACAACAATTGGTTTAATATTTGGGTGCCTAAGCGCTATGGTGGCAGGGCAATGGACTTGGTAAGCGGTGTTTCTCTACTCGAAGAAATTGCTTATTGGGATGGTGGATTAGGGTGGACAATCACGCTGTGTGCAGGTGCTAATATGTTTGCTGGCTTTATTGACCCGAACGTGGCGCAGCGCGTATTTTCGAATCCCAGGATTTGCTTGGGTGGAAGTGGGCGAGTGGGAGGCAAAGCCGTTTGTACGGGTGATAAATTTCTTATTTCCGGATTCTGGATGTTTGCTACAGGTGCTCCGCATTTGACTCATTTTACATTAAACTGCCATGTGTATGATGGTGATATACAGCGTAAAGGAGAAGGGGGTGAACCTTTGGTGTATTCGTTTTTTGTGCCAAAGGATGTGGTATTGGTACACTACGATTGGGATACATTTGGCTTGGAGTGTACAGCAAGCCACAGCTTTTCTTTAGATCAGGTGGAGATTGATTCCGCCTATTCTTTTCAGATAACACCTGAGAAACGATATAGTGATGATCCGTTGTATAGCCTACCTTTTATGCCTTTTGCTGAGGTGACTTTGCTGGCAAATTATATAGGAATGTATAGACGTTTTTTGGATTTGGTGGAGAAATATTTTATGGAGAAATCGAAAGATCCCTTCTGGGAAAAGAAGTTCAGCAAGCAGCGATTTAAGTTATTGGATACTTATCAAGTTCAGCTTGCAACAAACCGAACAGCGATGAATACACAAATTATAACGCTATGGGATAAATGTCTAACCGGGGGATTAACAGCAGATGACCCTGTTATCGGAAAAATAGCTGTGCAATCTCGTGAAATCGTCAAAGATATCCGTGAGCAGACCGTTACACTGTTTCCGTTGGTGGGTATAGCTGGAGCGCAACGGGATAATGAGCTTAATATCGTCTTTCGAAATATATTTACAGCTACGCAGCACAGTTTGTTGAATGTTCCGCAGGACTAGCTGAGTTTTTTTGATAATATAATCTAGCTGTCATTTCTAAACAAAATCTATTCACCCTTTTGTAGATTTTGTAGAAATTCGTAACTTTGACTGGCAAATAGAAAACCCAGAATATATTTGCCATGCAATTAGACTCACATAAATTTATAGCTGAAGGTCTTACATACGATGATGTATTATTGATACCAGCTTATTCTGAAGTTCTACCACGTGATGTAGACACCAGTACATACCTGACTAAGAAAATCAAATTAAATATACCTTTGGTTTCAGCGGCAATGGATACCGTCACTGGCGCAGATCTGGCTATTGCTATTGCACAAGCAGGTGGAATGGGCATGTTGCATAAAAATATGACTATTGAAGAACAAGCTGCCGAAGTACGTAAAGTAAAACGTTCGGAAAGCGGTATGATTCAGGATCCCGTCACTTTATTACAGTCTGCAACGGTAGGAGATGCTTTTAGTATCATGAGGGAACATAAGATCGGTGGGATTCCAGTGATTGATATCGATGGAAAGTTGGTGGGTATTGTGACGAATAGAGATCTGAGGTTCCAAAAAGATATGGCTAAACCCATCAGTGAATTGATGACCAAAGCCAATTTAGTCGTTGCTCCGGAAGGTACTGATTTAGTAAAAGCAGAAGAAATTCTGCAGAATTACAAAATTGAAAAATTACCTGTCGTGGATTCGAACTATGTACTGAAGGGTTTAATTACATTTAAGGATATTCAAAAATATAAGCATTATCCTAATGCGGCAAAAGATGAACATGGTCGCCTTCTGGTAGGTGCTGCTGTGGGAGTGACAGCGGACACATTAGAGCGTGTAGACGCGTTGGTGAAGGCGGAGGTGGATGTGATTACGATAGATACGGCACATGGACATTCGCTGGGGGTTATTAATAAGCTGAAAGAAGTCAAATCAAAATATCCAAATCTTCAAGTTATTGTCGGTAACATAGCAACAGGAGCAGCGGCAAGGGCTTTGGCAGAAGCGGGAGCAGATGCCGTAAAAGTAGGTATCGGTCCAGGATCTATTTGTACCACACGTATTATTGCAGGAGTAGGCGTACCTCAATTGTATGCGGTCTATGAAGTTGCTACGGCATTGAAAGGAACAGGAGTCCCGTTAATTGCTGATGGCGGTATCAAACAGACTGGTGATATTGCAAAAGCTATAGCGGCAGGAGCACATACAATCATGGCAGGGTCTTTATTTGCAGGTGTCGAAGAGGCTCCCGGAGAAACTATTCTGTTGGAGGGACGTAAGTTTAAGTCTTACCGGGGTATGGGTTCTGTAGAGGCCATGGAAAAAGGATCTAAAGATCGTTACTTCCAGGATGTGGAAGATGATATCAAAAAATTAGTGCCTGAAGGAATTGTTGGACGAGTTCCTTATAAGGGAACTTTAGCCGAGGTGGTGTATCAGTACATCGGTGGCTTAAAAGCTTCAATGGGTTACTGCGGCGCAGCGACTATTGAGAAACTTCAAGAAGCGCAGTTCGTTCGGATTACGGGTGCCGGATTGCGTGAGTCGCATCCACATAATATTCAGATTACGAAAGAAGCTCCTAATTATAATAGTAGGGGATAAAAATAAAAAATAAATTGGGACCTGCTCTGAGTAATCAAAGCAGGTCTTTTTTATATAATATATTTAACAATTTTTCGAACGAATACCCTATTTACTCCTTTTTTTTGTAATTTGAGACCATTGTGAAGTGTGGGATAGATTTTTGAGTTCGCGCTAAGTACAAGGGCTGAAATTAGAAGATTAGAGAGGTTTTGTATACCAGCGATTGGATTGTCATTTTTTTAAATATTTTGATAAAATAAGATTTAAAAATATGATTTTGACAAAAAATGTGTGTTTATAATAAAAATATTATATCTTTGCTGGCGCAATTACGATGGGTACAGCGCGAAAGCCCTTTTTTTGAAAAAGTGTTATTGCGAGAAACGAAGCTGGTCTACCGTAGGTAGACAATTTGCTTTTTTATACCCATAACGATACTTCACTTCTTTAACGTAAATTGATTAGTAAATGAAATTAAGTCAAAAACAAGCTGTATTTGAAAAGGAGGTTTTAACGCGTTTTGATCTTTTTAAAAGTCTATTTCTAACGCTTCCTTTTCAAAGGGTAAGGCATACGGGTACTATTCTGCCGTTTTTTTCGACACATTGTGAAAACGGCGTGGCGGAACATTTGCGACCAGAAGATATCATTGATAGTTTTTTCGGTCAATATGAACAATACATTCAGGAGGAAGACCGGGTGGATCTACTGTTTAGGATTGTTCAGTATATCGAACGTCAAGTTGTATTATTTGATGCTATTGAAGATTCGGCTTTTCAGATAGTCGGAAAAATGGATGAGACCGGAGGTTTGGAATCGCTGTTCAAAATGGCGCACAACAATCCTAACTTAAAGAATCAAATTATAGAAAAATTAAGGAATTTTTCTGTACGCTTGGTCCTTACAGCGCATCCAACTCAATTTTATCCAGGTCCGGTATTAGGGATTATCAACGACCTGATCGAAGCGATAAAAGCGAACGATATTTCAAATATCCATTTATTGTTGCAGCAACTTGGAAAGACTCCATTTATTAACAAAGAGAAACCTACACCGGTAGACGAGGCGATAAGCTTAGCCTGGTACTTGGAAAATGTTTTCTATAAAGTGACTTCGGGCATCCAGTCTAAAATTGATAAGGAGCTAGAGGTGTCTGCTGAGGATGTAAAACAGTTGATAGAACTTGGATTTTGGCCGGGGGGTGACCGAGATGGGAATCCAAATGTTACAGTAGAGGGTACAAAACGAGTAGCTTCGATGTTGAGAACTATTTTATTTAGATGCTACTATCGTGATTTTAGGATTGTAAAGCGTCGGATTACTTTTCGGGGAGTAGAGGGTTATCTGGATAATTTGCAGAAGCTGTTTTATGACAATAGTTTTAATCCCAGCGAAAATCCCGTCGATGAAACAAATAAGATATTGGAAAACCTTCAGGCAATAAAAAATGTACTGAATACAGATCATAATGGACTTTTTGTTGAACTTGTTGAAGATTTAATACGGAAAGTAAATACTTTTGGTTGCTATTTCACGACATTAGATATACGGCAGGATAGCAGTGTGTTGCGAAACGCGACTGACTATTTGGCTACGGTATATGGCGATCAGATAAATGTGACAGTAGAACAGCTTTCTAAGTCGGAAACGAGTAAACAAGAAGCCTTTCGATTTGAGGAACATACGCTCGACTACAAGGAGAACGTGGACCCTCTGATTAAGGATATTATCGATGTCATCCGGTTGATTAAGAGTATTCAAAAATCAGGCAGTGAGCGTGCTGCTCAACGCTTTATCATCTCGAACTGTCAGCAGGCATCGGACATCTTAGGTCTTATGCAGTTGTTTCTCTGGGAAGGTTGGAAAAAAAGTGAGTTGACCATCGACTTTGTACCGTTGTTCGAAACAGTGGATGATCTTTCACGCGCTTCGGATGTGATGCGGACGTTATATGCCAATAAGGCCTATGCGACACATCTCAAAATGCGTGGGAATAAACAAACGATCATGTTGGGCTTTTCGGACAGCACGAAGGATGGTGGTTACTTGATGGCCAACTGGTCGATATATAAAGCAAAGATTGAGTTGACGGCACTGGCACGTGAATATGATGTGGATTTGATATTTTTTGATGGGAGAGGAGGCCCTCCTGCGCGAGGTGGAGGTAAGACACAACGTTTCTATGCTTCTATGGGGAGTGAGATAGAAAACAATCATATCCAATTGACGATACAAGGGCAGACAATCAGCAGTCAATATGGCTCGTTGGATACGGCCCAGTACAATATTGAACAGCTCTTGCATGCGGGGTTGATTTCCGAAATCAAACAGAATGGAGGGGATACGTTGACGACCAAACAAAAGCAAGTCGTTGATGATTTAGCTGCAGAAAGCCATCGTAAGTTTTTAGAACTTCGTCATCATCCTCTTTTCTTGAAGTATTTGGAAACGCTGAGTCCCTTGAAATCGCTTTCTTCGATTAATATAAGCAGTAGACCGGTAAAACGTACTTCAGATCGTGAATTGCGTTTGGAAGATTTGCGCGCTATATCTTTCGTGACTTCGTGGAGCCAGTTGAAGCAGAATATTCCAGGTTTCTTTGGAGTAGGAACAGCTTTGCAATGGGCTGAAGAGAATAATCAATGGTCTTATGTCCGTAATCTTTATCAAGATTCGGGCTTCTTTAATACATTGATCGATAATTGTATGATGTCAATGACGAAATCTAATTTTGACCTTACGGCTTATATGAAAGACGATAAGGTTTTTGGGGACTTCTGGACAATATTGCATGAAGAATATATTAAAACGAAGCATTATTTGCTGAAACTGAGCGGAGCGGAGCATTTGATGGAGAACTATCCGGTGGAAAGATCTTCTGTCTTGGAACGTGAGAAGATTGTACTACCTTTGCTTATCATCCAGCATTATGCCATACGAAAGATCTTGAGTGGTAAGTTGGAAGCCGAAAAAGAAGAAGTTTATCGTAAATTGATTGGCCGTACCCTCTATGGGGTCGTCAATGCAGGGCGTAATCTTGCTTAACGCAAGCTGCTCGTAGTAGGATTTATAAGATATTTTATATTTTTGTACGTAAAAAAGAAACAAGATGAAATTTAATACATTTTTTGCGGCCGCTATTTGTGCTGGAGCTTTATTTACTTCTTGTGTGGATCAAACAGCACGAGAAAGACAGTTGAAATATACACATACTTCCATACTAGATGGTGATGCTTTTGCGGCTATCCAGAAGGTAGGGGAAGCGGCACTTACTGGAGTTGCACGTGCAGAACAAGTCGAAGCATCGGGAGACGCGGCATCTAAGGAAGTCGCTGCTAAAGTCAAAACTTTCTATGCGCAGTTTCTTTCCCATTTAGATAGTGTAGCTACAGCCTTCCATGTGGACTTTCCGATTAAGGGAATTCCAGCATTAGAAAAGGAGGATGTGGCAATTGAGGAAGAGGAAGCTGATTCAACGGTTGCAGTAGAAGATATTCGTATAGCGAGTGATGAAGATTATGTGCATCATGCACAACATGAGGTGGTATTGATAAAAGAGCAGTTAGCTCGCTTAACCCGTAATACGAACAAAGATTTGCAGGACTTTGCGAAGAAGCAACTATCGGCAGTTAATGAATTGTATACTCAAATCGGTGGTAAAGAAGAGGCCCATGGCCACGCCCATCATTAGTCGATAACTGATGGTTCAACCAATTGTAACAGGTATTATGTCGTATGGAATGTCCGGAAGGGTATTCCATGCGCCGTTTATTGACCAAAGTGTTTTTTTTGAGCTCAAAGCGGTTGTTGAACGTAGTCATAAACATGCACAGGCGGATTATCCGAATATTGTAAGTTATGATCATGTCGATGCTATCTTTGCAGATGATGATATCGAATTGATTATCGTCAATACGCCTAACGATACGCATTTTCTCTATGCCAAACAGGCTTTATTGGCAGGTAAACACGTTTTAATCGAGAAGCCTTTTTCCCCTACAGTGGCCGAAGCCAAAGAATTATTTGCTTTGGGTGAGAAGGTCGGTAAAAAGGTGCTTCCTTTTCATAATCGACGGTTTGATTCGGACTTTTTGTCGTTAAAATATGTGCTGGAAAAAGATTTTGTGGGTAAGCCGATAGAGCTACACTTACGCTTTGATCGATTTAAACCGGAATTAAGCCCTAAAATATTTAAAGAAGCTAGTCAACGTCCGGCTAATGGTATTTTGTATGACCTAGGGTCCCACTTACTTGATCAGAGTATTGCATTGTTCGGAAAGCCTAAGTCTGCCGTTAAAATAAAATCAAAACATCGGAAACAATCTCGGGTAGACGATTATGCAACCTTGATTCTGAGTTATGAACAAGGTTTGAATGTCTTTATCACGACCAGTCTATTGGTTGCTAATCCTCAAAAGAGTTTTGTGCTGCATGGCGATCGAGGCAGTTATATCAAAGACCGTTCGGATGTACAAGAGAGGCAATTGCTTGCAGGTATGAAACCAAACGATCCGATATATGGGTTGGAAGATGAACATGAAGAAGGATTATTAACGATTATAGAGGGAGGTCAGCGGGAGGATATTAGCGTGCCTTCGTTCAAAGGAGACTATATGTTGCTTTTTGAGGATGTGTATCATACTATTCGCGACAATACCCCTTATGGTGTTAGTCCTGAACAAATCATATGGCAACTGGACATACTTGCTAGCTCAAAATAAATTATTGCTATCCTTAACACTATATTAATAGTAAAAGATTAATATTGTTTTTGTTTTGAAAATTCTTTTAGGATGGAGGGTTTTATTATAGATAACTATATCAAATAAATTGGTGAGATACGCAGCAATAGATATTGGCTCCAATGCTGTACGCCTGCTTATTGCAGATGTATTGGAAAGAAATGGCATCATTACCTATGCGAAAAATACACTTCTACGGGTTCCCCTTCGGTTAGGTGACGATGCTTTTATCGACAAGCATATATCGGATACGAAGTTTCTGGATATGGTTAAGACAATGGGAGCATTTCGTAATCTGATGGATGTATACAAAGTAAGTGATTATAGGGCTTGTGCCACATCGGCTATGCGGGAGGCGAACAATGGGGCAGAGGTGGTCACGGCTTGTAAGGAAAATGGAATTGCTATTCAGATTATAGATGGACGAACTGAGGCAGAGATTATCTATAATGCTTACTTTGAGGATAGAATGGATAGGAACAAAGTCTATCTCTATGTAGATGTAGGTGGTGGAAGTACGGAGATTTCTCTGTTTGCGAAAGGTTCTTTGGTAGCTTCGAGATCATTCAATCTAGGGACAATCCGTGTATTGGACAATCAAGATGAACCTGAATTGTGGGATGAAATGAAACGTTGGTTGAAGGAGAAAACTAAAGGCTATAAAAATATATACGGAATAGGAACCGGAGGCAATATGAATAAGTTGTCGCGGCTGGCGAATGAAAAGGGAGATAAACCGATGACCTATGCAAAGTTGAAGGCACTTTATGATTATCTCAATTCATTTTCACTCCGGGATCGTATTCATGAATTAGGATTACGGTCGGATCGAGCTGATGTCATTATTCCTGCAGCAGAGATTTTCTTAGCGATTATGAAAGTGGGACACTTAAAAAACATGGTGGCACCACGCGTAGGATTAGTGGATGGTATTATCCAAACGTTAATCGATAAAAACTTTCAGAAATAATTATAAAATCCGTTGGAGGTATCGAAAAAAGCTCTATTTTTGTCAAGCACAAGCCCAGGTGGCGAAATTGGTAGACGCACCATCTTGAGGGGGTGGCGCCTGTACGGGTGTGGCAGTTCGAATCTGCTCCTGGGCACAACGGAAAAGGCCTTTGCGAAAGCAAAGGTTTTTTCATTTACCCTTTAAAATTTTACGATTTAACAATCTGACGGTTTCCCAATTACAAGCCGTTTGCTTTAGCGGTTATTTCAGCAATATCCAAGACCGCTATTTCCTGCTCTTTTTCCTTTACTTTTACACCATCGCGAAGCATGGTCATGCAGAAAGGGCAGGCAGACGCCACGATAGAGGCTTTCGATTCAATGACTTCCTCTATCCGTTCGATATTGATTTCCTTATTACCTTTCTCTGGTTCTTTGAACATTTGAGCTCCTCCAGCGCCACAACAAAGGCCATTGCTCTTACATCTTTTCAGCTCGACCAGATCTGCATCCAGAGTTTCCAGAACCTTTCTAGGTGCTTCATACACATCATTTCCCCGTCCTAAATAGCATGGGTCATGATAAGTGATACGCTTACCTTTGAAGGTGTGTCCATCTGCTGGTTTTAGTTTCCCCTCATCGATTAATGACTGTATGAGTTGGGTGTGATGTATAACCTCATAGTTGCCACCTAAACTAGGATATTCATTTTTTAAGGTATTGAAACAGTGAGGGCAAGCAGTAACTATTTTCTGTATTTCGTATCCATTTAAAACTTCGATATTCATCATGGCTTGCATTTGGAATAAGAACTCGTTCCCCGCTCGTTTGGCCGGATCACCAGTGCAACTTTCCTCTGTTCCTAAAATGGCATATTTAATTCCTACATGGTATAATATCTTGCAAATATCTTTGGTAATACGTTGTGCTCTTTCATCGAAGGATCCCGCACAACCCACCCAAAACAGTAGGTCGGGACGTTCTCCTTGTGCGACGAGTTCAGCAACTGTGGGTATATGCATTTGATTTTCCATGTTTGTAGTCTATTATTGATTTGTCCAATTCGCACGATCCGCTTGGGCGTACTTCCACGGAGCACCATTGTTTTCCATATTACTCAACATCGTATTGATGCTGGTGGGGGCTTTAGATTCTTCCATGACGGCATATTGACGTAAACCCATAATGATTTCCAACGGATTGATGTTCACAGGACATTCCTCGACGCAAGCATTGCAGGTTGTACAGGCCCAAATCTCTTCCCGCGTGATATAATCGTCCAAGAGTGCTTTGTCATCATCTGTGAAAGGTTTCTTTTCAGCTATATGGCGTCCCACTTCTTCCAAACGGTCGCGGGTATCCATCATGATTTTTCGTGGGGATAAAAGCTTTCCCGTTATATTGGCTGGACAAACAGAGGTACATCTGCCACACTCTGTACATGTGTACGCGTCTAGGAGGTTTTTCCAAGTCAGATCGTGGACATCTTTGACACCGAAGCGAGCCACTTCCGCAGATGGAGGAGGTAGACTCGGGTCTAACATTGCTTTTACTTCCCCAGTAACCGCTGCCATATTCTCAAATTTTCCTTTGGGTTCTAAGTTGGAGAAATAGGTGTTCGGAAAAGCTAAAAGAATGTGCAAGTGCTTGGATATCGGTAGGTAATTTAGGAAAGCAAGAACTCCGATAATATGAAACCACCAGCAGAAACGCTCGATAAAAACCAAACCGGGTATGGCATTGGGCAATAATCCAGTCAGAAATGTACTAATCGGGAAAGCGGCAGCATTCAAATTTGGATTTCCTTCCAGGTGAAATAGCTTAAGGTCTGCTGCGTTCATAAAAAGAAACGCGGTCATCAGTAAAATCTCCGTAATGAGAATGAGATTAGCATCAGTTTTTGGCCAGTGATTGAGTTCTGTTTGATTCAGCCGCTTTAGTTTTAGCATATTTCTTCTAAGCAAAAACACGATACATGAGATAAGTACTAAAAGAGCTAAGACTTCGAAGCTAAAGATCAAAAATGTATAGAAGCCACCTAAAAAAGACAATATGCGATGTGTTCCGAATAGTCCATCGATAATAATTTCGATCATCTCGATATTGATAATACAAAAACCTGCATATACGAATAGGTGGAGGAGTGCAGGAATCGGTCTTTTGAACATTTTCTTTTGCCCAAAAGCGATTAGGAACATAGTTTTAAGACGCAGAGCAGGTCTGTCAGAGCGATTAACAGCCTTGCCTATTCGGATATTCCTATAGATTTTTGTGGCATTTCTATAAAAAAGTAAGCTTGCAGAAAATAGTAAAATAGCAAAGATAACCTGACTTACCATAGTTGATTACTTGGGGTGTAAACAAATATAGAGAATATTCCAATGTTATGTCTGCATCCTATTTATTTAGAAAAGTTAAAAATAATCGATCCTTAAAAAGGAGCGTCATCCGGCATATCGTTCATACGAGAAGGCATGGTGATACCTCCACCTCGGAAATCATCAAAAGATGAAGAGGGCATTATAGCTGAACCTCCGAGAGGAGAGTCTCCTGAAAAGGAGTCGCTCATCCCTGCAAAATCGTCTTCCAAGTCGACAAATTTGACATATTTACCAATGAATCGTAGCGGTACTATGCCTGTTTCCCCGTTCCGGTGTTTAGCAATAATAACTTCACCTATACCTACAGTTGACCTTCCTTCCTCGTCTTCGGTGAGCCCATAATACTCTGGTCGATACAAAAATAAAACCATATCTGCATCTTGCTCGATAGAACCTGATTCACGTAAATCCGATAACATCGGTCTCTTACTGTTTCCCGGGCGTGATTCGACTGCACGACTCAATTGCGACAAGGCGAGTACAGGGATATTTAACTCTTTGGCCACTGATTTTAAAGCACGGGAGATGCTACCGATCTCTTGCTCTCGATTACCCCCTTTGCCATCCGCTTTTCCTTGCATCAGCTGTAAGTAATCGACAACGACCATCTGGATATCATGTTGTGCTTTCAGGCGTCTACATTTGGCTCTGAATTCAAAAACATTCAATGCTGGTGTATCGTCTATGATAATCGGGGCTTCTGTCAATCGGCCGATTCTGGAATGTAGTTGTTGCCATTCGTGGTCTGCCAAACTTCCCTTTTTCAACTTCTCTTGTTCAATTTCTGTTTCACCGGCAATAAGACGGTTGACGAGCTGTACAGAAGACATCTCTAATGAGAATACAGCAACAGGACGATCGTGATCTACAGCCGCATTCCGAGCTATAGATAGGACAAAAGCAGTCTTACCCATAGCAGGACGTGCTGCGATAATAACTAAATCTGAAGGTTGCCATCCTGAAGTCATACGGTCCAAGGCAGTCAATCCTGATGGGATACCCGTTAGGCCGTCCGTACGGTCACGCAACATCTCCAAAGAGGATATAGCCTCCCGCATGATATCGTCCATCTTCCGAGAATCACGTCTTAGGTTGTTTTGAGCGATATCGAACAGACTTTTTTCGGCGTGATCCAACAAGTCGAAGATATCACTTGTTTCATCGTAGGATGCGTTAATTATCTCGGTAGAAACTTTGATTAACTCCCGCTGTATATATTTTTGGGAAATAATCCGAGCATGGTATTCAATATTAGCTGCGGATACAACCCGATCCGTCAGTTGTGTAATATAATAAGCTCCACCGACCATTTCTAATGCTCCCATTTGACGCAATTCAGCGGTTACCGTCAATAAATCTATGGGCATGGTTTTCTGAAACAAGTTGTAGATTGCCTCAAATATTTTTTGGTGAGATTCCTTATAAAATGAATCTGGCTTTAAGATATCGATAACCTCAGTGAGGGCGTTTTTTTCCAACATGAGGGCGCCTAATACGGCTTCTTCAAGATCTACAGCTTGAGGTGGAAGTTTACCTAATCCGGAAACCAGATTGTTTAGGCTAGTTCTTTTTTTATTTAAACTTCCTCTACCCAAATTGGACGATTGACCTAAAAATTCCTGATCCATTATATATAAAAGTTCCGAGATTAAATTTTTAAAAATTGAGCATCCGATTACTCTTTATCGGTGCGAAAACAAATGTATAAAAAATTGCTCTTCAAAGGGCGACAATTTCTAAACATCGGTGGATACTTGTTCAAACACGAGTGTAGGTACCGTGATTGAATCATTGTCCATAATCCACATGCTATGTTGAAAACTTGTGCACTATTTTCAAAACGATTTAGTAATCAAAAAGTTGTGTCGATGTGGATAACTTTGAGCAATGTTAATATCTAACGCGATAGCTTTAGTGAAGCGTTCAATAAGCTAAATAATATTATGATTTCATTATCAATACATTAACTTATTTTTAACAAAATATACCTTTCTTTTGCCTTTCCAACTTTTTAATTATTATCTTACCTTTGTCGTATGTCAAATGAAGTTTCAACATTAAAACCCTACAAGTCCAAAGCTGGAGGGAAAAAAGAGCAAGTCTCGGATATGTTTGATAGCATATCTCCCAAATATGATTTGTTAAATCGTATTATGACGCTGCGAATTGATATTATTTGGCGGAAAAAAGCTATTCGGCTTTTAAAACCATCGCATCCTCAGCTTATGCTCGATGTCGCCACGGGGACAGGAGATTTTGCGATTGAATCTATTCAGATACTTCACCCTCAAAAAATTATCGGTGTAGACATTTCAGCTGGTATGCTGGAAGTTGCCAAGGAGAAAATCCTGAAAAAGGGTTTACAATCCCAATTTGAGGTACAAGTAGGTGATTCGGAAAGTCTTCAATTTGACGATAATACCTTTGATGCTGTCACGGTGGCTTTTGGCGTGCGAAATTTTGAAAACCTAGATCGAGGATTAGCTGAAATTAGAAGAGTATTGAAACCTGGAGGGCAAGCGGTTATATTGGAGCTTTCCAATCCGAAGACTTTTCCGGTCAAACAGCTTTTTCACCTTTATTTTCATAAAATAGTTCCTTTTATTGGGAAACTCATCTCAAAGGATTCGAGTGCATATTCTTATTTGCCCGAATCGGTTTCTAAGTTTCCGGATGGTGAACATTTTGCAGCTCTTACAAAGAAGGCCGGCTTTAAGTCGACCCGTGTTATGCCACAAACGTTTGGTTTCTGTACGATTTACGAAGCTGTCAAATGAAAAGATTGATCTTAGGTATACTGTTCTGTGCTATAGGAGTCGCTGCACATAGCCAATGGAGGGTGTCATTACCCTTTTCGTCCAATTATGATGAAGATGCTGTTATATTGGTCGGACTACAATACAGCTATATTAATCAGAACTACCAACTCAACCTCAAGGAAAACTGGGAAAGTAATTATGAAATAGACTATCCCGGTGACAATATGCATGATTTGGGAGCTATAAAAGGTATTCATTCTAAGAGCAGCCATAACTTTGCGGTAGGTATTCCAGTGGATATACGCGTAGACAACAATCTTTATTTCACTTTTAATCCCACTTTTCAGTTTATAAACAATTCAGGCATCGCATATACCGGAACAGATCTTTCGGGTGCAGACCTGCCTTCAAAAACGTTGGTTCGTCGTTCAAGACATATACATTCATCGGTGGAAGGTTCAAATTTTAATTCATTCGAATTTCCCTTTTCTATTAAGTTTCGTTCGGATGAAAAGATATTGAAGAATAAGATCAACAGGTATCGTGGGTATTTAATTGGAGGTGCTCGGGTTTCGCGTTTTATCGGTATCGATAAAGAATATGATTTGTTACTCAAGGAGCGTGAAAATTCTGTTATTGTCCAATCGTTGATTCTTCAACCCAGTTATCTTTCTTGGGAAGTTGGGGTAGGAGCGGACATTTTCTTTCCGTATTTCAAAATGTCCCCAGAAATTAAGTTTAACCAAAGTTTTACGTCAATTTTAGATCCTGATCATGCATTGTCAAGAGACAATAAATTTATGGCTCCTTTAGAAAAAGGCTTTATTAGAAACGTATATATAAGTTTAATATTTCAATAACGAGATGCGTACGGTACTTATTACAGGAGCAAGTTCAGGAATTGGTGCCGCTTGTGCCAAAATACTTGCCCAGGAAGGCAATTATAGATTGCTATTGTGTGCGAGAAGGCTAGACAGATTGAAGGAGCTCGAGAAAAGCATATTAACAACCTGTCCGAATTGTGCCATCTATACATTTATCTTGGATGTAAGGAACGAAAAAGAAGTATCGGCTTCACTGTCACAGCTACCTGAAGACTGGAAAAATATAGATGTTTTGATAAATAATGCTGGATTGAGTCAGGGTTTAAACAGCATAGCCGATGGCGATATAGGTGATTGGGATCGCATGATAGATACGAATGTTAAGGGGCTGCTCTATGTAACTAAGGCTACCATACCTTTGTTAAAAAAGAGCCAAAGTCCGCATATTATAAACATAGGGTCTATTGCAGGAAAAGAAGTGTATCCGAATGGCAACATATATTGTGCTACTAAGCATGCTGTAGATGCGTTAAATAGAGCGATGAGGATAGATCTTTTACCATTCGGTATCAAAGTTACGGCCGTGAATCCTGGTATGGTAGAAACGGAGTTTTCAGAGGTGCGTTTTAAGGGAGATAAAGAAAAGGCTAAGGGAGTTTATGAGGGATTGACACCTTTGAATGGAGAAGATATTGCAGAGATAGTTAGTTTTGTCTTGTCTAGACCTCCTCATGTCAATATCAATGACTTATTGGTCATGCCTACTGCGCAGGCCAATGCAACAATTGTGCAAAGAGATAACATAAATAAATAAAAATATGAGTTTAGAGCAGAATATAAATCAAGAAATAAAGGCTGCAATGATAGCCAAAGATAGTGCCGCACTTCGCGGTCTACGAGCTATTAAGGCTGCAATTCTTCTGGCGAAGACTGAGAAGGCCGGAATAGATGAATTAACATCCGATTCGGAGATTAAAGTTTTGCAAAAACTGGTTAAACAACGAAAAGAATCGGCAGAGATATACAAAAATCAAGGGCGGGACGATCTGTATCAAATTGAAGTTGAAGAACAACAAGTTATTGAGAAGTTTTTACCCAAACAGCTCGATAGATCGGAGATAGAACAGATTATAAGAGCCGTCATTCAGGAGGTTGGTGCCAGCGGTATGAAAGATATGGGTAAAGTCATGGGGTTAGCGAATCAAAAGCTTGCAGGAAAGGCTGACGGTAAAACCATATCGGAAATTGTTAAACAGTCTCTTTCCTAAGAGATCCATGCGATAAAACAATGGGAGGACCTTTTATCCTCCCATTGTTTGTTTCAGGCGACTTCCGTATATATTGTCGCGTTCGAATGTATTGATATGTCGTTCCTTTTTGGCATTATAGATATCCGCTATCGTAATAAGTATCCCTGTTTCCTCTACTTCGCCAAATTCGTCGTTCATTGCTGTACCAAAGGTCATCATCGTTGGTGATAGATTCATATAGGTATTTATCAAAGGTGGAATATTTTCTCCCAACTCTCTGACACGTTTGTTTAATATTTTATAACCTTCTTTATAATCCAAGCCGTCAAAAATACGTTGAAATGATGAAGTATCTGTTTTGTATCCTAAATACAGGTTGTCCAGCGGCTTCAGTAAATTCGTTTTATCCGGAAAATAATATTCCATAAAATAAATAAGAAGATCCCGTGCTTCCGCATTGAATCTAGGATACATAGTTACCTTACCAAAAAGATATTTTATATCCGGGTTTAGTACCACAAGTGCTCCCAGCCCATCCCATAAATTGTCGAGAGAGAATAACCCTTTCCTATTATCCACTGAAGGTTGATAGCGAGGTTGTACCCACGAACGTCCTAATTCGATAGCGTAGGGTAAATAATCTTTTTTGAATTTTTCGGAAAACTCAAAATAATGTGAAGTAGACAAATATACATTGCCTTTTGCATCTATGGCGTCCCCACATCTAATTACTCGATAACCTGCAATAATCTCTTCATCTTCCGGATTCCAAGCTATCAGTTGATCATAATTGTGTTCGCAAGTGTCATTTTCATCGATATCTAGCGCTAATCCAGTACCACCTCCTGCACCGCGGAAAGTCAGTTCACGTAATCGACCAATTTCGCGCATTATATGGGGTGCAGTATGATAATTTACGAGGTAGACCTCATTATTCCCATTATTGGTATACCGTAAAAAAGCTTCTTTCGTCAATTCAGCTTTTATCAAATTTCTTTCTACTGGAGCTATAATTTCTTCCATATTTTTGTTACTACTTCATCCTATAAACTATCTTCTTTACTTCTTTAGCCCATTGTTTTTCATTTTTTGAGCTATCAAAATACGAATAAGGAATTTCTTTACCAATTTTAATTATAACTCGTTGATTTCTTTGCTTAAAGAATTCATCTGCTAGATATAGCATTTCTATGTTGAACTTTATCCCAAGTTTATTTCGCCAGTTTGCAAGATTATAAAAAAAGTTGGAATTTTTTCCATCAATATAAACAGGAACAATATTTTTTTTATATTTCTTTGCTTTTGAAATAAAACTTTTTTTCCATTCCAGGTCGACTATTTCACTTTGTGTCTTACGAGAAACCAGTCCGGCAGGGAAGACCAATAACGCATGCTTTTCGGCATAAGCTTCCTCGATAGCCGCTATAGCTGATTTGTTTTGACCACCGATCTTATTCACGCCAACGAATAGCGGTTCAAGATTGCCGATGTTTAAAAGAATGTCGTTGACCAGAAATTTTACATCTCGCCGATATCGACCTATTGCATGCATAAAAGCAATTCCATCAAGCCCTCCGAGAGGGTGGTTGGATGCAAAAATTATACTTTCTGAGAGCGGGATGTTTTCATCGCCTTCTAATAAGACTTCTATGCCTAGGTCTTTAATCAAAGCATCCACGAAATCAAGACCTTGTAGATCCCTCAGTCTGTACATAATGTCATTTATCTCGTCTTCATGAATGGTTTTTTGTAAAAATGAAATTAAAAATGGGGGAATCCATCTGGCCAATTTAGGGCTTTTTTGCCTAATTATTTTCCCAACTTCTATAAATTTTTTCTCTTCGACCGACATAATCATGGTAGCTCATTCTAGCAAAAACCTACCTCGGTAAAAATAAATAAAATATTTGAACTGAAAACTATAAACTACCAATATGTCCGCTATTTTCGATGAATTAATGGATAAGTGTTATATATTTGGGTAAAGATTAAACGATTTTGTATTTTTATTGTCTTATTAATAAATACTATTATGTTCGTCGGTCAATATATATCTAACAACTACCAGGTTCTTCCTACAGATACTATAGGTTATATATTGGACAAGATGGATGAATACCATTGCAATTATTTACCAGTTGTCGACCAAAAAGTTTATCATGGTATAATTTCACAGGAGGTATTATTGGATCAAGATAATCCCGATTTACCGGTGCGATCTATTTCTTATAAATTGACCCCTGTTTATCTATTTGATTTTCAGCATATATATGATGCCTTGCAATTGATATCATCACATGACTACTGTGTTATACCCGTTCTTAATAAACTACATGAATACCTTGGCGTATTGACTAAACAGGATATACTTATAGCCTTGAATGAAACTCTTGGACATGAAGAAGGTGCTATTATTGTCTTGGAATTAGGAATAAGGGATAATGCATTGTCTCATGTTGCACGGATTATCGAATCGGAAAATACGGGTATTTTGAGCACAGCTGTACGCCATATTCCAGATTCGGCCAAACTAGAAATGACTATTAAAGTTAATAAAACCAATGTCGCACCTGTAGTGTCTTCCCTTTGGCGTAACGACTATATCGTAAAGGCGACTTTTAGAGATGGGGGAGATCAGTCTGATATACAAGACCGGTACGATCTTTTGATGAATTATTTAGATATCTAATCATTTCTTTGCACTTTTGCTCTAGAATACTGCTTCTATAAAATGAATCCTACACGCATAGCCATATATGGCCGGGTTTTTAATTCTTCGGTCAATCCTTTTGTTGAAGATTTATTCCATTATCTTCAGGTACGGAATGTAGATATCTGTATCTATAAAGAGTTTTATGACTTTTTGAAAACAATGGGCCCCTGTCCTGAGGGGTTGCCGACATTTCAATCGTATGAAGATTTTCCGCGAGATGTTGATTTTATGCTCAGTTTAGGGGGGGACGGTACAATGCTTTCTACGGTCTCTATCGTTAGGGATACAAATATACCCATAGCAGGTATTAATTTTGGAAGACTCGGTTTTCTGGCGAATATCCCGAAAACCGAAATTCAGAAAGCCTTAGATCAGATTTTTGCCAATAAGTATCATATTCAAAAGCGTGCATTGTTAACTGTTGAAGCTGAAGGTAGGACACTTTTTGAGAAAGAAAATTTTGCGCTAAATGATATTTCTGTGTTTAGGTTTGATTCATCCTCGATGATTACTATTCATGCTAAGCTGAATGGCGAGGAGTTGAACTCCTATTGGTCAGATGGCTTGATCATCGCCACTCCCACGGGATCCACGGCCTATTCGCTCAGTTGTGGGGGGCCTATTATGATGCCGGGTAGTGGCAATTTTGTAATTACACCGATTTCGCCACATAACCTGAATGTAAGACCTCTTGTCGTTTCAGAAGGTATGATCTTGGAATTGAAGATTGAAAGTAGAACGGAAAAGTTTGTTTTAAGCTGTGATTCTAGAAGTGAAGCGTTGCCTACTTCCATCAACCTTATTGTAAGAAAAGCACCATTTACCGTCAATTTGATCCGATTAGAGGGGGATGGATACTTTAGCACGTTGCGGGAGAAATTGCTCTGGGGTATAGATGTACGAAATTATTAAGGATCTAATTAAGGCACATAATGCATTTAACATAAATTAAGCCTTAACAATTCTGTTAAAAACTTTATATTTACGCCAAATTCGCGAAAGTTGACTAGAATTCTATTTTCATTAATGACACTTATGCTTTTTTTAATGTGTGGAGAGATTAAGGCTCAGCAATACGAGTTTGGTATATCGGGTGTCGCAACGGGGTATATGGGAGACCTTAACCCTGTCGATGTACTCTATTATAAAAATGCAGGCGGTGGAATATTTGTTAAATATAATTTAAATCCTACTTGGGGCATAAGGGGATCTTTGAATTACCTCCCTCTTTATGCAAATGATTATGATTTTCCGAATTCTGGTCAACAGAATAGAGGCCTGTTGTTCAATAATGATTTGAAAGAGTTGTCCATAACCGCTGATTTTAATTTTTTTAAGTATATCGCCGGTAGAGCAACAAATCGATACACACCTTATGTTTTGGCAGGTTTGGCGTTAGTCTATCATAATCCTTACGTCTATTATAATAACCAACGAATTTCGTTGCGTGATTATCCGCTCGAGATAGACGATAATGGTGCGAATGTCACGTATGCTAAATGGGCTTTGAGTGTTCCTGTAGGTGCAGGATTTAAGTATAATATTTCTGGTCCATGGAGTATAGGAGCGGAGATATCCTACAGAACTGTTTTATCAGATCATATAGATAATGTTAGTAAATATTATCGATACGATATAAATAGGCTGCCAGAAGAATGGGCGTATATGGCGGATCCTACTGGTCAATTAGACGTGAAAGGTGGTTCGTCTCGTGGAAATGGGAGAAATATAGATGGTTATATGACAGCGGGTATTACCTTGACATATACGTTAATTAGTACGAAATGCTATTGGTGGTAATACCATATTGCTTTTATATGGGGGAAATTATGGATAATGACTTTTAAAGAAAAAATTGATAAGGATAATTTGCCACAACACATTGCTGTCATTATGGATGGTAATGGTCGTTGGGCTAAAGGATTGGGGAAGTTACGTGTTTTTGGACATCAAAATGGAGTTAAGGCTGTTCGGGAAACACTGGAGGCTTCTATTGAAATAGGCGTCCCTTATCTTACTCTTTATGCCTTTTCGTCTGAAAATTGGAATCGTCCGCAAACCGAAGTACAAGCTCTAATGGAATTGCTGATCAATTCCCTGAACAAAGAGCTTGCTACATTTCAAAAATACGGCATAAGATTAAATGCCATCGGTCAACTAGAAGATCTACCGACCAACTGCCAAGCTGCATTAGCTAGTGCCATGGAAGCAACACAAGGTAACACCAAGTGTACCCTCACATTAGCACTGAGTTATGGATCAAGAAACGAAATATTGCATGCGACTAAAGTTATCGCAGCAAAAGTAAAAGATGGATCATTAGCGATTAGTAATATTACTGAGGAGGAGTTTTCTCAACATTTGTATACAAACACTATACCTGATCCCGATCTGATGATTCGTACCAGTGGTGAGTATCGTATCAGCAATTATTTACTTTGGCAATTAGCCTACTGCGAACTGTGGTTTACAGACAAAATGTGGCCGGATTTTAGAAAAGAGGATTTGTTTGAAGCTATACTTGATTATCAAAAGCGAGAACGAAGATTTGGAAAAACAGGAGAACAGACTTAATAATGTGTTGGTATTAAGCTGTTTATGTGTTTTTTCTATTTAACAAAAATTAACAAGAGTTTGATGTACTTTAGCATCCATAATAAAAAATAAATGAAGCAAATATATTTTCTGACGACTGTATTTTTTTTATTGATATGGACAGATGGTTTCTCTCAAATCAGAAATCGTGGGCCTATTAACCTTTCCGATCCTGATGAAGTTAACTATCTACAACCTAAAGACTACATTATCGCCGGCGTAACAATTACTGGAGCCCAATATCTAGTTGAAGATGTATTATTGACTATTTCTAAACTAACTATAGGTAACTATATTGAAGTTCCTAGTGAAGCCACGGCGAATGTGATTAAAAATCTCATGGAGCAAAATCTTTTTGAAGATGTGCAGTTGTGGGCTAATCGTATTGATGGTGAAAACATTTATCTTGAAATTAAGGTGCAAGAGCGGCCTCGACTGACACGAATAGATATTCAAGGCCTTAGTAAGTCGCAGACAGAGGAGGTTAAAAAGAGACTGAACGAAGGTGCTGGACGTATCGTGAATGAAAACTTAATACAATCCACGAAAGCTACTATAAAACGCTTTTTGAGAGAGAAATCATTCTTATATCCGGATATTAAAATATCGACAGAGAAGGATACTACTCAACCCAACAATGAGATTGTAGAAGTCGTTGTTGTAAAAAATAAGAAAATTAAGGTTAGAAAAGTGAATTTTGAGGGGAATGAAGTCTTTACAGATGCCCAGCTCACCAAATATTTAAAGGGTATAAAGCCGCGTAAGTGGTATAGAATATTTGGACCTGGGAAATTCAAGGATGATAAATATAAAGAGGCTAAGGAGAAAATGGTTGCTAAGCTTCAAGATAAAGGATATCGTGATGCACAGATTTTATCCGATAGCCTCTATCGTTATGACGAGAACGAGGTTGCTATTGATTTTAAAATATACGAAGGCCCCAAATACTACGTAGGAAATATTGATTGGGTAGGTAATACAAGGTACAAAGATTCTATTCTGAATATACTCCTTGGGATTGAAATGGGGGATGTGTACAGTGAAGAAAAGTTACATACAAAATTAATGGGGCCTACACGTAATAGTGATGATATTAGCGCGTTATATCAAAATGATGGCTATTTGACCTTTACCATTAATCCCATTATTAAAAAGATTTATAACGATACTATCGATTTAGAGATTCAGGTCAGTGAGGGTAAGCAATATACGATTAATAATGTGATTGTTAAAGGTAATGATGTAACCAATGATCGTGTAGTGTTGCGGTCCATCTATACAAAACCTGGACAGAAGTATTCCAGAGAACTGATTATGCGAAGTATCCGTGAGATTTCTCAATTGGGAATGTTTGACGAACAAAAAATCACACCGGATATACCGTCATCTAGTATGGATCATGAAGAGGGGACAACAGATATCGTGTTTAATGTTGTTGAAAAACCATCTGACCAAGTGGAACTTTCTGGGGGATACGGTGCGGGGCAGATTATTGGTACTTTAGGATTATCATTTAATAATTTTTCCACAAGTAATCTGTTCAATAAAGACGCATGGAAGCCACTGCCACGTGGTGATGGTCAAAAATTGAGTGTTCGGGGGCAGACCTCCGGCAAGAGATATCAATCGTATAGTTTTTCATTTTCCGAGCCGTGGCTAGGAGGGAAGAAACCTATCTATTTTGGATTAAGTGCTTATACTTCGAATTCTTCTTACGGAGGGTTTAACTATTATACAGGCGAACAGATGGTGAAAGATTCGGAGCTGAACCGTATTTGGATGACCGGGGTTACAGCGAGTTTAGGTAAACGGCTACGTTGGCCGGACAATTATTTCCAAATCAGCAGTTCATTGTCCTTCCAGCGTTATAAGTTACAGAATTACGGAAATTATTTCTTGTTCTCTGATGGTACTGCTTATAATATTAACTTTACGCAAGAGATCAGTCGTAATTCTGTCGATGCTCCAATCTATCCTACTTCTGGATCACACATCCGACTTACAGTGCAATTGACGCCGCCTTATTCTTCGTGGAGTAATATCAATTATCAGACTGCTGAAGATAATGTCCGTTACAAGTGGACTGAATATCACAAGTGGAAATTTGATTCGCAGTGGTATACCAAAATTGCGGGCAAGTTAGTTCTTAAAACACAAGCCCAATTTGGATACTTAGGTAGCTATACGGATCGCACACCTACTTCTACATTTGAACGTTTTAAATTGGGTGGAGATGGTATGCAAGGTTTTGATTTCTTGCAAGGCTCGGAAATTATTGCCATGCGTGGATACGCGAACGGTACGATTATTCCGGAGTCGACAGGAAATGGCTATCAACAAATCGCTATTAATTCAGGAAGTCCGATTTACAGTAAATATCAGGTTGAACTGCGCCACCCGGTTATGTTAAATGAGCAAGCAACAGTATTTGTGTTGGCATTTGCGGAGGCCGGAAATACTTGGAACAAATTCTCAGAAGTGAATCCATTCAAGGTTCGGCGGGCAGCAGGTGTAGGTGCTCGTATATTCCTGCCTATATTTGGTATGCTGGGAATTGATTACGGACATGCCTTCGATCCGATACCGGGAATGTCGTCTAGTAATTGGAAGCAAAGCTTTACATTTAGTATATTACAAAATATGGGAGGTTTTTAAGCATTAAACTTTTTGTTAATTTTGTCGTCATAAAAAAAAGACATTGTCATGAAAAAAATAGTAGTATTATTTACCTTTATAGCATTAGCCACGGGCACCGTACTTGCACAACGCTTGGCTTATGTTGATTCTGAATATATTTTGAAACATATCCCTGAATATGTTTCTGCACAAAAAAGATTGGATGATTTATCAGTCCAATGGCAAGAAGAAGTGGACAAGCAGTATGGTGAAATCGAAAGATTGTATAAGGCCTATCAGAATGATCAAGTTCTTTTAAACGATGATATGCGCCGTCGGAGGGAAGATGAGATTGTCAATAAGGAAAAGGAAGTCAAAGAGTTTCAGCGACAAAAGTTTGGCTATCAGGGCGAACTTTTCCAAGAAAGAGTTAGGTTGGTAGAACCTATTCAGGATCGTGTTGCTAAAGCAATTCAGGATATTGCGGCAGCCCAAGGCTTGGATCTCATATTGGATAAAGGCAGTGAGGTTACCTTTTTGTTTGCCAATCCACGCCTGGACAAAAGTGACGACGTAATTACGAAGCTAGGTTTTAAACCTGATCCTTCTTTGACCGAAAATCCAAAATAATAAACTAATATATTAACATAAAAACAATCAAATTACAGCAGTAATTGCAGCGTATTAACATGAAAAGAATGAAAAATTTAGTAAAAGGAGCGGTATTCGCAGTAGGATTATTTGCACTGACAAGTGCTGCACACGCACAACAGAAGATCGGACACGTTAACGTAGAAGAGATTTTTCAATTAACTCCAGAGTTCAAAACTGCTCAAGATCAGTTGAAAACTCTAGGGGAGACCAAGCAGAAAGAACTGGAAGGCATGTATCAAGAGTTTCAAAAGAAAGAAACTGAAGCAAATGATAAATTAAGAAACAGAAGCGAGGCGAATAAGGATCAAATTGATGCTGAGGTTAATGTGTTAGGCCAAGAGCTTCAACAGATGCAGACTAGAATTCAAGAGGTTCAACGAGTCGCTCGGGAAGATTTTGAAAAGAAGCAACAAGAGTTAATGGCTCCTATTCAAACTAAGGTGATGAATGCAATCAATTCTGTAGCCAAAGAAAAAGGTTATGCTTATGTTTTGGATATAGCTGCCGGTGGAGTCGTTTATTTCCAAGGAGGAGAGGATGTTTCGGAAGATGTAAAGACTAAGTTGGGGGTTAAATAGGAATAAGTATAATTCAACAAATTAATTTTTATAGGCTGTCCATTAGGATGGCCTTTTTTTGTTTTCGTCTTTCTTAATAACTATTCAGCTAATGGAGATTAGGCATCCCGCCTGCCTAATTTTCCTTGGGTTAACTTGATGGCACCTTTTCTACAAGTTTGTCAAGGGTTACACCTAATGCTTTCGCTATTTCATAAGCCGTACTGATTGAACAGTTTACAATCCCCCGTTCTATTGTACTTATAGCGCCATATTCAACATTACATATTAGTGCTAATTGAATCATAGTCAACCCTTTCTCTAATCGGTATCTCCTGACATTTTTCCCGAATAGAGTAATCAACTCATCGTTTCTGGGGTTCTTTGTTGCCATATACGACAAAAATTCTCATAATAAATTTTGATTCGTGTATGACATGTCATACATTTGTGTAATTCGTATTATAAATCTATTACTAGCTAACCTAGCTAAGCTCTTGATCTACTATGAGAAACGTAAGTTCTAACCCCAAAGTATCAGTATGCCGAATCTACGGCTGTATGATTTTACTAGTAGTTTATTGTGTGTTGTTATTTGTTCCTTATGGGGCAAGTAGTCAGACGAAAATAGAGGCGAATCAGGCAACGCTTACTACGCCAGGCAACAATAGATACGAGCTATGTCTCTTTGCGGTGCCATGCAACTTTGGACCTAATGTTGTTAACGTAACCCATGCAGCAGCTGATGATAGTCAATTTGCTCGCTTGTATGCATCGCCCGGTCTCCTAGCTGGTTTATTAAAATATAAAGGGGGGATAGAGTTAACTTTTCCGCAAGATATACCTGCTGAACAATGGTCCTATGTGAGTATAGCGGCAGATAATGGGTTTTTACGAGCACTGTTGGGGGGCTCTTTGGGTGAGGCGTTGGGGAATGTTGTGGGAGCTGTTCTTTTGGGTAATCAGGAAATTGAAATAGAGGCTCTTCATAATACAACTTCTCGGTTAAAGAGAACCAATACGCAAGGGTTTGATACAGAACGGGTGCGGTTGGTGAAAGATATCAATGGCAATTTTTATATAGCCATCAAGCCGGGCGGAACATACAATAAGATCAGGATTACGAATCAATCCTCATCTGTCGCTGGCCTATATCAGGAATATCGGTTAGACGTTTTCTCCGCGGTATCTTATGCGGATGATCCTCAAGCATGTGGCTATCCACTTTTTACCTCCTTCGATGGGGGGACTGGACTAGGATTGAAAGTTAGCGATTTGGACAATCAACGATTGGAACGTGCGATCGATAGTAATCCGAATACGTATGCAGAATTAAAATCAACTGGTGTGTTGGATCTGTCAATCGGCCGGTCTTTATCACAATTTTTCTACTTTAATACACCTTCGACTGCAACTCACACCTTTAATATTAAACTTGGTCTTGCATCCGGAGGGTTGGCTAATTTGAGTTTATTGGGGGGCTTGCAGGTGATTGCTTGGGATGGTAATCAGGCGGTGTATACCCAAACATTGTCGGGCGGGCTGTTGAATGGCTTGAATGTTTTGGAGTTGTTTGATAATCCGGAGACGGCAGCGACATTGACCTTTGCACCTGGAAAGGCTTTTGATAGGATCGAAGTTCGGTTGAATTCAATTGCGGGATTAGATTTGATCGGTAATGGAATCCGTATATACGATGTACAACGCTACAGCGGAGCGTTGAATTGCGTGAATCTAAATATAAGCAATCCGGTCGAAACCTCTCCCATGCTCTCTAATAGGAACTGCGCTATACATGTCATTTCGGCTCAAAACGCGAACTTTTCAACAAATATAATTGACGGTAAAAACGATACCTATACTACATTGCAAGCGAGCTCCGGAATTTTATCTGGAGCGGGGGCTTATTCAGGCCACATCGAGATGGGCTTTGGTACAGCTATTCCTGTTGGGGAGACAACCTACTTACGTATCGATTTTGACAATAACCAGTTGAGTAAATTATTGGATGGATCCGTAGGTGATTTGGTGGGAAATACAGTAGACGATCTTTTATTTGGTAACCATTATTTTGACATTGAAGCTAAGAATGGCAATACAATAGTTTTATCAAGGTCTAGTAGAAGTCGCTTTTCGGGTAATGCTTCAGGAGCTATAGGTACAGGGAGTGTAAAGATTGTTCAGGATAAGAATGGATATTATTACGTAGCGATTACCGCAAATTCTTCTTTTTCTAGCATCCGGATAACTGAACGATTATCTGCCCTTATTGGTCTAGGTGAAGTTGAAACCATGAATGTTTATCATGCGTGTTATTCGACGGGAGCTTTGGACTGTGAACAGTCATTTTCAACATATTCCGAATCGGAAGGCATTTCGCTGGATTTGTTAGGCATAGGACAGGCAGGTGTTGTGAATGCCGAAGGTGCGATTGACGGGGATATAGATACTGGCTCAAAGATAAGTATAGGGACGGTAGGGGTAAATAGCAGTATGCTTCAGCATGTGCAGTTTCATGGATTGTCGGGTGAACAAGATCATTTTAGAATTAAAATGAAAATGGCTGTACAGGGAACTGTTACTGCTGATATCTTAGGAAGTATTATTATCAAAGCATACAATGGAGATCAAGAGGTATATGCACAGCGACTTAATGAACAACTCGTGCCCAATCTGGATTTATTAAATCTATTGTCTAATGGATCGATGATCAATATTCCGATCGCACCGGGTAAAGCTTTTGACCGTGTGGCGGTAGGAATCGCTTCCTTGGTTTCAGCAAATTTATTAACGAATCCTTTGGAGGTATTTAGTGTAGAACGTTTCTCAGTCTCTTGTCAGGATCCAGAATTAGCATGGGAACCCAAGACGGTTTCACCATTTAACCAGAAGGATTGTGGAGCGTCTATAGTTGATTTTGAACATGTGAGTTTTCCGTTCGAGGCAATTGCAGATAATCCCAATGCCGATACCTATGCAACGATGTCAGCTGGGGCAGGAGTGGGCGGTGGACTAGGAGCCTATTCGAGCTATTTGGAATTAAAATATACTAACCCTATTGCCGCACATGAAGTGTCCTATATTCGGGTAGATGCAGAGAGCAATCTGTTTGAATCCCTATTGGGAGGATCATTGGGAGACGCATTAGCAAATGTATTGGGTACTATACTTTTGGGTGATCAATATATCCGGGTCATTGTAAAAGATGACGGAGGCAATCAGATAGGTTCGACACACACGAGCCAATCTGGATTGAACACGGAGTTTGTTAGATTGGTAAAAGATGCTGAGGGACGTTTTTACTTAGCTATCACTGCGGCACATCCCTATCGATCGATACGTTTGGAATATAACCATACAGCATTGGTAGGTGGAATGGGGGCTTCGAGTATTAAAGTATACGGCATGTGTCGAGAGACCCAGGTGGATCTTTGCGAGCAGGCTACGTTTACCTCATGGGATGGAAGTGGCATAGCTTTAGATATAGCAAATCTTACCAATGGGGGCGTCGCTGATCCTCAATTTGCCATTGATAGTGATAACTCCAATTATTCTACGTTGAACTTGGGGGTTGTAGGATTAGATTCTTGGGTCTCGCAAACTGTTTATTTCAAAAGTAAGTCGAGTACAAATGATTCGTTACGGGTTCGTCTACAATTACGAAATCCAGGTATTTTGAATGTTGACTTGTTAGGGGAAGCCAAATTAAAATTATATAATGGTGAGACGCTAGTATACAATCAACCTTTATCGGCTGGTATAATCAATAATCTTGACCTGTTAGCTCTCATTAACACGGGTGGTGTACAGTCTCTTACTTTCTTTCCGAATGTGATATATGATCGTGCCAAATTGGAAATAAACTCATTGGCTGGACTTAACATTAGCGCTCCGGTTCACCTTTATGAGATGAGTCGTATTGCTCAAGGTTGTGCTGATCCAAATTTTATGGCTCCTCCCTACCGCAGCCCGATGTGTGCAGATGTAATAGAAACGGGCTTAGACGGAAATAATGCCCCACATACTTATTCGGTGGACAATATCGCCAATGCAATCGATGGTAACCACAATAGTTATGCCTCTATTCGTTCAGGTGCCGGAGTTATATTTGGTTTGGGTGAAGTAGAAGGTAAACTCACGATGGGCTACCAAGCGGATGTTCCTGCAGGTACGGTGTCTTACATACGTATTGCTGAAAATAGAGGCCTGTTAGAGGCGTTGTTATCAGGTAGCTTGGGTGATGTCGTGGGTGGTCTGGTGAATGGTATAGCTTTGGGCAATCACTATTTCACCATAGAAGTACAAGACGCCGGAGGCAATAACCTAGTATCCGGCAGTAGCGAAACTGCATTTGATACTTCTCAAGGAAAAATCAAAATTGTCCAGGATAAAGATGGACGTTATTATATCGCATTGACTGCTGATCAGACTTACCGTAAGGTGGTTATCAAGACTTTTACCAAATCGGTAGTTGGCGTAACAGCTCAAGATAATGCACTCCATGTCTACGGTATGTGCTATGAAACCAATTTCGATGGTTGTGCCGAAAGCGCTATGACATCATGGGATGGTTCTGGATTAGCTGTGGGTGTGACCGGTATAGGTGAGTACGGTGTACGCAATGCTTCCAATGTGTTAGACAATAATAACAATAGCGATTATTCGACATTAAGTTTAGGTACATTAAACGTGGCAGGACACATTCAGCAGAATGTTCAGTTCAATAAGGCTTTACAGCCCAATAGTTTATTGAGAGTAAAGATATCATTTGAACAGGGACAGATTGATGCTTCCGTTTTTGGAAGAATGCGCTTGATCGCTTACAAATCCGGAGTAGAAGTGTATAATCAAACTATCCAAAACGCGGTAGTTGGAAATGTAAATTTGGCTCAATTATTCGATAACGGCGCAGTGAATGAAATCACTTTCTCACCAGATGTAGAGTTTGATGAAGTTGCTTTGCGTTTGGATGCCTTGGTTGGTGTTTCCGCAGTAGTACCAAATGTCCGTCTCTACTATATTGTGGAGGATTGTAATATTCCTGTCTTCAACACATGGAAATCCTACGTAGACATCAACACGGGCACTGCGATCGCTCAGGTGACAGGAGGAGAGGAAATTGCCTACACCATACATCTACAGAATACCGGAACTGTAGATCTGAGTGATTATATCATTACGGATGCTATACCGGCTCATACGACTTATGTAGCTAATTCTGCTGATGCTGATGGCGGTATCTATGCCAATGGTGAAATTTCGTTTGCTGGCATAAACTTGCCCGCAGGCGCAGTCAAGACAGTAAGTTTTCACGTAATTGTAGATACCGATTTGACGGATGTAGAAAAAATAAGTAACGTAGCCTTTATTAAGGCAGATGCTAATGACCCAGGTGTAGGAACGGTGCCTCCGGCTGATCCGACTAATCCAAATGCCCCAGATCCATCGGCGAGCCCAGGGACGACTACAGATATTCCCGTACAACCTATTGAAACTGTATCGGCATGGAAAGGATATGTTATTTCCAATGGTGTTTCACCGACATCAGTACAGGGTGGAGAGAACGTTACCTATACGATCTACATACAGAATATGGGTAATCAGGATCTTACTGGATTGACCGTGTCTGATGACCTTCCTACAGGAACTACTTTCCAATCGGCCAGCAATGGAGGTACCTATGCAAATGGAGTAGTTAACTTTAGTGGCATAGAGCTGTCTGTTGACCAGATAATCTCAGTAAGTTTTGTAGTTCAAGTCAATACGGATCTAACGGGACTGAATGAGATTAGCAATCTTGCCTATGTGAAGCAGACGCCGACAGATTTAGGTACACCGACAGCTCCTGCGGATCCTACAGATCCAGCTACAGGCCCCGATCCAACAACAAACCCGGGTGATCCAACAGTTATTCCTGTAAGCGACAACTTTGATATGGTGCTATGGAAGTCATACAAAGTACGGAAGGTTGGATCCAATACGTTTGACCCCGCTATTACAATCGTATCGGGTGGTGAAAGCGTAGAATATACGTTGTATGTTAAAAATACTGGAAATAAAGCATTAACAAATGTTTCGATAACAGACCCGCTCACTTTAGGTATTGCTTTGGAAGCCGGTAATTCGGCGGCAACAACGATTGCTTCCCTCGCCGTAAATGAAGTTAAATCCTATACATTTAGGGTAAAGGTGGATATGTATCTGACTGATGTGGAGGTTATCCGTAATGTAGCAACCGTGCTAAGTGATGAGATTACCACCAATAAACAAAGTCACCCTCCAATCAATAATATTAATCCAACGGAACCTGACCTTACCAAAGTCGGAACAGAGATCGATGTTACCCCGATCCATGAGGCGAGCATCGAGTTAAATGGTGTAAGCAATGGCACGAATAGTGGAATGGCCATGCTTGGAAATAAGATTACTTATACGATTATTGTAAAAAATGCCGGGAATAAAGATCTGGAAGAACTTACGGTTTCGGGCGAAGTGCCAACATTGACCACATTTGATGGAAGTGCAACAGGCATACAAAATGGGACTGAGGTCAACTTCCCTCCATTCGATCTTGCAGTCGGAGAGATCAAAACATTTACCTATACGGTAGAAGTCAACAGCGTGAACCCACCAGCTCCTATTAACAACCGAGCAATCGTCAATTTCAAAGATGAACTGGATGTTAACGTCTCTCGGAATGATACCCACAGTATGCCGACAGATTGTACGCCGGTGACAGCGGGAGATTTGACTTTAACGGCTTCAGGACCGATTTGTTTAGGCCAAGAAGTAAACTTGACAGTAGCTTTATCTTCAACTTCTACTTTAGACGACACCGCGCTGCTTAATGTGATATGGTATAGTGCTTACGATGATGTGACGGGTATAGCTAGTGGAGAGGTTGGCCGAGGTGTCAGCCCTATGGTGACACCGAGTTCCCTTGGTACGGTTACCTATTACGCGATAGTTGTCGGTACGGATTATTGTTTTCAAAACCCACCGGCAGAAGTGGATGTCGTTGTTAACGAAATTCCAGCAAGACCCGTTATTGCTGCTATCACAGTACATGAATATTGCGAAGGAGATATTGTTACGCTGGCGGTATCTAATCCACAGGTTGGTATGACCTACTCATGGTTTATAGATGGTGTCACAACAGCGCTTACGGGCTCATCTGTAGCTGCAATTACGACAGGTTCATATTCCGTGCAAGCGTTCAACGGTTCCTGTGAAAGCGAACAATCGCAAGGTGTGGGCTTGACATTTTATCCGCGTCCGGTGGCCAATGATATACAAGTGACGGGCAACGAAAGTGCGGTATGTGAAGGTACGACATTAAGCCTACAGGCTTCATTGATTGCGACACCGAGCACAATTATTGCCAATCCTATTTTCCATTGGTATAGTGATGCTACTTTGACGACAGAGATTCATATTGGACCAACATTGAACATCATTCCATCGACTACAACTACATATTACGTGACTGTTTCCGGTGATCAGGTGTGTGAAAATACTAATAGCGAAGTTAAAGTGGTAGCCGTAGTGGTCAATCCGATACCGACTTATACTATTGTCGGCGACTTGAGTTACGGTATTGAGGTTGGCAATAATATTGCCTTGCCGACGGTACAAGCAGCGACCGCTACCGTTACCTGGTACGACGACTTAGGTAATAATATCGGAGCAGCTATAGAGACACGTCAGTTTGATGTAGCGGGGACTTATACGTATACGGCGGTGATTTCGGAAGCTAATCATTGTACAGCCTCAGTGTCTGTTATAATCAATGTATTTGCTGCTGGCGAATGCCCACCGGTGTACAATCGTATTTATGCAACAAATGCTTCTTCGTTCGGCGTGTCTCGGTTCATCGTGCCTTTGGGATCCGTCATAGACAACACCGATGCTGCCGATAGCGACTTGACCACATACAGTACCCTTACGGAAGGTATAAATGTATTGGGATTGACAGGACAGACTTATCAAATTCTAAAATGGTCAACACCCGTACAAGCTGGCACACCGGTAAGTGTCAAACTCGGTAAAACTCTCAGCACGGTCAATGCATTAGGATCATTGCGTGTGGTAGCGGTAAATGCTAGCGGTTCGGCTGTGAGTACGATACAGCATGTAGACCCAAAACTGGTAGCGGTTTTGAGTGGCTTAAATGTGTATGAGTATACATTTACACCGGTCGACCGAAATGGGCAGGCAGTAGCTTATTCAGGCGTGAAGGTCTATTTTGCAGGAGCTGTTAGTGTATTGCAGACGGCACGTATTTATGAGGCGTATTACCATGAAGTTGGCTCGGTAGATTGTGGAGCTGATGAGGTATTTGACGTATTGCATGGGGTCGAGAACCCAATTAATATGCTGGGTGTCGCCAATGCATTGATCGGTATTTCCGATGCTGAACATGCCGTAGACAACGACTCGAATACCTTTGCAACTATGAACAACTTAGCTGCTGTGAACGCACAGACACGTTTGGAAGTATTGTACAGCGTACCTGCGTTGGCTGGAGACAAGCTTTTGATTAACCTGTCGGACCCTGCAGGGTTGCTTAACATACAAGCATTACAGTCCTTAACGATACAGCCTTATCTTGGAAATGTCCCTGTAGAAAAGCCAGTAAGCGAAGATGGGGCTATTCTGAAAATAGATATCTTGCATGGGGGATCGAAAGCATTGGCGACCTATACGGCAGATCAGCCTTTTGATCGGATAAAAATTCTGTATGGTGGAGTAGCGGATGTATTGACACAGCTTCAAGTAAATGAGATTAGCAGACAAGTACCTGAACTCGTTACGGGTGATAACAACGATAATAATTTTGCAATCTGCAAAGGCGAAGATATCACGATCACGCCACCAAACGATTGTACGACTTATAAAATATATGATAGTGCAATAGGAGGCTCCGAGGTCGATGTTACTGTACTTGGGGTTGATTCATATACTTTGTATGTGCAAACTGTCCGGTTTGGAACATGTGAGGTGGGTGATAGAACGGTTATTCAAGTGCTTGTGAGTGCTATACCAGATGCTCCGGAAGTCGCAGACCGCACGCTATGTCAGACCTCTTCCGCTACGACGGAATCGTTTGGTGTGACACCATTGGCAGGACACGATGTGGTATATTATGCAGAGGCAAATTCGACGACACCATTGGCGGCGGTACCTACGGTGAATAGAGCGAACGTTGGAACGACTACTGTATATGTTAGCCAACGGAGCGGCAATAACTGTGAAAGCCCACGTGTTCCGGTTCGTATTACAGTAAAACGTACGGCTACCGCAGCGGATATTTCCGTGAGTAATGTGACGATTTGTGAAGGTCAAAGTTTTATTTTGGCAGCGTCAAGTCCGACCGTAAGTAATCCAATATTTGAATTTTATTTGGATGCGGCACTTACACAAAAAATCATAAATCTTAATGTTAGTCCATCCGTATCCAGAAGCTATTATGTGACAGTAAGCGGAGATGCGGTGTGTGCTAACACGGTGGGTGCAGCTGCTGTAATAAATGTAACGGTCAATACTACACCGGCACCCGCTATTAGTAACGCCACACCAGAATATTGTAAAAGTGACGGAAAGAGATTGGCAGATCTTCCTGTCATCGGAACAGGTATAAAATGGTATTTGACAGCAACAGGCGGTGTAGCATTGCCTAGTACGACATTGCTCCAAGATGGTGTCACGTATTATGCTAGTCAGATGGGTATGAATTGTGAAAGTTTAGCTCGATTTGCCGTTACGCCTACGGTTAGCGATTGTAAAGCAGTATTGAGTATTACAAAACAGGCAGATGATACTAGGGTAACAGCTGGTGGTAATACTAGCTTTACCTTAACGATTACGAACAATGGCCCGGGAATTATAGAAGTTGGGGATGCCATTGTGTTGAAAGACATACCAAGCGTAGGATTGGAAATTACAGGCTTTAGTATAGCAAGTAATTACGGCAGTATTAGTCATACAGATAATTCAGCCACTATTATCGCAAACAATATTGTTCCAGTGAATGGTATAATGATTGTAAAAGTAATGGCTAAGGTTTCTGCAGACGCCCCGGCTAGCATCTGGAACAAGATCCAGGTTTGGGGGCCAGATATACCACCAAACGAAGATCCAGATGGTGAGTACGAAACTCCACCGATACCAGTGGACAGAGAATACAACCTGACTATTACGAAGGTTGCTGACCAAGAACGTGTCAAGGCAGGTGAGAGTACCAGCTTCACAGTGACGGTTACCAATGATGGGCCATCCGCAATTGCTGCTGGAGCGAATTTGTCATTGACCGAATTGCCTAGCACAGGTCTTACGATTACAGATTACTCAGTTACTTCTGGCAATGGCAGCATTGTGGGTACGGACAATAGTGCGACGATTACTACGGGTACTGTGATTGGTGTAAACGGTTCGATCATTCTAAAGATCACGGCTGATGTCGACGCCGATGCACCGGCAACTATCAGTAACAAGGTCCAGGTTTGGGGGCCAGATACGCCATCGGACGATGATCCTGATGGCGAGTACGAAACCCCGCCGATACCTGTGGACAGAGAATACAAGCTAACCATCACGAAGGTTGCCGATCAAGCCCGTGTCAAAGCAGGCGAGAGCACCAGCTTTACCATTACAGTTACCAATAGCGGTCCTTCAGTTATCGAATCTGGGAAGATCATCCGTTTGTTAGAAAGACCGGGCGACGGAGTGACAATCGACAGTTATCAAATGATAAGTAACAATGCTACAGTAGTGGGTTTAGGAAATAAGGCTGAATTAACGACCGTAAGTAAGATTGAAGTCAACGGTACTATTGTAATACGCATTGGCGCAACTGTAGACGACGAGGCTCCAGAGTTTATCACGAATGGCATTACTGTGTGGGGACCGGAGAAAGATCCAGACGATGATCCGGAAGATGATAAGGATGATCCAGATCCTATTCCGGTGGACTATCCATTGGTAGAGGCGAATGATGATTTTGCGGAAGTCAAAGCAGCAGCCAAGGTTACTATTTTTGTGTTGGCTAATGATGTCATTACCAAATGGGATATCGATCCGGCGACAGTAGAAATAATGCAGCAGCCAACATTTGGAGAGGTCGAAGTACAGCCAAACGGTGAGGTTATATTCATAGCACCAAAAGACCGCTTGGGAGAGGTTCAGTTTAAATATAGCGTAAGGGATATTAAGGGACGTAAGAGCAATGAGGCTCTTGTCGCGGTCAATGTTTTAGAAAATCCTCTGGAAATTCCAAATGTAATTACCCCTAATGGTGATAAAGTCAACGATGCTTTTGTTATCCGTGGATTGGAGGTTTATGATCGCGTTCACTTAACGATTATGAACCGTTGGGGTAATGAAGTATATAAGAACAATGCATACAATAATGAATGGATAGGAGCCGGCTTGAGTGAAGGTACGTATTTCTATGTGTTGGAACTGATAAAAGACGGTAAGGTCACTAAATATACGGGGTCCGTACTTATTAAAAGAAACTAATTTTTGGATACATCAAGAATTTATGTTATGAAAGAATATAGATTAAAAAGTAGGGCATTGATATTATTTATGCTTCTACTGACCAACCCAGGCTTTGGTCAACAGAATATCCAATTGACACAATATATCTTTAATTCGATAAGTATTAACCCTGCTTATGCCGGATACAAAGAACAGTGGTTTGGCCAATTAGGATTGAGGAGCCAATGGACAGGTTGGGAAGGGGCGCCAAAGACAGGGACACTATCCGTGGATGGGGTTTTGGATCCCATTGAGCGCAGACACGGAGTAGGGCTTGCGATTACCGCGGATGCTTTAGGTGTTCAATCTGCGACAGGTATCTACGCAAATTATGCTCTCCGTCTACAGTTGGATCGTGCAGATGAGCATCGTCTGAGTTTGGGGATAGCGGGGGGTGTTACACAATATGGATTGGATGGTAATAAACTGAACCCTTTGGACGCTGATGATCGTGTTTTGCCTGATGGTAAACTATCCACTTGGCGTCCTGATATACGCTTGGGTGTATATTACAATAACTCACGGTGGTATGCTGGTGTTTCGGTGCAAGATTTGTTTGCAGGAACCAATAGTGACGAAGATTTTCAGTTTAACCAAAACTCTCTAGAAAGTCTATATCGTAATATCCATGGCTATTTTATGGCCGGAGCTTTAGTGGAGTTGGAGCAGGGATTGTTACTGCGACCGAGTATATTAATTAAGGATGATTTTAAGGGGCCGACATCATTGGATATCAATGCCATGTTTGTCTTCAATGATAAGTTTTGGATTGGTGGAGGTTATCGTACCCGAGCAAAACTCTTCAATCGTGACTATACCGAGATGTCAGTCAACAAACTAAGCTCTCTTAATTCGGTGAGTGGTATAGCGCAATTTTATGTTACACCTAAATTCCGTATCGGCTACTCTTATGATCATATGCTTAATCGCTTGGGGGGGATACAGCATGGCTCGCATGAAGTTACAATGGGGGTAACTTTCGGTAGTTTGGGCAGAAGAGTCTTAAGCCCACGTTATTTCTAAGTAGATGAATAATATCTAGAGAAAGAAAAATATTGATGTAATGACGAATTATTGAAAAAACTAACTATGAAAGTACAAACAATAACACGGTATCATATACATATTGGCTGCATTGCTTTATATTTTTTGTTGGGGTCAGCGTTTGTTCGAGGGCAAGAACAACCTAGTCGACGTGCTCTTGCCGAAAAATTGTACAATATGTATGAATATGCGAATGCTGCAAAAGCATTTGAAGGACTAATGGACACCAAACAACCACGGATTATTGATATGGAGCGGCTAGCTAATAGTTACTATTACATTAATGAATATAATCTGGCTGAAAATTGGTATGCACGTATTGTTGAACAGCCTGATGTAAGTCAAGAAGCATACCTACGCTATGCTGAGGTGTTAAAACAACAAGGAAAATATGCATTGGCGAGGGAGCAATACAAAGCTTATATGGGTCGGTATGGAGAAGATATGACGATTAAGAATGCTATCGCAGGAACCGACTCGGCCGAGGTTTGGCTCCAAAATCCAACGAAGCACAAGTTACGCAATGAGACCAATATAAATACAGCGTTAGCAGAATTTGCGCTTACTCCTACAAGCGGGGGAGCGATTTTTGTCGCGGAGCCTCATACCTTCTATAGCAGCAAGAGTGGTATGACTGGACAAGCTTATCTGCGGGTATATTCGGCATCGCGCTATGACGATGGCACGTTAAATTATCCAAACATGATGATAGGTGCCTTTAATAGCTCGGCTTATCATGTTGGTCCGGTGGCAACAGATTCCGTAGAAGAGACACTATTTATTACAAAAACCTACTCCGGGAAATCTGCTGAAAAAGTAATTGCAGCTGGGCAATCTTGGAAAGAGCAAAATTTGGAATTGAAGATTTTCCGGAAAAACGGCGACAGTTGGATAGAAGAAGATTTTCCTTACAACAATGTGAAGGAATATTCAGTAGGACATGCTGCATTAAATGCAGATAATACGGTTTTGTATTTTGCGTCAGATATGCCTGGAGGAATGGGGGGGGTGGATATTTGGTATTGTGAGCTGCAGTCCGATGGAAGTTGGGGCAGCCCTCAAAATGCCGGTGCTGCTATTAATACTTTTGGTGATGAGATGTTCCCATCAGTATACAGCCATGCGCTATACTTCTCGAGTACAGGCCATGTTGGTATGGGCGGATTGGATATTTTCCAAGCCAAAGGAGAGAAGGATATGTTTGAAAAAGCTATAAACTTAGGATTTCCGGTCAATTCCGCTTCGGATGATTTTGCATTTATCGTCGTGGAAGACAATGATATAGGAACCAAAGGATATCTATCTTCGAATCGTACAGGAGGGGTGGGTTCCGATGATATTTACGCTTTCAATTACACCAAACCCAAGATTACCATTCAATTGGAGGCAATCGTCAAGGATAAAACTACGGGAGATTTTCTCTCGGAAGTATCGATTAGCATCGTCAATGATAAGGGGGAGTTAGTAAGCAAAGGCAATACGGCGTACAATGGTACTATTACTCTCGAAATTCCTCGAGATCAATCCTTAAAAGTGCTTGGTGATAAAAAAGGCTATATGTCTGAAAATATTTTCGTCGATGCTGTATCTCCGAAAAAAGACACCTTGCTTCATGTGACTTTATTGATGCAATCTATACAACGTGTCGGTGAGCGGTTTGTGTTAGAAGACATCTATTATGATTTTGACAAATACAATATTCGTCCCGATGCAGCCGTGATATTGGATAAACTGGTAGCTGCGATGCGTGATAATCCGACATTGAAAGTCGAGTTGTCCAGCCATACTGATAGCCGAGGAAGTAATACGTACAATATGAGTTTATCCCAGCGCCGTGCAGAGGCCGCAGTGGAGTATATCATAAGCCGAGGTATAGCCAGAGATAGGCTCAAAGCTCAAGGGTACGGCGAGACACGACTGGTCAATGCATGTCGTGATGGTGTAAAGTGTACGCCGGAACAACATCAAGCCAATAGACGTACAGAAATAGAAATATTAGAATATTAGTTTTAGATGTTTACCTATGTTAACGATATGACGTCGTTTGCGACGTTGTGAACCATCTATTATGAACCGGTTTTGTCTTCTTCTGCAGATACTTTGTGGGTTGCTGTCGTTTTGGCTGACAGTCCAGCGTTGCTTTGGGCAAGAGGCAGCTGGTTGTAGTCAACAGAAGCGTGTATATGCTAATAATAATGCAGGTGTCGGTAATTATAGGTTGCTCCCTGCAAATTTGGGAGGAGATGCAAGTGTCGAAGATAAATCGAATGCTTTTGATGGGAGTCCAGATACCTATTCTTTGTTAACTTCTACTTCGCTTCTTGGTATCGGTGGAGCGCAACAAACTATTTGCTGGGAGCAAACAATTCCTTCAAACACTACAGTATATGTTAAGATAGGTATAACCGCAGAATTGCTAGGGTTGGTTAGCTCCATAACCTTACAACCTAAAAACAACATCGATAACGTCGGGAGTGCACTGAGCTTAGGAGGAGGTGTTGTCAATCTACTCGCTGGAGAGAATGATATTATATTTTCATTTACTACCACAAATGTTATTGACCGCATAATGCTGAAGGTAACAGGTACGCTTACTTTAGGCAAGCGATTAAAGTTTTATGACGCTTGGTATATGACATCAGGTACCGAATGTTCACCAAAAGACGTTGTTGATATACTTGCGGGTTCTGCAGAATTAATCAAAGGAGTGTTGAATGCAACGTCTGCTACTGTGAATGTAAATAATCACTGGTCAGCTGCTGATAACGATGATGATACATTTGCGGAGATGAACTCTGGGCTAGGGGTAGCAGCATATGCTAAAATGGATGTCATTTTTAGCTCTTTGAGCCAGCCAGGAGATTCAATCTTTATAAAAATTCAGAGTGCAGTCGAGACGGTCAACCTTATCGGAGGTTTTTCTATACAACGATATATGGGCAATACTGCCGTAGGGACACCTTTAGATTTCGACGGGAGTATTTTGTCTCTTCTTCAGGGGACGGATGGACATAATATTATCTTCACCGTAACAACCGAACCTTATGACAGGATATCGATTAGATATGGGGGGGTAGCAAATGTATTGGGGCAATTGAGAGTTTATGAAATACAACGAAGACCGTTTATTTATAATCACGCTTTCTCCGAAGCAGAAGTTTACTTATGTGAGGGTAACCAAATAAGCGTAGGATTAGATATCTCCTGTCTTCAGTATGATTGGTATGATTCGTCGACAGGTGGCACATTGAAGCACACGGGCATATATACTGGAGACGGTAGTCCGGCACCTTATATTCCATCACTTCTCGGACGCCAGATATATTATATACAGCATGTCCGCAATGGGTGCGCTTTTGGCCCCCGCATGCCCTTCGCTATATATGTTCTGCCACGACCAGGAAAACCTCATTTAACGATCCGAAATGTAATCAATTAAACGTAATACAAATTAAAATCAAACCAAATGAAAAACAAATCAAAAATGTTAAAAGCAGGGCTAGTGGCTTTGTTTTTTTCTGCAGCAGCGACAGTTTTTGGGCAGGTAGGATCTATTCCTAAAGATCCGCTTGCCTTAGGACCTTTCACAACAGCGGGAGATGCAGGTCGCGCGGCAGCATTAGGTGCAGCCCTTATACCGGCGTATGAAGAAGCGAATGTTGTTCTTTTTTTTAATCCGAATACGTCCGGGTCAGGATTGACTTTAGTGGCGAGTAGAAAAGAAGACCTTACCGGTGTAACGACATCTCGCGCGACGGCAGAAGATTTCACGCATTATCGTTGGTCTTATATGGGACAGGATAATCTTGCTATTGCAGACGGAACCGATTATAATGCCGGTCTCGATGTTACAGATGGGGCACTGATAAAATATGTAGCTCCGAATGATAATAAGCTATTGGTTAGTGCTTTAGCTGAAGGTTACCATTATTTTAGGGTACAAGGTTATATCATTCCCGAAGGAACGGATATAGATAATACCTGTGAACCACAATATAGTGAGACCTTTGCTGTCTATGTGTTACCTCAGCTTGAGGTTACAGCAGCGCGTAATGACGCTGGCACAGGTCCTTTGCAATATTGTGAAAGTACTGCGGCCGCTCAAACAGATGTAGTTTTTAAAGCGGATGTAGCGTATCAGAATTACTTAGGTAATCCTGCGTTAGGTGGCTTTGAGTTAAAGTATACGTGGTATTCTATAAAAGCCGATGAAGATGGAACCTACCCCATTATAGATGCAACAAAAGTAAACCTTACTGGAGCGATACAACAGGTCAGTAATAATGTTGAGGGTATCACGAATAGTTTTACCCCAACTATTGCGGAAATAGGAGAATATAAATTCTTTGTGGAAGTGGAATATACCCTTAAAGCTAGAGATTATGATATAGCTGAAACAGCTGATGCACGTAAACGGACTTATGCGCTTTATCGCGGATGGGTAGGTGGCGTTGACCAAACGAATGCTTCTAGAGTATTTGTCACACCTGCACCAGGTAAACCACACATTACCATCGAAGCTGTTCTAGATTAGTAGCTGAGGTAATTATAATTTAGTTAAATGCAAGGTTTATCCTTTATAGGAAGTATTGTCTTTGCTGTGTTATTGTTATGTGCCCTAGGCAATGTAATAGCACAGCAGGGGCAGACCTTGCGTATTGTCAAAGGCAAGAAAGTAACCCTCCGTGCTAATGCAGAGCATGCCTTATCCTATATATGGTTCCATAATGGGGAAGCTGTTTATGGGAAACATGAATCCCGTATTGTGGTGACTGAAGGGGGAGAATACACTGTAATAGCGTTTGGTGATGGGTGCAACTCTGATCTTTCAGATCCAATCCGAATCGTTGTCGACCCTTTATCCGAAGAAGTACAGGTGGATATAGAAATACGTAATTTACCAGACAGCGAAAGGGCTTTGGTCTCCCAAGAATTCAATTTTCAATTTTTGGTACTTAATAATAGTGATGTCGCTGCAGACCAGTTGCTGGTTACCATTAGTCTACCGAAACAATTGGTTTACTTAGGGACTATACAAGGAGAAGACACTGATTTAATGTATAATGCCTTCAAAAATGAATTGACATGGAGATTGACAAGACTAGAAGGAAAGGAATCTGTATCACAAGGGGTGAGGCTAAGAGGCAATTATACTGGGCAAGCTGTAGTTACTGCGCGGGTAAGTAGTAAACAGGAAGATAGCAATATTGCGAATAATGAAGATCATACAACGGTCGATATTATAACATTTTTTGTGCCGAATGTCATCACTCCCAATGGTGATGGAAAAAATGATACCTTCAAGATTATCGGATTAGACTCATTCAAATCCAACAAATTATATATATATAATCGATTTGGCGGAGAGGTATTTAGATCGATAAATTATCAAAACAATTGGGCGGGAGAGGGACTTAGGGAAGGAACTTATTTCTATTATCTTGAGATTGAAGATTGGACAGGCTCTGTGCATCGAGACAAAGGAAATGTACTATTGGTGAGGGAAATAGTCTATCAGTAGGAGGTATCGTAAAGAAGCTAATTCCCCGACAATCGATATTCTTTTTTTATTTTCTGATTTTTCCTTACCTTAGTGGAACCAGTTTGTAAATTTAAAATCTATTTGTACTTAAAGAAAGTTTACGAATGCTTAGCCTTAGTTTTAATGAGGTCAATTTCTTTGTCGAATAATTAGGGTCACTGCGATCAAAAGATGGAATCTACTATAGAACAAATAACGAAAGATGAGTTTTTGAGCTTCCAGTCGGGTGATGAGCATATCTTTAAATATGTTTATGACACCTATTACGACCTTATTATACGAAAGGTATATCGTTTATGTCGTGAGTTAGAAGTAGCTGAGGAGATTGTTCAAGAAGCTTTCGTGCAGTTGTTTTTGCATAAAGATAAATTAAAAGACCCCGCCGGTATATACCCCTATTTATATATTGTCTCCAAAAGACAAGCTATCTCTTGGTTTCGTAAGAAAGTGATCAGGGGGCAGTTTCAGGAATATTTATGTCATCAGTGGCAGGAGCAGAGTGATGAAAGCCAACAGCGTATGGATGAAAAGGATATAACTCAGGTTATTCATGATGTTATCAATCAATTGCCAACCCAGCAGCGCCTCGTTTATAAGATGAATAAATTTGACGAGAAATCCTATCATGAAATTGCAAATATCGTAGGGCTTTCCAAAAATACCGTTCGAAACCATATTGCTAATGCTTCGAAAATTATTCGATTTAAGCTCGACAATATTCTTTTTATACTTTTTATCATAAAAAATTTATTTTGATTAGTACGATTTGATTACTTAGGCGTGTACTTATATAGAAGAAGACAAAGCCTAATATGAGTAATCAAGAACAGTTGAAAGAGTTAATCGTACGTTATCATCAAGGGAAATGCAATTCTGATGAATTGGAATTATTACGTTCTTTATTACTTGACCCAGATAATCAACATCTCCTTGAAAATATCTATGATCTTCTACCTGAAGCAAGCATGCAGCATTCATTCGGCTATCGTAAGGAAGAACTTTATAAGCAAATAGTAGATGATCCCCGTATCGTTCAATATAAAAAAGCCAATGCGTCAACAAAAGTACCTGTAAAATCCATCAAGAGTCCTTGGTTAGTAGCGGCGGCTGTCATCTTAATCTTTGCGGTACCATTTTTATATTATCAAACCGTATCTAGGGTGGAGATGGCTCAGTTGCCGTTGACTGATTCCCTTCAATACGCTATAGTACCTGGAGGAGACCGAGCACATATCGTTCTTGATGATGGCCGTATGATTGACCTAGAACAGATAGAAGGAGATACCATAATTCACCAAGATGGTTTTTCTATTGTAAAGGCCAGTAATGGCGCGATATATTACAACTACGACAAGCAAGATGTTTTAGACCATCGTATAGCTTACAACACTATAGTTACACCAAAAGGAGGCCAATATCAACTGACACTTCCCGATGGCACACAAGTGTGGCTGAACGCTGAAAGTAGTTTAAAGTATCCTGTGTTTTTTGAAGGAGATAGGCGACAAGTCGAATTAACAGGTGAAGGATATTTCGATGTAGCCAAAAATACCAGAAATGGAAAATCTGTCCCCTTTATTGTACAGACCCGAAACCAGAAGTTGGAGGTCTTAGGTACAATCTTCAATATAGATAGTTATGACGATCGTATTAAAACCACATTAGTGGAAGGGAAAGTACGTTTGGGGTTACTAGATAACCAGGAGAAGACGACAATTTTGAGACCCAACGAACAGTCGATCTTTAATGAAGAGAAACAGATGTTTTATGTCCAAGAAGTAAATCCATTATATGCTACGGCTTGGAAAAATGGAAATTTTTCTTTTCACAGAGCCACAATACGTGAAGTTATGGCAAGTATATCGCGTTGGTATGATGTAGATATTGTTTATAAAGGCGCTTTTGCGAACGATTATTTTACCGGAACTATATCGCGGTTTGAGCAAATTGATAAGTTGCTTAAATCTATCGAATTAACTGGAAGTGTTCATTTCAAAATAGAAGGAAGGAGGATTATAGTGAACGAGTAGACTTTACTTTTATTTGTCATGAATACAAAAAACAGGAGCGTTGCGACCGCTCCTGAGTTTTGTCAAAATGACCTAGGATTGAAAATAACCTGTTATCAATTAATAATCAATCGAATACAAATGTATGAAAAAAAACTCGGTAAGCACTTGCTTTATAAGGAGAGCTTACCACATAAAATTTCAATTTTCATGAAATTGTCTTTAGTTGTTCCTTTACTTTTAGTGGCCAACCTACATGTTTGTGCACTAACCTTTGGCCAAACAGTCACTTTACAAAAACGTAATATGAAGGTAGAGCAACTTTTCAATGAGCTGCAGAGACAGACCGGTTACAATATTTTTTATAACGAGTCCATGATTCCGCTAAATGCACGTCTTGATATTTCTTATGATAAAGAGAGTCTAGTTACGGTATTGAAAGATATTACCAAAAAATACAAACTGACCTACAAAATTATTGATAAGAATATAATATTGGGCAAAGGAGAGACTGTGATACCGACAGCGCTGAGGGAGAAAGAGGAGCTTGTGCAACGAAGGAGTGTATCTGGTCAGGTATCCGATGAACACGAGCAGCCATTGGCAGGAGTAACCATTACGGAAGTAGGGTACGATCGTAGGGTGATAACTGATGGTGCGGGAAAATTTAGCATGGAGTTGCAGGGGCCAAATGCAAAGTTGCGTTTCTCGTTTTTAGGCTACGAAACCAAGGAAGTATCATTGGGAGAAAGCAACGTTCTTTCCGTTGGCTTAATTCCGGCTATGCAAGAGATGGATAACATTGTCGTGGTGGGCTATGGGACTCAGAAAAGACATAGTGTAACTGCAGCGGTCTCACAGATTTCTGGTGATGAATTGCGAAAGGCACCCGTGGGTAACTTAAGTAACCTTTTGGCTGGTCGAGTTGCTGGTGTGATCTCTCTACAGACATCTGGAAGACCGGGGGCCGATGGTGCAGGAATATTGGTGAGGGGTGGTGGTGCAAAATATATTGTGGATGGTTTTGAGCGGAGCTTTTCGGAAATAGACCCAAATGAGATTGAAACAGTATCTGTTTTGAAAGATGCTTCCGCAGCTTCTGTTTACGGTTTGGATGCCGGTGCTGTTATCATTATCACGACAAAACGTGGAAAACAGGCTCCATCCAAGATTTCTTTCTCAGCTGCCTATGGTATAAGCCAGAATGCATTGATGATGGAAATGCTGGATGGACCAAGCTATGCCTATTGGTACAATAAAGCTAGGGAGATGGATGGTAATAGTCGGATTTTTACCATAGATCAGGTTCGAAAGATGGAACAGGGTATAGATGGTTGGGGTAATACCAATTGGTATAAAGAGACATTCAGTACAGGGAGAAGTAGAAATTTTAATCTGAATGCAACCGGTGGTACTGACAAAATCAAATACTTTGTTTCTCTGGGCAATTATAATCAAAAAGGCAATGTCCAAAACTTTGATTATGACCGCTATAACTTTCGTTCGAATATTGATGCTGTCATTGCTGACAATTTAGACTTATCCTTTGATGCTGCAGCTAGAATACAGAATCAGGAATCTCCTTTGTTTAGCGGTACTAGTGGGGATTTCAATAACATTCCGCAGCAAGCTATCCGAGCTTTACCCTATGTTCCCAAAGAAATAGATGGATTTCCTGTCTCTACACGTACGGTAGCTCCTTTCGTTAGCCCTCTGGCTGCATCGAGCTTATCGGGATATAATAATCTTTTGTCCAATATTTTTCAATCAAACTTATCACTTAATTATAGAGTTCCCCATGTTGAAGGATTGAGTCTTAAGTTTCTTGGATCCTATGATATTACGTTTAGTACCAGGAAGCGCTTTTCGATTCCATATCAAACGATGGTCGCCAGTAACCCGACTCTTACAACTGACGAGCTGAAGTACACATTGAGCTACGATTCGAGAGGCAATGATGAATCCCTTATTGAAAGTCTGAGTAAGACCACTAATTTGAGAACTAACTTCAGTGCTAAGTATGAAAATAAATTTGGACAGCACAGTATTGCAGCACTTGCTTTGGCAGAAACAACGACAAGAGATGCTAATAGTTTTTCGGCAACGGGCTATGGATTCGATATATATGAGTTGGATGAATTATCGCATAGCAATGATCCTACGAAGACTAATGTGTCTGGGAGTAGTTCTCAGGCACGGGTTGCAGGCTTTTTAGGCCGTTTCACTTATAATTATGCTGAGAAATATTTTGCTGAAGGATCTCTTAGGTACGATGGCAGTTATGTCTTTGGTGGAATGGTGCCGGGCAAAAGATGGAGCCCTTTTCCGGCTGGATCGCTCGGATGGCGGATTTCTGAAGAAGAATGGTTCAATAAAGGCAAATCATTTGTCAGTGAGCTGAAACTCCGGGGAAGTATCGGTTTGACAGGTACAACTGGTATCGATCCATACTATTTTTTGAGCACATTGGATTATATGGACGTTCCGGCGGTTGTTCTAAACGGTCAGTCTCAGCAAGGGATGATTACATCAACTCCTGGAAATGTGAATCTTTCTTGGGAAAAGGCTCTCCAGTACAATTTAGGACTAGATATATCGTTGTGGAATGGGATATTGGGAGTCGAATTTGATGTGTTTTACAAATATATCTATGATAAATTAGTAGCTACTAGTCAAGTGCCAGACTCTTGGGGAGGGTATAAACCCGGATATGAAAACATTGGAAAGATAGATCGAAAAGGGTTTGATTTTACGATCAGCCATCACAATACAGTGGGAAATTTTTCGTACCGAATAAGCCTAAATGGCTCACTTGCTAAGCGGAGATGGCTGAGCTATCCGGATGCTCCTAATCGACCAGATTGGCTGAAATTGACAGGAAAGCCAGAAGGGGCACAAGTGGGATTTCTCGCAGATGGCCTTTTCCAAAGTGAAGAAGAAATTGACAATGCCGCCATTTTGGAATCTGCTAGACCTTTTGTTGGTGATATTCGCTATGTGGACAGAAATGGTGATGGCATAATCAGCTATGCACAAGACAGAGGATATGTCGGCAAATCACCATACCCCAACTTTGTGGGAGGCTTAGGCTTGGATATGGGTTGGAAAGGGGTAAGTCTGTCCGTTTTGTTCCAAAGTGGTTTGGATAGGGATGTTGCCTTGACTGGCGTGTATCCGGACGGAACAATGAGTTTGACCTCTGTGACTCGTCCTTTCTATGGAGGAGGGAATGCACCTTATTACTTAGTGGAAAACTCCTGGACAGAGGAGAATAGAAATGCAGAATTTCCAAGATTGACCATCGCTAATACAGGTAATAATGGTTATTCCTCTACATTCTGGTATAGAAACGGTAATTATCTGAGGCTGAAAACTATGCAAATAGGTTATTCTTTTCCTGCTATATGGACAAAATCCAAAGGTATTCAAAATATAAGACTATATGCAGAAGGGCAAAACTTGTTTACACTTAGCCAGCTAACCAAATATGGATTAGATCCTGAACGGCCTGGCGTGTCCAATGGATATTATCCACAACAAAGGGTAATGAATGTAGGATTAAACTTAGTGTTTTAATAGAATACAAGCTATGAGAAAAAAATATTTATGGATTGTTTTGGGATTGATTATTTCCAAACTTTCCTCCTGTTCTGACTTTCTTGATACGACACCTACTGATCGCATTTCAGATAAAGTGGTATGGAAAGATCAGACTACAGTCACGTTATATATCAATTCGTTTTACCCATACATACATGAGTGGGGTTCTTTTGGTAATCGACAATTCTCTAATAACCTGACAGAAGGATTGACCGAAACATTGAAATACGGGTCTTATGTGGCGGGTAATCGTTATGGAGATGCCAATTTACATATATTTCAGACCGAGCGATTTTCTCCTAACGGAGGTCTGTTGGCAGGGTGGGGTTCGGCATACACAGGGATTCGTAGAGTAAATGAATTTTTGGATGGATTAGGAAAATACTCAGAACTGCCCCCTGAGCAAAATAGTCTATTCGAAGGTCAGGCTCGCTTTTTTAGGGCTTTCTTATATTTTCAGCTAGCAAAAAGACATGGCGGGGTGATCCTGTATACGGATATGGATCTGGTAAAAGACAAAAATCGTTCCTCAGAAAATGAAACTTGGGATCTGGTTGCCTCCGATCTGGACTTTGCTGCGTCGGTTCTTCCAAAGGATTGGGATGTTGCTAATCGAGAAAGGGTTACTAAAGGAGCAGCTTTTGCCTTAAAGTCACGGGCTATGCTCTACGCTAAAAGATGGCAATCTGCCAAAGATGCTGCTGATTCCGTCTTTAAACTGAACAAGTATGCATTAACAGATGATTATGCAGATGCTTGGAAAGGAGGAAACAGCGAGTCTATATTAGAGTATAACTATGTCTTAACAGCTGGGGGGCCAAACCATGAATTCGATAAATACTATGCACCATATGGTGAAATGCCAAATTTGGGAGGAGCCGCGACTCCTACACAAGAAATGGTAGAGTCTTATGAAAATAAGTGGGGTCAAAAAATAAATTGGTCTCCCTGGCATGTAAATGGTGGTACCACCACTCGACCTCCTTATGAAGACCTAGAACCTCGTTTTCATGCGACGATTATTTACAACGGATCTACATGGAAAGGCAAATTGATGGAGAATAGTGTGGATGGGACAAATGGGCGATATATGGGGTATACCGAACAGCCGAGAGCGGAAGGTAGAACCACTACAGGATATTACCTGAGGAAACTATTGGATGAAAATAATACAAGTCTTGACATCAATAACAGTACACAGGCTTGGGTAGAGCTCCGACTGGCTGAGGTATATCTGAATAGGGCAGAGGCAGCCTACCGTCTTGGAGATATTGAAACGGCCACAAAAGATATCAATACAATAAGAAAACGTCCCGGAGTAAATCTGCCTGAAAAAAATGGGTTAACGGGTGAGCCACTTTTTGAAGCAATTCGCTTGGAGCGGAAGATAGAATTGTCTTATGAAGGACACATCTATTGGGATATGCGTAGATGGAGATTGGCACATATCGATTACAATGGATTGCGTACACATGGGCTGAGGATATCGCGAAGTGGAACAGGCTATATATACGAATATGTAGATTGTGATCTTGAAGACCGTAAGTTTTGGGATAAAACCTATGTCTTGCCGATCCCGAGCACTGAATTTCTGAACAACTCGGTAGTAGAACAATATGATGAGTGGAAATAAAAAGATTTAGATATGAATAGAAAAATATTTGCAATCATCCTGAGCACATTGTTATCTGTTGCAGGATGTCACAAACCAGATGAATTGCTTCCTCCTGTAGCCCGCAATGGAATTAATAGTATAACCGTCTCTTTTGCTGATGGGACAGGGGAGTTTACGACTGTCATTCAAGAAGGGGGCTCGGAAATAATAGTTAATATTCCTTATTATTTTCCAGAGAACAGCATGAATCAGGTCACAGAGAATATGATAAAGAAAGTGAAAGCGAAAGCGAATCTGGATGATAATGTGGTGATAGAACCTGCTTTGCTTTTCCTGGATCTAACCAAAAGTACAACGATTACTGTGATCGATCAGAAGAAAGAGCGTAAACAATATACCATTAGGGGAAATATCAAAAAAAGTAATGCCTGTGCCATCACAGACTTTCAATTGCCGGATTACGGACTTTCAGGAGTGATCAATGAAGCCGAAGATATGATCTACCTTGTCTCCGCAGATGATTTGTCTGATCCTGTATTGGCGGAGGTGTCTATTTCTTTTCATGCCACGATATCTCCTGATCCGGGAAATACTGTGTTAGACTACAATCAGGATCAGCAGTTCACTGTCACGGCGCATGATGGTGTAAGCAGTAAAACCTATACGGTCAAAAAAGCAATTCCCGAAAAAATACCTTATGGTATACGTTCGGGGAGCGGACGGCTGTTGTTTGCCAAGCGGCTGGCGGCTGACTTAGCAATAGCGCCCGGTGTCACCAGAGGGATATCCCTGTCCGGCAATTATCTAGTACTCAATTCAAGTGGTCACAACAGTACGTACCTCAATGCACTCACAGGAGAAAAAGTTGGAGAAATAGATTTAGGGTCTATAAAAGGTGCTGAGACAAATTACTACGCTACCTCTGATGATGAAGGGAACATCCTGATCTGTAACAGAGCATCTTCCGGAACCACCTTCAATATATGGAAAATTAATTCTGTCACGGGTACTCCTGAAGTACTCATAAACTATTCGACATCAAATAATATGGGCAATCGTTTTTCTGTGAATGGAAGTGTTGACGGAGATGCTATCATAACGGCTCCGTTTAGAGGAACGACAGCGAGATTTGCGAGATGGAAGATATCCGGCGGCATACTACAAAGCTCAACTCCTGAACTTCTCACCATAGGAGGACTGGGGGTAAGTATAGCAGGAGAGACAGCAGGATCCGCGACATGGAACAACAGCTGTGATATAATCAGTACATCTAGTACGAATGCAGCGGCAGATTATTTTATATATGCATCTTCAAACTATCTCTCCCTAATATACGGAGCAACAAACCAGCGGAGGCCTGACAGTCGAGTTCATTTCAATAACAATAATTTTCTTGCTAATTCTATTGATCTTGAAGAATTTAACAATGCGACATATGCGGCAATAGATTGGACCAATGCTCAAACCTTTGGCGGCGGAAACCGTGTGTTTTTATTGGACGCTACGGATCCTTCCAAATTATCAGGCAACTTAGAAGTGACGGGAGCTGTCGAACCATTGGTGTGGCGATCGGAAAATACTTTTGGAGCCCGCGATCTCGGTGTTCAAGGAAGTTCGTCCGATGTGTATATGCGCGTTTCCGACAATGGATATTATCTGTATTTGTATTTCATGTTTACAGATGGATATGTGGTGGGGTATCAGTTTGACTGTATTAAAATGTAATAAGTGATTTTTTATCTTTTTAAAATTTTAGATATGAAAAGAATAGTTTTTTTGATTTTTTATGTGTCTTGTATCTTTAATTCAAGTTCCTGTACAGCAGAGAAAAAGCCGTGGGAGTGGGAATGGGATCAAGATTCAAGTGTGTCCAATGCGGATAAACCTAGATTTATCTGTATTGACGCCAGTGCCAATTTTCCGGATCTTGCCAATAGTAAAGAGAATATTCTCCGGGACCTAACTTTGGTAAAAGAAGCAGGATTTACCGATATACAAGTGTCAGTAAGACCACCGATGGGAGATGCCTTGTTCAAAACTGACAAGGTTGATCAAGTGCAATGGTTGGTATATTGGGATAACGGGGTACAACGCCAAATGTATAGAACTGCAGATTGGGATTACCTAGCAGCATTTATAGAAGCTGGTCATAGCTTAGGCTTAAAGGTCCATGCGCTATTCGATACCTTTACCGGCTCGCGCAAGACACCCTTCGGGCACGTTGGCTTATTGGCTAGAGATCCTTCTAAAAAACATTGGGCCACCTCTTTATTACAAACAGATGGAACGATTAAGAACGGTATAGACGCCGATAATGGTGAAACCGTATTTTTCAACCCTGTACATGAGGAGGTTCAAGAATATTTGTTGAGTCTATTGGATGATCTAACAACCAACTATCCCGATTTAGACGGTATCATTATCGACAGAGGACGTTTCAATGACCTAAGTAGTGATTTTTCAGATTATACCAGAGCGAAGTTTGAAGAGTATATTGGAAGTCCGTTAACCAATTTTCCGGCAGATGTCGTGACAGCTGAAATGGTATCATCGTCTTCATTGCCATCTCAATTGCCCCCTTATTTTAAGCAATGGTTGGAATTTAGGGCAAAGACAATACATGATTTTATGGAGAAGGCGCGCATACGGGTCAAGTCTATCAACCCCGATATTAAATTTAGCGTGTATGTAGGAGGATGGTATAGTACCTATTATACAGTGGGTGTCAACTGGGCAAGTCCAAAGTTTGATGTGGCTAAGGCTTATCCAAAATGGGCTTCAACTAAATATCAGGACTATGGTTACGCCGATCTGATGGATTTCATCTTGATCGGTGCATATGCTGCTCCGACAAGAATATATGGTGATAATGAATGGACAGTACAAGGCTTTTGTCTACAGGCTAAAGACAAAATCAAGTCAGATGCTGTGGTGATAGGGGGTACCGATATTGGAAATGGAGCTTGGGCTACTACAGATCTAGGCGTTGTCAACAATGCTATAAAGGAATCTATTGTGACGGCAATGAACTCTTCGGACGGTTATTTCTTATTTGATATGATTCATCTTAAGAAAAGAGATCAGTGGCAATATGCAAAAGAGGGAATTGATCAGGCGATAGGAGCTAAGTAATAAGATATAATCAGCTCCTCGTGAATAAATCCTTCTAGAGGAGCTGATTATATTCAAGAATCTGAATGATTTGATGAGATTTTGTAAGTCGAGAAGTGCTATATGTAATCATGTAAAAGAATGAAAAAGATTATCCTTTTAATAGTAGTATTTGTAATAGGAGCAATGACAATCCATGCCAAAGAAAAAATGGAAAATCCACACAAGAGAGTGATTGTGATCTGTGCCCACCCGGACGATGTCGAGTTGACAAGTGGCGGAACTTGTGTTCTGCTTTCGAAACTCGGATATAAATTGAAATTTGTCTCTGTCACAAACGGAAATAAAGGACATTACGAAGGAACGAAGAACGAGATTGCCATAAGGAGATACAATGAGGTGCAAGAAGTAAAGAAAAGATTAAATTGTGAATACGAAATTCTGAATAACGATGATGGAGAATTAGAGCCCAATCTGAAAAACAGAATGGATATTATTCGTTTAATTAGGGAGTGGAATGCCGATATAGTCATAACCCATCCTCCATACGATTATCATCCTGACCATCGTTATACGTCACTGCTTGTGCAAGATGCTTCCTTTTTGGTAAATGTTCCGCAAGTATTACCTGAGGTTCCTGCTTTGGCTCAGAGTCCTCTCTTTTTGTATACTCGTGGACGCTATTTGAACCCACTGAAACCTCAACCTGATATTACGATAGATATTACCTCCGTTGTTCGGGATAAGGCGTATTTGATAGATGCACATGCGTCGCAGGTATATGAATTCCTCCCATGGATAAACAGAAGTAAGGTCATCATCCCTCAAACACAAGATGGACGAATAGACTATATTTTGAATGAATATGTCTTAAAAAGGGGAAAGCTAAAGGAGCAGGATCATACGATTGTACAAAAATGGTACGGCAAGAAATCGGAGGACGTACAGACGATCGAAGCTTTTGAGATTTGTGAATTCGGACGTACTGTAGACGATCAGGATATCCGTAAATTATTTCCTATGTTGAAAAACTAAGAGAAAGATTCTACAAAACTCTAATTTTTAACCCGTCGTTTCTGATAAATCGGGGCTTAACAACTTGTTTCGCCTCCAACGGGACGACGGCTTTTTGGACATCTCCATAATCTTTAACACACAACTTATATCATGCAATCTCAACGTTACCATTCTTTGGATGTATTCAGGGGCGCTACTGTCGCTGCTATGATTTTAGTCAACAATCCTGGAACATGGTCTTATATTTATTCTCCTTTGCGCCATGCTTCCTGGCATGGGTGTACACCTACCGATTTAGTCTTTCCTTTCTTTTTGTTCGCCGTTGGAAATGCGATGTCATTTGTTATCCCGCGGCTTCAGCAAAAAGGTCAGGAAGTATTTTGGAAAAAAATTACAAAGAGGACGATAATCATATTTTTAATAGGTTTTCTTTTGAATTGGGTGCCGTTTGTGGAGTGGGCAGACCACAGCTTACAGTTTAGGAGATGGGTCAATGAAATAAATCCGAACGAAGGTATTCGGATTATGGGAGTTTTGCAGCGAATAGCTTTAGCTTATTTCTTTGCTTCGGTTTTGGTCTTTTATAATAAACCACAAAATTTGATTTATATATCGTCTTTGGTTCTTTTGGGATATTGGGGAGTATGTGCTGCCTTGGGAACGAATGATCCGTATTCTTTGGAAGGATGGTTTGGGCTTCAAATAGACAAAAGTATTTTAGGTATACCCCATATGTACAAAGGAGAGGGGGTACCTTTTGAACCGGAAGGACTGATGAGTACATTCCCTTCAGTCATCCAGGTGGTATTTGGCTATTTGGTTGGATTGTTTATAAAGGATCAAGGAAAGGTGGATTGGCTTTGGACGAAAACTCCTATCTCTAGAGAAAAGCATTTCAAGCTTCTGACGGGGATATTTATCACGGGATTTCTATTGTTTGTACTAGCTTTATTATGGGATTTAGCATTTCCTATCAATAAGAAGATATGGACAAGTTCTTATGTGCTCTATACTAATGGGTTAGGAATGATGGTTATTGGTAGCGCAATATGGTTTGTTGAGGTCTTAAATACAAGGAATTGGTTGACAAGGTTTTTTGATGTGTTTGGAAAAAACCCATTATTTATCTTTGTATTGAGCATGTTGATTCCGAATATAATGTCTCTTATTCGTATACCAATACAAGACAATTATGTCAGTCCGTTGACTTGGTTTTATCAGCATGTGTGTGCATATGCTCCAGGGGAACCTGAGTTTGGATCGTTATTGTATTCCTTTTGTTTCCTTGCTGTTATGTGGGTGATAGCTTATGGACTAGACCGAAGAAAAATCTACTTTAAAGTATGACACAGTGCGAAAGAAAAAATGTCTTTTACCCTAAGTTAAAAAAAGCCTTTGGATACATTTCCAAAGGCTCTTTTAATTCACTGGGAGTTGTTACCTATAACTGCTTTTCTAATTTCTCGACTAAAACAGATTTTGGTACAGCACCGATTTGTT
>JBEBWF010000019.1:0-66518 GCA_040392285.1 Sphingobacterium sp. | reverse complement strand
ACGCAATCTTATATACAGCTTAAATGGATAGCAATAAAAAATATTGGAAAGGTTTAGAAGAGTTAAATCAAACTCCAGCTTTCGTAGAAAGCAAAAAAGGGGAGTTTGCTGAACCTATTCCTGTAGAAGATGTCTTGAGTGAAGCAGGTTTAAGTACAAGAGCACCTCGTCGTGATTTCTTGAAGGCTTTAGGTTTTGGTTTAGGGGCGGTAACATTAGCTGCTTGTAACCGTACACCCGTACATAAAGCGGTGCCTTATGTTATCAAACCGGAGGAAATTACGCCGGGTATCCCTAATTACTATGCGTCATCATTCAATGGGCAGAGTCTTTTGGTGAGAACACGTGAAGGACGTCCGATCTCGGTTGAAGCAAACCCGAATGCTGTCGGTTTGAACCAAGGTACAGATGCCATTACGGTAGCATCCGTGTTGGATTTGTATGATATGTCCAAATTACAAAATCCACAGCTTGAGGGTAAAGATGTAGAGTGGTCAAAATTAGATTCTACGGTGATTGCTGCCTTAAATAAGGCGGTAACGGGAGGAAAGCAAATTGTCCTGGTTTCGAATACCATTAATTCACCGTCTACATTGGCAGCTATTGCTAAGTTGGCTGCAAAATATCCTACGGCTTCTCATGTACAAGTCGATGCGATTTCATACAGTGGTATAATTGAGGCGAACAAGAGTTCATTTGGTAAGGCGGTTGTTCCTTCCTATCATTTTGCGAATGCGCAGGTCGTCGTTTCAATAGCGGCAGACTTTTTGGGTACTTGGCTGTCTGGAGAAGAACATACACAAGATTATATCAAAAATCGTGATCATAAGTCCTTGAAAAAAGGTAAGATGTCACGCCATATTCAATTTGAATCGGGATTGTCTATGACTGGTTCAAATGCAGATGTCCGTATTGCTATCAAACCGTCAGAAGAAGGTGCTGTATTGATTTCATTATATAATGAAATCACAGGACAAGCTTTGGCAGGGGGTACGACAAATACAAAAGCCCAGGTTGCGATCAAGCTTGTCGCCAAAGAATTGGTGAATGCAAAAGGTTCATCGGTTGTTGTAGCTGGAGCAAATGATGTCTATATTCAGTCATTAGTCAATGCAATCAATACCCAGTTGGGCGCTTATGGAGCTATTATAGATTTAGACAACTATTCGAAGCAATATCAAGGATCAGACAGTGCTTTCCAACAATTCTTGACCGCTGCAAATGCAGGTCAAGTCGGTGTGGCATTGTTCCTGAACAGTAATCCGGTTTACGATTATTTTAAATCAGCAGATGTCGAGGCTGCGCTTGCAAAAGTTGACTTTTCGTTGTCCTTTTCCGATCGTGCTGACGAGACTGCAACAGAAACGAAGGCGATTGCTCCGATACCTACTTATTTGGAATCATGGGGTGATGCATCGGCTCACGAAGGATTGTTCACGATTATACAGCCCACAATTAATCCTGTTTTCAATACGAGGCAGGCTGAACAAAGTTTGCTCGTATGGTCGGGAGATACAAGTAGTATCTACGATTTTGTAAAGCAAAATTGGGAAGCCAATATTTTGGCAGGTACAGGAAAAGGATGGAAAGATATCTTGCAACAAGGATTTGTACATAAGGGTACACAAACCGGGTCAGCTTATCTGGCTCAGGTAGATGTCGCTTCAGTAGCTTCTGCTATTGTCAATGAGTCTAAGAAAATTGCAGGAGATGTTGAGTTAAAATTATATGAATCGACAGGAATGCGTGACGGCCGTTATGCAAATAATGCTTATCTGCAAGAGCTGCCTGATCCGATATCTAAAGTTACTTGGGACAACTATGCAGCACTTAATCCTAAATTTGCGGAGGAACTGGGTGTTGGCGAAAATGGTAAAGTAACTATTGAAGCGAATGGCCAATCTATTGTGTTACCGGTGCTCATGCAGCCTGGTCAAGCGATGGGGACAGTTTCTGTAGCATTGGGTTATGGACGTACCAAAGTAGGTAAGGCTGGAAATAATGTGGGACAAAATGCATTCCCATTGGCTGCCTTAGTGAATGGTACTGTACAATTGTCGGCTAAAGCATCCGTGTCTAAAGCGTCAGGGACGTATGAGTTGGCACAAACACAAACACACCATACCATTGAAGGGCGCAACATTATCCGTGAGACAACCTTTGCAAAATACCTCGAAGATCCAAACTCCGAATCAGGTCGTTTTTCGGATAGCCATAAAACTTATGATCTGTGGAACAAATTTGAGCAGCCCGGTCACAAATGGGTAATGGCCATCGATTTGAATGCCTGTACTGGATGTGGATCTTGTATTGTAGCTTGTAGTGTGGAGAACAATGTTCCGGTGGTAGGACGTGATGAAGTTCGTCGTCGTCGTGAAATGCACTGGTTACGTATCGATCGTTATTATACCATTGAAGAGAACGGAGCTAAATTTACGAAGGAGAAAGAAATCGCGGATATTCAAGATTTTGAGAACGTAACAGTTGTGCATCAACCAATGTTGTGTCAACATTGTGAGCATGCTCCATGTGAAACGGTTTGTCCAGTATTGGCGACGGTGCATTCTTCTGAAGGTCTTAATCACATGGCTTACAACCGTTGTTTCGGTACACGGTACTGTGCGAACAACTGTCCGTATAAAGTTCGTCGTTTCAATTGGTTTAATTATTGGAATGACTCTCGTTTTGATAACTACCTGAACAATGAATTTACACAGTTAGTGTTGAATCCAGATGTTACTACACGTTCGCGTGGGGTCATGGAAAAATGTTCGATGTGTATCCAACGTATTCAGGCAGGTAAACTGCAGGCAAAAATGGAAAACCGTAAATTAAAAGACGGGGATGTACAGATGGCTTGTCAGGCGGCATGTTCGGCGAATGCAATTATTTTTGGAGATGCTAATGATCCCGAGTCGGAAGTTTCTAAAGCACTTCGCAATGAACGTGTTTACTATGTACTGGAAGAAATCAACGTACAACCGAACATCGGTTATATGACGAAAGTTAGAAATACCATTGAAGCGTAATTTTTCTATATCTGAAATAAAAAAACTATGTCATCGCATAACGAATCAATATTAAGAGAACCATTAATGACCGGAAAGGGCATCACCTATGCTCAGATAACGGATGATATCCTTTTGCCGGTAGAAAATAAACCCAATAAAGCGTGGTGGATTGGATTTATCATTGCAGCTTTAGGCGCTATGTTGTGGGTTGTAAGTGTTGGATACACGTTTTGGACGGGTATCGGTGCTTGGGGATTAAATAAGACCGTAGGTTGGGCATGGGATATCACCGACTTTGTATGGTGGGTAGGTATTGGACACGCCGGAACCTTGATTTCAGCCGTCTTATTGATTTTCCGCCAAAACTGGCGTAATTCGATCAACCGTTCTGCGGAGGCGATGACGATCTTCGCCGTAATCTGCGCAGCCACTTATGTTGTGGCGCATATGGGACGCCCTTGGTTGGCTTATTGGATTTTTCCTCTGCCTAATCAATTCGGCTCGTTGTGGGTTAACTTTAACTCCCCGTTGGTGTGGGATGCCTTTGCGATTTCGACCTATTTTACAGTATCATTGGTGTTTTGGTACTGCGGTTTGCTGCCGGATATTGCTTCCATACGCGATCGTGCTACTGGTTTGAAGCAGAAGATATATGGGATTATGTCTTTTGGATGGAATGGCTCGGTAAAGACTTGGCAGCGTTTTGAAATTGTATCGTTGATCTTAGCGGGAATTTCTACTCCTCTCGTGCTTTCCGTACACACCATTGTATCCATGGACTTTGCTACCTCGGTTATACCGGGATGGCATACAACCATCTTTCCGCCCTATTTTGTAGCGGGAGCGATTTTTTCTGGTTTTGCGATGGTACAAACCTTATTGTTGATTTTGCGTAAGGTATTGAATTTTGAACATTATATTACGATGTTCCATATCGAGGCGATGAACAAGATCATCATGACAACAGGCTCTATTGTAGGTATCGCCTATTTGACGGAGTTGTTTATTGCATGGTACTCTGGTTCGGAATATGAGATGTATGCCTTTGCCAATCGTATCGCAGGGCCATATGCTTGGGCATATTGGACGATGATGACCTGTAATGTAATTTCTCCACAGTTGTTTTGGTTCAAGAAGATCCGGACCAGTATCCCTATTTCTTGGGTATTGTCTATCGTGGTAAATATCGGGATGTGGTTTGAACGTTTCGTTATTATTGTAACTTCTTTACATCGCGACTACTTACCATCGTCATGGGCAATGTTTTACCCAACATGGGTGGATGTAGGTATTTTCGTTGGATCTATCGGATTGTTCTTCACATTATTCCTATTGTTCGTTCGTTTCTTGCCAAGTATTGCTATTGCTGAGGTGAAGTTGTTGTTGAAAAGTTCGAGCTTACAACAAAAAACTAAATTGGCTCAAGAAGGAGCATTCCCTGCGGAACAGGTGGAGTTTTTCAGAGAATCCCTGGATAAATATGATTCGGTTACAGAAGAGGATATTAACGCTTTACGTAAATAATAATAGCAATGAGCAATACAAAATATATATTAGGGAGTTTTGCTGATCCTGATGAAATGATGCATGGGATCGATAAGTTGCAGGCCAATAACATCAGTATATACGATTGTTTTACACCTATGCCTATCCACGGTATCGAAGCGAAGCTAGGTGTGAGACCGTCACGTCTGCCTATTGCGGCATTCTGTTTTGGTGCATTGGGTACTTGCTTGGGTTTTAGCTTGCTATACTATACGATGGCTTATGACTGGCCGATGAATATTGGAGGCAAGCCTTCGTTACCGTTGCCAAACTTTGTGCCTGTGACGTTTGAGGTTACAATCTTGTTGTGTGCACTAGGAATGGTGGCAACTTTCTTTTACCGTAACCATTTATTTCCGGGTCGTGCTCCACGTGTTATGGATATAAGAGCCACAGATGATCGTTTTATTATTGCAATTGACGCTCGTGAAAATACAGATCATGTTTTGATCGATAATTTATTGAAAGAGGCAGGTGCGGTAGAAGTTAAATACAATGAAAGAAAATATGTTAGTTATGAATAAGAAGAATTTTCTTGGAACTGTATGTGTCGCTGCAGTGCTGACGGCAGTGGTTACAGCTTGTGGAGATGGCACAACGCGCAGCGCCGGTTGGGAATTTTCACGTAATATGTATGATCCGATAGCTTATAACCCGGATCAACCGAATAATAATTTTGAGAATAAGCAGACTGCACAACTCCCGCCTGTGGGTACCAACCCTATTGGGTTTGACCGCTTCGAGTATGCGAATACCATAGAGGATTATGAGCGAGCAGGAGCAGAATTACAAAACCCTCTTTCGACTACACCGGAAAATCTGGCTAAAGGGGAGCACTTGTTTTTGGTAAATTGTGCGGTATGTCATGGTAAGGAAGGTAAAGGAGATGGATCTATTACCATAGATCGTAAGGTTACGGATTCAAGGGGTACACGGCAATTAGAGAATTTTCCTCCTCCTCCATCGTATGCCGCTTCTACTGGAGCTAACTCCTCTAGGGGAGGAGCGATGGCTGATCTTTCTGCGGGAAAGATCTATCATACTATTTACTACGGTTTGAATGCGATGGGGTCACATGCCTCACAGTTGGATCCTGAAGAGCGTTGGCAAGTGGTCATGTATGTACAAGAATTACAAAAAAAATAATCAAACATCAATTCATATAAATGGGAACTCACAGTCATCATCACGATTATAATTTCAGTGAGCAATATACCTTTGCTGGTACGGCTAAGATTGTCAGCTTAGTTGCTATCGTGTTCGGTATAGCTGCCATTGCGTTTGGTCTGCTATCCAGTGAACATATTATTGTGGAGCGTACATATGCCAATCTATTATTGATGGGGTATTATTTTACTTGTGTATGTGCCGCAGGAGCGTTTTTTGTTGCCTTACAGATTGTCACACAATCAGCATGGTCTGCGGGATTGATCCGTATTCCGCAGGCTATGGCCAGTATATTGCCTATCGCGGCAGCTATTTTGTTGGTCATCGTTGGACTAGGGCTTTTTACACATAATCTTTATCACCACTGGCATGCAGAGGGGCTTACAGATCCCAATAGTCCGAATTACGATGCTTTGGTAGCTGGTAAGGAAGCTTTTTTGAATGTACCCGGATTTTTGATCCGTCAGATACTTTTTATGGGCTCTTATAGTATTTTCGCCTATATCTTAGCCAAGCTTTCATACAAGGAAGATCTGGCCGGGGGCTTGAATTCTTACAAGAAGAGTTTTAAATTGTCTGCTATTTTCTTGGTTATTTTTGGTTTCACCACGCCGATTTGGTCTTTTGATACGGTGATGTCCTTGGAGGCGCACTGGTTTTCAACCATGTTTGGCTGGTACAATTTTGCTGCGATGTGGGTGAGCGGTCTCTGTGCGATTACCGTGATCTTGATCCTTGTCAAGAAAGCAGGGTATATGGCTTGGGTCAATGAGAACCATTTGCATGATTTGGGTAAATTGATATTTGGTTTCTCCATCTTTTGGACATATGTCTGGTTTGCGCAGTTCATGTTGATCTGGTACTCGAATATTCCAGAGGAGACGGTGTATTTCTACAAGCGTTGGGAGCCCGAGTACAAACCTTGGTTTTGGTTGAATATTATCATTAACTTTGTTGCTCCGTTGTTGATTTTGGTGGACAGGGATGCGAAGCGTAAGCAAAATATGATGTTGTTTGTCTGTATTTTATTGCTGTGCGGACACTGGTTGGATTACTATATCATGATTATGCCGGGTACGGTAGAGACCCATAGGGGCTTTGGTCTGATTGAAATTGGTACGGCGGCAGGTTTCTTTGGTTTGTTTGCTTTCTTGGTATTGAATAAATTGAGTAAGCATCCTTTGGCGGCTAAAAACCATCCATTCCTTGACGAGAGTTTGCATCATCAGATTTAATAGCAGGTTTTAGAAATTACGTTCAAACGTTTTATAAGAAATGAATTTAAAAATTAATAACAGGTTCAAATCCATTGGGAGTCTATTACTTATAATCGGCTTGTTTTTTGTTGTGCCAAATGTGGCCGCACAGCAAGACTCCACTGCGGTAGAGGTACAAACAGAAGCGGTGGAAACGGTTTCATCGGATACAGCAGCTACTGCAGCCGATACGGTGGCTACGACAGATACAGTCGCAGCAAGTTCAACGGTTTCGACAGCCACAACGACAGCTACCGCGACTGTGGAAGAAGGTACGAAGATAGATCCTCAGGTCTATAAGAATTTCTTCTATTACGTCCTGTTTTTTCTAGTTATCTGTACGGTTATTGCTGTTATTGGTAAAATACATTCCCTTTATGTATTGACCAAGAAGATGAATGGTAAATATAATCCCCTATCTGGAAATACTTTCCAGGCAATATTGTTATTCTTGTTTTTGTTGTTCTTTTTATGGGGAGTCTATTATTCGTACACAGTATGGGGTTCATGGGCATGGCGTGAGGCGGCAACCGAACATGGTAAAGAAGTTGACCAAATGTTCATTATTACTACTGTGCTTATAACGATCGTTATGGTCGTCATGCACATTTTGATCTTGACATTTACCTTGATCTATCGTATGCGGGCGAAGCGTAAGGCTTATTACTATCCACATAATGATACAGTGGAAAAGATATGGACCATTATTCCCGCTACAGTTTTGACTATCCTGGTCCTTTTTGGATTTTTCTCTTGGAGAAAGATTACCAATGTTCCTGAAGAATTACAAAAATCAGCTATACAGATTGAGGTTTTAGGCGAACAGTTTAAATGGTCTGTGCGCTATGCCGGTACCGATGGCATTATTGGTAAGCGTAATTATAAGTTAACTACGGCAACGAATCCTTATGGCATAGACTTTAATGATAAGTCGTCCTGGGACGACATCGAGGGATCAGATATTGTCATCCCTGTAGGAAAGTCGGTCCGTTTCCATATTATTTCTAAAGATATCATCCATTCTTTTTATATTCCGGATTTTCGTGTACAGATGAATGCCGTTCCAGGGATGACCAACTATTTTCAATTTACACCGACAGTGACTACAGAAGAGATGCGTGATCGGATGAATGACCCAAGCTACGATTTTATTATGTTGTGTAATAAGATATGTGGGCAAGGTCACTTCAACATGGGTAAGAAAGTAATTGTCGTTACTGAAGCAGAATATAAGGATTGGTTGAGCAAGCAAAGTAAATATTTTACGGAAGACTTGCAGAAGGAATTTGCACAAAATAATACGGAAGTTAGTCTTCAGACGGCTTCCTTGAATTAATCGAAGAAAAGAACTTTTATAATAGAATATGTCAAGTACAGTTATATCTCAGGACACTATGCATCACGATTCTCATGGCCATCACCAGGAGTCATTCCTTACTAAATATGTGTTTAGTCAGGATCATAAGATGATATCTAAACAATTCTTGATTACGGGTATTATAATGGCAGTTTTTGCCATGCTATTATCCATTCTGTTCAGGATACAGCTAGCTTGGCCTGATACAGATTTTCCTATATTGGAAGTTTTCTTAGGCAAATGGGCTGAAGGAGGACGTATTAAGCCGGACTTTTTCCTTTCATTGGTTACTATACATGGTACCATGATGGTTTTCTTTGTGCTTACAGCAGGTTTATCAGGTACGTTTAGTAATCTATTGATACCTTATCAGTTGGGAGCACGTGACATGGCTTCGCCACTGATGAACATGTTGTCTTATTGGTTCTTCTTTGTCGCTTGTGTGATTATGATTGCTTCTTTCTTTGTAGAGAGTGGCCCTGCATCTGCGGGATGGACGATCTATCCTCCGCTGTCATCAGTTCCTACTGCGATATCGGGATCAGGGTTAGGGATGTCATTATGGCTCGCGAGTATGGTGTTGTTTATTATCTCTCAGGTACTCGGAGGGGTTAACTATATCAGTACGATCCTAAACATGCGTACAAAAGGTATGGATTTATGGAGAATGCCTTTGACTATTTGGGCCTTTTTCTTGACAGCTATTGTAGGTTTATTATCTTTCCCCGTATTGGTAGCTGCAGTGGTTTTATTGATATTTGATCGATCAGCTGGAACATCTTTCTACTTGTCCGATCTTGTCGTGCAGGGGCAGATATTGCCCAACGAAGGAGGTTCGCCAATATTATTTCAACATTTATTTTGGTTTCTAGGACACCCTGAAGTATATATTGTGGTTATGCCTGCTATGGGTATTACTTCAGAAGTTATTTCAACTAACTCCCGTAAGCCGATATTTGGTTATCATGCCATGGTTTATTCTTTGGTTGGTATTACTGTGCTTTCTTTTATTGTATGGGGACACCATATGTTTGTGACGGGTATGAATCCGTTTTTAGGGGGGGTGTTTATGATTACCACGCTGATTATCGCTGTTCCTTCTGCTGTCAAGGCATTTAATTACACCGCTACATTGTGGCGAGGGAATATCCGTTTTACACCAGCGATGTTGTTTGCTATTGGTATGGTGTCTTTCTTTATATCAGGTGGTGTGACCGGCTTAATTGTAGGTAATGCTGTTATTGATATTCACGTGCATGATACCTACTTTGTCGTTGCTCACTTCCATTTGGTAATGGGATCTGCATCTATCTTTGGAATGTTGTGTGGGGTTTACCATTGGTATCCTAAGATGTTTGGCAGGATGATGAATACGAAGTTGGGCTACCTGCATTTTTGGTTGACCTTCCTTGGTGCATATCTTGTCTTCTTCCCGATGCACTTTATGGGTATAGACGGGGTTCCACGTCGGTACTATGCATTTACGGAGTTCCCTTTCATGGAAAAATGGGTTTCGGTAAACTTATTGATTACTTGGGCCGCTATTATTGCAGGGCTTGCTCAGGTCGCTTTCTTGATTAATTTCTTTGGATCGATATGGAGAGGTAAGAAGGCTTCACAAAATCCTTGGGGCTCGAATACACTGGAATGGACTACACCTGTGAAACATATCCACGGTAACTGGCCAGGCGAGATCCCAACAGTATACCGATGGCCATACGATTACAGTAAGCCTGGACATGATGAAGATTTTATTCCGCAGACGGTACCTTTTTCGGAGACGATGAGTTCTAATCAGATGCATGATTTTGAAGGAAACGAAGAAGCTGTGCGTATCCAGGAGGAATGGAACAAGGAAAATAACAGAACAGAATAGCGCAAAGAACATGTATCCGACACCAGAAAAGCGGTTTATCAAGACAAATAGGTTAACAATTATTGTTTTATTTATTGTGATTACTGCCGGAGGTGTTGTAAGAAGTACAGGGTCAGGCATGGGCTGTCCCGATTGGCCGAAGTGTTTTAATCGTGTAATCCCACCTACCGATGTTTCTCAATTACCAGAAGGCTATGAGAAGCATTATGTGGAGGGGCGAGTCAAAAAGAACGAACGTTTTGCGCAGATGGTAGATTTTTTTGGATACGCCGAAGCGGCCGATAAGATCCGCAACGATAAGTCCATCTTAGTTCACGAGGAGTTTAACGTAGCTAAGACTTGGACGGAATATATAAACAGGTTGGCTGGGGTAGTTGCGGGTTTTTGCTTACTTTTTACTGCTATTTTTTCGTTTACTTATATTAAATCAAAGCCATCCATTTTAATATGGAGCGTTCTTAATCTTATTGCAGTTATCTTTCAGGCTTGGTTCGGTTCGATTGTAGTTTCGACGAATCTGATGCCATGGACGATCACACTTCACATGTTGCTGGCCTTGGTGATTGTTGCCATTAGTATTTATACGTTTTTTTTGGCGACTACTATGCGACACAACAATATCCTAATTAATTTTCCATTAGTTGGATTGAAAATATTGGGTGCATCGGTTATAGTGGTGACCGTTATACAGGTTGTGTACGGCACGGAAGTACGGGAAATAATCGATCACTTAAATGATGACAATGTACCCCGGGCGATGTGGATAGATAGCATTGGCTTATCTTATACGGTACATCGGGTATTGGCTTATGTGACGTTGGTGCTGTCTGTGGGTTATTTTTTTCTGGTTAAGAGCAGGTTTCATAGGTTATCCTTACAGAGCAAGTTTGCTTGGATAATGTTAATTTTAGTGATTGTACAGATGTTGTCTGGAATAGTTTTGGCGCGGTTTAACGTTCCGGCATTTGCCCAGACGACACATTTAGTAATAGCAAGTTTGTTTTTTGGGGCGCAATTTTATCTGATGCTCTTAATGAAGAAGACTAAGATTTAGATATGCATGTTTATCATTCGTTACGGGGTTAAAGAAATGGATTTGGAGGTGAAGTATTCATGAGGACGTTTATATCGGATTATAACAAGCTTGTAAAATTGCGTTTAACGTTAACTGTTGTTTTTTCAGCTTCTATTTCTTTTTTGATTGGAGCCACGCAACAGGGTGAAATAATTTGGTTCAACTGGCTGTTATTGACAATCGGTGGTTTTTTTGTGACAGGTGCGGCAAACGGTTTTAATGAGATTATAGAGAAGGATACGGATAAGTTGATGAAACGCACGATGGATAGACCATTGCCCGCTGGCCGTATGACTACTGGACAAGCGTTGGTTTTGAGTTTGTTGATGGCATTAGGAGGGACGTTGATATTGGTGCAGCTTAACTTTTTAACAGGGTTATTATCGGTCTTTTCAATATTTTTATATGCTTTTGTCTATACGCCGCTAAAACAGAAGTCGCCAATAGCCGTTCTAGTGGGGGCTTTTCCGGGAGCTTTACCTCCGTTGATTGGCTATTATGCTTCATTCGAATCAGCAGGTTTTGGTTTTGCCTATTCCGAAGTCAGTGAGGCCGCTATAGTCGTTACACCTTTTGTGTTGTTTGCTATCCAGTTTGTCTGGCAGTTTCCACACTTTTGGGCTATTGCTTGGGTAGCAGATGAAGATTATAAGAAGGCAGGTATTCGGCTGTTGCCGACTACAAAAAAAGATAAGGTATCAGCAATCATCCTATTTATATCATGTGTTTTAATGATAGCCGTAGGCTTTTTGCCTTATTATTATGGATTTGGTGGATTGGTTTTTACGTTGGTGTCTTTGCTAGGAGGAGGGCTATTTGCATGGTACGGTTATAGACATCTTTTTGAAATGTCAGACAGATCGGCAAAGAAGATTATGTATATATCATTTGCCTATCTACCAGTGACACAATTAGTTTTATTATTTGATTTTATTCGGTTTTGAGCATAGCAATGGAGAATAGTACTATTCATAGTATGGAAGAAGAGCAGCGCATCAGGAAAGCAAAGAAATTTAATCTTTGGTTAGGCATGATCGGTATGTTCATGATGTTTGCCGCTTTGTCCAGTGGTTTTATTGTCTATACGGCGAGTGGTGTGGATAAAGGTATTAAAACACTGTTGCCTCAGACATTCATCTATAGCACGGTAGTAATTTTGATCAGTAGCTTGAGTTTACATTTGGCTTATAAAGCGGCACATGCGGTAAACTTAGCTAGGCAAAAGTTATTCCTGTTATGTACTATTGCGCTGGGTATCGTATTTTTTGTATTACAGGTTCATTCATGGCAAGTGCTGACGGCACAAGGCATATACTTTATTAACAATAATGCATCGCAATCCTTTGTATATGTATTTACAGGACTGCATTTATTACATATTGTAGCAGGTTTGGTGGTCTTGTTTCGTTGTTTTTTCGGTGCAGCGAAACCAATCTCTCAGGCAAACAATATTTTTAGAATGGATCTAGCAGCACTTTTTTGGCATTTTCTAGATCTTTTATGGATTTATATATATGTTTTCTTACTTTTGAATCAATATTAGTAAACAATGAGTACAACAACTGTATCGCAATTGGATAAGGTTAAAGACGGCCCATGGAATGGAGGCAGGTCGCCTTGGAATTTAGAGTATGGAAAGATCATGATGTGGTTCTTTCTGGTATCGGACGCATTTACATTTTCATCTTTTCTGATTTATTATGGTGCTCAGAAATTTGCCCAGCCAAGTTGGATTGATGCAGATAAGGTGTTCCAGTCTATACCTGGGATAGCCGATTCGGGACAACCCCTAGTTTTCGTAGGTGTCATGACCTTCATCTTGATTATGTCATCCGTTACGATGGTACTTGCGGTAGAGGCAGGGCACCGTAATGCAAAACAGGAAGTCGTGAAATGGATGCTTTGGACGATTTTAGGTGGTTTGTTATTTGTCGGCTGTCAGGCTTTGGAGTGGTCGCATTTGCACCATCAAGGATTTTGGTTTGGAACGAACCCTGCGACTGGTTTGACAGATCCAACAGCCATTGCAGCAGCATTGGAGCCTTATTTCACGAAAGAAATTTCATATACAGCGGCTCTACAGTTTTCTAATCTGTTCTTTACTATTACTGGTTTTCACGGTTTCCACGTTTCTATAGGGATTTTGTTAAATATCATTGTTCTCTTTATGACTTTGAACAATACTTTCCAAAAAAGAGGTAGCTATCTAATGATAGAGAAAGTCGGACTTTACTGGCACTTTGTGGATCTAGTATGGGTATTTGTATTTACCTTCTTCTATTTAATCTAAAAACAAGACTATAAGACGAAGGAACAAAGGCTTTCTGACGATTTGCAATTAAACAGGTTTTTGAATTTTTACTTTTGAATTTTTACTTTTAAAAAATGGCACATCACGAACATATAGCAGGTACTCATGACGCACACGGGGAAGGTATGGATAAAAAACGTATCTGGTCTGTATTTTTTGTCCTTTTGGCACTTACAGCATTAGAGTTTTTAATTGCCTTGGGCTTTGTGCACCACTGGGGCATTGTACAAAAAGGCATACTGCTGAATATAGTTTATATTACACTAACCTTAGTGAAAGCATATTATATTGTCGCTTTCTTTATGCACTTAAAGTTTGAGAAATCGAGTTTTATTATTACGTGTTCTATCGGTTTTATACTTATTGTGTATTTTATTGTTTTGATGATGATTGAAGGTGATTATTTATTGTATCATTTTCAAGAACACCCACTTTATCCGCATCCGTAATAATGAACGTAAGTTCACGTAAGAAGAATATTTCTACTGTAATAATCCTGGTCATCGTATTGTTGGTGCCAGGATTTTTATATGTAGCCCTTAACCGTATGGGTACGAACAGCTATGTTGTGCTTCCAGTTTACGGAGAAAAGGAGCTTTCCGGTCAGATGAATAGGAGGATGGGCCGAGAAGTGCCGGATACTGTTTTTCATCAAATTTCTACACTTTCCTTAGTGAATAGCCAAGGTGATTCGGTTCAGTTTATGGGTACGGATTCGCTCATTAGCGTGGTTCATCTTTTCTATGCTGGAGACGATGGATTGTCCACAGCATTGGCTCAAAATTTACAATCGGTGGTAGAGCGGTTCAAAGGTAGTCATAAAGTCAAATTCTACTCTATTTCCGTAGACCCTCATGATTCTCCCGACGAATTAGCTATTTTCGCTAAGCGATTTAATAATGGACTGTCGGAGAACTGGCAGTTTGTAGGTAATCCAGCATTAGATTTATTGAGTTTCGCTAGGGAGCAGTTATTAATAGATGCTATGTTTGATCCAGAAGACTCTGCGAAGTTCATCATCAGTCCGAACTATGTCCTTATTGATTCTAGACATCGTATTCGTGGTTTCTATGATATCAATCTGAAGACAGAAGTGGACAGATTACAAGATGAAATCAAGGTACAGTTGGTTGAAGAGATAAGAAATAATCCGTTAAAGATAGAACAGAAGTAGGGATGACAGAAGAGGAAAAGAAATATAAAGGCTTGGTCTGGACACTGTCCATTGTAATTCCTTTAGTTGTAGCCGCTCTTTTTGGAATAAATTTGCGGAAAATGGGCTATGACGTAGCTCCTTTATCTTTTTTACCACCTATTTACGCCAGTATCAATGGATTGACGGCTGTATTATTATTTGTTGCTATCACAGCTGTAAAGAAAGGGAATACAAAGTTGCATGAACGTTTGGTTAAACTTTGCATGGTATGCTCTTCTTTGTTTCTGCTCATGTATGTTGCCTATCATATGACGTCAGAGTCAACATCTTATGGGGGTGAAGGGGTGATGCGCTATATTTATTTTTTCATCTTGATCACTCATATTATTCTCTCCATCGTGATTATACCCTTTGTGCTTTTTACCTTTATTCGCGGGATCGCGGGAGCATACGAGCGACATAAGAAATTGGCACGAGTTACCTATCCGATGTGGCTATATGTGGCCGTGACCGGGGTGGTGGTGTATTTGATGATTTCACCGTATTACCAATAGTTAATCAGTGTTCAGTGTTCAGTGGATCAGTGCTTAGTGATCAGTGTTCAGTACTTAATACTCAATACTAAAGAAATGAATAAAATCTGGATATATCAAGCAGATCGTTTTTTATCGGATGAAGAAGCCGAACGGATGTCGATCTTGTTGAGTGATTTTGTAGCTACTTGGGCAGCTCATGGAAGCGCTTTAGCCGGAAAGGGCTATATAAAACACAATCTCTTTTTGATGTTAGAGGTGGATGAAAGTCAAGCTGGCGTTACGGGCTGTTCTGTTGATTCATCTGTACGTTTTATCAAGAACCTCGAGCAGGAATTTGGAGTCAATTTCTTTGATCGGATGAAGGTATCTTTTAAAGACTCCACAGACACAGTACGATTGGTCAACCGGGAAGACTTCGAGCAATTGATCAAGCGAGGAGAAGTTACTGTAGATACAATCGTTTTCAATAATCTGATCCAGCAAGCAGAGGAATTACAGAGCAACTGGGAAGTTCCTTTTAAGGCGAGCTGGCATAATAAGGTGTTTTGAGGATACGAATTTTGTCATGTTGTCCCCGGTTTTGTAATTTTACACGATGGTAGATCGCAATACGTTGTTGAAGGAGTTGGTTTTCAAAACGTCACGTTCGAGTGGAGCAGGGGGACAGCATGTCAACAAGGTTGAAAGTAAGGTCACCTTACTTTGGGATATTCATACCTCTATGCTCTTTTCGGAAAGGGAAAAGCAGACACTGCTATATAAACTGGCTAACCGTATACAGGCTAGCGGGTATCTACAGATGGAATCCTCCGAAACACGAAGCCAACTACAGAATAAAGATATCGTGCTACAACGATTGATCAACCTGGTCGAAGAGGCATTGGTACCTTCCAAAAAACGTATCCCGACGAAGATCCCCCGGGCTAAAATCCTAGCCAGACTAGACCGCAAGAAGCAGCAATCCGCGAAAAAAGCGGATCGAAGATGGAGAATGGAGTAGAAGATAAACAAAATAGGAGGCATAAACCTCCTATTTTCATTTAAACTAAACTAAGATGGAAATCTTATAGCTGATGTTTGACGGTATGTGTTTTTCCGTCTATAACAATGGAGAAGTGGATAGCGCCTTTTTGTGGGTCATTTCCAGCTTCTTCCTTAAAGTCGATTTGAGGAGCTTTGTTGCCGCTGAAGGGGTAAAGCACTGTTGCGAAAGTTACGGCGTTGCTGCCTATTTTATTTTGTTCAAAAACAAAGGCAGGACGTTCGACCTCTTTTCGGTACGCATAGGACACTTTACCTTCCTCTTGGGCAAACGTGGCCTGACCAGCATTAAAGTTGTGGATCAAGAGGTTATTGCCATCTGCATAGCCTGTCGACACGCTGTTATTTGTGCTGTTGTAGACCGGGTTGCAATTTTCGGCCAGTTGGAAATGTATACCAACCTGACCTGTAGCATCGCCTTCGGCTTTATCCAGGATAACGAAATATGTTTGATCGACGAAGAGTACCGTACGGATATGATCTAAGTTTTTGTAGCTCGGATTTTTATATACGAGTACATCCAGGTTGTCCGACGTCTGCCAGTGTAGCAGTTCGGCATCACAAATCTCCATATCGGCATTGTCCAAGGTCAATGTCTTGTGGATCTTCGTCTGGCGGTACCAATTACGCAATTTCATAATCTCCTCATCACCACCATAGACAAATACACCCGCATCCGGCATAAAATTACGGCCTTTTACCCACAATTCGAAAGTACCATTGTCGGGCTGACTATGCCAAAATGCCGGAGGACTGGCCTTCACGACCATCATGGTTGCGGTATCTTTCCAGCTATTCCTAAAGATGTAAAAGCCACCTGTCATCAATCCTTTAGATAGGTAGGTTGGCGTCTCGCCTTTCTTTCCTTCGCTTGCGAAATACGCTATGACCTTATTCTCCGGGAATACTTTTGACCATTCTTTGAAGTTTTTTACACTACTTTTTTTGTCGTTGTTCCACGCATCGCCGAACATCGGGTGGGTGTAATCCGGAAAAGAATAATCGACCTGTGCCATAATCATCGATTCGATGGTCGTTTTGTATGAGGCCGGAAATTCGCCGTCTACACCGGCCAATTGTGCCATCGTCAATGCTTTCAAAAAGATGTTGGCCGCAGCGGTATGGTAGTTCGGCGAAAGCTCAAATTGTAAGCCGTCATCGTATATTTGTTTTTTGATCTCGGTGTTCAGTACTTCAATACCACTTTTCCGCCAAATCGGAGCGTCTTTTAATTCCGGGAAAAAGGCACCGGCATAAAGTATCCGTTGGGCTTCAAATAGGAGGTGATTGCCTTTTTCGGAGTAATTGTGCAGGACATGGTCGGCATGTTTGGCATAATTGTTCAAAAATACCATCAAAAACTCAGGTGTGAAATGCGGAGAAGTTACGAACATGTTGAACAAGGCAGTTTGCTCTTGTAAACGATGTGAAACCTCCAATGGTCTCCAGGCAAAACGATCGTTGTCCTTCGAAAGCCCCTTGGGATTCTTCTTTACCCAGTCCTCATACTGGAATATCCATTCCTTAGCATATTTTTCATCACCCGTGGACCAATAGGCTAATCCCATAGGCGTCCACCAATAATGGCGATGGAGTTGCCAACGGACCTCATTGTCTTTCACAGGCCAAAGTTGCCAATTGATGTCTTTGCCGTAGTCAAAGAATCCGTAGCCTTTGTGTACAAAAAACTGATGTTCTAAGCCTTTATCAGCCTTCTCCTGATTGTCTTTGGAGAGGGGTTTGCCGAAAAACCGTCCTTTGTCTTCCTTATTGTAATCGGGATGTCGGATGTCCGACCGTTTTTTGTAATAGCTTAATAAGGCGTTGGAAGCCTGATCGTATTTCTTTTTAGCCACCAACTCCTTGACCTTCTCCAAGCCCGGGTAATCGAGGTTTAACGAGCTGAAATCTTCGAGTGTGGGTTTTGATGTAGGTTGTCCTATCCCCAAAACAGGGATAATCATCAACAGAATATAGAATAATTTAAGTTTTATCATGGTCTTTTAATTTAGTTTTTTTAAGTCGATATTCTTTGCCTGAGCATAACGTAAAAGTGCTTCTAAATAATAGTAATCGGCATAGTTCAGTGGGGTATCTATTTCCGAGTTATATAAAAACGCACCTACACTATGTTTCAGTATAAAGTAAGCATTATCATCTTCCGCTGCCAGGTATTCCGGTGAAGATAGCGATTTAATTATCTCTTCGGCATAGCTGAAGTAGGAAGGGTTATCAGTGAATTTCGCCAGATCGATTAATGCAGAAGCGATAACCGCCGCCGCCGAGGCATCTTTAGGGGCCCTCTCTCCGCCATTATGAACATCGTAGTCCCAGTAGGGGATTTTGTCTTCGTCTACATTTGGATGTTCCATAATAAATTTGGCAATCGCGATGGCGTGGTCCAAGAACACCTTGTTTTTGGTTTCTTTATAAGCCATGGTATAGCCGTACAATCCCCAAGCCTGTCCCCTTGCCCATGCTGACTCGTGTGTCAAGCCCTGGTGGGTCTCTTTTTGTATCGCACGGCCAGAAAGGGTATCGTAGCTAATAACATGGTAGGAGCTGTTGTCCGCACGGAAATGGTTTTTCAAGGTCGTCATAGAGTGTTGTACCGAAGCTTCTGCATATTCAGGCTTTTTAAACTGGTCTGCTGCCCAAAACAAGAAGTCAAGGTTCATCATGTTGTCGATAATGACTGGAAATTCCCAGTGGCCAAAATCCCAGGAGCGGATGGCTCCGACTGTTTTATTGTAGCGACCATAAAGATGAGCCGCGCCTTGCTGTAGGGTAGGGAGATAGACTTTGTCTTTTGTTAACCGATAACCATTGCCAAAAGAGCAATAGATCATAAAACCTAGATCGTGTGTATGGGTGTAATATTTTAGCGAATCCATAGCCAAGGTGAATTGACGTGCGTCTTTACCCAATTGGTTGTCCCCCGATATTTCATAGCCATACCAAAGGGAACCCGGGAAAAATCCGGTAGTCCAATCTTCTTGGGGCGCGAGCCTTACCGAACCGTCCGGATTGATAGACCGTGGGTTCATGCCGGGGCGGTATACTTCCGCCGCTTTTTTCAATTGATGGACGACGGTTTTCTTAGCATGTTTTAACCAATTAAGGTCTTCCTGTGCTTGTGTGCGATTTCCCGTGAATGTCAAGGCTATGCAGCTAATCAGAAGGCCGATAATTTTTCTCATAATAATTCGTGATTTTTTGATATCCGTAAAATTAGACAGCCCTTTATTGTCAACGTTTCAATTTTAGGCAATTTTATTTTGATTTTGGTGAATGTTGGATGTATTTGATAGGAGACAGTTTGGACTGCTTCCCGAAAGATATGGGGTAGTTTATGCTTTGTTACGCTGTGTTTGGCTAAAACTTAAACTATTTTAGCGAAATTCAAAATAGTAAAACAGACAAGGAAGCTATTTTTGGGAAATAACATTTAAATCTAAAATGATGATAAAGATAGGCTTAGCTTTTTTGTGTATGCAAGTAATCCTTAGTGATGTACAGGCACAATATACCCTCCATCTGGATGACGTCACGTTGATGCACGAGATGCGGGCGACACCATATCCCTTGGATGGGGCAACAGTCAAAAACAGGAAAGTGGCTTTTATGTGGCCGCTTGGAGAAAATACGGCATATGGCGCAGCTTTGGATGGACTAGAAGAGCAGCCAAAAAAGAATAAACCTGATCCTTACGGAATAAACTATCGCGTACGGATTGCCCGGGATAGTCTCTTTACGAAAGAGCTGAAACAAGTCGATCGTTCGTGGGGCTTCTATAATGCGGACAACTTATATGCTGACGGAACGTGGTTTTGGCAATATGGTTATGTAAAGGAAGGTAAGACGGCATGGTCTAAAGTTTTGCAGTTTACCGTGGAAAATGGAACAGATGCTTTTAATCTGCCTACCTTTTCAGCGTTGATCAACAAGCTTCCAGCTACACACCCACGGGTTTGGGTGGTCGAAAAGGAATGGGATGCTTTTATAGCCAAAAGTAAAGGCAAGGAGGAGCGTAGTTGGTATATTGAGCGGGCAAATAAGGTTGTGGATGCAGAAATCAAACACATTTCACAGACGATCGATACCAGCAGAATTGCCGACTTGGATACCGAAGTTAAAAGAAGTGCACTGCTTATCCGTGAGGGGCGACGGATTGTAGATCGGGAAGAAGCCAATACGGAAAGTTTGGTCCGTGCATTTCTTCTGACCAAAGATAGACTGTACTTTGAAGCGGCCATGCGTCGGATAGAGGAAATGATCAGTTGGAAAAGCAGTCCTTACCTCAAAGGCGATTTCAATGAATCGGTGATGCTTTCATTAAGCTCGATGGCCTATGATTCTTTTTATAGTCTGCTTTCCGACGCGCAGAAAAAGTTATTGTTAAAGGAAATCAAAGAGAACGGGGCTAAGTTTTTCCAGCGTTTCCAGAATCATTTTGAGGCGCATATTGCAGACAATCACTCGGTGCAGATGACATTACGTATCCTAACTATGGCAGCTTTTGCGGCTTATGGTGATCTTCCTGAGGCAGCGACATGGGCAGATTATTGTTATAACGTTTGGATGGTCCGTTTTCCGGGAGTCAATGATGACGGCGGATGGCACAATGGAGATTCATATTTTCATGTGAATATCCGAACATTGATCGAGGTGCCTTGGCTGTATAGCCGGATCAGTGGCTATGATTTTTTTAAAGATCCTTGGTACAAAGGTTCGGCGATGTATGTGATGTTTCAGCAACCACCATTTTCGAAGTCAGCAGGAAATGGCAGTTCGCATCAGAACGTGGTAAAACCCAATGGTCCACGTGTGGCTTACGCGGATGCCTTGGCGAAACTAACGAACAATACGTATTTAGCGGATTATGTCCGAACCATTCAAGCAGGCGAGCCCGGGGTGCTGAAAAGAGGCTTTATGTCTAAGCCGGGAGATTTGGCCTGGTTCCGCCTTCAGAACGATACGTCCTTACCAGAAGGTAAGGGCTTAGCAGATTTACCACTGTCTTATATTTTTAGGAATACCGGGATAGCCTCCTTTATGTCGAATTGGAAAGATATCAAGACCACTGCAATGCTGAGCTTTCGGTCAAGCCCATATGGTTCAACATCGCATGCGTTGGCCAATCAAAATGCATTTAATACTTTTTATGGCGGTAAACCACTATTTTACAGCAGTGGCCACCATGTGAGTTTTACCGACCAACACAGCATCTACAGCCATAGAAGTTCACGGGCTCATAATACGATCCTTGTGGATGGTATGGGTCAAAAGATAGGAACGGAAGGGTACGGTTGGATAGCGCGGAACTATTCCGGTGATATCATTTCGTATGTCGTGGGCGATGCTTCCAATGCATATGGGAAAGTCGTTTCTCCTTTGTGGCTGGAACGGGGAAAGGTTTCAGATCTGGAATATTCGCCAGAAAACGGGTGGGATGAAAATCGTTTGAAGACATTCCGTAGACATATTGTACAGTTAGGGGGAGCGGACTTGGTATTTATTTATGATGAACTGGAAGCGGATAAGCCTGTGGCGTGGAATTATCTCTTACATACTATTGTCGACTCTATGCAAGTACAACAGAATAAGGATAGGGTATATGTGAAAGCCACGAATACAAATGGGGTCTCTGATGCCTATATCTTTGCACCGGAAAAGTTGCAGACCGCGCAAACGAATGAGTTTTTCTACCCTGCGGTCAATTGGTTGAGAGCGGATAATAAGGGTCATTTTGCGCCTTATCCGAATCATTGGCATTTTACAGCATCTTCTTCCAAACAGATGATATACCGCTATGCAACTATCATTCGAACGCACGCTAAAAAGGATATGGTAGCGCAGCCCAAATCCGTCGGAGAGGATACTATACAGGTCGACGACTGGTTGATCAAAGTGAATATCACCACTTCCGGTAAACCTTCGTTTTCCATTACCAACACCAAGAATAAGGCGTCAGTGGTATACGATGATTCGACGAAGATCACTGAAAATGGTAAGGAAACAGTATTGAAAGATCAACGACCTGATCTGGAGATTTGAAATTAGAACATGCCCCTTTCGGAGGGAGTAAGGGGGGCTTAACTAAAAACGAAAGTATTTTAGATAATTTTAAAAGCATCTTTTAAAGTTTACGCATAAATTCGTGTTTTCCCAATTTAATATTGAACCAAATTGCATGAGAAAAAGACATTTTCTATCGACTATTATGAGTCTACTCCTTGTCGTGGGGCTAAGTTCTTGCACACAACAGAAAGCTGTGAAGGACAAAAAGTTGAACATTATCTTTATCATGACGGATGACCATACCACGCAGGCATTGAGTGCATATGACAAACGCTTTATCGAAACGCCTAACTTGGACCGATTGGCCGAAGAGGGTATTAAATTTAACAACTGTTTTGTTACGAATGCGGTATGTGGGCCATCAAGGGCGGTTATATTGACTGGAAAATATAGTCACGTCAATGGATTGACAGACAATCACACCGTTTTCGATAGTACACAGACCATTTACCCGCAATTGCTGAAGCAAGCAGGTTATCAAACAGCAATGATTGGTAAATGGCATTTAGGATCAACACCTGTCGGTTTCGATTATTATAGCATTCTTCCAAATCAGGGTGAGTATTACCAACCTGTTTTTATCGAGAACGGAAAGGAAGTGCAGGAGAAAGGATATGTTACCGACGTTGTAACTGACAAAGCCATTGATTTTTTGGATAACCGGGATAGGGAAAAGCCGTTTCTAATGATTTACCAACAGAAGGCACCACACCGCAACTGGTTGCCTGCTCCGCGGCATTTAGGTATGTTTGATGATACGACTTTTGAAGAACCGACTAATTTGTTGGATGATTATGCACATAGGGGCCGCGCGGCAAAGGAACAATTAATGAATATCTCCAAAGATATGTGGGATGCATGGGACTTGAAATTAATGTCGTCGGAGGATTTGGAGGCCATAGCAAAAAAGCCGATAACGAAAATTGCAGATGATAAGGACGATGATTTTACGCAAGCGAATGATAAAAGTTTGGACCAACAGCGTTTCTTCCAAGTGTTCGACCGGATGACGCCCTCTGAAAAAGCGGCTTGGACCGAGGTGTATGACAAGCGGGTGGCGGAATACAAGCGGTTGAACTTAACGGGAGATGATTTGGTACGGTGGAAGTACCAACAGTATATGAAAGATTATTTGGCTTGTGTGACTGCGGTAGATGAAAATGTGGGTCGCTTGTTGGACTATCTCGAAAAGGAAGGAGAGCTGGAAAATACGATTATCGTATATACATCGGATCAGGGCTTTTTCTTGGGCGAGCATGGATTTTTCGATAAACGGATGATGTACGAAGAATGTCTTCGGACGCCGTTGCTGATCCGTTATCCAAAGGGTATCCAAAAGGGTTTGGTTTCCGATGCGTTGGTGATGAATGTTGATTTTGCGCCGACGTTGTTGGATTATGCAGGTGTTGCTATCCCTGACGATATGCAAGGCGTATCCTTGAAGCCGGTGATCGAAAATAGTGGTAAAGCCTTACCGGATTGGCGTGATGCGGTGTATTACCATTACTACGAATACCCAAGTTGGCACATGGTCAAACGACACTACGGTATCCGTACGGATCGTTATAAATTAATTCACTTTTATAACGATATTGATGAGTGGGAATTGTATGATTTGCAGAAGGACCCGAAGGAAATGCGGAATGTATATGGAGAGGCGGATTATGTGGAGATTGCACAGCTGATGCATACGAAGTTGAACGCCTTGCAGCAACAGTATGGAGATACAAACCCTACAGAACAATAAATGAAAACGACAATGAATAAAACAGTATATATGAAGAATATGTATTTCGCAGCGATAGCCTTATTACTATTATCCTGCCAGACGGAGCAAGAACAAGATCGACCGAATATCCTGTTGTTGATGTCGGACAACCAGTCCTGGAATCATGTTGGGGTATATGGCGACTCGGTGGTCAAAACGCCGAATATGGATAAGATTGCGGCGGAAGGTGTGCGTTTTACGCATGCTTTTTGTAATTCGCCTTCTTGTACGCCCGCACGGGCGGCTTTATTGACGGGACAGGATATCTGGCGCATAGAAGAAGGAGCCAATCTCTGGGGTATTTTACCGACAAAATTTGCCGTCTTTCCGGAACTGTTAGAAAAAGCAGGTTATAAGGTCGGCTACGATGGAAAAGGATGGGGTCCGGGAAGCTATGAAGCCAATGGACGGACGCGTAATCCGGCGGGAGATAAGTATGCGAATTTTGCGGAGTTTATAAAGAAGACCAAAAAAGGCGAGCCGTGGAGCTATTGGTTCAACAGCTTGCATCCACACCGTCCGTATGAGGTGGGTTCTGGCGAAAATGCGGGTATAGCTCTCGAAAATATCAAAGTACCGGCTTATCTTCCTGATACGCATGATGTGCGGGTGGATATGGCGGATTACTATGCAGCTATACAGACCTTTGATACAGAGGTTGGTGAAATTATGCAGCAGCTGAAGGAAAGTGGGCACCTGGACAATACGATCGTTATCGTATGCAGCGACAACGGCTGGCAAATGCCACGTGGCTTGGCTAACTTGTATGATTTTGGAACGCGGGTACCGTTGATCATATCGTGGCCGGAGCGTTTCAAAACGGATGCGGTAACCGAAGAACTAGTGACTTTGTTGGACCTGGCACCGACCTTCCTGACCTTGGCGGAAGCGGAAGTGCCAGCATACATGACGGGCAAGAGTTTGCTGCCTATCGTGGAAAAAGAAGCGGAAGTAGGCGAGTCAAGAGAATTTGTGGTCTTGGCACGAGAGCGGCATGCTTTCGTCAGACAACATGGTTTGGGTTATCCGGGACGTGCGATCCGGACGAAGCAGTACTTGTACATCAAGAATTACGAAGCCGATCGTTGGCCGGCAGGTGATCCTCCACTTTATGGTGATGTCGATCCGTATATGTTGAATTACCCGGGACCTGCAAAATTCTTTATTTTGCAACATAAGGATGAACCGGCGGGACAACAGTCCTTTCAGTTGGCCTTTGCAAAACGCCCTGTGGAAGAACTGTATGATGTCATTGGCGATCCGGATCAGTTACATAATCTGGCAGCAGATAGCAAGTATCAGGAGGTGAAGGCGGGGTTAGCTGAACAAATGGTCGATTATCTGAAGAAGACAAATGATCCGAGGGAAACGGGTGGTAAAATAATCTGGGACAGCACGGATTATTTTAGTGAGATTGATAAAACACCAAAACCGAGCTCGGAAGCAATTGCTATATTTGGTTTGGATACGATGTATAATTATTTGAAATAAAGGTAAATGGGTGTCATAATCTGGCGTATTAAAAGCATCAAGCAAGAATGAAGAAATATCTTATAGTTGTAGTCGTGTGGATAGCTTACCTATCTGGTCATGCCCAAAGTAAGCAGGAAGATCGTCCGAATATCCTGATTATTATGACGGATCAGCAAACGGCGGAAGCCATGAGCTGCGCGGGCAATAAAGACCTACACACACCGGCAATGGATTTTTTAGCCGCACATGGAACACGTTTTACGGAGGCCTATTGTGCACAACCTTTATGTACGCCTTCGCGTTCTTCTATTTTTAGTGGTGTGATGCCTAGTACCAATGGCTTTGTTGGCAATTACTCCGAAGCGGATGGGCAATGGCCCGATTCGTTGTTGGTTATGGGTAAGATATTTAAGGATGCGGGTTATCAAACGGGCTATGTCGGAAAATGGCATCTTCCCTTGCCGCCGACTAAAACTGCCCAGCATGGCTTTGAATATATTCACAATACTTGGTCGGGCGATTTTATGGATGCCGCCAATCCGGCCTATTGTGCACGCTTCATGAAAGAGAATAAAGATAGACCTTTTTTGTTGGTGGCTTCGTTCCTCAACCCACACGATATCTGCGAGTGGGCAAGGAATGATTTCTTGAAAATGGATTTTATCGATCAGCCACCAGCACCGGAATTATGCCCGGTATTGCCATACAACTGGAAGATATCGCCTCACGAACCACCGATTATTCGGGAGCAGCAGCAAGTAAACCTACGGACTTATCCGTCCACCAATTGGGGACCGGAACGATGGCGGCAATATCGATGGGCTTACAACAGGCTGGTGGAGAAAGTGGATGGTTATGTGCAAATGATTCTGGATGGCCTGAAGAAATACGGCTTGGAAGAAAATACAATCATTATCTTCACGAGTGACCATGGCGATGGTTATGCGGCCCACCAATGGAACCAAAAGCAGGTATTGTATCAGGAATCGGCGAAAGTGCCTTTTATCCTGTCGAAAATAGGTTCTTTCGAGCCGAAGGTTAATAATAGTTTGATTTGCAATGGTATAGATATCATGACGACGATATGCTCGTATGCGGGGATAGAAGCTCCGGCTTATCTGCAAGGAGCGGATGTAAAGAAAGTCATGGACAATCCACAACACCGTTTGCGGGATACTTTGGTTATCGAAACGGATTTTGCCGATAACACTGTACTGCTGGGTATCCGCGGACGAGCAGTGATTACTCACCACTATAAATATATAGTTTACGATAAGGGTGATTTCAGAGAGCAGTTATTTGATCTGGAGAAAGACCCTGGTGAAACGAAAAATTTAGTCGTGGAGGCAAAATATAAAGGCGTACTTAAGGGCATGCGGGAGTATTTAAAGGGTTACACCTTGAGGAATCGTGATTCGTTTAATCCTTATGAAGGGAAGCTACGCTAAATTTACATATCTGGGTCAAAATTTAGTTATAAACCAGATATTCAAGACAATAAACCAATAGAAACGTTAAATTTGCAAACGAAGATTAGCTTGGGCATAGGAAAATAGGAGGGTTATTATTATGGGAAGAGCCGTAAGACAGTTAGTAAGAATAATATGCTGGATAGGTGTGGCGATTCCCACTGGACTTTTTGCACAGTTTACCCATGATCTTAAGCACCAGTTCCGAACGATTTCTATTGAACAGGGGCTTTCTCAGAGCACAGTTTACAGCATCATACAAGATAGCTTAGGTTTTATGTGGATGGGTACACAAGATGGCCTTAATCGTTATGATAGCCGTACTTTTCAAGTGTATCGTCCTATAAAGAACAACCCATCTTCTATTGCTTCGTCTTACATTAGAAGCTTGTTTGTTGACATTAAAGGGGTTTTGTGGGTTGGTGGTAATCAGGGTATAAGTTCATTTGATCAGGTCAAGGAAACTTTTCATAATTACACATTGAAGGTAAAACCAGGTGAGTGGTTTGTCTCTTCGATCAATGTAGATGATGCAGGCATCCTTTGGCTGGCTACCAGCGGGGGAGAGCTGTATACTTACGATAAGAAACAGGATAAATTCCAACTGGTGGATGTGCAGACTTCTCTTCCGGATATGGGGAGTATCTGGCATATAGCACGGATAGGAAAACAATTTCTGCTGGGAACAGATATCGGTGTTTTTCAGTTCGACCCTGCGACTAGAAAGATTAGTAGACATCCACTAAATAGACGGGTTAAGGTCAACACGATCTTTGCCGATAAAGACTATATATGGGCCGGAACGGAAGGGGAAGGCCTGTTGGAATACAACCGATCGACCCACGCAATGAGGTCATATCGCCATGTCATAGGTTCTACATTGGCTAGTCTAGCGGATAATGATGTCCGCAGCCTAGGCAAAGATGAAGTGGGCAACTTGTGGATCGGTACGTTTAAAGGTTTGTCCATTTTAAATGTGAATAAGGGCAAGATTCAGAATTATTTTCAGCAGTATTCGGTGCCTCACACCTTAAGCCAAAACTCGGTACGCTATATTTATCGCGATAAGCAAAATGGCATGTGGATGGGTACTTATTATGGAGGGGTTTCTTATCACCATAGTGACGATGTTCGCTTCAATTTTCTCAATAGGAATACTGGTAGCCTTTCCTTGAATGACAATGTAGTCAATGTGATCCAGGAGGATGCTCACAATAATATCTGGATAGGTACCAATGACAAGGGCTTGAACTTTTGGGATCGGAAGAAAGGTGTGGTAAGGCATTTCTCGCATAGTGAGGGTGATGCTAGCTCACTGGTCTCTAACAATATTAAGGCGATTGCGTTTGACGGTGCCGGAAATGTATTAATAGGGACGCACAATTCCGGACTGAGCTTGTTTAACCCGAATACTCGAAGAACCACGATCTTTAGTCATGATCCTGATGATGGTGCATCGATAGCAGGGGACATGGTATATGCGCTGTTGAGCGATAAAGCAGGACGTATATGGGTAGGGACGCGGTCTGGCTTGGATCGGTTTAATGAAACGACTCATAAATTTTCACATGTATACCTCGACAAAAATGGCGTGAGGCTGTCGTCAGACGAAATCACGGCGTTGATGGAAGATAGCCAAGGGAGGATTTGGATAGGAACGACGAATGGAGTGAATATCTTGGATCCTGACCAGCTTATTTTTGATGTCTTTCCGGGGTCGGCCTTGAGTAATGATGTGGTGACATCGATAACCGAAGATAAGAAGGGTAGGATATGGGTAGCGACACGGGATGGCCTCAATCAATATGAGGAGAAAAGCAAATCCTTTATTGCGCTGAAAGATGAGAAGAATACCATTCAGGGGATTATCTATGGTATAATAAGTGATGAGGACGGCTACCTTTGGCTTTCGACTTCTAAAAATCTATTGCGATTTGATCCGGATAACAGCTTGTATCAACAGTTTGATGTAAAAGATGGTTTGCAAATCAGTCAGTTTAACTTATCTGCGGTGGCGAAAACAATAGATGGTATGCTATTATTTGGTGGTATCAATGGACTAACCTTCTTTTATCCGAAAGAAGTAACCCCACAAAAACTGAATCTGCAACTTACTTTCACGGGGCTAGAGGTTTTGAATAAGCCAGTCTTTGCGGGTGACGTCCATGGTATTTTGGATCAGCATATCGACAGGCAGGAGATTTTGAAACTGGATCATGACCATCGACAGTTCACCTTATATTTTAATACGTTTGATTACATTTCACCCAACAAGATTACCTATCGGTATAAGCTGGAGGATTACGATAACGATTGGTTGGAGACTACGGATGTGCCCAGTGCCACGTATACGAATCTGAAGGCGGGCTCGTATACTTTCAGGGTGCAAGCTGTAGGCCCATTGGGGGAAACTAGTCCAGAACGTGTTATCGGTATAAAGGTGTCACCTCCGTGGTGGAAAAGTGACTGGTTTTTTCTGATTATCGGCATTTGTTGTGCAGCGGGCATTTATATGGCTTATCTGGTCATTACGGAGCGTATGCGTACATTGCATCAGCTAAAGATGGAGCGTCTGCAACGGGAGTTTACGACCAATAAGTTGAATCTGGAACGCATTGAACGAGAGAAAATTGATTCGATCAATCAGATGAAGACAGATTTCTTTACGAATATTTCCCATGAATTCCGGACACCACTGACTTTGATTATATCACCTTTAGAGGAACTTATCGGGCATGAATTGTCGGATAAAACCATAAAGAAGTATCACGAGCTGATGTTGCAGAATACAAAAAGGCTGTATCATTTGGTGGATCAGGTCTTGGAGTTCCGGAAGACAGAAGCGGGGACCAAAAAGCTCCAGATAAGCGAAGGGGACGTAGTTACTTTTGTACAGGAGATTTACGATTCATTTTTGGCATTGGCACAAAAGAAGGAGATCAACTACGTTTTTCGGTCGGAGGAAAGCGAATTGCCAGGCTTCTTTGATCGAGATTCGATAGAACGTATCTGCTTTAACTTGTTGTCAAATGCCTTCAAGTACACTCCGCTAGGAGGAAGTATTGAAATCAGTGTAGCGAAAAGTGGGGAAGATGTGATTATCAAAGTGACGGATTCGGGTATCGGAATAGCTAAAGACGAACAGGAACAGATTTTCGAACGCTTTTATCAGGTGGATTCGCGGGAAATGAATTTGGGCTCTGGAATTGGCCTTGCCTTTACCAAGAAATTAGTGGAGTTGCACCACGGCGTTATACACCTGAAAAGTGAGAAGGGAGAGGGTTCTGTCTTTACGGTGCGCATTCCTGTGTCAGAGAAAAGCTATGAGTTGGAGGAAATGCTGGAAAATCAGTTGGTTATCGAAAATTCTCAGGTGCTTGACCCCGAATTTTATGGTGAAGAGACGGAGACAGAGGTAGTTTCTGCAGACGTATCTGAACGGGAATCGTTACTGATTGTAGATGATAATCAAGAGATTGTAGACTATCTCCAGCATTATTTTGGCAAACAGTATGATATAGCGATCGCTTTCAACGGTAAGGCAGCACTGGAGTTGTTGGAAAAGGAGACGTTTGATTTGATTATTTCAGATGTGATGATGCCCGAATTAGATGGGATACAGCTATCTAAAAAGATCAAACAGAATATCACGACTTGCCACATACCTATTATACTGCTGACAGCAAAGAGTGGGACAGCACATCAAATCAAAGGACTAGAGGCTGGGGCGGATGACTATGTCGCTAAACCGTTCTCCATTGCTTTATTGGATGCTAAAGTGCAAAGTATCCTTAAATCGAGAAAGCGGCTAAAGGAGTATTTTTCCTCTTCCACAGAGATTGTCCCGGAGAATATCGCCTTTAATGCCTTGGATGAAGCCTTTCTGCGACAGGCCATCACGATTATAGAAAATCATATTGGTGATTCAGATTTTTCGGTGGATAAGTTCAGCCGGGAAATCGGGATGAGCAGATCCAACTTATACTTAAAACTTAAAGCTATCACGGGTGAATCGGCCACAGATTTTGTGAAACGTATCCGTTTTAATAAAGCCACTGAGCTCTTAGAGACCCGACAATACACCGTTGCGCAGGTAGCTTATATGTGTGGCTTCAACTCGCCTTCGTATTTTTCAACAGCATTCAAGCAATACTACGGCTGCATGCCTACGGAATACCTCGAAAGGAAGGAATCGGGGCTCAACTAAGCTAAAATATCAATTTTAGCCAATTCTAAAACATTATTAATCAAAATTGAAATCCTAGAAAATCGATCTAAGGTATATTCGCTGATGCATTGACACCAATTATGATTTGGATAATATGTTATGATGCGTGCGGAATGTAATGGAGGAGAGGGGTAACCTAAGTGATACACAGTGATACGTTAAATCGATGATGCAAAGAAGTAGTCTTTTAGTAGGGGTGATATTGGTGATTTGGTTTGTTATATCTTTCGTAACGAATATTATGGGTCCTTTGATGCCTATCGTTATCGAAACCTACAGATTGAGTCTGACCATGGCCGCTTTTTTGCCTTTTTCATTTTTTCTGGCCTATGGGATTATGTCCATTCCCGCTGGTATCATGACGGAAAGGCTGGGAGAGAAAAAAGCGATGCTCATTGCTTTTGCCCTTAACTTTATAGGTTCCATCGCTCTTGCTATATATCCTGTATATGGCGTTGCACTAGCTTCGTTATTTACGATCGGGATTGGTATGGCCATGTTGCAGGTCATTATAAACCCCTTGATGCGTGTGGCTGGTGGCGAAGAGCATTATGCTTTTTATTCAGTCTTGGCCCAGTTGATTTTTGGAGCGGGTTCTTTTGTAAGTCCTTTTGTATTCACGTATATGACGCAGGGACTGGCACAACCCGTGCCGGACAACGGTTTGATGCAGTTGTTGTCTTCCTTGATTAGTAATAATATGAACTGGACGGTGCTCTATTGGCTATTCAGTATAATCTTCGTTTTGGTATTCGTGCTGGTTGTTGTGATTAAGATCCCGAAAGTAGAACTGAAAGACGATGAGAAAGCGGGTGCGGGATCGGTTTATCTGAACTTACTGAAAGATCGAAAAGTTATTTTATTTTTTCTGGGTATTGTGGCCTATGTGGGCACCGAGCAAGCGATTGCCAACTGGATGTCACAGTTTTTAAAGCAATACCATGCTATAGATCCCACAACGCAAGGAGCAATAGCCATTGCTTGGTTTTGGGGATTAATGTCTGTGGGCTGTCTGCTGGGATTGGTACTCCTAAAACTTTTTGATTCCAAATGGGTGCTTAAAATGGCAGCTGTCCTGACGTTGATGATGATATCGTTGGCCTTATTTGGTAGTAAAGAAATATCCTATTATGCCTTTATGATATGTGGGTTTACGATATCGGTGATGTTTTCCATCATCTTTTCTCTGGCCCTCAATTCGGTATCGCAGTACCATGGTTCTTTTTCCGGGATATTGTGCTCCGGAATTTTTGGAGGTGCGCTCTTGCCTTTAGTTGTTGGGGCCTTGGGCGATTGGATCGGTTTGCGCTACGCCATGACGATCCTTTACCTGACGGTCGGCTACATCTTCTTTTTGGCATACTATGCGCGGCCATTGATTTCCAATAAGACGATAAAACTTCGTGAACTAAACAAAATCAAATTATAGAACCGATGAAATATTCCCTTTATATTTTTGTAGCCTTTATACTTCTTTCGTGCAGCAAAGAAGTACAGCTGGATACGTCTGGTGGTCCTGGCAAAACCGTGCCCACAAAGCCAAACAATGTGATTAATGCAGAGATTTTTGAACGGATCAATCTAGATTATCCGGGACTGGAAAAAGCCAAAGCGTTTTATGAAGCCGATATGCAGTATGATGCGGTTAATGCTATTTTAACCTATTACAGGTTGCGGACAGGTATTATCAACCCGAATGTTTCGCTGATTAATGTCACAGCGAACGAGGACGATAAATTGAAAGCTAACTATGCTTTGGACAATAATCGGTTTTTTGTAAATAATTATTATGAAGATCCAGTAAGCAAGCGCCCCTATTCGCTAACGAAAGATGGCGGAATAAATTGGTTATTTGAGCCGGCGAATGCGGATAATGAGTATCAAAAGCAGTTGCATAGACAGCAGTGGTTTGTGCCGCAGGCTAAAGTATATCGGGTGAGCAAAGATGAACGGTATATGTTATCCTGGATGAGTGTATATAAGGATTGGCTGACCAATAATCCCATGCCAGAGAGCGGTACGAATACGACGACGTGGTGGCAACTTCAGGTTGCAACACGTGTGCTGGACCAGACACAGCTCTTCGATTATTATAAAAACTCTGTAAACTTTACGCCGGAGTGGTTTTCCGAATTTATGGTTCATTTTGCGGAGCATGCCGATTTTTTGATTAAATACCCTTATTCGGATGGAAATATCTTAATAACACAAGCGAGTGCTCTTGCTTTTGCAGGCGTATTATTTCCGGAATTCAAAAATGCCGCTTCATGGGTGGAAATCGGTTTTGGAATTCTTGGCACGGAAGTGCAAAAGCAATTCCTCGACGATGGTATGCACTATGAACTAGACTTCAGTTACCACATCAGTGCAATCGCGGATTTCTATGAAGTGAAGAAACTGGCAGACGCTAACAAACATATTGTCGGAAATCTAGCAGCTGATTTCAACCAATATTTGCATAAAGCAGCGCAGGTGGTGATGCACTTCACGTATCCGAATTATTTTACGAACCCATCTAATGGTTATCTCGTACCGGGGTTTAACGATACGCGACAAAGTTCTTGGACGCGGTCGGTGCTCAATCGTAATTATACACGATATAATGAAATGTTTCCCGAGGATAATGAGCTGCTGTATATGGGAACTTACGGTCAGCGCGGTACAATGCCACCCACCGCGCCTCAGGCTTTTGCTACATCGGGATACTATATTTTACGCAACGGTTGGGACAGGTTGTCTACCATGCTAATCCTGAGTAATAATTATTCAGAAAACTCCATGGCTGTCTGGAGCCATAATCAGCCAGATAATGGCACGTTTGAACTTTATCACAAAGGGCGAAACTTTTTTCCTGATGCGGGTGTATATGCCTATACAAGTGATGGTAATAATACAGACCGGCTCTGGTATCGCCAGACGAAGGTGCATAATACGATGACATTGGACGGCAAGAACATTATCGAAGCAAAAGGCAAGTCGCTTGCGGTAGTTGCCAATGGACCTACCGAGGTAATTGCGACCGAAAATCAAGGTTATAGTAACTTAAAGCATCGCCGTTACGTTTTCTTTGTCGACAAGAAGTTCTTTGTCTTAGTCGATGAAGGTACTGGTGCAGCTGCGGGAACGGTGAATCTGAATTTCAACTTGTGTGAAGGGAACAGTGAGGTCGTTGTCAATACTGCTCAAAATGGGGCGCATACTGAATTTGCAGATGGTAACAATATGGTGATGCGAACCTTTGGAAACGGCAGCCTGTCGACCGTGCCTTTTGATGGCAAGGTTTCCTATACCCCTGGTGTCGAATTTAATCGTAAGGCATATGTCGTCAATATGACGAAAGGTGCCGGACAAACGGTACGTTATATTACGGTACTGTATCCGAGTGCTCAGGCGGGTAATGTGCAGATCGATGCGACTTTCACCCAACCTTTCCGTGATTCGGGCGTCGATCTGGAGGTGGTCGTAGACGGTGTAACCTATAATCTTAATTGTAATCTATAACATATTTATTTATGGACTCTATACATATAAAATCGAAGTTAAAAAAATACCTGTCATGGGGATTGATACTGCTGTTTGTCACAGCAGCGTGTAAGAAAACGGAAGTTATTGACAGTACAGACTTTACCTTATACTATACAGGTATGACTGACATCGGTCCGTCTATGACCGGCATAATCAGTTCGCCTTCCTACATGGGTTTGCAACCGAGTGACTTTGAAATCGTTAGCGTCACGCTGAATGGTGAGAACTACTCGGGTGGTGGCTTTGCAATTGATCCGGCAAAAGGAGAAATCAGCATACGCGAAACATCAGGTATGCCAGTAGGATTGTACAAGCTGACCATTAGCTGTTACACGGGTGGTACGCGGCATGAATTCAAGGACATCGTCGAAGTCAATATGATGAAGCCGGTACCGGATGGTATCACGGTGGTGCCGAATAAACTCACCGCGGATTATGGCGATGTGATCGATGCAGTCAGCGAGGTTGAGCTGCCTACAGCACAGGTAACGACAGACGGTGGACACGTATCTATCCGCAAATATGAGATCGCACAGAGTGATTTCTCCAAGTATTTCAAGATATCCAACACCGGCGTTATCTCCATCGTACGCGGAGATGACACCCTCTTGCCCGGAAAATATGTGCTTTCACTCAAGTTGACAACAGGCGCATCGGGTGAGGACAAAGGTATATTTGAAAATGCGATCGAAATAAATATTACCTCAAAACCGTTGACGTTGACCTATAGCCCTTCATCGGGTAAGATCGAAGAGGAATCGGTATTAAGTGGTAAAACCACCTATACCAGTAATGCACCAGTTCTCAAAGGATCGCTGGACGATGTGCTGTACGCAATAAAAAGTATCACTCCGGCAACGGATAAAATAAAGATTGATCCGCAAACTGGGGTTATCTTCGTAGAAGAAAATCACGGACTTTTAGCCGAAGAGGAATACCAGGTGTCCGTGCATGTGAAAAATGTTTACGCACCGGAAGGCGTAGATTTCACCAATGTCTTTCTATTGCAAGTAGTAGAATTTATCGAACCCATACAGGATTTTACTTACCCGAATGTGCAGGCCATACAGGCGGTATCGTTTGACAATAGCCCGGATGACGCATTTAAAGGGGATGAAGTACGTTTCGATTTTGTCGACTTGCCGACAGCATTGCAGGGAAATGTTGCAATCGATCTTCAAGGAAATGTTAGTGCCGACAAAGGAAATACTATTCCTATCGGTAGCTATACTGTCAAAGTAAAGGCTACTAACCCGAAGAGTGATGAGTCCAGTCCGACTGTAGCTTCTTTTATGCTAACTGTCAGTGCTAATCCGAATTATTTCACTTATGTGCGATATGGCAATAATCTTGGTTTGGCACCTGTTCAGAACTATGCCAATCAATTTCGCATAGCTGTAGGTACAGCAGTTACAGGTTTTGGTACTCCTAAACCTGTTGCGGATGCGACAGTGCCGTTGGTTTATGAAATTCAGCGTACATATCAATCGGGTGGATCAAGTATAAATTCTTCGACTGGAGAAATTACATTGGGTAACCAGCCTGTAGCCATGCAATCCGGAATTATCATGGTCACGGCGACTGCTGGCAAGGGCACACCGTCTGAAGTTTCGGTTCAGACCCCTGTCTTTTTTCATAATTCGGAACCATCGCCAGCTGTCACAGGAGGAGAAACTCCATTAGTAGAATATTCTCCTTTTGTTTTTCAGGTAAACCCCAATTCGGGAGGACGTTCGGCTATTCCCACGATTACTAGAGTGAGTGATGTCTCTAAATTTACGATGGACTATAGGCGTTCTTTCAATTATTTTAATTTCTTTGGGAATCAAATAAATGGGACGCCAGAAACAACTAATCCCGATTCGTTTTTGCATAGTCTTTGGGGTAAATATGCTGATTCTAAAGGAGTCAATCCGAACTATGGAGCTAAAGCTCCGGTTTCTTACTATGGAAATGTTGGTGCTCTTAATCTGGCATTGGCTTATGTAGATCCGACTACATTCCAAGTCGTGGTCAATCCTAATAGGTGGACGTATAATGGAGAACCGGCAAATGGAGCTATGACTGGACAGATTACCATAGATACTAACGGGAAAGAGCCAGATAGTGCAACAGGTAGGATATTCCCTATTGTTTTATGGTTTGATACAAAATTTTAAAAAGAACAGACATGTACAAAATGATAAAAAAGATAAGGATAGATAAGGGTATCATCATGTTCGTCTTGGCATTGATGTGTTCTGTAAACTTATATGCGCAACGGGTAACGATAAATGGAACGGTACTGAGCGAATCGGATGTTCCATTAAAGGGCGCTTCTGTATCTGTTGTCGGACAACCGAGTAGTACGACAACAGATGAGAGTGGAAAATTTGCCTTGCGCATTAATCAAGGACAGACATTGCAGATCAGTTATTTGGGGTATGTGGCACAAACCCTCCGGGTAAGTGGACAGAATAGTCTGGTAATCCGGTTGCAGCCCGAGGCTTCTGCTTTGGAAGAGGTAGTGGTCGTTGGTTATGGCTCGACTAAGCGGGGAGACTTAACAGGTGCTATCGCTTCCGTAAGCGGCAAGGAAGTCGAAGGCTTTAAGTCTAGTTCGGTATTGGAAGCTTTGGGAGGAAAGGTAGCCGGTGTACAGATCACACAATTTGATGGCGAACCTGGTTCGGGCTTCACAGTCAATATCCGTGGTGTAGGTACCTTGACTGGAGACAGTTCTCCGCTATATATTGTAGATGGTTTTGAGGTGAGTAGCCTGGACTTTCTTTCCAATACGGATATTGAAACCATTGATGTGCTCAAAGATGCGTCGGCTTCGGCAATATATGGTGCTCGTGCAGCCAATGGAGTGGTACTGATCACAACCAAGTCGGGTAAGATCGGTCGTCCTCGGCTAACGTATACAGGATCGAGTACCCACCGGGAGATTTATAAGGAGATGGATTTGTTGAGCCCCTATGAGTTTGTGAAACTACAGGCAGATGTGAATAGTGCTTATGCAAATACATACTACAGGGCGGGAGATGACGAAGATGGGGTTCCTTATCGCTACCAAACAGCCGAAGATTATAGAGATGTATCGGGAATAAACTGGCAAGCGGAAACCTTTCGTCCGACCTGGTCGATGGATCACAATGTAACAGTCAATGGGGGAGTGGAAGCGACAAAATACAATTTTTCTTTTAACCGGTATAACGAAGATGGTATCTTTAGTAATAGTGGCTTTGATCGAACAACGGCCAATATGCGGATCAATCAGAAATTGACCAACAACATCACCTTGGACGCTAGGGTAAGTTATGCGAATGTCATGCGATCAGGGGTAGGTACTACGGCAGATAACGGACGGTTTAATATGCTGGGACAGATTTTCAGTGCTCGTCCAACCGGTGGATTACGTGTGGATGACTATACCCTATTGAACACAGCCATTGATCCTGAAATGTTAGAAGATGGCCAAAGTTTGGCACAGGTCAATCCGGTCTTGCAAACCCAGTCAGTAACGAATGAAAGGGGGCAGGAACAATGGGTTGCCAACATGTCCGTCAACTGGGAAATTATCAAAGGACTAACCTTCCGCTCTGCCGGGACCTATAATACTACCAACAGACGAAATGATCTGTTTTATAAAAAGGATTCGAAGGAAGCTTATAGGAATGGACAAAAACCATACGGACAGACACAGATGGGGAAGGATGTGCGATGGGTTAATTACAACAACCTGACCTGGAAAAAGAAAATAGACAGTAAAAACCAATATGACGTCATGATTGGACAGGAAGCTTCTTACCGTAGCTCGGAATATCTGTTGGGACAGTCGATGGATTTTCCATTCGACAATCTAGGAAATGACAACCTGGGCGTCGGTGCTACGCCAAGTATTGTCACATCGGATTTTTTCGATAAAAAGCTTCTATCGTTTTTTGCGCGGGCTAATTATAACTACGACAGTAGATACTTATTGACGGCTACCGTGCGTGCTGATGGTTCTACCGTGTTTTCTAGCAAAAATAAATGGGGATATTTCCCTTCTTTTGCAGCAGCTTGGCGTATTTCAGAGGAGAGTTTCCTGAAAGATATCCGGGCGCTATCTGACCTAAAGGTTCGGGCAGGATGGGGTGTTGTCGGAAACGACCGCATATCTAACTTCCTTTCGCTAGACCTTTACGAGTTGAGCAAATATGGTATCGGAACGACCACATATACCGTGTTGACACCGAAACAGCTCAAAAATGAAAATCTGAAATGGGAAGGTTCTTCAACAATCAATTTAGGGCTGGATTGGGGCTTTTTCAACAATCGCCTGAGCATGATTACGGACTTTTTTATAAAAGATACAAAAGATCTGCTATTGGCGCAGGCATTAGCTGAAGTAACAGGTTTCCCGTCCCAATACCAGAATATTGGAAAGATCCGGAATAAAGGGATAGAATTGAGCATTACGGGTAAACCTATTCAAAAGCGGAATTTCTCCTGGGAGTCGACTTTTAATATTTCCTTTATCCGAAATGAACTGGTGTCTCTACAATCGGGTGTGAATGCGATGTACAGGCGTTCAGGCTTTGACTCAAATGTCACCGAGAACGATTATGCTGCTATTGTAGGCCAATCATTGGGGCTCATCTATGGCTATGAATTTGATGGAATCTACCAATATAGCGATTTCAATACGACTCCCGAGGGTACGTTGGTGCTGAAAGAAGGTGTTACAAACAACACACGTTTCTCCAGTGTTGAGCCAGGAATGGTAAAATATCAAGACCAAAACGGAGACGGCATCATTACGACAGACGACCGTACGATTATCGGTAATGCTATCCCCAAGTGGTTTGGTGGATTTACCAATACCTTTAATTACAAGGGTATTGATTTGGGTGTCTTTGTGCAATTTAATTATGGCAATGACGTGTTCAACGCGACGCGGATGTATGCGACACAATCTCGATCAGGACGTCGGAATATGTTGGCAGAGGTGGCGGATCGCTGGACGCCTACCCATGCTTCCAGTAAAGTTCCTTCTACTAACGGGTATGTGACCAACGATATTTATTCCCGCTATGTGGAAGATGGTTCTTTTTTACGGTTGAAGAATGTAGCCTTAGGCTATACCTTGCCGACTACATGGACAAAAAAGGCCTATGTATCCGGAGCTCGTTTGTTTGCTTCGGCACAAAATCTGGTGACCTTTGCGGGATACAGCGGCTTTGATCCGGAGGTAAGTAGCTTTGCGAGCAATCCGATGACTCCGGGAGTAGACTGGGGAGCATATCCTCGGAGTAAAGTCTTCACCTTTGGATTGGAATTTCAGTTTTAATTAAAAACAAAGAAGAAATGAAAAGAATAATTTATTATATCCTGACACCAGTTGTGTTTTTGATGCATGTGGCTTGTTCAGATTATTTACTGGAAGAATCAAGGACAGAAATAGACAAGAGTACGTATATGTTAAATGCTGCCGAGGCAGAGAATGTCCTGTTGGGTGTCTATCGGAATATGGTTACGGATGCGATGTATGGCTATCACCTTTCTATTCTCTTTACGTTGGGTACAGACCTTGCCCAGGTGGAGGGTAGTACGAATGAAAACTTCCGTATTATACCGACAAACTCGTTTTCAGCCAATCAGGCGGAGGTAAAGGCGACTTGGGGAATGTTATACAACTCTATTTATAATGCGAATGATTTTATTGAAAGTATTCAAGAGAAGATGGTGAACTATTCGCAGACAGACCAAGAATTGGCGACGATCTATATGGCTGAAGCGAGAGGTCTCCGTGCCTTATATTACTTTGAATTATTGCAACGCTTTGGGCATATCGCTTTGATTACCAATACGAGCATGTCGTATCAGCAACCCTCTACCTTTGTTCAAGAAGATCCGATCAAGGTATATGAGTTTATCGAGCAGGATTTGCAGTACGCCGTTGAAAATCTTCCCTATGCGGTAGATGACACATACAGAAGCAATAACAGTTACCGTTTCTCCCGTGGTTCGGCTTTGGGATTATTGGCCAAGGTATATGCTACATGGGCAGGCAGTCCTGTAAAGGATGCAACGAAGTGGGAGATGGCAGCCAAAACGGCACAGGTATTGGTCGAATCCAATAAACACAGTTTGTTACCTAACTATGAGCAACTTTGGAAAAATGCAGGTGCAGGTGTATGGGATCCACAGGAAAGCTTGATTGAGGTTTCATTTTATTCACCTACAGCGACCCTCGGATCTGATCCCGTAGGTCGTATAGGGAAATGGAATGGCGTATGGACTTCAGCTATAGCTGGAGTACGTGGACGTAATGCAGGAAACGTAAAGGTGGTCCATACTTTTGCGCTGGATTGGCGTACCTATCCGGGGGATCTGCGGAGGGATATTTCGATTGCGAACTATCGGTATAATGATGATAAAGTGCTTTGGGCGAAAACAGGAACGGATACAGATCAGTTAGCCGAAGAAAATGATGCTGATCCTACAAAAAAGCAAGCACAGAAACAAAACTATACACCCGGAAAATGGGATACGGAGAAATATGTTCCGCAGAGCAATAGCCTGATTAATAATGATAAATCCAATGTCAACTGGTATGTATTGCGTTATGCCGATGTATTGTTGCTATATGCTGAAGCCTTGAATGAATGGAAGCAAGGACCGACAGATGATGCATATACGGCGATCAATATGGTGCGTAGACGCGGTTATGGCCTACCTGTAGCTACTGCTAGCGGTTTGGCGGATTTATCAGGTTTGGATGTTACCAGCTTTCAGGAAGCTGTGCATCAGGAACGTGCTTTTGAATTGGCTTTTGAAGGACACAGAAAGCTTGACCTGATCCGTTGGGGTGTATATTACGAAACGGTAAAGGCGACCGCACAAGCATTAGGATTGTGGTGGTCTTCTGCCGGTTCTCCGAACTATGCCGTAGCAACGCCTGGTTATACCACGAAAGGTAAGCATGAGTTGTTTCCTATTCCGCAACAGGAGATGGATTTAATGACACAGTTTGATCAAAATCCACTTTGGCGATAAGGGTATTGTTGCTGTAATAGTGTAAATAAGCTATTTATCAACTCTTCAAGGGCTTCAAAATCCTTGAAGAGTTTTTAACAATTCTGCTGCTTTCTCTAACCCATACTCCATGAAGAATAAAATCAAAAATCATCAGTTGGCAATTTGTTTACTATTGGCGATGGCTTGTTGTGATAAGAAAGAGATGGCTAGCAAAACAACCGATAAAAAAACGGATACAGTGGTGGTATCTTAACAGACAATGTTATTACCCGTGTTGCCTATCACGATAATATTCGTATTATTAAACTAGATTAAGCCATTATTTTATCAAAACCACCCCTTTTTGTGATCACTTTTTGGCTTTCGTAACATCCTTGTTTGTAAAAAGGTAGTCCATTTTTCAAAAGGGTATATACCTTTTTGAAAAATGTGATCACTTATTCGGAATAAGGTATACCTTTTTTGCAAACAAGTACATCCTTGTTTCGATCCGGTAATCACTTATTCGAAAAAAGGATGTACAAATTTAGAACAAGATTTCACAGTTTGGACAAAGGTGTCACCTATTTCAATTAAGGTATCACCGAGTTGTAAAAAGCAATACCTTCTTTTAAAAAAGGATGTATAAGTTTAGCGCTAGGGATCACAAGTTTTGATTAAGGTGTTACCTTTTTGTAACAAGGATTACCTTTTTCATGAAAAGGTTAGTCCTGATTCGGAAAAAGTGATCACAAAAAGCGACGAATATGCAGTTTATTCGCCTGATTTCTACTTTTCTTAAATAATATATTGACTTTCAGTGATGTTTATTCCCATAGTCCTACAAAGAGACAAGCTAGGGGAGAAAAGGAAATATCTATCCCGGAAATATAGTTTATAAGTTAAAGAATGTAAAATTTCTGTCGCTTATGCAAAAAAGATAAAATCTATAATTTATTTTAGAACAATAAATCTTGGAGCAGGATTTTATCTATCTAGGTGCTTGTTTATGAAAGTCATACTTCTTTCTTTTTTATTCTTTATCGTTCAAATCACTTCTGCTCAAAATAATGCGGAAATAAAAGGCACGATTGTCAACGCAGTGGGTACTCCACTGGAAAAAGCTACAGTTTCGGTCATATCGGCTGAGGACTCCATCGTAGTTTCCTATTCGTTGTCGAATGCAAAGGGGCAGTTTGACTTGGTACGCCTGCCGACGAAAAAGGATCTTATACTTTTCATTTCGCATATCAGCAGTTCTCCTTATGAGAGAAAGATGAACCTCCAGCCAAATGAACAGATGGATTTGGGGAATATCGAAATGGGAGCATTGAGCCTGGATGAGGTGGTAATTTCGCGTATGGCACCCATTCGTTTGAATGGAGATACTTTGGAATACAAGGCTGATTATTTCAAGACTAGACCTAATGCAACGGTCGAGGAGTTGCTACAATTGTTGCCTGGGCTGCAAGTCAATGTAGATGGGACCATATTCTATCAAGGAAGGCAGGTCTCGGGTATTCGTGTGAACAATAAAGACTTTTTTGCCGACGACCTGACGATAGCGACGAAAAATCTTGATGCCTCATTGGTCGATGTCGTGCAGGTGATCAAAGATAGGGGAGATAGTCAGCTGGAGGTATTGGATGATACGGAGCTCCCCATCATACTCAATTTGAAGACCAAAAAGGATTTTCTCAAAGCAAATTTCGGTAAATTTTACGGTAGTGGAGGTACCCGGGACCGCTATGAAACAGGTGCATTGATTAATACCTTTCGTGATACCCTGCAGATAAGTTTTATAGGTTACGCTAATAATCTCAGTAGAAAAGGGTTTGATTATAGTGAGTTGTCCCAATATGGGGGCTTAGGTAGAGCCGAAAATAACAACTCTTCTTATATGTACTACGGGGGAATACAAAATCATATTTCTACGGGAATCAATGTAAACTATGATATTCAGAAAAAGCTCAAAACAAATTTGATGTATAATTTTGAACAACAGAATGATTATACGGACAATCGGCGTATCACGAATAGCTATTATGGCGAGGTGGTCGAAAATGGACAGCATTTGTCTAAATATGACTATCGTAGGAATACACATACCATTCGGGTTTTTGCACGTTTTGTGCCTGATACGACTTTTCGGATATCCCTGGATATACGTGCCAACTTCGTGACCGGAAATAATGAAGGAAAGAATGAAACTAATAGAAACCGAGGTGATCTGGTATATGTACAAGAAGGGTACTCGAGCAGCACTGTCGTCTCGTCCACTCCTCGGTATAATCATACTTTTATGATGGAGAAAAAGTTGAACCCGAAGCTGATTATGCAGGTGAATCAAAATCTACGCTCCTCCTCTTCATCCCGTGATGAGCTGTCGGATTCCTACAATAGATTTTATCTCTTTCAGGATAGCACAGTTGATGAATCCGTGCGTAGAGGGATTGATGGAAAGAGCTTCAATGTAGATAATCGAATTAGCCTCGAAATGAAGCATTATAAAAATTTCTTCTCTGAATATTATGCGAAGTACAATTGGTCCACAAACTATGAAGTCAACGATATAGTGCGGAGGGTTAACTCGGACGAATTTATAAATCGGAATGATATAGCGAACAATAGGAAGCTAGAAGAAGGCCATTTTTATGCGGGAGTAAAGATTAAAGCGACACTTTTTAAAAAATTGAAAGCTGAGGTGGGGACATCTTATCTCGATCTGTTGCGCAACTATTATTTCTATGGCAAGCTGGATGATGCATCGTATCGGGACAAGTATTTCCGTTCTTTTGTCGTCCTATCGTATGATAAACTTAATTTACAGTTCCAACAGCGCGCCGAATCGCCTAATATCTATTATTTCCAGACAGTGAATACGGGCGACTTCTATCCGACGAACAGAATATTGATTAGTCCCTATTTTGATAATGAGCTATCCAATCAATATTCGATCCGGTACCATACCACGTTGAAACGGTCGAAGGTTAATATCAACTTTTCTTTTAGCTATACGCAACTAAGTAATTCCGTCGGCAATGCGATGGAATATGATGTGGAGAACTCGTATTCGACCAGTCAGAATTATCAGGCCGGCGGCGTAGATAATTATTATTTCTACGGTTCGGCCAGTAAAGTGTTTTTGCAAAAGAAGGATTGGAAGCTGAATTGGACAACGAATGGCTACGGGGGCTCGTACCCACGCATGAGTACGGTTAATGGTCAGGAGAACAAATCGAGGAGTAATTATGGAGGGGTAAGGAATACGATTTCCTTTTCGTATAAAAGTAAAGTTACGTTTAGTCCGTCCTATAATTTAAATATTGATGTGTTGCGGAATACCGTTCAGAATGACTTTTTCCGGGATGTGACACGTGTAAATCATGAAGTGGGTGGTTCGTTGTTATTAAATGATATGTATAAGTTTCGACTGGAAGCTTCATATATGTTACGCAATCAGACCTTTAATTTGAATAATGACCGGGAAAACAGGCATCTGATCAACGCTTCCTTGTACTATCCTGTACTTAAAAAAGGAGAGTTGAAGTTTACGGCTTTTGACATACTCAATCAGAATCAGAATATGTATATCTATGGAAATGGCAATAGCAATACCTTTTCGAACAACCTAACTTTGCGGCAATACTTCATGGTAGGTATGGTATATAAATTTTTGACGACGGATAAGAAATAAATTGATAAGGACAAGTGGACACGTGTGCCAGCGACTAGTGGTCGCAAGCAGTCCTACTTGTTCGTTAAAATTACTGTTTAACTCAAAAATATCTTTTCCAACTCAAGCGGAGGTATATATGTTCCGTCTTTATACACCCGCATGTTTCCACCCGAAATCTCGTCAATCAAAAGAAGTTGGTTAGTGGTCTTGTCATAACCAAATTCCAATTTGATATCGTACAGCTCTAGCCCCTTTTTTGCCAGTTCTTCTTTTACGATATCACAGATTTGTCGGGTCAGCTGTTTGAGTTCTTGGTACAATTCTTTGGAAAGAATACCCAATTGAGCAAGAGCATCGTCTGAGATGACAGGGTCTCCCCGTTCATCATCTTTAATAGTGACTTCCACAAAACGATCTAGGTTCTGACCTTCGGTACAATAAGCAGCATAGCGTCTGTAAAAACTGCCGACAGCTTTGTAGCGACAAATGACTTCCAAACCTTTGCCTAGTACCTGCGCCTCTTTAACTGTCATGGATACGTCGTCAAGATCCGCAGCGATAAAATGAGTAGGAATATTTCGGTTATTTAGTAGTTCATAAAAGTATTTGGTCATTTTCAATCCTGATTTTCCGGCACCTTCAATCGTCAAACCTACGGTATTCGCTCCTGGATCAAATACACCATTTTCGCCGGTGACATCATCTTTGAATTTTAAGAGGACCTGATTGTTGTCCAGTTTGTAGACATCTTTTGTCTTACCTTGATAGATCAATTGCATAGTCGTGAAATTAAGAGCCGCAAATTAGCAAAAATAAAATTTACTATTCTTAAAAAAGCATAACTTTGATCATGCTGTATTTAGTCCCTACCCCTATTGGCAATTTGGAGGATATGACGTTTCGTGCTATCCGGATATTGAAGGAATCGGATCTTATTTTGGCTGAGGACACGCGCACGAGTGCACCTTTGCTGAAGCATTTTGGCATAGAAAAGAAAGTGTTTGCCCATCATCAGCACAATGAACATAAGGCGGTAGCGGAGATTATCAGATTTCTGAAGGAAGGACAACAAATAGCCTTGATTTCAGATGCCGGCACGCCAGCTATTTCGGATCCTGGTTTTCTGTTGGTTCGTGAAGCTATTAAAGAGGGGGTTACCGTACAATGTCTGCCGGGTGCCACAGCATTTGTCCCCGCGTTGGTCAATTCGGGGTTGCCAAATGACCGATTCTGTTTTGAAGGATTTCTGCCCGTTAAAAAAGGTCGGCAAACACGGCTAAAATTACTGGCTGAGGAAAAGCGGACGATGATTTTCTACGAATCACCACACCGAGTCCTTAAGACGATCGACGAGTTTATCCAGTATTTTGGATCGGAAAGGCAAGCTTCCATATCACGGGAGCTGAGCAAATTGTATGAGGAAAATGTACGAGGCACATTGCTCGAGTTGAAACAGCATTTTGAGAATCATGCTATTAAGGGTGAGTTTGTCTTTTGTGTGGCTGGATTAGAATAGTTAACTTTACGGGTACGATTTAATGCAAAATGGACATGGATAAATTCATACAGGACGGACAGGATCCTAAGGTTGTTGAAAAAATATATAAAAAAATCAACGATATGCTGACCCATGGGGAGGCAATCAATTATATAGCGATACAGAAGAAGCCTGCCGTGACCTTATTGCCAGACAGTATCACCATTAGTAATAAGCGTATTTTTCTTTGTGAATTTACCAAATTAGGCTTGGCGACAAATTTTGAAATTTTCTCTTGGACAGATATTAAGGATATTGCCTTTAAAGAGGAGATATTTGGCTCAAAGGTGACCGTTATACCTTTTACGGGAGAAAACCTGAGCATTGATTATATCCCAAAAGTGCAAGCCCGAAAACTGTATCAACTTATCAAAGAGGCTCTTGAGAATGGTAAGAACATCGCTGTTGAAGAAGAGAAAATAATTCCTGTCGTGCCTCCTGTAGCTACTCCGAAAGCAGAAACGAAAGTTCCGTCTATCAATGACATGTATAAGCAATGGGCTGGAGATAAAGCGGAGTCGGAAACGGTACCGAAACCAACCTCCTACAATGAATCGAGTGTTGAAGAGGGAGTGCTGCCTTTCGAGGATGCGATAGCAGTTGATGTAAATGTTTCAGAAGCAATGATTTCCGATCTGAAATCCTCTGATCAGCCTACTCAGGCTAGTATACCATCGGTAAATCAGTCACAGGGGGAAGAGGATGATGAGCTGACATTGAAACTCAAAAAACTGAAAAGTCTCTACGACAAACAATTGATTACGAGGACAGAATACGAAAGTAAAAAAACGGAACTCCTTTCTCAACTATAAGCACGTGAAAAAGAATTATTTATTGGCTCTTTTGAGTGCTTTTATACTTTGGTTAGCCTGGCCGCCCATACCTTATAGTAGTCTCCTCTTGCTAGTTGGCTTTGTTCCCCTTTTAGTAGCTGTAGAACATGTTATCCGTGATGCTTACACCAAGAAGGGACAGAAGATATTTGGCTTGGCTTTCTTGACTGGTCTGGTGTGGAATACGGCTTCGATCTATTGGGTATTTCATGCGATGCATGCTTACCTGCCGACTGTAGTGTCTTTGTTGATCGCCTTGATACCGTTTTGTCTGGCTCCTTTGATGATGGCCACAGCCTTCAGGTTGTATTACCAACTGCGAAAAGGCAAATCAATAGGTTGGAGTTTCGTGGGCTTAGTCTCGTTTTGGATAGGGTATGAATATGTACACCAATCGTGGGACCTGGCTTTCCCTTGGATGACATTGGGCAATGGTTTTGCCAATTTCCATGAGATTGTACAATGGTATAGTATCACGGGGGTGTATGGAGGAACGATTTGGATTTGGTTGGTCAATATCCTCGTTTTTTTGTTTTATTGGCAAAAGTCGCACACGGCGAATGCAATACCTTACAATAGGTTAGTCATCGGTATAATAGCTGCGGTTGGTATTCCCATAGCGGTATCGTTGGTTCAGTATACTACCTATGAGGAGCATGTCAATCCATCGGATGTGGTCGTTGTGCAGCCGAATGTCGATCCCTATGGGAAGTTTGGCTCTATTTCACCGGAGGAGCAATTGCAACGGCTCATGGAGCTTTCGGAAAAGGTCGCTCGGCCGAATACGGAGTTTTTTGTTTGGCCGGAGACTGCTATTTCTGCGCGCGGAGGGATCAATGAAGAGGAGTTTCGAACGCACCCCATGTATCAATCGATTTTGGCCTTTTTGAGTAATTACCATAATGGAAATGTGCTATCGGGTATAGAGAGCTATATGCTGTTTCCAGAGCAGCAAACACGTACGGCACGACCTTTCGGTGACCAATATGTTGATAGTTATAATGCCGCTGTACTCATCGATGGTTCGAGCAAACTCCAGTTTTATCATAAGTCGAAGCTCGTACCAGGTGTCGAACAGATGCCTTTTGGAAGTGTGTTGGAGTTTATGAAACCACTCTTTAAACATTTTGGTGGGACGACTGGTGGCTATGGACGGGATACAGAGCCATCCGTCTTCTATGCGCAGAGTGGTATAGGTGCTGCGCCAGTAATCTGTTATGAGTCCATTTGGGGGAATTATGTACGCGAGTATGTACAAAAGGGAGCGCAGTTTATTGCTGTCGTTACCAATGATGGATGGTGGCAAAATACCTCGGGAAAGGATCAACATCTGGACTATGCTAGACTACGCGCTATAGAGAACCGTCGTTGGGTCGTCCGTTCGGCTAACACGGGTATATCGGGATTTATCAATCAACGTGGTGATATCGTTCAACGGACGGAGTGGTGGGTGCCCGCTGCTCTTCATCAAGAAATCAATCTGAATGAAGCGTTGACGGTTTATACCCGCGCAGGGGATGTTGTGGTGTATTTGGCACTGCTCGGGGCATTGTGGTCTCTCTTCGCTTTGTTACAAAGAAAATCGAAATAATTAAAATACTTTATAGCCAATATACCTAATTTTGTGCCATGCATATATATTTAGACAATGCCGCGACCACTCCCTTGGATCCGGAAGTCATTGACGTTATGGTAGAAGCCATGAAGAATGACTTTGGCAATCCTTCTTCTATACATGCGCATGGCCGCCGTGTGAAGACTATTGTGGAAAAAGCACGCAAGACCATTGCCCAGCTTTTGCATGCTTCTCCGGCAGAGATTTTTTTTACGTCGGGTGGAACAGAGGCTGATAATATGGCTATTGTACGTTCTGTCGAGGATTTTGGAATCTCTGATGTGATTACGTCATCTGTAGAACACCATGCCGTATTGCATACTTTGGAAGAATTAGAAAGAACGGGAAAAATTGTGCTTCATTTGGTTCGGCTGGATGAAGAAGGGAATGTGGATTACGATCACTTGGAAGAATTGCTGGCGAGTCATCCAAAATCGTTGGTGTCTTTAATGCATGCCAACAATGAGCTGGGTAACTTGACCGACATTATGCGGGTATCGAAGCTTTGCCAACAATATCAGGCTATATTCCACTCAGATACGGTACAGACTATGGGTCATTATCCACATGATTTATCGAAGTTGCATATTGATTTTATTACCGGTGCGGGACATAAATTTCATGGTCCAAAAGGGGTAGGGTTTTTGTATATCAATTCCAAAAATAAGATCAAACCTTTGATCTATGGTGGAGCTCAAGAGCGCAATATGCGTGGAGGAACGGAGAATGTGTATGGAATTGTGGGAATAGCGAAGGCATTGGATATCGCTTATCACAACATGGATAAACACCAAAGTTACATACAGGGTCTGAAGGATTATATGATTCAGCAACTTAGAAATACTATTCCAGATATTCGTTTTAATGGAAATATGGAAGCAGAGAAATCGTTGTACACGGTATTGAACGTGTCTCTGCCTTGTACGGATATGGATGATATGCTTTTGTTTAATCTGGATATAGCGGGCATATCCGCTTCGGGAGGTAGTGCCTGCAGCTCGGGGTCAAACATTGGATCGCATGTTCTTCAGGCGATACAGGCCAATAGTAATAGGCCATCAATCCGGTTTTCGTTCAGTAAGAACAATACGAAGCATGAGATCGATATCGTTGTTGCGAAACTTAAAGAAATCTGCGGAAAAAATAGCTAGGCTATATTCGTTTTAAAGTACGAATTTCTTGTTGTAAATGTTCGATGCGATCTAAAAGACGTAGAACGACTTCTATGCCTTGCATATTGAGCTCCAGATCATAGTGCCAATTGGAAAACTTCTCGATCAGTGGAAGCTGTTCCTCATCGATGCAATCTTGTTCTTCTTGGGCAACAATTTCAATTAGGCCATAGTGATGGAGCTCGTATATAAATGTTTTTTCAAGCTTATGGGCTTGACATATATCGACGATTTTGAATAATGTTCGTTCCATAGCTTTTATTTACTTAAATCTGCTAATTGTTGAATAAGTTTCTTTTGCTCCTCACTTAGGCTTGTAGGGAGCTTCACGTGAACCTCGGCATAGAAATCTCCGAAGCTGTCTTCCTTTTTGTAAACAGGAAACCCTTTTCCCCGAAGTCTGATCTTGGTTCCGTTTTGTGTACTGGGTTTTATTTTTACCTTTATCTTCCCCGATAAGGTGTCCACAATAGTTTCCCCACCCAAAAGAGCAGTATACAGATCGATGTCCACCTTTGAATGGAGATCATTTCCTTTGCGCTGAAAACGAGGATCACCTTTCACAAGGAAAGTGATGTACAAATCACCTTTGGGACCACCATTTACACCTTCGGCTCCTTGTCCTTTTAGCCTGATTTTTTGGCCATCTTCCACGCCTGCTGGAATCGTAATACGGATGTTTTTACCATTCACTGTAAAAGTCTGTTGATGGGTCATAGCAGCTTGAGCTAATGTCAATTCAACCTCGGCTTGATAGTCCTGACCGCGATAAGAATTTCTCCGACCACTCCCAAAACGTGAACCAAACATTTGCTCAAAAAAATCGGAGTATTCACCAGTATCGTAGTTGCCGCTGTAGTTGAAGTCAAAACCTTCGAAGGGGCTTTGACTACGACTACCATCACCGCTACCGGACTGTTGGCGATACTGCTGTTGCGCACGTTCGTACTCTTCACCATGTCTCCAGTTTTCACCATATTGATCGTATTTTTTTCTTTTCTCGGTATCGGTCAATACTTCGTTGGCCTCATTCAACTCTTGGAATTTCTTTTTCGCTTCCTCATCATTTGGATTTAGATCCGGATGATATTTACGGGCCAGCTTGCGGTATGCCTTCTTAATATCATCCTGACTGGCTGACTTGTCAAGCCCCAACACCTTATAATAGTCTAAAAAAGCCATATGTGTAATTGTAGTTCCTGTTAATTTACGGAATAATAGTATAACAAAGTAAGTGCCTTTTTAGTTTTTTAACAAGATATGCTCGATAAAAACAAAATATTTAAAAATTCTCTTTAATTAGTTAGGATAACGAACTATATTTGTGATAGCAATAATGCTACAAAACAACTTAGTATTTATTAAAATGGCAAAATCAGTTTTTTATCATGCAGGTTGTCCTGTCTGTGTAAGTGCAGAGCACGACATCATTGACCTTGTTGGGTCGGACAATGTAGAAGTGGTTCACCTTGGTGAAGTGCGCAGTAGAATTGACGAAGCGGAAGAAGCAGGTGTAAAATCTGTCCCTGCTTTGGTCACACCAAATGGAAATGTTTTGCACATTAATTTTGGAGCTTCGATGGTAGAGGTAAAAGGTTAAAAAATTGCCTCATATCGTTAGGATTTACTAACTTTATGGGGCATTTATTGTGAACAATTATAAAAACAAATAGATGCAGGTAGCAGTCTGGGACACCTATGTAACAAAAAAAGACGGAACAACAATGCACTTTGACATTATTGTTCCTGAAGAGATAAGAGATACAGCCGTGATTTATAATTATGGTAAGGAATATCTTAAAACCAAAGACCAATCAGGTCAACTGTTGACTTCAAAAGAATGTCGGTTTTGTCATGTTGAAACGCTTAAACCGGAGTGGGAAGTCAAAATCAGGCAACAAGGATACTTCATTTATGAAATGGAAAATTGTAGGTAAATAATACATGATGAGCAAATCTGACTTTGACTTGATATACCAAAACCAAAGCCCTGAAAGTAAAATTGTGGCCTCTTTGGAACGGATTGCGCAAGCTTTTCGTGTGTTATTGTGGCAGGAAAGTAAGGCGTATGCCTTAAGTCCAATTCAGGTGCAGGTGTTGATTTTCTTGTTTTATCACAGCAGTGAAAAAAGAAAAGTAAGTTATCTAGCGGAAGAATTTAATATGACCAAAGCTACAATCAGCGATACCATTAAGACCTTGGAACAGAAGAATTTGATTACAAAAGAATATGAGCCACACGATACGAGAAGTTATGTTATCAATCTGACAAATAAAGGAAAAGATGTAGCTGACAAAACGGCTCTTTTCACTAGCGAAATCAGAACGCCGATTGATAAATTACATCCGGATGATAAAGAAAAGCTGTTGTCGAGTTTATTGCATATTATAGCATATTTGAACAAGTCAGGCATCATTACCGTACAGCGTATGTGTATGTCTTGTTTGCATTATCGATCATCGGGTGAAGGGCAGCATTTTTGCAACCTGCTCAACCAGAACTTATACGTCACGGACTTACGGGTAGATTGTTCCGAATATGAAAAAATACTATATTGATATTACTAAGCATTAAACTTACGTAATAAGGAACTCAGGTGCTAGACCTTGGTAGAAATAATATCAGATTTAAAAGAAAATTGATAGAGAATGAACAACGAAATACTATTCGTAGAAAGACAACGATTTAGACAATGGTGGGTTTGGTTAACGCTGTTGGGGCTTAATGGATTTTTCCTTTTTGCTGTTTTTAAACAAGTTGTTGGCGGACAACAATTTGGAGATAAACCAATGAGTAATACTGGACTTTTAATAGCTATGGGACTGATGATATTATTAACACTGTTGTTTGTTAACTTTTGCCTTGATACAAAAATCAAGGAGGATGGTGTTTATGTTCGTTTTTTTCCCTTTCACCTAAAATATAAACACTATACTTGGGATACTTTGGCAAAATGCTATGTCAGAACATATTCACCGATAGGCGAATATGGGGGTTGGGGACTGCGATTTGGGTTATCTGGAAAGGGAAAGGCATACAATGTTTCGGGCAACAAAGGATTGCAACTTGAGTTTACAAACGGCAAGAAACTGCTTATTGGCACAAACAAACCGGACGACGTAACCGGAGCACTGCGCAAAATTGGACAACTAAAGTAAGAATTTGTATAAGTATTTAAGATAAAGGACGAACCGGGGCTTTTTTCTTGTGCCACAGATATACACTACTCTTTGATATTCACTCGAGGTTTGTTATCCCGATTGGCAATATCCCATGCCACATGAAAGATGAGCTTCTCGCGTTTAACCATCATAGGAAAATCGATTTTATCGACGGTATCTTCCGGTGTATGGTAGTGGGGGTGTAGCCCCGAAAAGAAGAATAGGGAAGGAATGCCCTTTTGTGCAAAGTTATAATGATCCGAGCGATAGTATAGACGTAAAGGATCATTGGGATCGTTGTACATATCATCCAACTCCATCTGAATTTCTTGATTAGCTTTTTCGACGATAGGCTTTAAATCGGTGCTTAATTTGTTTGTGCCGATGATATGTATGTAATTGTGATTGCTGTTCAGGTGTTTATCGTCTATACGGCCGATCATATCGATGTTAATGCAGGCTACAGTATTGTGTAAGGGAAGGGCTGGATTTGCTACATAATATTTCGACCCTAAAAGGCCTCGCTCTTCGGCAGCCAACGCGATAAACAGAATGCTTCGGCGTGGACCATTACCTTCCTTCTTAGCCTGTGCGAAAGTTCGGGCAAGTTCTAATACGGCTACTGTGCCACTACCATTATCATCGGCTCCAGGAAAGAATGTTCCGTTAGGTAATATACCATCGTGGTCATAATGCCCACAGACGACAACAATTTCATCCTTCAAATCTGTCCCTTCAACCAAACCCAGTACATTGGGATCATACAGCTTTTCGGATAAGATACCCATGCTAGCGTGTACGGTTAACGGAATGTACGAGGCCGTAGGTTTAAATGTACTGCTTACGCTGTCTTTGAATTCTTGTAAAGAAGTCTGTGCTTGTTTTAGAATTTCATCTGCCACGGATTCGGCGATATAGACTATCGGTGTTTTCTGTGAAATCTGTTTCGTTTCAATAGTATTATCATCTAGCTGAAAACGGCCGAGCAGGTTGCGATTATTTCCTTGCTGTATCATTTGCTGGGCTATTTTCCCAGTTGCTAGAATAAGCTGTGGTTTATGCTTGAGCAGTTCCTGGATTCTCTTAAAGCGGTTAACAGTCCACTCCGAAATTTCCTTTTTACCCGTAATCAAAGAATGTCCGTTGCTGCCTACAGGTTCATCTTCATTGAAAAGTAGGACGACCTTGCCTTTGATATCGATTCCTTTTAACTCGTTGTATTTTGGGTCTTGAATACCGTAACCAATAAAGATAATTTCTTTTGCATCAAAATCTTGATAAGCATTGTCACCTTGTACGAAATAGTCCTTGCCATTGGCCAACGGTAGTGTTCCCAGTTGGAGCTCACCAACCTTATAAGATGTTCTTCGCAATGCGACAGGTTGAAAATACGATCCATTGACTACCGGAGTAAGTCCATATTGCTCGAAATGGGCAGCAATGTAACGGGCTGCCCTGAGGCCTCCATTTTGACCAGTTCCTCGTCCTTCATATTCTTTTGATGTGAGTACCGTCAAATGTTCTTTAGCGCTTTCTGTCGTTATTGCCTCGGCATAATGAGACGAAGTCTGCGCTAACGTGCAGCTGTTCGTCAATAATGTGGTTAGGAATAAAACAAAAAGCTTTCTCATGGTTTACGCGCAAGAGATTTTGTTCACACGATTGCCATGTCTTCCTCCCTCAAAATCGGTTGTGATAAACGTGGTTACAATTTTTTTGCTTAAGTCCATGTCAATAAACCGTGCCGGAATACATAAAACATTGGCATTATTGTGCTGGCGAGCCAGTGCGGCAATCTCGTTTTGCCACGCTATGGCAGCACGCACACCCTGATGCTTATTTGCCGTAATAGCAACACCATTGGCACTTCCACAAATTAATATACCTAAAGCATTTTCTCCTTTTTCGATTGAACCGGCTACAGGATGGGCATAATCGGGATAATCTACCGAATCTGCGTTAGAAGGGCCGAAATCCTTTACCTCATGTCCTAGCCCCTCTAAATAATTGATGAGCTCTGTTTTATAATCAAAACCTGCGTGATCACTTCCAATGGCAATTTTCATAATCTTTAAAATTATTTGTTGTAAAATTCTTTTTCCTTTAAGTCTCTCTGTTTTTTGACCCTCGCAGAAACCGCAATACTAAGTTCGTAAAGTATAAACATCGGAGCACTTACCGTCAGTAAGGTTATCACATCGGCAGTAGGTGTGATAATGGCGGCGATGATCAAAATGATAACAATAGCATATCGTCTACTTGCACGCATAAACTGTGGAGTCATCAAACCTAGTTTGGATAAAATAAATATCAAAATAGGTAAGAGAAAAATAACACCACAACCTAAAGTAAGCGTAGCAATAGTAGATAGGTAGGAGTCGATCGTAATTTGATTCGTAATCTCGTCACTTAGTGACACATTGGCTAGGAAGTTGACCGATAACGGTACGACAATGTAATAACCGAATAAGGCACCAATAACAAATAGGATGGTTGCGTAAAGGACAAAGCCATTTGCCGATTTACGCTCAAGATCAGTCAATGCAGGCTTGATGAATAGCCAAACTTCAAATAAAAGATACGGAAACCCCAATGCTACGGCCATAAGTAAACAAGAGTTAATCTGTAACATAAACTGGCCAGCCAGTTCCGTATTGATAATATTGAAGGGAATCCGCTCTACACAGAATCCATCCAAGTTGAGTAGAGCTCCGAATTTACACATCATGCGGTAGGTCCAGAAATCAAGATTTTTAGGGCCCATGATGATTTCATTGAAGATGAAATCGTAGAAGCTGAAGGATAGGATGGCGAAAACCGTGACAGCGATGACTGCGCGAATAATATGCCAACGAAGAACTTCCAGATGCTCAAAAAAAGACATTTCAGCTTCTATCGTTTTTCCTTTTTCCCTTAGTGCGTTTATTAATTTTTTACTAGACATATACTGCTATTGCTCAGATAACAAAAATACCATTCTTTGTTGTAAGAATGGTATTTTTTAAGACGAAAACAAAATTTTTACGCTTCTTCTTCGTCAGGATATTCTGTAAGATCAAAGGTTTCCATGAACTTGGTCGTAAAATTCCCTGCTCTGAAGTTGGGATCACGCATTAATCTCAAATGTAAAGGTATCGTTGTTTTAACTCCTTCGATGACAAACTCACTCAAAGCACGTTCCATGGTTGAGATGGCTTCTTCCCGTGTTTGTGCTACACAGATAAGCTTAGCAATCATCGAATCGTAGTTTGGTGGAATGGTATATCCTGCATAGACATGTGTATCTACCCGGACGCCATGTCCACCAGGAGAATGAAAGTTGGTTATTTTACCCGGTGAAGGTCGAAAATTATTAAATGGATCTTCGGCATTAATACGACATTCTATGGCATGCATCGTTGGTTCGTAGCTTTTTCCAGAAATAGGAATGCCGGCCGCCACTTTGATTTGTTCTTTAATCAAATCAAAGTTGATGACTTCTTCTGTAACGGGGTGTTCTACCTGAATACGTGTGTTCATTTCCATAAAATAGAAGTTGCGGTGTTTATCCACGAGGAACTCAATTGTTCCCGCTCCTTCATAGCGCACTGCTGTCGCACCCTTGATTGCAGCTTCGCCCATTCTAGCACGCAATTCAGGAGTGATGAATGGAGAAGGAGCTTCTTCTACTAATTTTTGGTGGCGTCTTTGTATCGAGCAATCTCTCTCCGATAAGTGACATACCGTACCATATTGGTCACCGATGACCTGTATCTCGATATGGCGCGGCTCTTCAACAAACTTTTCCAGATAAATTCCGTCATTGCCAAATGCTGCCGCGGCTTCTTGTCGAGCAGAGTCCCAGTTAGGCTCAAACTCTTCATCTTTCCAGATGATCCGCATGCCTCGTCCACCACCACCCGCAGTAGCTTTTATAATTACAGGATAGCCAATTTCATTGGCCAATCTGATGCCTGTTTTTACATCAGGTATCAGTCCGTCTGACCCAGGAACCGTCGGCACACCAGCATTTTTCATGGTTTCTTTTGCCGATGATTTGTCCCCCATCTTTTCTATTTGTTCGGCCGTGGCACCGATAAATTTAATACCATATTCCGCACATATTGCAGAAAACCGAGCATTTTCAGATAAGAAACCGTACCCTGGATGAATAGCATCCGCATTTGTTAGCTCTGCTGCAGCTATGATGTTCGGAATATTCAGGTAGGAGTCTTTACTTGCGGGAGGACCTATACAAACAGCTTCGTCAGCAAACCTCACATGAAGACTATCTCTATCTGCCGTCGAGTATACAGCGACACTCTTGATACCCATCTCGCGACAGGTCCGAATAATACGTAGGGCTATTTCGCCTCTATTGGCTATTAATATTTTCTTAAACATAGTTGTAAATGATTAACCTATGGATGTACATGCAGATTATCTTGGATCAACTAAAAATAAGGGTTGATCGTACTCAACAGGTTGCGCATCATTTACTAATATTTTCACTATTTTTCCAGAGACTTCAGCCTCGATCTCGTTGAACAATTTCATCGCTTCTATAATGCACAACACCTTTCCCGGCGCAATCTCATCACCAACATTGACGAAAGAAGGTTTATCAGGGCCTGATGATCTATAGAAAGTACCAATCATAGGTGATTTGACGGTAATAAAGTTTGCCTCTTCATTTGGCGCAGCTGTAGGAGTTGTCGCAGGGCTTGCCTTCTCGGCAGTGGGGGCAACCGGTGCAGGAGCTGCTATAGGTGCTGGCGCTGCCGCAGGAAGAGTTGCTGTAACGTATGTTGGCTCCTGATTTGTTTTTATTGTAATCTTGAAATCTTTTTCCTCGATTGATACTTCATTCACGCCTGATTTTGATACAAATTTAATCAAGTCTTGAATTTGTTTGATATCCATACTCATAGCTAGTAGGTTTTGTTTTTTATTTACGTTAAAATTTAGTCTCTTAAAAACGAAAAAGCTGCCTCGCCTAATACGCCCACTTCAAATATACGGAACCCCAAGTAAAACCACCGCCGAAAGCCGCTAAAATGAGGTTATCTCCTTTTTTTAATTGTTTTTCCCATTCCCAAAGGCAGATCGGGATAGTTCCACTAGTTGTATTGCCGTATTTGTGGATATTGACCATTACCTTTTCATCAGGAAGTCCTGCTCTTTCAGCCGTAGCGTCAATGATGCGTTTATTGGCCTGATGAGGGACAAGCCAGGCTACATCTTCCGATGACAAATTGTTGCGTTCCATGATTTCTGCAGCAACGTCGGCCATATTAGTGACGGCAAATTTGAAGACGGTTCGGCCCTCTTGGTAGGCATAATGTAAGCCTGCATCGACAGTCTCGTGAGAGGCCGGATGTAATGAACCACCTGCCTTAATGTTTAAGTATTGTCCCCCTGATCCATCTGTTTTTAAGATAGTATCTTGAATACCATTACCTTCCGTATTTGGTTCCAACAACACCGCTCCACAGCCATCCCCAAAAAGGATACAGGTGTTTCTGTCTTCGTAATTGACTACGGATGACATCTTATCCGCACCTATGACGAGAACTTTGCTGTGTTTTCCAGATTCAATAAATTGTGCTCCTGTGGTCAATCCAAAGAGAAAACCAGAACAGGCGGCTTGGAGATCATAACCCCATGCTTTTGTAGCCCCGATTTTATCGGCCAAGATATTTGCAGTGGCTGGAAATAACATATCGGGGGTACTGGTGCAGAAAATAATAAGATCAATTTCTGTTGCAGCAATACCTCTCTTTTCTAGTAAGCCTTTTACAGCAGGGACTGCTAGGTCGGAGGTGGCTAGTCCTTCACCCTTTAGAATGCGTCTTTCTTTAATTCCCGTACGAGTTACGATCCATTCATCATTAGTGTCGACCATAGTTTCCAACTCACTGTTGGTTAGGATATAGTCTGGAACATAACCATTTACTGCTGTAATAGCTGCATGAATTTTAGACATAGAATGATTAATTAAAAGCTGATCTGATCTTATCAATGAATTTTGATTCAACCATTTCTTTCGATAGTAATACCATATTTTTAATAGCTTCAGGAGATGAAATGCCGTGACCTATAATCACAGGGGCATTAACTCCCAAGATTGGACTGCCCCCATATCTTTCATAATTAAATCGGTCAAAAAACTCATCTTTGATATTTTTTTTGAGTGTAACGACGTAAAATGATTCAGCGAGCTTCAGAACAACATTCCCCGTGAAGCCATCGCAGACAAATACGTCAGCATGATCACTGAATAAGTCGCGACCTTCTGCGTTGCCGATGAAATTGATTTTTGAATTAGATTTTAAAAGAGGGTAGGTTGCAATGGTAAGGATGTTTCCTTTTTCTTCTTCTTCGCCAATATTGAGTAAGGCTATTTTTGGGTTATTTTTGCCATAGATATGTTCAGCGTATAAACTACCCAATAAAGCAAATTGATTAAGTGTCTCGGGCTTACAATCTGCATTGGCTCCCACGTCTAACAGAATGCCATATCCATTTTTCAGTTTGGGGACGTTCGTTGCGATAGCAGGTCGAAGGACACCTGGGATAGTTTTGACGCTAAACATGGCACCAACCAACATCGCTCCGGTGTTTCCTGCTGAAGAAAAAGAATCTATTTCTCCTGTTTTTAGCAGCTCGAAACCCTTAGCCACACTAGAATTCGGTTTTTGTGTGATTGCTTTTGTGGGGTGTTCATGCATAGATATGTTTTCTGGTGCGTGAACGTAATCAAATAAAGAAGGGTCTGCTCCCGTCGCTTCTATGCTTTTTCTCATCTCTTCCTCATCCCCGAATAGTACTATACGTTGATCGTTTTGAAGGACTTTTTGCGCTTCAATAGCGCCTAATATTGTAGACTTAGGAGCATAATCTCCTCCTAAAACATCTAAACCAATCTTCATTCGTTATTATTTTTCTAATTCAATAATACGCAAAAAACATCCCAAATTAAAGCAAAAAAATAATTTTAGATGCTTATTTGGGATGTTTATTTCAAAAGATTCGCTTAGACAGCTGCTGTATTCTCAATAATCAATTTGCCGTTGTAGTACAGATTACCGTCTACGGTATATGCACGGTGAGGTGTGTGAACTGCACCAGTTTCTTTACAAACCGTCAAAGTAGGTCTTTCTGCTTTATAATGTGTTCTTCTTTTGTCTCTTCTTGATTTCGAAGTTTTACGCTTTGGATGTGCCATCTCGTATTATGTTTTTTAATTGTTCTTAATATTCTTTAATGTTGCCCAACGTGGGTCTATACTTTCTTCTTCAGTAGATGATTGTTCGATCTTACTTATCCTTGCTAACATGTCTGGATCACATTCGATATCGACACCTTGTTCTGCACATTTCGTGTAGTAAGGCACTCTCACGTTGATATATTCGTAGAGTAGTGTTGAAATATCGAGCTCATAGTCCGTTTTGTTGAGAATTAAAACTTCTTCTGTTTCTTCATCCCACTCTTCATTGGTAAACTTGACAATGAGTCGCTCCTGAAAACTCAGGGGTGATTCAAATGCGGATAAACATACATCGCAGGTGAGCATGATGCTCCCTTCTATGTCAAAATGGACAATGAGCATGGTTTCCTGCTTTTGCAATTGCACGAAAGCTGTCAATTTTCCTTTCTTGACCAATGAGTGTTCAAAACAATCAAAGAACTTATCATCAATCTCAAATTCAAAATCATGTTGTCCTGCAGCTAAGCCCGAAAAAGGTATTTTATATCGTCTGAGGTACTTCACAATCCTGTGTTTGAGCCTGCAAAATTAATGCTTTAATATGAACAATACAATATTTTTTAAAAATACTTTTACTCTTCGTCTCCATAGTATTTCGTTCCTAATTCAATTTTCTCCCGTCCATTGGCCATACGCCATTTGTTCGTGTCTCGTAGGGAATAGGCGCAACCACAATACTCCTGCATATAGAATTTCTCGCGCTTGCTTATTTCAAGCATACGAGCAGAGCCCCCTTTTTTGCGCCAATTGAAGGTCCAATATTCTAAATTTGGAAATTGGGAAGCCGCACGGAGGCCGCTGTCATTGATCTGTTCCATGTTTTTCCAACGGGAAATACCTAATGAACTAGAAATAACGTCGAACCCGTGCGCGACAGCATATTCAGCTGTTTTGACAAAACGCATGTCAAAGCACATTGTACAGCGAATGCCGCGCTCGGGCTCTTGCTCCATGCCTTTGGCTAACTCAAACCAATGATCGACATCATAGTCTGCATCAATGAAAGGAATATTATGCTTTTCCGCGAAACGAATGTTTTCTTCTTTTCGGATGTCATATTCCGCGCGGGGATGGATGTTAGGGTTGTAGAAATAGATGGTGAAATCTATGTCTGAGGCAACAAGCGCTTCCATTACTTCCCCTGAACAAGGGGCACAGCAGGAATGCAACAATAGCTTTTTGCCGTTGTCTGGTAATACAATGTTTTCTCGTATAAACGTTTTCTTCTGTTCCATTATTTTAAGTGAGAATATGCAATTTTACAGAAATCAACGGATAATAAAAAGTTAAATCAACCAATGTCGTGTAGATATTGTACTTTGTCGATAATATGAAAGCATATATTTTATACATTTGTAACACGTAATTATCAGCGCATGAAAGGGATGAAGTATTTCTTGTATATATTTCCGCTATTATTGGTGTCGACGCTATGGAGCTGTCAAAGGGACGATGATGAGCCTCGTAAGGCTAAAAAGCCTATTTCGCGTCTGTATGTGTCTACGTCAGATTATGCGCCGAATTCCGCGGATGCACAGATAAGGAACGTGTTTGTGATAGATCCTGCAGACTCTAGTCTTTTCACGGCGGAATATGGCTTATCTTATAGGTCTGGAGCACTAGGAGGGAGCGTGATACATTTTAGTCCTTTCGCAAGAAGTATTTTTCAAAGTAGTATGAATACACCTGCTTACCGGGATACAACAATTCAGGTAATGTCGGTTAACGACAAAGGTCAGATTGCACCTTCAGGTACTATTGGTAACCGAAAGTTTGATAATGTTAAAGGGCTTTGGTACAACAGTTTTGACGATCAGCTTTTTGTAACCAACTTGGGAGAAGAAGATACAATTAGTGTATTTGTAATTAACCGACCGAAGACGCTCCGGGGCTTTGTCCGGCCAGCTTATCAGGTGATGCTGAACGATCGTATTTGGGGGATACAGCTGGACTCGATGGATATGCTTCTGAGTAAGACAGGGGTAGGCGGGGGAATATTAGTGTTTAAGAATTTTGTCAATGTGGTGAACGCAAAGGTAGATACGCTAGTAAAAGATATTGCACCAACTTACACGTTGACTATACCGGGCACAAATAATATTCGTGGGTTTTCATATGCTAATACGGCGGACATTTTAGTGTTGACTGATTATACAGGGGAGGGGGTAGATGGAAGGGTTTTGATTTTCGAGAATTTTTCCAAAACAACGGGTAATGCAACTTTGACTCCCACAAGGACCATATCGGGTCCTTTGACCTCTTTACAGCAACCGCTTGACGTAGCCATTGATTCCCGAGAGGGCGGTAAATATATTTATGTGGCTGATGCGAAAGCAAAGAAGGTTTTTCGATTTAACATCACGGATAACGGGGATGTGGCGCCGGATGATGAGCTAACGGTTGGATCGGCTTATACTCCACAGTCTATCTTCCTGGATTCGAGAGGTCCGGGAGAATATTAACTTACTCGTCCAAGAGGTTTAACAGGATGGAAACCTCTTCTTTTTTTTCCAAATTTCCTAGGTTGTCATAAGCAGTCATCAAATTGCGGAGGATGCGCTTGATAATAGCAATATTAGAACAAGGAAGGATAAATTCCTCTTTGGGAGGTAAGTTGAGCTGCTTCAAAAAAGAGTATATGTCGTCGTGTTTCATGATTTGCCCCCTGTTGAATACATTGATATAGAAGACAGGAGTTTGGAGCTCTTCATCAATATATGCCGCTACAAAATGTTTCGGCAGGTTAATGCCAAAGATGGGGATGTCAAGTTTTTGGGCAACAATACTATAGACACAAGCAAGGGAGAGCGGATTGCCCTTTTTGGTCTCTAGTACCTTGTGGATAAAAGAATTTTGTGGATCATGATAGTTGGCTGTATTGCCAGATAATCCAAATTCTTTGAAAAGAAGGTTGTTTAGTAGTTTCACTTTCTCCAAAGGATTCATATCATACATTAAGTGAAACCAAATATTGCGACGAAGCTCCGCAAGTTGTAGGTGCACAATATCCTCATCAAGATTGGGGTACTGATATCGATTGATAATGAGCATGCCTTCGAGTAAATCATTGCTGTTTTGTAACGTCCAAAGTTGCAAATCGTTTTTTATCTGATCAAATTGTATACGGTGGATAATATTCTCAATGCGTGTCTGGGATAATGGGTCAAAAGAAGATTCCCAGGTTTCCTCCAACAAAGGAACGACTTCTGGGCCGCATGTGATTAGATGCTGCTCTACATGATCAAAAATTTCACTATCCGGATCATCCAGCAATGAGATTAGGGCTTTCAATTCTTTTTCTTGCATATCATCTTTCCTTCCTCTAAAATACAAAATTCTACTGTACAAAAAAAATATTATGTTTGTATTGTGGATAGGCTATTGTATGTTTTTTATTATCTCAGGCACTTTTTGATAGCACATAGCCGGCATGGTACACATTCTCCGTTCGTGTATATGCTAACTGAGGAAGTAATTTATAGAAAGAAAGAAGGCATTCCGAATTTGCCAAGCTCCTATCAGACACTTATTCATGATATAGCAGATTACTACGGTTCGAAAATTGTGTTTAATACGACGGAGGAGGGGGCATATTTGGCATATCAAAGTTCAATCGCTGATACTGATCGGGAAGAATTAGTATCACTTCAGTTTCAATATCAATTTATTATATTGACCAGTATCTATTCGACTAAGCATAATTATAGAAAATGGAGGGATGTACAGTCGGACTGCAGGTTTGTAGTTTGTATAGATCTTTTTTATTTCGGTCTGATTTTCTTCCGGAAAGCGCAACCCAAGCAAACATTTCGGTTGCGCTATCCGTTTTGGAGGTGTTAAATCTTAAGATAAGTTGGGTAGGTAAATATGTTTTTTTGTTAGAAAGCCTCGCTTAGGCTTATATAAAGACCGGATTGACGTTGTTCGCCAGGTCTTTTTTCACCAATAGCATAGTCAATACGTACGCTGCTGTCGTGGGTTAAGCTGAAAAAATAGCGGAGGCCTAGGCCGCAGCTGTATAACGTTCGAAAAGGGTACTGATCCGAAAACGTGCTGCCCAAGCCTCCAAATGCGACAGCTCCAAATCGGGATAAAGCACGAAACCTTACTTCTGATTGTATCGTTGCATAATTCTTGTCTTTATATCTACCTAGGTAATAGCCACGCATTGAGCTGTCTCCTCCCAGGTCTCGGTATATATAAAATGGAATCGATGTACCGAAAGCACCTCTATATAGTGTTTGAACGGCGAGTGTAAGCTTCGGTAAGGGGGTTAAGAAGCCCCTGCCATCGATTTCTAAGAGACTGCCAGAAAAATGATCCCCTTTCCAAAAGTTGGGTGCGTAAGCATATTTCGTTCTTACGAAATAACCTTCCGTTGTATAAGTTGTGACATTTCGACTGTCTAGCAAAAATGATCCTCCAAGAGCTAAGTATTTTCCGCCGTCCTTGCCTAGTATCGTAACGTCCTCAAGTATTCCCCCAGGCTCTATGTCTTTGATTTGGACATTATCAAAATGCATATTTATTCCTACATATATTTGTGATGATATTTTTCTTTCTACGTCTAACTTTGCTCGTGTTAATTTTTGGCCCATATAATCCTTGTCAATAACACGCGTCTCATTTCCTAATCCATAAAAATAGAGTGGCCAATCTCGGTGCCGGATTTCAGACAGAATGTGATAGTCATTGTTGTTGGTCCAAATGTCAGCATTGAGCTTAATGTTTTTTTGACTGTTGGAAGTGAGGGTAGCCATAAATGTGATATTAGAAGTCCGGCTCTGCAAATTTTGCTGGTCTATGTAGAAATTGTAGGTAGAAGCCAGCCCAAATTCGACACCAGTCTCTTGAGCATATCCAAGTGCTGGAAGCACCATAAAGCTTCCATTGCGTGAGCTGTCACCTGTCGACGAAAGGTATTTTTTTACTATACGGCTCATAAAACCAGTGTCTGTTTGTGCTGGGGCTTGGAAGGATAGACAAATAGATAAAATAAGGATAAACGGCCTGTACATACAATTTTGGGTTCGATATTTCGTTTCAAATATATATTAAAAGTTTTGGATAGCCCCCTGTTTTCGGGTTAGATCAAACTTATTTGCTTGCATATCAAGATAATGAGCTAGTAGGTGTAAAAAAAAGTAAAAAATATTTTTGTAAAGTCCCCCAAGTCTATATCTTTGCAACATCAAAATCGAAAGTGCTGTGGCATTACGTGGTTTTGAGTTCGTTCTTTTAAAGGATAAAAGCAGAAAAAAAGTTTTTCAAGTTCACTTGCAAAATTCAAATTAAATGGTGATTTTTGCACTCTCTGTTTAGAGTGGCTGTTCTTGAATGAAATTAAAGAAAACATAAGCCTCCTTAGCTCAGCTGGTAGAGCAACTGACTTGTAATCAGTAGGTCATT
>JBEBWF010000018.1:0-68317 GCA_040392285.1 Sphingobacterium sp. | reverse complement strand
TTTTGTTTGTTTTCAAAGGCATTCATGAGCTCGTTTCACTCGGTTATTCATCTTTTGTTTGTTTTCAAAGGCATTCATGAGCTCGTTTCACTCGGTTATTCATCTTTATTCATTCGATTTGCTTGTCGTATAAACTGATAAAGCGAGACAACGACCCCAAACATAGCTAACCCCTTGCTCCACCAACCTCCATCAATTTGATATTTTTCATCCAGCAACGTACCTATCCAATAAAACAGATAGATTGTTGCACCTATCTGAAAAGGCATAGACGTAAAAACCAGCCACTTATTGGATTTTCTATTGGGCTTACTTTCTTTCACAATGACAAACGGCTTGGGAGAAAGGGCAAAGATAAACAAATTAACCCAACTCGAGCACCTTCTGACCTAATTTGATCTCTGGGTAACTATATGTCTCGCCTAATAGGATTTTGATTTCCGACGAAGACTTTCCCTTATTATTTTCCAAGACGGTAAGAAGATGCTCCAGCTTCTCTGGACTGATCAGCTCTTCAGCGGGAATATCTGTCCCTACAAAATGAATCAGGTGTCCATAAATTGTTCCTTCAACCATTCCTCGTTTGAGCGCTATCTCCCGAATTTCCATTCCCTCCAAATACATCTCTAAAGAAATCTGTTTGGTATCTTCCTTTGCACCTTTCTCTTGAACAGCCTCTTCTACTCCTTCATCTTTGATCTTCTCTACCTGCAATACAACATCTTCCAATCCCTCTTCCTGTGTCAACACTTTAGCTATGGTTAGGCAATGCTTCAGCACTTCATATTTTCGTTTAAAATCGAGCAAGAGGGCCTTCATCTCTTGGATATACTTCTTCGTCCGCTTTCGTACTTTCCACTCTTCGATATGGAGCTCGGTAACTTTTATCAGATCCACCTCCATCTTTGGCAAAAACCATTGTACAGCAGATTGCGTGCGATCGCAGATTTTGTCGTAGTCAACGGCATGGGAATCGGCAAGCATTTGATACAACTGATTAACGAATTTGTGTGCTACACCTTCCTGTTTTTTAATTTCGATGGATAGTTGTACGAAAAACAACTCCGCACCTTCCTTATGGTCAATATTCCGGTCTACAAGGCTCGTCATGATGCCTTGTACCGCATCACTCAACTCCGTCCAACGAAAACTCTGCAACAGGATCTGTCCTAAGTAGGCTCGTTGACACTGTTTCAACACTTCGCTTACCTGCTCCTCACGCATCAGTTGCTCCATGAAAGATACGACCTGCAAATCTGTACGGATGGCGTAGGGAGGAATCTTTGACCTCAGCACAAGGCCCTGCAACCCCGTCAGCCTACTTAATGCGACATATACCTGACCAGCAGCAAAAGAGGTCCCCGCATCGATGATAGCTTTATCGAACGTAAGCCCTTGGCTTTTGTGTATAGTAATCGCCCATGCAAGTCTCAAGGGAAACTGTGAAAAAGTGCCGAGAACTTCTTCTTCTATCGTATCTTCTCCCTTATTATACTTGTATTTAATGTTTTCCCAGGTTTCCCTTCGCACCACAACATCTTCCGTATCATCCTTAAACCCCACGACAACCTGGCTTTTCTCCGGATCAAACGCTTTCACTACCCCTATTTTACCATTAAAATACCTCCTATCTTCGCCCGAGTCGTTTTTGATAAACATTACTTGTGCACCCTCCTTGATGGTCAATATCTCTTCCGTGGGAAAGGCACTTGTCTGAAAATCATCTTTTACAACAGCTTTGATATTATGGAGCTTTCCCGATAAACGGTGCAGCTCATCCTGATTGATCTGGTCTGCCAGTCGGTTATGTGATGTCAAAACAATGTACTGCTCCTCGTCGGCAGGAACAAAGTCAGGGTTATAATACGAATCTAAGATTTCCAAATCTGCTGTTGCACATTGGTTGTTGCGTATCTTATTCAGTATCGCGATAAATTTTTCGTCTTGCTGCCTATAAATATGCTGCAGCTCCAGCTTAACCAAAGCTGTGTCGCGAAGAACCTTGGCGTCAAAGAAGAAAGGACTGGAATAATGATGACGGAGCACCTGCCATTCGTGATCACGCACTACCGGCGGTAGCTGATATAAATCACCGATAAACAAAACCTGTAATCCGCCGAACGGCCGCATATCCCGACGAACAGACTTCAGGATTACATCAATAGCGTCCAGGGTGTCCGCACGTACCATCGACACCTCATCAATAACCAATAACTCCAACTCTTGCAAAATAGCCCGCCGTTGTTTGGTTAACTTGATCGTACTGAATAATCGGCTTTTATTATAAATATGCGTATCGGTCTCATCCCATCGCAACGGATAATCTTCAATAAATGTTCCAAAAGGAAGCCAAAATAATGCATGAAGGGTGGTCCCTCCTGCATTCATGGCCGCTACACCCGTAGGGGCCGTGATGGCCATTTTCTTATAGCAATTATCCCGGATATACTTCAAAAAAGTCGTCTTTCCCGTCCCTGCCTTGCCCGTTAAAAACAGGCTCTGGTTGGTTTGGTTAACAAAAGCAGCGGCTTGCTTGAATACAATATTATTGTGATCAATTTTTAGAGACTCCATGTTGGACAAAAATAGCGATATCTTTTTTTATTTTCTTTAGGGTTTTTCAGTATAAAATATTATCTTCAACAGCAAGTTTAATCAATTAGCCATGACTTACATAGACAAAAGCGAATTATTCAATCAGATCGAAACAGAGTTGACCGACCTCGGATTTACCATTGATGATGTCGACCAAAGAAGACCGTGGGGAGGTTTCTTTGTCATAAGTGAAGCCCAAGCACAGAATTTTGCCAATCAATTTTTTGAAGGGTTGGATGTGCAAGACCTCAAAATTTCCGGAAAATTAAGTCCGAAAATTCTAGTTGTAGCCCCCAGTAAGCGTCTGTCGTGGCAATATCACCACCGTCGTGCCGAAATTTGGCGTGTCATTCGCGGTGAAGTAGGTGTTGTGACCAGCCCTAACGACGATGAACATGAGTTGAAAATACTTAAAAAAGGGGATACCATACGACTCGTACAAGGAGAACGTCACCGCTTGGTGGGCTTAGGCGAATATGGTGTCGTAGCCGAAATTTGGCAACACACCGATAGCACCAATCCTTCCGATGAAGATGATATCGTCCGGGTTCAAGACGATTTTGGAAGAAGCGTATAAATAGTAAATGTTTTATGTTATTTTTGTTGCCAAAGTAACAATTCATGACTACATATAACGAAGACAGTATACGTTCACTCGATTGGAAAGAGCATATCCGATTACGTCCGGGGATGTATATTGGTAAATTGGGTGACGGGTCTGCTTATGATGATGGTATTTATGTATTGCTGAAAGAAGTCGTAGATAACTCCATCGATGAGTTTGTGATGGGAGCAGGCAGGACGATTGATATTACGGTGAACGAAAATAAGGTACTGGTACGAGACTATGGCCGTGGTATTCCTATCGGTTCTGTCGTGGACGTCGTTTCCAAGATCAATACGGGGGGTAAGTACGATAGTAAAGCCTTCCAAAAGTCTGTCGGTTTGAACGGTGTTGGAACCAAGGCTGTCAATGCATTGTCCGCGAACTTCGCCGTACAATCTTACAGACAGGGCGTAACACGTATCGCCCAGTTCAGTAAGGGTGAGTTGATTCACGATGAGCAAAAGGAAACTACACAACGCAATGGTACCGCGGTGACTTTTTATCCGGACGAGAGTATTTTCAAACACTACAAATATCGCGTTGAATTTGTAGAAAACATGATCTGGAATTATGTTTTCCTAAACTCCGGGCTGACGATAAATTTCAATGGACAAAAGTTCATTTCTGAACATGGTCTGAAAGATCTGCTGGAAAGAAACATAGAAGCCGAATCCATGCGCTACCCCATCATCCATCTGAAAGGTGATGATATCGAGGTAGCATTGACCCACGGGCAACAATATGGCGAAGAATACTATTCCTTTGTGAATGGCCAGCATACTACACAAGGAGGTACGCATCAGGCGGCTTTTCGGGAAGCTCTTGTAAAAACCATCCGGGAGTTCTACAAGAAAGAGTTCGATGCCTCTGACGTCCGGGCTTCCATTATCGGCGCCATTGCCATTAAGGTACAGGAACCGGTCTTCGAATCACAGACCAAGACAAAGTTAGGCTCGCAAAGTATAGGCCCTGAAGGTCCCACTGTACGTACATTCATCAATGATTTCATAAAAAAAGCATTAGATGATTATTTGCATAGAGACTCGGCAACAGCAGATGCACTGCTCAAACGAATCATGCAGTCGGAACGAGAGCGTAAGGATATTGCCGGAATTAAGAAGCTAGCCAATGAGCGGGCAAAAAAAGCATCCCTGCATAACCGCAAGCTAAGAGACTGTAAAGTCCACTTTGGGGACAAACACGAACGCAATCAAGAGACGACCTTATTTATTACGGAAGGGGATTCGGCCAGCGGCTCCATCACGAAATCAAGAGACGTGTTCACACAAGCGGTCTTCAGTTTAAAAGGCAAACCGCTAAACTGTTTTGGCCTGACCAAAAAGATCGTTTATGAAAATGAGGAGTTCAATCTACTGCAACATGCCCTAAATATCGAGGATGGTTTAGAAGGCTTGCGTTATAACAATATTGTAATCGCTACCGATGCCGATGTAGACGGTATGCATATACGGTTGTTGTTGATGACTTTCTTCTTACAATTTTTCCCAGACTTGGTCAAAACCGGCCATGTATCGATCTTACAAACCCCACTTTTCAGGGTTCGAAACAAAAAGGAGACCATTTACTGCTATTCGGATGAAGAGCGACAACGTGCGATCGCCAAGCTCGGTAGTAAACCTGAGATTACACGTTTTAAAGGTTTAGGAGAAATATCACCATCTGAATTCGGCTTATTTATTGGGGAAGACATGCGGTTAGAACCGGTTATACTTTCCAAGGAAAACAGGTTACAACAACTGTTGGAGTATTACATGGGAAAAAACACGCCCGATCGTCAAAAACATATCGTCAATAATTTAAGAATAGAGGTAGATATCGAAGAGGAACTCGCTCAAAAAGCCGCTGGATAAGGAGCAGGATTAATTTTTATCATTCCCATATTACTTGTTTCATGCACACAAAAACGTTAATTCTTATCAAATGTAAGGATGCTGTTGGTCTTGTATCCAGCATATCAAATATAGTTGCCAAGCACGAATTGAATATCATCACGATGCGTGAATACGTGGATGAAGAACATCACCGCTTCTTCGTTCGGGTAGTTTGTTCGGGAGAGCCTCAAGATCCTATTGGCTTCGCCGCGGATCTGAAGGAAAAACTTCCATCAAATGCAGAAATCGCCATCAACCCTTCACAAAAGAAAAAAATAGCTATCCTGGTAACCAAAGAACACCACTGTCTGGCGGATATACTGGTGAGACATTATTTTGATACTTTACAAGCTGACGTGGTAACGGTGATCGGGAATTACGATGATCTCGCACATTTTGTAAAGAAATTTGACATACCCTTCCATTTCGTTTCACATGAAAACAAAACCAAGGAGGTCTTCGAGCAGGAACTAACGGAACAAATCCAAAAGTATGATGTGGATTACATTATTTTGGCCAAATTCATGCGGATCCTATCACCAGACTTTGTACGTCAGTTTGAAAACAAGCTCATCAATATTCATCATTCGTTTTTGCCTGCTTTCATCGGTGCCAATCCTTATAAACAGGCAAAGGAAAGAGGAGTCAAGATAATCGGCGCGACTGCTCATTTTGTAACCGACCAACTCGATGAAGGGCCTATCATCACACAGGACATCAAGAAAATAGATCATAGCTATGATCTGAGTCGGATGAAAACGATGGGAAAAGAAATTGAAAAATCCGTGTTAAGCCGTGCTGTACAACTTTTGGTCGAAGATCGAGTGATGCTCAATGGCAACAAGACTATCGTATTCAAATCTTAAATGTAATTTCTATCATATTTTAATTGGGGTCTGAGTTACTTTTTAGATCGCTTATAATCCCCAACTTGTGTGTCAAATAATTTATCCATGACACACAGTTTTCATATACCTGTATTAGGACTTGCATTTTCTATAGATACTCCCATAAAAGTAGCCCAATACGGCATATCATCCGTAATCTCCATCGTTGACGACGAACTCCTCGAACGCATGAGAGCCTATTATTGCAAAATAAATGATATGGCCTACCAACTTATTCATTCCAAAGAAGACGATTTTCGGGCCAGGCGTATTACCGCTTATCTTGACCTCGTCCATGACCTCGTCAATCAACAACTCACAAAACTCAAAGCCGGAAGTTTTCGATTAAACAAAGAACTTCATACCTATTTTGACCTTTTACCACCGACTTCGGAGAAAAAAGTTCTTTTCGAACAATATAAAACCGAAACAGACATCGCGACAAAAGAGCAAATCGAATCACAATTAAAAAGCTGCATCAAAGCTGGCGATATAGATGTCAACATCATGTCCAAAGTAGACAAGATTAACAAGGATGTTCACGGAAATGCGCTACCCTCTACTTATTCTGATGCGTCAGCGGCACTTCGGGGATTTGCAAACAGTAGCCTCCATTCATCCTTAATTATTTCTGCAGGTCTCAATCCAAAATTATTTTCTTATATCGCAGAATTTGAACAATTCTTACCCAACCGTAACGGTGAGTTTATAAAAAAAATTATACTAAAGGTGAGCGATTTCCGGTCCGCTTTTATCCAAGCTAAAATTCTGGCAAAAAAAGGTGTGTGGGTGTCCGAATTTAGGATAGAATCAGGGCTAAATTGTGGTGGACATGCCTTTGCGACCGAAGGCTATTTAATGGGACCTATTCTCGAGGAATTTAAACAAAAGAAAAACAGTCTCACTGAAGAGCTCTTCCCGATGTATCAACGAGCTTTACAAGACAAAGGTGTTCTTATAGACCAAGCCCCGACCATAAAAATAAAAGCACAGGGAGGTATCGGCACCGCCAAAGAACACGATTTTCTATTGCGCTACTATGAGCTAGACGGAACAGGATGGGGTTCGCCTTTCCTTTTGGTTCCGGAAGCAACAACGGTAGAGGAAAACACCCTACAAGCGCTGACAACAGCAGAAAAGCAAGATTTCTATGTGAGCGGTGCCTCCCCTCTTGGGGTACCCTTTAACAATTTTAGGAAAAGCACAGCTGAAGAAAATCGGCTGGATCGCATTCGTAAAGGTCGCCCGGGGGCACCTTGCACGAAAAAATATCTGGTCTCCAATACTGAGTTTACCACAGAGCCCATCTGTACGGCTTCACGTGAATACCAACACAAAAAAATAAAAGAACTCGAATCCTTGGGTCTGGGAAAAGATGATTTTCAGAAAAGATATGATTCCATCGTCGAGAAAACCTGTCTTTGTGAAGGTCTAGCAACATCGGCTTACATCAAGTATGACATCACGAAAAACAAAGAAAATACAGCGGTGTCCATTTGCCCAGGCCCTAACACAGCGTATTTCAGTCGAATTTATTCATTGAAGGAGATGATAGATCATATCTACGGACGTAGCAACCTCTTAGAACATGCCGAAAGATCACATATGTTTATCAATGAACTACACCTCTATTTGGAACACTTGGAGAAATTTATCGAGACCAACCTTACGATAATGGACAACAAAAAGGAGAAATACGTACAGAGCTTCAAAGAGCAGATAAGAGAAGGGATCCGTTACTACGAAAAAATAGCCGATAAGATCTATTCTTTTTCCACATCGGCAAAAGAAGAATTCGCGCAGCAATTACAGGTTGCCACACGGAAATTGGATCAGGTAAATGTTGTCATGCTATAATTCTTGCCGCAGTGCGAAGCAACTATTTCCGATAGACGCTGCTTAAACAGACTTCCTAAATTTCCCAAAGACGCCTAGAGGCAACTTAGGGCCAGCTGTTGCCTGCAAATACAGTTCTCCTACTTCCAAGTTTTCTACTTTCGGAAATGCTGTTTTAATGAGGTTTTCGACGATGATGGACGAAAAGCCCAGTGAATAGGTGTTGAGGATTAGGAAGTGTTCTTTGGGATCCAGTAATTGGATGACCTCCGTCATCATTTCCATGATATGGTCTTCCAACTTCCATTTCTCTCCTTTCGGACCATGACCATAGGCTGGGGGATCTAAGATAATACCATTATACGTATTACCACGCTTCAGCTCCCGTTTGACAAATTTCAAAGCGTCTTCCACCACCCAACGAATATTGTCCAACCCCGACAGTTCCTGGTTTTCGTTGGCCCAAGTCACCACCTGTTTAATCGAATCAACATGAGTCGTATCTGCTCCAGCCGCCTTAGCAACAAGCGACGCCCCTCCCGTATATGCAAAAAGATTGAGCACCTTTGGAGTCTTCGTCTTAAAGGACCTGATCGATTCAGATATATAATCCCAATTGACAGCCTGTTCCGGAAAAATGCCTACATGCTTAAAAGAGGTTAACCCCAAACGAAATTTTATGGCAATATCTTTATTCTTATAGTCAACATGCCATCTATCGGCAGTTTTCGGGTTTTTCTTTAACCACTCGCCACTGGTTGCAGATCGGCCCTTGAATTTAATATGAAAACGTTTGTTCCATTCCGCATCCCCTAGAGCCTTCGGCCAGACCGCCTGAGGTTCCGGACGGATCAAAATAAGATCACCAAATCGTTCTAATTTTTCAAAATCACCGCAGTCGATCAATTCGTAATCTTTCCAATACTGGGGTGTAAGCAGCTGTATGTTCGTTTCTGTCGACAAAATATCCGTCTTTTTTTTCGCAAAGGTAGGTAAAAACTACTTAATAACTTCCCGCGCAGCTTTCATTAACGGACTAGCAAACACAAAATCGTTAAGCTCTTGCGTATCGGAGCGCAGAATATCTTCTTTCGTACCTTCCCAGAATTTCTGCCCTTTGTACAAAAACATAATATACTGCCCTATACCCATGACCGAATTCATATCGTGTGTCACGACAATAGTCGTACATTGAAATTCTTCCGTCAGATCCTGAACAAGTTCGTCGATTAAAATCGCCGTTGCTGGGTCTAATCCAGAGTTCGGCTCATCACAAAACAGATATTTGGGATTCATACTGATGGCACGGGCTATCCCCACTCTTTTTTTCATTCCTCCAGAAAGCTCGGAAGGATAAAGCTTATTGGTTCCCACCAGATTTACACGCTCCAAACAGAAATTAGCTCGTTCGATCTTTTCCTTTTTGCTCATCTCGGAGAACATATCCAATGTAAATACAATGTTCTGCTCCACCGTCATCGAATCAAACAAAGCGGAGTTCTGGAATAACATACCTATTTCCTTTCGTATAGGCACTTTCTCCTCAAAATCCATTTTTGTAAACTCCTGATCATCAAAAAACACATGTCCTTGGTCGGGCTTGTGTAAGCCAACAATACACTTTAATAACGTACTTTTGCCCGAACCAGAGCCTCCAATTATTAGACTCACCTTCCCTTCTTCAAAAACAGCATCAATACCTTGAAGAACTTTATTATCGCCGAATGACTTATGTATATTTTGAACTTCTATCATCTCGTAAAACTTATAACATCAATGCTGTAATCAGGTAATCACTCGCTAATATCACGATACAGCCTACGACCACAGCTTTGGTACCCGCCTGCCCCACTTCCAGTGCGCCGCCTCGGACAAAGAAGGCTTTGTAAGCCGGAATGGAGGTGATGAAAAAACCATATACGACAGCCTTAACCATCGCCACAGCCACTGTAAAACCATTGAAAGATTCACGAATACCCATTATATAATCGCTAGAACTTACCGCTCCACTTAATGACCCTCCGAGCAAACCTCCAACGAGCGCACAAAATATCGCTATAGTGACTAAAACAGGAACCATCACAATACCGGCAATAATTTTGGGTAAGATGAGATAACCAGCCGCATTAATCCCCATAATTTCCAAAGCATCGATCTGCTCTGTGACACGCATGGAACCGATTTGTGACGATATAGACGAACCGACCTTACCCATCAATACTAATGCGGATATGGTAGGGCCAAGCTCTAAGATATTCGAATCTCGATTGATCTGGCCAATAACGGAATTTGGAATAAGATCGGACACCAATTGAAAGGCGATCTGCATGGTCATTACAGCACCAATGAACGTAGAAATGATGATAATCAAACCAACAGAGCCTACACCAATTTCGTTCATTTCATGAAGGATCTCCCGCCAATAGATCTTCCACTTCTCGGGCTTCTTAAAGATCTTTTTTAACAGCAGAATATATTCGCCAAGATGGAAAAAAAACATATATTACTTCTTTCTGATTACGCTAAAATACATATTTATATTCATAACAAACCTTAAAATGTTGCAATTGTTTTGAAGAAAAAATCCCGTTAACCGTCATTTTTAGAACGTTAGCCGATTTAAAAAAGCAAATGGTCTTATTTCAGTTGATTAGATGAACAAAGCCGTGTAATTTTGCTTATAAATAGGAAAATGAGTTGTATATTTAACACAGCATGAACAAAAAAATTGGAACAGGCATTTGGTTTATTTTCTTCGGGATTATCATCTTGCTCTACAATTTTGACATTATAGATTTCAACTTTTATGCATTGTTGGATTACTGGCCGCTGATTATTATAGCTATAGGTATCCATATCATACTGCAAAATAGACCCAATGGTCCTCTTCTTTCCGCCATCGTCAGTTTGGCCATGTGTCTCTTTCTACTTTATATCGGTCTGACCTCCACAAAGAGTTTAAACCTTGATATCCTTACAAAATTCAACAATCAACAAGATACAACAGGCTTAAAAGACACCGTATCACTACCGTTCTCTGCTGATATCAAGACGGCTTCCTTGACTTTTGATCTTGGTGCTGCAACTTTAGTTATCGACAGTGTCCCTTCCTACGATCTGATCCGGGCTTCCTCGCCAGGTACTGCCGGGTTAAAAATAGCACACCGTGTGGAAAGCGACAGAAGTCAAATCGAAATAACGGGAGTATCCACTAAAAAGAGTAACCATAGAAATAGCATTAACCTATCCTTAAACACCGCTCCTATTTGGAATCTGGAGTTTAATATGGGAGCAGCGAGTTTTACCGGCAATCTCACCAATTACAAATTCTCCACTATCGAAATCAATGCCGGTGTTACTTCCATGACTCTTCACTTGGGTATGCCACAGTTAGCCAGTTCAACGATCGAGATTAATACAGCGGCGTCTTCCTGCACAGTTACATTACCCAAAGCTGCTGCCTGTATGATCGAACACGACAGCATGCTCTCCAGCGAAACAATGACAGGTTTTACAAAAAGTGGCGATCACTATAAAACCGAGAATTATGACCATGCCGGCAAGAAATATATTTTAAAAATAAATGGTGCCGCCAATTCTATCGTTATTCATAGAATATAAATAGATAAATCCCTAACTTTGTCGAAGTATGGAGGTCACAAATACAATGCTATTACCCGGCGGCTATTGTCATTCAAAAGTTGATTATACACGGTTTAGAACTAAGGTAGTCCACATCGGTGATATTCCTATGGGCGGAGATTACCCTATCCGTATCCAAAGTATGACCACAGTAGATACGATGGATACCTTAGGTTCTGTCGAACAGACTATCCGTATGGTGGATGCAGGCTGTGAATATGTGCGTATCACGGCCCCCAGCATCAAAGAAGCCGAAAACCTGGGCAACATCAAAAAAGAACTCCGTGCCAGAGGGTATAACGTTCCGCTTGTTGCGGACATACACTTTACACCGAATGCAGCGGAAGTAGCGGCACGTATCGTAGAAAAAGTTCGCATCAACCCGGGCAACTATGCAGACAAAAAGAAATTTGATCAAATTAACTATACAGATGCTTCCTACCAAGGCGAACTGGACCGTATCTATAAAAAATTTGCACCACTCGTAAAAATTTGTAAAGAATATGGCACTGCCATGCGTATCGGCACTAATCATGGCTCTCTTTCAGACCGCATCATGAGCCGCTACGGTGATACCCCAGAGGGGATGGTGGAGTCTGCCATGGAGTTTATACGTATATGTGAGGACCTTCACTACTATTCGCTAGTCATATCGATGAAATCCTCCAATCCTCGCGTTATGGTTCAAGCGTATCGATTATTGGTGGAAAGAATGGTAGCCGAACAGATGAATTACCCCCTTCACTTGGGTGTCACTGAAGCCGGAGATGGTGAAGACGGACGTATTAAGTCGGCTGTAGGCATAGGTACGCTATTGGAAGATGGTTTGGGTGACACGGTAAGGGTTTCTCTTACGGAAGAGCCTGAGTTTGAAGCACCCGTAGCCATTGCGTTGGTAAACCGCTATACGAAACGTAAAAGTGAGGCTATACAAGACCCTCAGATACTGCATTTGTCGGAGGACACGCAAACTCAACCGTATGTCTCAAGAGAAGTAAATACTTTTGTCGGCGGCTCACTTGTTCCACGTGTCATTGTGGATATATCGACGAAAAACCTGAAAGACCCCTTTATATTATCCGACGTGGGTTACAAGTACGATGCGATAAATGACAAATACCACATGGGTGAGCAGTCGGTGGATTTTGTATATATGGCCGATCAGTTGCCTTCGTTTACGATGCCAGGCAACCTGAAGCAACTCTATAATTATAAAACTTGGCTCGGTCTGACCGATAAGACGAATATACATCCTGTCTTTGATCTGGAAGAATTCAACCGTGCAGCAATCAAAGATCCGGTATTGAACCTGGTCAAAATATCCAATGATCTGCTACAAAGCGAAGCCTTCCAATTCTTGCAAAACGATCCTAGTCTTGTTTTTATCGTAGAGACCGACCGTGCACATGGTATGGCAGACCAACGGCAGTTTTTTGCGAATATCCAAGCTATAGGCCTGGATAACCCCGTTATCATCAAAAGAACATATAAGCCCGAAGATTTCTCGGGGCCCACTGGAGATATAATGGATCCCGAAGAACCCATTTCTAAGATTCAGCTATATGCTGCGACGGACTTAGGAGCGCTGTTGATTGATGGTTTGGGTTCTGGAATATGGATAGAGTCTCCCGCTACCCCTATGGACAACATCACGTCGCTCTCCTTTGGCATCTTGCAGGCCACCCGTTCAAGGATATCCAAAACGGAATACATCTCTTGCCCCAGCTGTGGACGTACGCTATTTGATCTTCAGGAGACCACACAAATGATCCGCAGTCGTACCAATCACCTCAAAGGTCTGAAGATCGGTATCATGGGCTGTATCGTGAATGGACCTGGCGAAATGGCGGATGCCGATTATGGCTATGTAGGTGCCGGACCAGATAAGATTACACTTTACCGTGGTAAAGAAGTCGTAAAAAAGAATGTCAGCTCCGCAAATGCGCTCGATGAATTAATAGAGATTATTAAAAGCGACGGATTGTGGATCGATGAGGAGGAAACTATTTAAATTTAAACAACCGCCGTTGTATATGCGTACGGAGGTATATATAATAACAAATAGCAATTAACGCTCCTATCGTTCCCATGACATACAGGGTATTCTTGATGCCGATAGTGTCCGCAACAGCCCCTATTAGTAAACTTCCTATCGGAAATACGCCCTGAAAAGCCATAACGTAATACGACATAATACGTGCTCTATACGCAGGCATAGCATGTGTCTGAATATAGGTATTGATGCTGGAGTTCTGCATCATCATCGCAAAAGAAACTGCACCGGTGAAAAATAGAGCCGAGGGCAGATAATGCGCATAGGCCAAGAGCAATAAAGAGGTTCCCATCAAGAATGCTGAAAACATAACCCGGTAGCGTAGATTATCGCCGGACTTGAGCCTTGCCATTTGGATAGCGCCCAACATAGCTCCAAAACCTGCCACACTCTCGAACCAGGAAAAAGTAGTCTCATCACCAAGAAATAAATCTTTAGCCACTGCAGGCAGTAACGAGGTATAGGGTATCACAAACAAACTTGAGCCAGTCATGATGATAATTAATGAAGCTATATGGGGTGAACGCTTCAAGTAATAAAACCCATCCACCAATCCTTGCCAGTTCGACGAACCTTGGGGATTTTTCGGAGCATACTCCACAACTTTCATCATTGACAATGTTGTCAATACCGGCACGTAGCTTAAAAAATTGACCATGAAACAAGCTTGTTCACCATATAAGCTTAGCAATACACCACCGATCGCAGGTCCAACCATCCTGGCAGCGTTAAAGACGGAAGAATTTAATGCGATCGCATTGGGAAGATCTCTTTTATGATCGACCAAAGACACCAAAAGGGCTTGTCTGGACACCACATCGAAAGCATTGATTACACCTTGAGCAAACCCAAGTATGCATAGCCAAAATACCGACGCCCATCCTAAAAACACGACCAATGTCAATACGCCCGCCTGTAACATCAGTAACACCTGCGTTATGACAACAAGTCTATATTTTGACCGTCTATCAACAAAACTGCCAATAAAGGGAGATAATACCAAGGATGGTAAAAGCGAGATAAACGAAACAAAGCCTAGTAAAAAAACGGATTCCGTCAACCGATATACCAACCAGCTTATAGCGATACGTTGCATCCATGTACCTAACAGCGAAATAGACTGTCCAATGGTATGCAATCTGAAATTAGGGTATTGAAGCGATCTGAATAGTTCCATAGTATAAAGCCCACTGGTTCTCTCGAATTAGCGTGCTTTCAAAAGCTAAATAGTTCTAAATAAATATTACATTTGTAACAACTTAAAGTATCATATAGTTTTAATTTATTACAATTCAACAAACTTAAACATGAAGTTTTTTATAGACACGGCCAATCTGGCACAAATTAAAGAAGCTCAAGACTTGGGTGTTTTGGATGGTGTGACCACAAATCCAAGCTTAATGGCTAAAGAAGGCATAACCGGTGAAGAAAATGTCATCAATCATTATAAGGCCATCTGTGCCATTGTAGACGGAGATGTAAGTGCAGAGGTAATTAGTACGGATTATGAATCCATGATCAAAGAGGGAGAAGCTTTAGCTGCATTGGATTCGAAGATCGTTGTTAAAATCCCGATGATCAAAGATGGTGTGAAAGCAATAAAATATTTCAGCAAAAAAGGTATTAAAACAAATTGTACTTTGGTTTTTTCGACAGGCCAAGCACTATTAGCGGCTAAGGCAGGTGCCACCTATGTCTCACCATTCATTGGTAGGTTAGATGATATCTCCGTCGATGGCTTAACCTTGATCGAAGATATTCGCTTGATTTACGATAACTACGGTTTTGAAACACAGATTCTTGCCGCTTCAGTACGGCACAGTGCGCATCTTTTAGGTTGTGCTAAAATTGGCGCAGATGTTATGACAGGTCCATTATCTGTTATTACATCCTTACTAAAGCATCCATTGACCGATAGTGGCCTGGCACAATTTCTCGCCGACCATGCCAAAGCGGCCGGAAAATAAAGTTTCACCCAAGGAATAATAATAATAATAGAGACTTCCAAGGTTTGATTTTTTCAGGCTTTGGAAGTCTTTCATTTCGCATCCATTCTCACGCTACCTTTCGCACTTTCGATCATTTTTCTTACTTTTATTTCGATTATCCCTAAAAGAAGATCAACGTGCAGTTTCAGTTGTACACGCCTCACGTAGCCTTGCAACCATATGTTCAGGGAATTGTTTATGCATCTATAGATGAGGCACAAAACAACAATTTGCCACGTATTGATTTTTTTCCGGTCGGTTCTAGTTTTTTAGCCTTTATTCTTCAAGAGCCAGCCTATCTGATCAGCTCCGGAAAAGAGAAAGATTTTGTCCGTTTCAATTTTACCGGTCAGATAGAGAAACACCAGTACGTTGTCACTTCACCATTGTCCATGGTCTATGTATTGTTCCGGCCCTATGGAGCCTATCGTCTACTGGGCATTCCGCAGGATTTGCTGAGAAATGAATGTCTACCCTTAAACACGTTGCTGGGCCATCAGATCAATGAGGTACTTACAAAAATAGAAGATACACCTCACGATCATTTGACCGTCCTCAACATACTTCAAGAATGGTTACTGATGCAACTAGAATTAAATGCTGATAAACAATCCGCCAGGATCTCATTTATTTGCCAAAAAATCATGGAGCATAACGGGACTTTATCCATAAAGGAATTGAACAGTTTGAGCTGTATGTCAAAAAGTTCTATGGAACAACATTTCAAAGAGCAGGTGGGGCTTTCACCCAAAATGTTTAGCCGAATCGTCCGTTTTACCCAGGCTTACAAACAAATTCAGAATCCAAAACAAGCAGATTGGATAGAAATCGTCGAACGTTTTGATTATTTTGACCAATCTCATTTCATTCACGAATTTAAGCGTTTCTTTGGATATACGCCTTCCCAAAAACACCAGAGTACCCAAAACTCAGATAGCTTCGGCCTCATCCCCTCTTCCTTTTAGCAGGTATTACTCCCCGAAATTTTGGGCTTTTTTACAATGAACGGTGTTGTCATTGCAGTTATTTTGTGTATCACACAACAGCAACGCCAGGGAGGTCTATAAACTTTCCGGTAGGGACTGCAAAATCTACAAGCAATGAAAACATCTTTATAACACGATACACAAACTCACAACCAGCATACTGTTGTTGGGTTTAATACAGAGTAATATAACATCAATAAAACTTTAAATCAACATTATGAAAACTGCATTCAATACGATCAACAAACTGCCAATCAGCATCCTGTTGCTGTCCCTAAGCCTGACAATAGCCTGTTCTAAAAAGAAAAAGGACAATCCCGAACCGCCAACCTGCCGTATTATCACTGTCAATGGAGGAGGGGCTACATTCAATATTGACTATAATGCAGACAACAAAATAACAAAAGTAACCAGCGGGAGCAGGATAAATACCTACCAATACGATGGTAATACAGTTATTGTTCATACCACGAATTCCGGGACATTCCATACCAAAAAAACTTATACGCTCAATAGCAACGGATTCGTCACCAATAAACGGACAGAATTTGACGAAGCGGGTACCGATTGGGACAACTCCGAATTTCTGTATAACGGAGGCACACAAGTCATTAAAACGACAATTACCAATTCATCGGGTGACATACCCACTATATATACACACCTATGGGATAATGGCAATATGATACCTGCCGGTTCAAGCGCGCATGAATATTATACCGACAAACCACAACAGCCCGGTGACTTCTTCTTCTTTCAGGAATTGTTAGAGCATGATGGAATGAAAGTATACGGTTCAAAAAATGCGTTAAAATCAGTAACGGTCGGTAGCACCCAGGTGTTGATTACCTATGCGGCCGACCAGGATGGAAAGATAACGAGTATGACCGTACAACGAGGCACATTGGCTGATATCGCAAATTACCAGTATCAATGTGATTAGGGGTTTATGCAATGTCGAACACAGTAATAGCTACTCATATACCGGAAAGAGAATAGTTGCTTTTTTTCGTACCTTTACACCGTTATGAAGACTACACATCATATCGGATCATCTCTCGAAAACCGTCAGGATTTTAAACAACTTCTACGCACGAATCAACTTAAGGTTACGCAACCAAGGTTACGTGTTTTAGAAATTATTGACACCAAAAAATCGGCGATTTCTCAACCCGATTTAGAGAAAGTTCTGGGGGGTGAAATTGACCGCGTAACCCTTTACCGTATCCTCGGAAGCTTCGAAGAAAAAGGCATACTGCATAAGGTTTTCGACTTAAACGGCACCGCGACTTATGCCATATGCTCCACGGCTTGTACCGCTCATCACCACCATGATCAGCATGTCCATTTCATCTGTTCGGTATGTAATAGCGTCTTTTGTTTAAACGAAATATCCATCCCAAACATTCAGGTGCCCTCCAACTTTTCGCTGCATTCTATTGCTATCAACGCCGTTGGGATCTGTGATAAATGCCAAAATCACCAATAGAATTTTTCTATTCTTCGCGATTTTTTTTGTCAGCGGCATTCTACCAAGTTCTTAATAAAAATAGCGGATAAATTCGTTTTATATTCCGTAAATAATTTTATATCATAAATACTTAACAAACTATATCATAGCATTTTATAAAATATAAAATGAATGATAAGTATACATATATAATAGCTCCAGATCAGCAATCTAAAAAGACAAATACACAAACAACTATAAAACAACGAATTAGCAAAACACTTGTTTATATAAATAAATCATACACTTATATAAATCAGATATTTAAATTAAGTAAAATACATTTATAATGTATATAATATATTTTAACAACAAACCGCTTTAGCCCTCCCCCATTACACATCAAATAGGACGACATCAACGCTACACTGTATAAAAAAGCCCTCTCCTATTTCTCGAAATGATTAGTATATTTACCTTATCAATACTTACTATGAAGTCGAAAAAAAACAATCCCTATAAAGAAGTACTCACGCAACTGATCGTTGGCGTATTTGAAAAAGCGAACAACCAGCTTCTTAATTACAAACAGGTATCTTCCAAATTAAACTTATCCGATTCGGAATCTAAAGAAGCAATCGCCGACATCCTCGTTAAGGGTACACAGTCTGGGCTTTTTGCACAGCCGGAGAAAGGGCGATTTAAGCTTCGTCAGTTACAAGTTTATGTCACCGGAAAAGTAGATATGACTGCTGACGGATCGGCCTATATTGTACCCGAAGATGAACTCGAAAATGACATCTTTATTGCTCCTCGAAAACTTCGACAAGCCCTCCATGGAGACACGGTCAAAGTACATGTTTACGATCGTAAAAAAGGGAACAAAAGAGAAGGTGAAGTCGTGGAAATATTGCAGCGCGCGAAGTCTGATTTCACAGGTACTATTGACATCTCCCAGAGCTATGCATTCTTTATGGCCGACGATCGGAAAATGTTAAATGACATTTTTATCCCATTGGATAATCTGAATGGCGCAAAGAATGGGGAGAAGGTTGTCGTCTCCATCATTGAGTGGCCAAAGAATGCTAAAAACCCGATAGGTCGCGTAAAAAATATACTGGGAAAAAAAGGCGAGAACAATACGGAGATGAACGCCATCTTGGCCGATTATGGATTCCCCTTGCAATTCCCGAAAGAGGTGGATGAGGCCGCCAATGCCATCACCGAAAATATAGCTGTGGAAGAAATTGCCAAACGTCGTGATTTCCGGGATACATTGACCTTCACGATAGACCCGATAGATGCCAAAGACTTTGATGATGCCATTTCTTTCAAGACACTGGAAAATGGTCATTACGAAATAGGCGTCCATATTGCGGACGTCTCTCACTATGTCAAACCAGACAGCATCCTCGACAAGGAAGCGTTCGAACGTGGTACGTCCGTCTACTTGGTAGACCGTGTTATACCAATGCTTCCCGAACGTCTTTCTAATAACTTATGTTCATTACGTCCTCATGAGGAAAGACTCTGCTTCTCTGCCGTATTTGAAATGGACGACACCGCCCATGTTATCGACCAATGGTTTGGAAGAACGATTATCTACTCAGACCGACGCTTTACGTATGAAGAAGCACAAGAAATCATTGAGACAAAACAGGGAGACCATGCAGCGGAAATTTTAAAGCTGAACGACTTGGCGCAAATTCTTAAGGAACGCCGCTTTAAAAACGGTGCGATAAGTTTTGAAACCGAGGAAGTAAAATTCCAATTAGACGAAAATGGGAAACCGCTGGGCGTTTATACCAAAATACGCAAGGACGCACACAAACTTATTGAAGACTTTATGTTATTGGCCAACCGTAAAGTTGCTGAATACATCGGCAAACAAGGAAAAGGCAAAAATAAGTTGGGTTTTGTATACCGCTTTCACGACATCCCAAATCCGGAGACCCTGACCAATTTCTCACAGTTTGCTGCACGCTTTGGTCATCGTCTAGTCATCAAGTCGGATAAAGAAACAGCAAAATCACTCAATACTTTAATGACTAATATTGAGGGTAGCAAGGAGCAAAACCTCTTGACGTCACTTGCGGTACGTTCTATGGCAAAAGCGATATACACCACCAAACATTCTTCACATTATGGCTTGGCCTTCGATTATTACACCCACTTCACGTCTCCTATTCGTCGCTACCCAGACGTTATGGTCCATCGCTTGTTGCAATTCTATCTAGAGGGGGGTACGAATGTCAATATTGAACATTACGAGAAGCTTGCTGAACATTCTTCTCAAATGGAGAAGAAAGCGGCAGAAGCCGAACGCGCGTCCGTTAAATATAAACAAGCGGAATTTCTTCAAGATCAGATCGGCGTAGAGTATACGGGCATCGTCTCTGGAGTTACGGAATGGGGTATGTACGTAGAAATTGAAGAAAATAAATGTGAAGGCATGGTCCGATTGCGCGACATAACTGACGACTTTTATACGTTAGATGAAAAGAATTATGCCATCATTGGCCAAAGAAAGAAAAAGGTCTATCAACTTGGTGACGAAGTACAAATCAAAGTCAAAAAAGTCGATTTAGAAAAACGACAGATAGATTTCACACTATTAGGGTCAACTCATTAAACCTTCTCGTATCGATTTTGTATTACTATAAGTAAAAAACAACAAAGTGCTGCTCGCGTTATAAAGTGGCAACGCGCTTTTTAGTGATTTTTAACACTTATAAGGTTAATACTAACAGTATATTTGTGGGCTTAATAAAAATTTAACATGCACAAGTCAAAACTTTTCATCGCCTTGTTAGGCATCAGCATATTGCCGTTCTCCGGTTTTGCACAGGACAAAAAAGACACGCCTCCAGCTAACTGGTACAATTTGGACTATACAGCTGATGGAATCATGGGCATCAGCACGGAGAAAGCTTACACCCTCTTGGAAGGCCGCACGTCTACACCAGTTGTTGTTGCCGTAATAGACGGGGGTGTCGATGTAGAACATGAAGACCTGAAAGAAGTACTTTGGGTCAACAGTGGTGACGACAATGGTGATGGAAAAGATGACGATGGCAATGGTTATGTTGATGACAAATATGGATGGAATTTTATCGGAAATGCCAACGGTGAAAATGTCAACTATGATAACTTAGAAGTCACGCGTTTAATAGCCGAATATGAACCTAAATACATCTCCGTTTTACCAAGCACGCCCCTTTCTGAGGCCGAACGTCGCGAATTCGTGGCATATCAGAAGATGGTTTCGGACTATACCACGAAAATGGATGAAGCGCAATTCGGCAACGTGAACTATGGCAGACTAAAGCATGAAATAGACCAAATGATCGCAAAGATCGGTAAAGAGGCCAAAGACATTACGAAAGAAGATTTGAATAAATTTTCTGCCGAGAACGACCGCCAGAAATTGGCACTTAAAGTAGCCAAGAAGGAAGTTGAAGATAAATCTTTCGAAAAATTTTATGAAGAGCTGGAAGAAGCTACTGAATATTTCAGCAATCAGGTCAACTATCATTTGAACAAACAGTATGATCCCAGGGATATTGTAGGCGACAATTATGAAGATGCTAGCGAAAGATATTATGGCAACAATGATGTGAAAGGACCTGACGCCGATCACGGCACCCACGTGGCCGGGATTATAGGAGCACGACGGAACAACAATATTGGGATCAATGGTATTGCGGATAACGTAAAAATCATGTCGGTGCGCGTAGTACCCGACGGAGATGAACGCGATAAAGATGTCGCTAATGGTATCCGTTATGCTGTTGACAATGGCGCAAAGGTGATCAACATGAGCTTTGGTAAGGGCTATGTATACAATAAGAAAGCTGTCGACGAAGCTGTAAAATACGCCATGGAAAAAGATGTGCTTTTGGTGCACGCGGCCGGAAACGATGGCAAAAATATAGACATTTATCCCAACTATCCCACTAAATATTATACCGACAGTTTAAAGGCCGTCACCGGTGAGGCCGATGCTTGGATTACAGTGGGTGCCACATCGTGGAAATTAGACAGCGATCTATTAGCCAATTTCTCCAATTATGGCTATAAGGCTGTTGATGTCTTTGCTCCTGGCGTAGCTATACATTCTACTATGCCGGAGAATAAATATAAAGATCAGCAAGGCACAAGTATGGCGGCTCCCGTAGTTTCTGGGTTAGCAGCATTATTGCGTGCATATTATCCAGAGCTTACGGCGAAAGAAGTAAAAGACATCATCCTAAAGTCTGTCGAGAAGGTGGATCAAAAGGTCAAAGTTCGACAAGACGGCTCAAACAAGAAAGTATATTTAGCTGAAATCAGCGTAAGCGGAGGAATCGCCAATGCTTACAATGCTATTGTCGAAGCAAATAAATACACCCTTTCTAAAGAAAAGTAAAAAAATGTTAAATTGTCTACAATATTAGCTTCACAGTTTACGTTTTAAGATTAAACGAATTAAATTAAGAGGCTTATGGTAGAGAATTTTACTACACTTAAAGAAAAAACACACACGAATGTCCTACGGGAAACTATCACGGAAACAGATGATCAGTTCGAAGCGAAGATTAAGTCATGTATTCAAAAATTAGCTAAAGATCCCTCGCAAAGTGTTGTTGAAAAGTTACTGGACTACTCCAGATCCTTGAATAAGGAATGATAGCAAAGTCTCTAAGTAAAAATTAGAGACTTTACTTTTTCACACTATCCTGAAGCATTTCGGATTCTTGTTCCCTCGCATCAATTTGGTGCTGCTTATAGTTTTCTATTGCATTCTTACTCGCTTTTTGGGATACGTACAAGCCTAGAGCAGCTATAATAGTTACGATGACCAAGCCCCACACATATTTACGTTTATCCTGCTTGACTAACCAGTACATCAGAAATATATAAGGTATTGCAAAAAAAAGGTAAAAAATAATACTCGGGCCTACCATGATAAATCGTTTTGATCTCCCAAAGTTACTTTATTTATAAAGTATATACAAAAGGTGTTTACATCATTTTAAAGTCCTATTACTCGCTTTTAAGCGGCTAAAAATGTATATTGTCTTTATTCACTCAAAAACAGCACAAAGATTGCATAAAAGAAAAGAATATTTTTCCTAATTTTGTGCAGTCAGATTTTTGGAAACAACTCGTTAAAAAATGTATTGTAGCAACGCACATATAGGAATTACACCACAGGCTTTAAATAAGTTTGCCCGGATTACTATGGCTGTTTACAATAGATTGAACTGTCCAATTCTGCGATTTCGACGACCTATTCTGCCTCGGGCTTGATTGGGGGCAGGCTAACTCCATTGTGTGATAAGTTCACCCGGCTCAGTGAATTTCGAAAAATCCATTTTACTAACATCGTGTACATCGTGTGTACATGAATTAAATAGGTCGATACCTTAAATGACAATTTCAGATTTTTTAATTATTCCGGCAACAGCAGAACATATAAAGTATGCGGAGGAAATCTGTGCCGAGATGTTTGAATCCGCAAAGGCTCGTGGAACAGGCATAGCGCGTCGTAAACCCGAATACGTATCAAAAAAAATGGATGAGGGTAAAGCTGTGATAGCTTTACACCGCGATGGAACGTGGGCAGGGTTCTGCTATATAGAAACATGGAGTCATGGTGACTATGTAGCCAATTCCGGGTTAATTGTAAATCCGGCATTCCGTAAGGTAGGACTAGCTAAAGCCATAAAGAAACGTGTTTTCGATCTTTCACGCGAAAAGTATCCTAAAGCTAAAATATTCGGGTTAACCACGGGATTAGCTGTCATGAAAATCAATTCCGATTTGGGTTATGAACCCGTGACCTATTCTGAGCTCACGCAAGACGAAGAATTTTGGAAAGGCTGTCAGAGCTGTATCAACTATGATATCCTGATGAGTAAGGAACGTAAGAACTGTATGTGTACAGCCATGCTTTGGGACCCTGTAGAAAAAGAGCGGGAACTGAAAGAAAAAATTCAACGTAGGGCAGAAGCAAAGGAACGTCTCGAACGGATTTCTAAAAAACAATCCTTATTGAAACGTATTGAAGCAAAGTTGTGGAAATCGACCAAGAAATTTGTTGCGGCTATATTTCCGGTAGGCACAAAGCCTGCAAAAGGATTTTAATTTGTTAAATTTGCACAGCTTAATTGGTTAAGCTTTAAATATTGTATCTCGTAAAGTATGAAACCATCATGATTTATTTAAGCCACACAGAGCAATAAATAAATCTGATAGCTTCATCGCCTTTAAAAGACAAACCGAGTGTAGCGAGCTCATTTATACCATTGAAATCTCACACTCATAAATAATTATATATGATGAAAAAAGTAGTTTTAGCATTTAGTGGTGGATTAGATACATCGTTCTGTTGTATCTATCTCTCCAAGGATTTAGGAATGGAAGTTCACTCTGTTGTCGTAAATACCGGTGGTCTCTCCGAAGAAGAGATTAAAAATATTGAGAAACGCGCCTATGAGCTTGGCGTAAAATCACACACCACGATTGATGAAACAGAAAACTACTACCGCGAAACTATTAAATACTTAATCTTTGGCAATGTGCTCAAAAATGCGACTTATCCCCTATCGGTGTCTGCCGAACGGGTGTGTCAAGCTACAGCCATAGCGAACTATGCAAAGAAGATCGGTGCCGCATGTGTGGCACATGGTTCCACTGGTGCCGGAAACGACCAAGTGCGCTTTGATATGATCTTCAACACGTTGATACCTGGTGTTGAAATTATCACTCCTATACGTGATTTAAAACTGTCACGTGAGGCGGAGATTGAATATCTTGCACAGCATGGCTTCCCCTATAGCGCGGAAAAGGCCAAGTATTCCATCAACAAAGGATTATGGGGAACTTCGGTGGGTGGCGCTGAAACCTTGACCTCCAATCAATACCTACCAGAGTCAGCTTGGCCTACGCCAGTTACTTCCACTGCATCGCAACAGATAACTATTGATTTTGAAAAAGGAGAACCTGTTGCACTGAATGGCAATCAACTTGGTGCAGTAAGGGTCATTCAAGAATTACAAGACCTCGCTCAGCCTTATGGCATTGGCCGCGATATCCATGTCGGTGATACAATCATTGGTATCAAAGGACGCGTGGGATTTGAAGCAGCGGCCTCCTTAATCTTAATCAAGGCCCATCACACGTTGGAAAAACATACCTTGACAAAATGGCAACTGTCGTGGAAAGATCAGATAGCGGGATTTTATGGCAATTACATGCACGAAGGACAAATGCACGATCCTGTCATGCGCGATATAGAGGCTTTTCTCCAAAGCTCACAGTCTACCGTTAGTGGCCGTGTCATCGTGGAATTACATCCCTACCGTTTTATTGTCATTGGCATCGAATCCGAGCATGATTTGATGTCCAGCAAATTTGGCAGCTATGGCGAAATGAATGAGGGCTATACCGGCGATGATGTCAAAGGCTTTTCAAAAATATTTGGCAACCAAACTCTTATCTGGCACAAAGTAAACCAATAAGGCTAAAGGAAAATTTTGAGCACCACTATACAAATGCTCCGTTGGCATAAATGCCGTGCTATTGTATAGACTATGCGCTTTTTGCTTATATTTACAATAATATGGAAAAAATCAAAGTAGGTATTGTTGGATCTGCAGGATACACCGGAGGCGAATTACTACGGATACTGATTTATCACCCCGATGTAGAAATTGTATTTGCAAACAGTGTCTCAAATGCGGGCAACAAACTTTATGAAGTCCATAATGATCTCTTCGGTGATACGGAAATAACATTTTCTTCGGACTTCCATTCCAATATAGACGTATTATTCCTATGTGTAGGACACGGCCATGCGCGCAAATTTTTAGAAGAAAACCCGATAAATCCGTCAGTCAAGATTATTGATTTGTCACAGGATTATCGTCTTCGCGCACACACAGCATATCAAGGAAAAAACTTCGTATATGGCCTTCCTGAGTTAAATCGGGAAACTATAAAAACAGCACAATATATTGCGAATCCAGGCTGTTTTGCAACAAACATCCAATTGGCATTATTACCTTTAGCAAATAACGGGCTGCTTCCTGATCAAGTGCATATCAATGCGACTACAGGTGCTACCGGTGCGGGGCAAAAGCCGACGGCGACTTCGCATTTCCCTTGGAGAAACAACAATCTTTCGGCTTATAAATCTTTTGAACACCAACATTTGCAAGAGATTTCAGAATCGCTAGATCAATTACAAAATGGCTTTCTTCCTTCATCAGATAAATCCTTGATAGAAAGAGCTATGTCCAAGATCAACCTGATTCCGCAACGTGGTGCATTTCCACGGGGTATTTTTTCAACTACTTACATCGATTCATCGCTGAGCGAAAGTGAGGCCTACAGCTTATTCGAGACCTATTACACATCACATCCTTTCACCTGGGTGAGTAAAGCTAATATAGATGTCAAGCAGATTGTCAACACCAATAAATGTATTTTACATCTGGAAAAACATGGTGATAAATTGCTCATCGTTAGTGTTACCGACAATTTATTAAAAGGAGCCTCTGGTCAGGCTGTACAAAACATGAACCTGCTATTTGGTTTGGACGAGCGGGTGGGGTTAAATTTAAAGAGTGTGGGTTTTTAATGCTGAAAAGTCACATATGAAAGAATATAAGGCAATTGTCGTCACACCGGTAAAAAATGCTTTAGAAAACACGTTAGAGACTATTAAAGCTATCAAAAACAGTGTTGGGGATTTTTTATATTTGGTGTATGATGATTTTAGTCAGGAGCAGATTTCAGCAGTCTTAATGGCAAAAGCAAAGTCCTTGGATTATCACTATATTCATATATCTACACTTACGAATACACCTTCTCCCAATTACTTCACCGTACTCAAAGATGCACAAACAAGGTGTTTAGAAAAAAAACTTCCTCTCATTATCGTCGAGTCTGATGTAGAAGTAAAAACAGATACCCTCGAAAGGCTATGTTCCTTTGCTGAAAATCATCCTGCTATAGGGATGGTTGGGGCTGTCACTGTCGATGAGAACAATGAAGTAAACTTCCCTTATCTCAAATTCAAAGAAAAAAAGAAAGAAGCTACAAGTACAGATAGAAGCCTTAGCTTTTGTTGTACCCTGTTAAGCAACAACTTTTTAAAAACATTCAGTTTTGAATACCTCGATAAAGGAAAAGACTGGTTCGACACAACGATCTCTCAAGCTTCATTAAAAAATGGATTTCATAATTATGTTCTACTCGACACTCCTGTACTTCATAAACCACACGGAAGTCGACCTTGGAAACAATTAAAATATAGTAATCCAATAAAGTATTATTGGCTGAAATTCACAAAAGGTCGAGACAAAATATAGTTATGCAACGCATTCACCATCCAGAAGAGCTAACATACCAAAACGGAGTGCCCTTTGTAATTTGGTGCTACTGGGAAGGTGAAGAAATGTCCAACAACCGATTACTTAGCTTTAACTATCTACAGCAACATATACAGGTTCCCGTCTGCCTCATTACCCCACAAAATCTAGCTAAATTTATAAAAAAAGAACATCCGTTACCGGAAAGCTATTGCAATCTCAGTATTGTACATCGTTCGGATTATATTCGAGCATATTTGCTCCATCATTATGGCGGAGCTTGGCATGATATCAAGGCCACAAAAGCCTCGTACGCCAACGTCTGGAAGGAGTTCCAAGATCCGAATGTTTGGATGATAGGACGTCCTGAAATTCCTGGCGGAGCGGCTAAAGTATATACTTCGGACGGCAAATATGTGCCGGGCCATTACGAAAAATTAATAGCTGTCCCTTCTTGGGTAGGAAGATCGCAGACGCAGATAAGCAAAGAAATACTAGACAATCTGGAGGCCATTCTTACCATGTACACGCCCCAACTGAAAAAGTTCCCAGCTCAGCACCCCAGAGAGAAAAGATTAATAAGCAAAAACTTTCTACATCGGATTGTATTAACAATGAAGTTTATCTATCAAGGTAGATCGCTACATTATCCACTCCATTGGACCCTGTTTGGAAACGTCTTCCATCCCGTGATTATGAAATACCCAGAACACATCTCTTTCAAGTTACCGACAGATCCCAAGAAAAATGCCGGTATTTACCATAGAGATTAATCACTCCCTTTTGCGAAAAAGTTAATCACTCTCGACCAAGAACGTGATTTACGTAAAGGACCTCCCAGCTGTTTCTTAAAAAAATCAGCGTGATATTCGTTCAAGTATTCTATTTCTCTATCCTTACTACATTTTGACATACTTTTCCGTCTTGAATGGCTATGTATGCGATAATAGAAGCCTACAATTGGGAGCTTGACTACTTCTCCCCCATCTTTTAGCATTTTAATCCAGAATTCCCAATCTTCCCGAACTAAACGTTTGTCTTCGGTATAGCCCCCTACTCTCTCCCAATCTATTTTCCGATATATAGCACTGACATAAATCATATTGTCGACCGCCAAGCGCCTAGGGGTATATTGCTTTAAATTCCATGGTTTGTTTACTGATCCAAATTTTTCCGCATTTGCATAGACTACTTTTACGTCCGGACAAGAGTCAAGTATTTTAACGGCTTCCTCTATATAGATTGGACTAATAAGGTCATCAGCGTCTAGTGCCAGGATATACTTGCCTATAGCTTGTTTGACACCATGATTTCTTGCGACAGACGGACCCGCATTGTCTTGATAATAATAGGATACTTGAGTATATCGTTTACATAACTCTTCTCCTACTTCCCGACTTGTATCCGTAGAACCGTCGTCTATAATAATGATTTCCATCGAAGAATATGTCGAACTAAGTATAGAAAGAATCGTCTCCTCCAGAAAATGTCCATGATTAAAACAGGGCACAATGACGCTCAACATAAATTAGGGCATTAAGTTGTCGTAATCTACAACAGATAAATCAGATTTCAAAAATTTAATTTCTGAACTTCTCTCAAACATGATATTGGTAACTCCCAGCAAACGGGCCACTTCGTAATAGTTCACTATTAAAGACGTCAGTCCGTTATGAACACCAATATCCTTTACCTCTTCAGGGCATAGCGGAGAATACCATGCGTAGTACGGTATCGCCGTCCCCTCTTTTGAATCAGAATGTATAAAACGATTTTCCGTAAGCTTCTCTGCATGATCCGATAAATAAACCAATGCTGAGTTCTCGTTTCGTAACATAGCAAAGAGCTGACCAAGTATAGCATCTGTATAACGTATCGAATTATCATAGCAATCGACTACAGGATTGTCTCCTTTAAAAAAAGATTGATCTGCAGGATATTTATCGCACGCATTTGAATGAGAACCATTAATATGTAAAACAAGCATCTTCTTCCCCAAATCCCTCCGTTGGATCTCCCTTACTTTATCTATCAATACTTCATCATAACCAATACACCATATCGCACTATCGGCAAGTTGTGCCATATTGCTTACTGTTGATAAGTACCTGCTTCCTTGCTCCTGCGTACTCAGCCAATAAGTAGAATAACCTAGATGATGGGCCATACACAAAATATTGTCGCCAAACTGCCCCTTACTATCCTGAAACTTCTCCGGCACCACCGACGACAGCAGCATCGGAACAGAAAAAAGGGTAATCGCCGCCGGACTAACCATCTCTGTATACAACTTCATATTGTCGCGTTCCTGATCCTGAAATGGTGTTGTATGTCTATTATACCCGTATAAAGACATGTTACAACGTCGCGCTGATTCCCCTATAACAAGTACGATAGTCTTTACTTGATTATCACCTACGATTAAGTTCGAATAATCAACGGCATGATTCTTGATCTTATGGAGTTCATTATATTGATCAATGGCTTGCGTCAAGGTTCTAATATTATAAAAGGGGCTATTACTTAACAAAAGAGAGAAACGTCGTTCAACTGCGCTTTTCGAATGGTAAAACAGCACACTGCATATAGGCACTAAAATCCATAATAGACTTATTCCGATATTTGCTATTCTATTTTTAATTTGTATCGGGTAAAATTTAACAACGTAGAAATAAAAAAACATTAAAAGTACAAAGAGCACGAGCAATATGGTCATGGTAGACATCATGCTTTGAATTTCTTTCAAATTTGAATTCAAGACGCTTAAAGCGTGACCATACGTAAACTGACTATCATATACTAAAAATGCCCCTAATCCAAAAATTTGGTTGAGGCTTAAAATAAAACAGCTACCGAAGACTAAGGTCTTCAGTAGAATATATTTAGAACGATAAATAAGGTGTAAAAAATGGAAAAAAGAAAACACGACAATACTGATAAAGACAATTTCCTCTATATACGTACTTTCTATAGAAATAAAATAAACAAATACATTGAACAACAATGCAAATATTAAAAGAAATATTTTCATATCAACATTTAAAAGAGTTTTATATACCTATTCAGCTGTCGAGCGACAGAGAAGAACTAGGTTAAAAATTGTTATAATAATCTTGACAAATGTAGCATATTTAACTTCATTCTCGTAGAAATAAAAATAATCGTAACTTTGTACACATGATAACCGTCGTCATTCCAAATTATAATGGAAGATTATTGCTTGAACAATATTTGCCTTCTGTCTTTGTTTCCTTACATTTTGCAAAAGTAGACTACGAATTCATTGTTGTGGACGACTGCTCCACGGACAGCTCGGTAGCATTTCTTCAAGATCAATATCCGAATATCAAGATCTTGAAAAATACAAACAACATAGGTTTTTCAAAAACATGTAATAGAGGGATTATGGCCGCAAAAGGCGATTTCTTACTATTGCTCAATTCAGATATCAAGCTGACACCCTCCTATATAAAAATCTGTTTAGATAATTTCAAAGGTAACAACACATTTGCCGTCATGGGGAAAGCAATAGATGATAGTCCAAACCCACAAACAACAGGTGTCTTTTTCAAACAAGATTTATTTAGTATTAAGAAATATCCCAACCATCAGAACGACGAAACACATTTTATTTCTGGTGCAAACACACTATTTAATACTCGAAAGCTTCAGGTATTAGGTGGTTTTAATCCTATTTTCAGTCCTTATTACTTCGAAGATGATGATTTGAGTTTCAGGGCTATGCTCAAGGGCTGGAAAAGCTATTTTATTAAAGAAGCAGTTTGTTATCACTTAGGCGCTAAAACCATTCGTTCCAATGCTAAAAAACGAAAGATAAAACGGGTTTATTTTAGAAATAAAATTATATTCAACAGACTGCACTCTAAATCTTCCTCATCTTCGTTTAATATCAATAATTTGGCCATCAATGTCCTTCCTAAATATTGTACGGGAAAATTTTGGATTTGGAATAGTTATAATGATTATTTATCGGTGATGCAAAAAACTTAATAACATTAATTTGTGCTTTTGCAGAGGAAATAAGAAGTCCACCATTTCTCTAACCTATACTAACCTATACCCACGTATAAGAAAAATTCAATGGGAATCTACACAAAGACACGTGACTATTTCAGAAAGTTAATTTACTTAGCTAAACTTCAAAAGCGATACCGTACAAGGCTGCCAAGAATCAAACAGATACCAACTTTTAGTTTTGACACCTATGAACAACCTTTGGTGTCTATAATTATACCGTTTTACAATCAATATGCATTTACACATAATTGCATCATATCTATCATTCAACATCTCCCAAAGGTGGATTTTGAGATTATCTTAGTAGACGACAACAGCTCAGAAGTTTGTGATTTTTCCCAGATAAAGAACCTAACGATCATTCGCAACGAGACCAATATCGGTTTTGTAAGAAGTGTAAATAATGGAATAAAGAATGCACGCGGCACTTATATTTACTTATTAAACAACGACACCGAGGTTCATGAAGGCTTTTTAGATGAATTAATTTATGTATTTGATAACTTTGAAAATGTAGGTGCGGTAGGATCAATGCTCTTAAATACAGACGGAACACTTCAAGAAGCGGGAAGCTTTTTTCTCAATGAAGGGTTCCCTACTCAAATTGCGAATAAAAAGACATACTCTCCAGAAGTAAACTATATTTACAAAGCCGACTATTGCTCCGGGTGCAGCTTGCTTTTTAAAAAGGTCAACGATGAGCAATCTTTGAACTTATTAGACGAAATATTTGTGCCGGCCTATTTTGAAGATGCCGACCTATGTTTCCAATTGAAGTATAAGCAAGGAAAAGATATTTATTACACGCCTTTTTCCAAAATTAGCCATTTCAATGGAGTTTCGTATAATTCGAAGAAGGATACTTCATCTCTGAAATCTGAATTATTTCAAAAAAATCACGATATTTTTATAAAAAAATGGCATAAGGAATTAGGTTCAATTACTGCAAGAAGTAAATGGGAAAGAGTAGAAGAACTTTATGGGGACAAACAAATTGTCTTTTTTCACTATAGAGTTCCTCAATACGACAATAACTCTGGAGAACTTCGCTTAACCGAAATTATTAAAATGTATCGGAAATTAGGCTATAATACAAGTCTGATAGCTCCGAAGAACCGGATTAAAAACACATACAATCCCTATTTTCAACGGTTAGGAGTTCGTGTCTATTTTGGTTATAAACCGATAGCAGATTTATTGTTTTTTATTCGCCGCTTCATCAGAAAAAATCCACTCGTTTGGTTTAGCACATCCGATGTTTTTATAAAACATTATCCTTTCGCTACAAAATATCTGACGAACGCTAGACTTATCTTTGATATGGTAGATGTTCACCATCTACGCTACCAAAGGGCTTTAGAAATATCTCCAGGTAATAAAAAATATAAAAAACGTTATCAAAAATACTATAGATATGAAAAGAAAGCCGCAGAATTAGCTCACGTTGTAGTTGCCATTTCTGAAGAAGAAAAAGAATATATGCACAAATTCACTCCGGGAGCAAAGTTAATTGTCATATCAAATATCCATTACACAAAAGTCCGCCCTACAGAGATACCTTCCTTTGAAGAAAGAAAGGGACTATTATTTATCGGATCTACACATCATCCCAATGTCGATGCAATCAACTTTCTAAAAGACGAAATACTTCCTGAAATATGGAAGTCCCATCCCCAAATCGAATTAAACATCGTTGGCGACATACAGGCTGCGTTTAAAGACCTCAAACATCCCAACATTAAATTTCATGGCTATGTTCCCGATATTGCCACATTATTCTTGACACATAAAATGATGGTCGCACCACTACGATACGGAGCCGGAGTAAAGGGAAAAATTGGTCAAGCTTTCGAATACTACTTACCCGTAGTTACAAGTACCACTGGAGCTGAAGGCATGTATTTAAAGCATGAAAAAAATGCATTATTAGCAAATTCCGCTGAGGATTTCGCACAACAAATAGTACGTCTCTATGCTGATAAAGAATTATGGCTCACCCTTCAGAAACATTCTTCAAATAGTTTATCTCCATTTTCATTAGAAGCTTTAACAGAGAAAATTATACAAGTTGAAAAATCTTAGTTTTAACCTTTCAAGGAATATTATCTGTTCATGTATACGAATAAACTAATATCTGTCATCGTTCCTGTCTATAATGTAGAGCAATATGTATCAGCATGTGTCGATAGTATTCTTAGCCAATCTTACAAAAATATTGAGATTATTCTTGTTAATGACGGTTCGCAAGATAACAGCAGACAGATATGCGAGGATTATTTAAAATCTGACAGCCGAATCATACTCATTAACAAGGAAAATGGAGGGCTTTCAGATGCCCGAAACAAAGGAATAGAGTGTGCGACCGGAGATTATCTAGCTTTTATTGATAGTGACGATATTATACATCGAGATTATTTGAAAATTATGTCACAGAACATCGGAGAGTCTGATATCGCAATATGCCGATTAAAAAAATTCACTATACAGGAACCTGATAATAGTCTTCCAATTTCTGAGAGATACGAAGAATTATCCGGATTTGAAATGAATGAATTTCTCTTCCATGAAAAGCTTGGCATACATACGATAGTAGCGACCAACAAACTTTATAGAAGGACACTTTGGTCCCATTTACGCTTTCCAATCGGTCGCTTACACGAAGATTGTGCCGTTATATACCTAATTCTGAATCAGGCAAAGAGTGTGAAACTTTTAGATAGCGAATTATATTTTTATAGAATGCGGGAAGATAGCATTACATCTTATCGAAGTTTTAAAAGTATAGCCGACGAGTATCATGCATTGAGTCAACAGGTGTCCTTCTTCAAAAAAAATGGACAAAACCAAATAGTTAAAAATGCAAACCGATCTCGCAAAGCACTATTTTTACATCAATCTCTCGACACCAACTGGTCCGTTTGGCGCAATTATTCAATAAACTCCATTATAAAGGACGACTTGCGCACCAAAATAAAAATTCGCTTAATATTAAGGAAACTGTTTCCTAAATTATTTAACAGATTTCTTTAGCTTTGCTATTAAAATCGTATCAATGTGAGGAAAAAAATAAATATCTTCATAAGGAAAGCCTTACTTACGATATGGACACTCATTGCTTATCCGTCAATTATTATCCGAGCAATTCAGCATTTTTCGGGCGAATGAAAGGAAAAAAGAAAGAAAGCTAAGCAGACGGATCAAAAATTTTCAAGAGAAAAAGTAAAATTTAAAAACTTTAGATAACGATGGTAGTACCCAAGATTAGCATAATAATAGCAAACTATAACAATGGGATTTTCTTTCCGGACTGTTACGATAGCTTAATCAAACAAACGTCTAGTAATTGGGAAGCTATCATAATTGACGACTGCTCTTCCGACAATTCCATAGAATGTATACGATCCCTAATTAAAGACGACGTAAGATTTCGATTATATATTAACGAAAAAAACAGAGGATATCAAAACACACTCATAAAAGGAATCGAATTATCCCAAACAGCATTATTTGCCAGATTAGACCCCGATGATGCTTTAGCTCCTCGGGCAATAGAAATCTCATTGAAAGCACATTACGATTATCCTGAAGTGGGCCTGGTGTATTCTAACTTCACCTTTTGCGATGAAGACCTGAATCCCGTTTCTGTCCATAAAGGAGTACAAATCAACAATCTAGACGAAAAATACCTAAACTTCAAGGGAGAAATTTCACATTTTTCAAGCTTTAAAAAAGATATTTATTTACGCACGACGGGCATAGATACTTTTATAAAAAGAGCGGAAGATAAAGATATTTATATGAAAATGTGTGAGGTAGCTCCTGTAAAGCACATAGATGAAGATTTATACTTATACAGAGTCCATCAACAGGGAGCTAGCTCAGGTTCAAACGTGTCACGAGCATTATTTTGGCATTGGGTTGCCCTAATAAAAATGTCAGAACGCAGAGGAATTAATATAGAGGATCTGTTTGTAGATAGTTTTATTTTGAAAATTGAAGTAAACGAAAAGCTAAGGCGCATTAAAAAGTCAAAGTGGGCTCGCTTAGGGCATAAGTTAGGTCTATTCAAAGCTTTAAAAAACATTTAGCCCCCTATACACCCCCCTATGTCTTCATAACAATTTATCCTTGTAGTCGAAGACGGCGAATAAGAAAAACAGTATCTTTGTGATTACCGTTTCACTTCAAACTGAAAAACGAAGAGAACAGAATTATACAAGAGAGCTTATTTATGTCAAAAACCAGTGTTTTGTTTATAGTAGGTGGTTTACATCGCGCCGGAGCTGAACGCTTTGCATACGAAATAGATCGTGCATTAAATAAAGATATTTTTAATCTATCCATATTGTGTCTCGAAAAGGAAAAGGATATCCCTTCAAATTGGAAAGAGCGTTACTATGAAAAAAAACATATAGAATTAGGGACGCCTATTACCTACATTGATCGGTTTATCAATCCTGCCTTTTTTAAAAAGGGCAAAGGATTGCGTCGCCTTATTCGAAAATTACTACCCAAACCTACTTCTCCCTGGAAAGACGAATTATGTGACTATATTGACCACTTCGAGGTTATACATTGGATGGGTGAATATACATATATACATTCAATGCCTGAAAAAATTAGACAAAAGAGCTTAATACACATGATGTCGGCCAAATTTCAGGATAGATTCTTATACGATAAATTCGACCATGACCTCTTTTACAATTTTTGCTCACCATTCAACGAAGATGAAATAGGTTACGAACTAAGTCAATTTAAAAAATATCATGTTGTTTATCTCCCATTAGTACTACAAATAAATGCAGAGAACAATACCTGGAAATATCAAGACTCGCCAGTCAAAAAGATTGGAATTTTCACTCGACTAAACAGGTACAAACCTTTAGATCCTTTTTTCTATTCTTTTCAACTTTTATTGGACAAAATGCCAAATTGTGAACTTCATGTCTTTGGAAACGGAGATCCGCGGGCAGAAGGCATGTTGGATTATCTAGAAAGATTAGGCCTGGTGGATAAAGTCTTTTTTAGAGGTCATCAAGAAAACATTGTACAGACTGCCTTGAATGAAAAACTATCATTGTCTTGGTTTCAGGGGTATAATAACGATAGGCCCGCAGGGTATGCCGGCCTAGATATTTGTACAACGGGGACACCTTTGATCTGCTGGGATTTTCATGGCTATCCACAAAAAAAAGTAAACGACACGTACCCACACTACAAAAATTTAAACAAGTTTGTTGAAAAAAGCCTCGAAATATTAACGGATAAAAATCAAGCAGAAAATTTGTCAGAGACACAATTTACCGAGACCATAAAAACCAGAGACGTAAACATATATATACAAGATCTTGAACGCGAATATTTAAAAATAGCAAAAAAATCAGCTACCTATTGATTTTACCTGATAAAGAAGAACTTTACCTTTAAATGAAAAGAAAGACCCTGTACCTCATCCGCCATGCCAAAGCCGAAGAGCATTCCTTTAAAAAACGGGATCACGACCGGAATCTTATTCAGCAGGGAAAAGAGAAGGCTGAACGTGTTGCGAAAGAGCTAGCAGGCAAATCGATACTGACCCTAGACACAATCGTGATTTCTTCCACGGCCAACCGGACCATACAGACTGCTATCCTATTTTGCGATACATTACAACATCCCGAAGCAGATATCCAACAGGAAAAATCCATTTATGAGGCGCATTTTCTCGACATTTTAACAGTTATCAATGCGGTGCCCGACACCGCTGACACGGTAATCCTCTTTGGCCATAACCCCGGGCTTTCGGACTTAACAAATTACCTTTGTGGGACATACGTAGATTTGAGGCCATCAGATATTGCGGTTATCGCATTGCCCGAAGATTTCAGCTTTGCCGAGCTATCCAATGGCGCAGCGACATTAAAAGAGATTTTGTCGTAAAGTTTTTCAAGACAATTTGGTCTTCTGCTATTTTGTGATTTTGCACTTTTGTTGCGCAACAGCATAACCTTGTAGCCCCTATAACCTTATAACTGCGAACCTTGTAACCACAGATCTACGGCAGGTAAAACGTTTTAAGGACTTCAATCACTTTTCCCTGCTCGTCGCTACTCAGCTCATAATAAAACGGCAATCGCAGAAGCCGATCGGTATAGTAATCCGACTGCGGTATATCAACGACCTCGTTGTCTCTCAAAAAATAGTCGCTCTTATTCAGGCTCAGGTAATGGAACACGGGGTGAATGCGATGTTCTTTCATAAATTTAATTAAGGCAGACCTTTCTTCATAACTTCTGCATACCACATAAAACATGTGCGCATTATTCGTCGCATAAGACAGGACAACAGGCAACTGAATATATCCTTGCTCGCTTACGACCTGTAACTCTTGATAATAGCGGTTCCAAATGGCTATGCGTTTGGCCTGAATCTCATCCAGATGTTCTAACTGCCCATATAAAAAGGCAGAAATAATCTCGGAGGGCAGGAAGGAAGATCCGATGTCTACCCACCCGTATTTATCGACCTCTCCCCGGAAGAATGCACTCCGGTTGGTTCCTTTTTCCCGGATGATCTCGGCCCGTTCAAAAAAGGTCGAATCGTTAATGACCAACATGCCACCTTCTCCGGCTATGATATTTTTGGTTTCATGAAAGGAGAAGGCTGCAAAATGCCCGATCGCCCCCAGTGCCTTCTTGGTACCATCGGGAAAGGTGTAATAACTATCGATGGCTTGGGCGGCATCCTCGACCACGAGTAAATTGTGCTTTTCTGCGAGCTGCATGATGGCTGCCATATCACAAGCCATACCGGCATAATGTACGGGGACAACCACTTTCGTCTTGTCGGTAATCAGCCGCTCAATTTCTTTGGGATCAACATTTGGATTGTCCGAACAGGAATCGGCAAAAACGAGCTTTGCACCGCGTAAAGCAAATGCGTTGGCCGATGAAACGAACGTATAACTCGGCACAATAACTTCATCACCTTCCTTAATTTCACACAATATAGCCGCCATCTCCAAGGCGTCGGTACAGGAGGTTGTCATCAATACTTTGGAGAAGTGGTACCTGTCCTGAAAAAAGTCTTGACATTTCTTGGTAAAAATTCCATCACCTGAAATTTTCCCACTCTTCACGGCCTCTTCGATGTATTTGAGCTCCTTGCCTACTATAAAGGGTTTGTTGAATGGTATCATATTTATCTTACAAATCGCGCCGGATTCCCCACATAAAGTCCGGGCTGTTCTATACCTTTAATCACGGCGGCCGCACCTCCGATTTGAGTCTGCGCTACGACCGATATATTATCTATAAGGGTGGCATTAATCCCTATAATGCACTGCTCACCGATGTTTACAAATCCTGCTATGGCCACCGAAGGGGATAAAAAAGAATGACTCCCGACTTTGGAATCATGGGCAACGGTACCTGCGATGTTCATCAGCACATTGTCTCCAATGGCTACGTGCTGGTCGATCAGACATCCCGGATAGATCACACTGCCTTTTCCTATTTGTGCAGATGAATCAACATAAGCGGAAGAATGTATGAACGTATAGAAAGGAATCTTATCGCATAAATCTTCGAACACCTGCTTCCGAAAAGACATATGCTTATAACCCACGCCTACCAGCAATTCATCAAAAACATCCTGATTAAATGCGGATATAATGGTATCATTGCCTCCTATGATCGCTATCCCGGAGACTTTAGTACCCTCGGGCTGATAGTCATCAAAGAAGGCGACAACCTTGTCCGACGTATCGTGGTGGATATGGTACGCAATCTGCTGGCCTAAATGCCCTGATCCTATGATGGCAATACGTTTCATAGCAAATCTACTTTTTCGTGCGATTGATAGATCAGAAATCCCGAACGATCGTTGCTGCTATGGATATATTTCAAATCGGAATTCTGGATTTCTTTTTTTACGACGGTAAAGTTACGTTTTATTGTATCATGAAAATAGGGCAACAATGTTTCGGTGTTTTTTGACAGAAAGTACACACCGGAATACAACCCTTTGCTCCGCGTAAAATTGCCTTCAAATTGATTCAGCGCAATATCGATGATTGCCTGGGTGTAGTCAAATCCCGTAGATAAATAAACAAGGTCGGATCCGATAAAATCACCGCCCATTCGGCTTCCTATTTCTATCGCATAAATTTCCCCTTGGGAAGTTATCTTGTATTCAATATGTGCGGCACCGTTCTCTACATGAACGGCAGCTAAAATTTCTAAGGAAATCTTTTTTATCTTTTCCTGTATATCGAACGACAACGAACTCGGTTGATGATGGGCAATTTCTACAAAATAAGGTTCATCTGTAACCACTTTATCGGTGATGGCAAGGATATGATGTTGCCCTTTCCAGCTCAGGGTTTCTACACTCACTTCATCGCCGGAAATGTATTCTTCAACAATACAGGATTTCTCTAGAGAGAGGTACAGGCAATCGTGTATAGCAGCCGACAATCCGTTATCATCTTCCACGCGGATCACCCCCAGACTTCCCGAACGGTCTATGGGTTTAACGATAAGCGGAAAGGTTAAGGCTGCCTTCGGTATGCGGTCGGCTGATTTTATGACGATATGTTTTGGTGATAAAATATGATTCCGCTGAAAACAATCACGCATAAGCCCTTTGTTGGTGGTCAGCTGGGCACAAGCTACGGAATTGCCAATCAAATTTAATTTTTCAGCGATATAGGCGATCACCGGAATACAGATATCTGTAGCAATGGCAACGATGCCATCGATTCCGATCTCCTGACATTTACTTAAGATCTGGTCTGCCTCTAATACGGAAATGTCGTAAAAATAATCGACTATATTTTTACAAACAGCTTTACCGTCGTCCCACGCGAAACAATGGACTTCAATAGGGTGCTGCTTTGCTTTTTCAACCAACGGTAGTTGCAGGTAACTGGCGCCTAAAACAGCTAATTTTTTCATTCTTATAATGCTTCTACTTCCGGTATATCTATGCTATATTGCTGGTCCTTCCAGATAGCCTTACCGATATCATGCCAAGGTTGTTTCATTTGTCGCTGGAGGAAGTCCTTTTCCCAACGATGTGGGGTTTCGATCTTTTTTAATTTGATAATGAACGTGGCATCGCTTAAGTCGACGTGATGTTTTGTCGCCCAAAAAGCTGTAAAGTCACGAATTCCTCTTTCTAAGTTCGTTTGGTTAATTTTGTTGTCGTTCACCCGAAAGGACCATTTGACCCAATTTGCTCCAAAAAGATAATATCCCGGCGTGCCATCTTCATCGGTGATTGGAAGCCATATCTGCTTATTGGAATGCGGATCGATATAAACGACCGAGATTAGATGATTATATTCACTGAAATGGTAATCCATGAATACACCATGACGTGTTATACCCCAATAAGTCTCTGTGACGTCGTTTACGGTGGAAGACTGCTCTTCCAGCCAACGGTTAAGGGATGTCTCCCCGAAACCAATCTTATCCCGAATGATTTGGTTTAATGATGAATTATACGAAACAATAATCTGAAGGGCGATAAGCATACCTAAGCCGTAGGTAATCAAATGAACCTTTAAATCTTTCAGCGTAAAATTCTGCAGCAATTTGAATTGTTCTTCCTGAGGTGGAAGAACAGGGGGAATATATCCGCAGTTTTCTTCTGTACAGCGTTCGGTTGTTCTATTTTCTGCAACAAATCCGTATACTTTTTTACCGAGATGATAAATTCCCGGGATACGAAACAGCCAACTTAAGGGTTTGGTATACGCCATGCTGTCCAGAATCTGTATGTAGGTATCTAGTCCCTTGTACACTTTTCCATTTCTGACCGAATGTATATCGTCCAATAAGGTGTCCATCAGAATCCCGTTCAAGAGGGGTTCTTGTTCGGCGTGGAATTGAACCGTCTTGTATTCAACCTTGTTACCGATATCAAAATGTTGGATAGCGATTTTGGTCCGGTTGCATAACGGGCATTCCCCATCGTAATAAAACGTGATCTTTGGTACGACTTTCTTTCGCGTAAATAATCGATTCCACCAACGGACAGGAACCAGTAACAGGTATATGCTGCACATGCCCAATGCAAACCAGGGAATTGGATAACAGATCAGAATACCAATATGGAGGCCTAATCCGATAATCAATAAGGGAACCCGCCAACGCCTTCTGAAAAAGGTAAAAAGAAATATGGTTTCAAAAAAAACGGTTAAGTAGCCTAATCCCAAAACCAGATATTTTTGGTTCATCAACCCTTGAAGAGGTAAAAAAACGACTTGTGGCAGTGAGCTTGGATACCATAAGCCTAATCCTTGAGTCCAGAACGAAGAGGAAAACTTGTAGAATATGGAGTCGAAATAAACAAAGGCTACACCTAATAAAATCGGGACATAATACGATAACACACTCACATCTGTGGGCGGATCATAGGTAAACCGCGTATTGGAATATTTGTATTTCAGGAAGAGTCTGTCCAACGAGAGGTTCCGTGAAACGGGAAGAAATATCAGCAAAAAGTTAATTCCCATATAAGCATAGAACATGTGATACTCGTATGTATCGATACTGCCGATCAGGATAAGCGACATCAGATAATTGATAACGGCCGCAAAACGTGTCCAAGCGCCAAACAATAGAAAAACTACGGAAATCCCCCATATAACGATAGGGATTCCAAAGTTGATCTCTGCCTTATCCAGATAAGGAATCTTGTCAAACATCAGATGCCTGAAGAAATACATTTGGCCTATCTCGGCGAGCAGCACGAACGAATAGGCTATACGAAAGACCGATAGACCTAATCCCGAAATCTGTTTGTTATATAACGTTTCAATTCTCTTCTTCATCAACCAGTTTGATAATGTTCATTTTGCAAAACTACCGCCCTATACTATAAACCACGCGGCCTTGTTCAGTAAGCTGGTCCGTTCAACAAATTCCTCCTATCAACCACAAAGGGTGGTTTGTGCATGTTATTATAAATTCTATGCCACTCGTGGTCGCAAAATGTACATTTGTTACCCATGTTGTCTCTTCTATATTAATCGGTCTGGTCTACTGGCAAATATAATTTATTTTTTCTGATTATTTTTATGCGGCACGATGCTGCTACCCCGCATTCCCCACTATAACCCCGTAACGGTATAACCTTATAACTATGTAACTGCCGTCCAGGAATGGCTGATCCCACTGGGATAAAACTCGAACTTTAAAAGAATCTGTCGGCAGAGATAAAGCGGTTTCAGGACCGCAGCGGATAGATATTTTCATCTAAAAGCAAGGGGTATATTTGTGCCAAAAAAAATTTAGGGGTACCCCCAAAAATGGCACAAATATACCCCTTTTCTTAATTCTATATAAGGCGTAGTCTCTGCTTATATTATCGTCTTCCGCGGCTTGAGAAAAATGACTGCACACGATCCGGGCTCAACAGCTGCCACAGCGAAGCCACCGTCCACCCCGGCGCAAAGATATCATTGTAAAAACCTTTACCATTTTTGCCGTAATCCCAATTCGTATGTTGCACTACTTCGGGATAATAACCGACCTTTGCCACATTAAATAATGAACCTTCGACCGGCATCAATTGCAACATACTTGTTTTGATTACTGAAGAGAAGGCTGAAAACCGAGGTTCTTTCCTTTCCTTGGCGAGCCAATCCAAAATCGTTGCAAACTCAAAGATAAATACATCCACATGGTTGTTTTCTACCGAAACATTGCCCCAACCTCTAGTTTTGAAACCTACATCGCCTAACATTTGTCCTTGGGCAAAAGGAACATCCCACAGGTAATACCACGACAAACAGAAATAGGCGGCCTTCTGGCACAAATCGATATAATGCTCACGTTCTTTCCCTTTGGTAACCATCGCCAGATAATGCATGGCTGTCGATGCATACAAAGAGGCTTCCTTATCCTCACAGTTGGCATCCAATGTTGACGAAAAGTAGTCAGCCTTGGAAATCAATTCCTTTTCCAGATAACCGGCAGAACGCTTTGCGCTTGCAAGGTAACTAGCCTGATTAAAATAATGATATGCCATGGTCAACGGCAATACCGCGGAAGGTGTACTACCTCCAGAAGGATCAATGATACGAAACTGTTCATCAAATTTGCGAGGAAAATGACCGTCACTATCTTGTAACTTACTAAAATTCGCTAAGAGATTCTTAATCTTTGCTTCCCATTTAGGATGTTTACGTCCCCTCTGCTGTTCATATTTAAGGTAATTAAGAACCGCAAAGACTCCTTCGGATTGACGGCGTATACTATATTCTTCAGCTATGCTATCCTTAGCAAAGTCCACAAACTCCTTAAAAAACCCATGAGGTGTAAATCCATGTTCCAGATAGGAGTCAAAGATCGCATTTGCCTTCGTCACCAAGCCTGCATTGCCCGTTTGCTCTCCGTATTCCAAAGCATTATACGCATTCAGTAATACGCGTCCAATAAACCCGACCTCCGTCATATCGTTACTTTCCGAATCATCCACACGCATATGTATGCCTGAAAAGTATTTTAAGGGATGCTTATCAACGTAACTTTCTGTAAAGAAACTTGAAAGGGTTTCTTTGGCCTTAGCAACCGACATAGCTTCCGCATACACTTGTGGTTGAAGCCTATCGTAGGAATAATTCCATACCGCAGCGACAAACTTCGAATAGTCTGCTGCTTTATCCTTTCTTATCTCCCATGTCAATTGCCGCACCTCCCCTTTCTCCAATTTCTCAAAAGCCTGTACTTCCGGAGCCAATGTAAGCTTGCGTATATACGTATGAGGTGCTTCGCTGTACGGAAAACCAAAAGCCAGTGAAGCCCTACCGTCACTATTACGAAATCCGGTAAATCCTAATGAAGTCTTTCCCGACAGGATGACCTCTCCTTCTGTATGGGTTGTAAGACTTTCATTATCGAATTTATCAAGACGCAATACGGTAACATACTCCCCCGTCTTCTCGTTGTATATTCCGGTTAGCGGCGTGCTCAATCGATCCTCCCTAACCTGCCAGCTATCACTCGTCGCAAACGAAGGTGCTTCCACAGGGGAACGCAGATTACGGCGATACCAAAACCCCGGCATCAGAAACTGACAATCTTCATGCGCTACGGCCGATAGTTTATATACCTCCTCAAAATTGTAATAAACAGTTTCTATAGCCTTGATCTCGATGGAAATACGTGTCCCCGTTTCATGCTGTTCGACCTTACGCATGATCGATACAGGTAGCCGTACAGTTGACGACAACTCTCCGGATGTTTCTAGATGTAATGGATAGGAAATTGCAGGGTTGCCCGGCGATTTTAGCGAAATGCGCCACGCTGACTGAGTAGGCGAATCTGTTGCATGCGCAAGCACCCCTATACACAGGGATACAATGACGGAAAGTAGTCTCTTCATTTTTTCGTTTCTTGATTAATTCGTATTCTTCGTTATTTCAATACAACAGGACGTATAATATCGTCACTAGCTTCCATGACAGGTACGGCATCGCTCGAAAAGTTGACATCCGTAATGTACATGACGCGAGGCAGAACCGTTTGCTGCGAATAATGCGCATGAAACACCATCTTAAGTTGCCCCTCCTTATCGGTGAACAAAGAGTGATGGCCAACACCAACCAAATCAGCCGGCTTTTGCAAAATAGGGTTGCCTGCATATTTTGTCCAAGGTCCCATAGGAGAATTAGCGGTCGCATAACCCACCCCATAGTAAGGGCTTTCAAAATGATTAGCCGAATAGGTCATGTAATAGGTACCTTTATGCTTGACGACAAAAGGTCCCTCGTTGATACGACCTCGGATATTCTCCCACCCTTGAGAGGTCACGATGCATTGTCTTAATGTTTCACTTTTGATCGTTTTCAGATCGTCTTCCAGTTCGGCAACCCATACCACCGATCCGTCATTGAAACGCACAAAATAGAGATAAGCCTTACCATCATCATCGATGTACAGCGAATTATCAATGGCCTTTTGATCTGTCCACATCGGTTCCTTTACTTCCTGTGTAAAAGGCCCTAGAGGCGAATCGGAAGTCGCGACACCGATATGCTCTTCTGCCGTAAAGTACATGAAAAACTTGTTCTTTTCCGCGATATAGTACACCTCGGGTGCCCAGAACCAACGGCTTGCCCAAGTACTGTCCTTATGTAGTGCCAAACGGGGCGACTTACGCCATGTCTCTAAATTATCCGATGTATACACTTCTATGCCGTCGGAAGCGTTCGTTCCGTACGCATAATACACACCATCATGAAGAAGGATGTTAGGATCTCCCAATAGGACGGGTGTAGTATAGCTGAAATCACTGGTATCGTTCTTTTTACAAGATAAAAAAACAATAAAGGTGAAGCCCAACAATATATACTGTAATGTTTTCATATTTTTAGTTTTAAGATAATGCCTCATACGATCAATAATTTGGATTTTGGTCCACATTCGGGTTATTGGCTTTTTCGTTGGAAGGTATGGGCAGGCAATCATGGCGGCCAATGACAAAATTTGTAAAATCAGCATCCCGTTGCTTTAGCTCATCTATCCCTGCCTGATTATCCAACAGTCCCCATCTCTTAATATCAGCCCATCGATGTCCCTCTGTGGCAAGTTCTAGTAAGCGCTCCATTTGCAGACGTTTTAAAAAGCGATCCCTGTCGGTCGTCGTTGGGAAATGATTGACGGCTAAAGGAGGCATATTCACTCGGGCACGTACGGTATTGACATGTGCTACCGCATCAGACAATGTGCCCCCGGATGCCGCTATACATTCTGCATAGAGCAGCAACACATCTGCAAAACGCACTACACGTACATTGGTGGGGTTATAGTAATCATCAAATCCACGATCTGTTGACGAATATTTCCGGAAAAACACACGCCCTTGCCAGTTGCTTTGCTGCCAAAGCGTATTATTGCTCGTCAGGCTATAAATCTTTGTATTATCCGTGAAATCACTCTCCATACCTTGGTAAAAAGCGGTGTACTTCAGGCGGATATCATTGCCATTAGCTTGATTCTTTTCTTTCTTAAACTCAGTGACAAGCCAAGGACGAAGTTCACCATCTGTCCACCCGATGCCGGGAGGAGCAAAAAACTGTCCCCGATGCAAGCCCAGGTTTGGATCGACATCGTATACACCATCTCCCGCCGGTGATGGATTGACATCGGAATATTGTATCTCAAATACGGACTCTACATTATTTTCATTTCCTGAAGTGAAATTATCTGCATAGTTTGATACGAGGTTATAATAAGTCCGTCCATCGCCTTCTACCAGCCAATGCAAGTCTTCCCGAGCTTCTTCCCACTTATGCATTTGCATATAGCACTTAGCTCGCAAAGCCAATGCTGCTCCCTTAGTCGCTCTACCTTTGTCTGTCCCGGTCCATTCTTCCGGCAACAGATTTTGTGCTTCAGTGAAGTCATTGATGGCCTGTTGAAATACGTCGTCTCCGGTATGGCCTTCCGGTTGCATCTCAGGCGTAGAGGGTTCAAGGATAATAGGTAAGCTTTTGTGCGCACTACCCCACAAAACTGCAAGATTATAATAGTATAGTCCACGTAGAAAGTAAGCCTGCCCCAACAGACGATTTTTCTTCACTTCGTCTGTAAATTCGATCAAAGGAACATGATGTAGGACTTGATTTGCCCTGAAAATAGCCTGGTAAAATTCACCATAGGTGAGGCTATTTCCTTCCGCAAAATTATAATTATTGTAAATAAATTGTGTCCATTCACGCAATTCTGCCCAAGGACTCTGGCTGAAGCCTTCATCCGACGTCAGATCAGACCTGAACCATAGCCAACGTGCATATGTCCCCGGTTTATAAAACATGTTATAGATTGCATTGACACCATATTCCGCATCAGACTCCGTGATCCAAAAATTTTCTTTAGTAATAGAATTCGGGTTTTCGATGTCAACCTTACACGCATTCAGCAAAAATAAGATCGAAAATAGATAAAAAAGCTTTTTCATTATTTCTCGTTTTAGAATTAAAATGACAACTGTGCTCCAAACGTAAACCCTTTTGGATTAGGAAACGCTCCTCCGTCGTAGGTGCGATCCCAAATATTGGTATTGAGGAACTCGGGATCCAGACCGCTATAGGATGTAAAAGTGACCAGATTTTGTGCATTTACGTAGACACGGGCACCACTAAAGACTTTACCCAATAGCGGTTTCGGAAAATTGTATCCAAGTGCAATCTGTTTGATCCGCACGTAGCTGCCGTTTTCCAGCCACCTGTCCTGATCGGGACGCGCATTGCGGGAGTCACCGAAAATAGGACGAGGATCTGTTCCATTCGGATTTTGTGGTGTCCAGGGATTATAATCCGCACGATAGTTGGAATTATCGTCAAAGCGATCAAATCCCGAACGAGGACCATTGTATACTGTATGTCCAAAGGAACCGGTCATCTGTACCTGAAAGTCGATTCCCTTATAGGTAAGTAGCATGTTCATACCTGCCTGATATTTAGGGATGGTCGAACCTAAGTGTTGCCTGTCCGCATCTGTAATCATACCATCGTCGTTGTAATCGACATACCTTGTATCACCAGGCTGTGCATTAGGCTGAATCAATTGACCAGCACTGTTCCGATGAGACATCACTTCTTCTCTCGAGCGAAACAATCCATCCGTTTTAACCAAATACCATTCTCCGATGGGACTACCGACTACAGATTTGGTATCCCATTGGGTGAACTCCTGACGCCCATAGCCCAGCTCCTTAATGGTATTTTTTAGATAGCCGCCATTAATATCGATACTGTAGCTAAAGTCCGTTCCGATTTTAGCTTTCCAGTTGGCAGCAATTTCAATCCCCCTATTCTCCAAGGTCGCCGCATTGACAAACGGGTTTCCGCCGTTATTACCTGTGGATAGCAATATCTGCATGGGTGTCAACACGTCTTTAGTAGTTTTTATAAAGTATTCTGCGGACAAATTCAATCTGTTGCCAAGTAAAGCAGCATCGAGCCCTACATTCATCTGTGATAGCTTTTCCCACTGCAAATCTACATTTGACAATTGTACCTGTGTCATGCCCGAAACAGAGGTTGAATTATCTCCAAAAGAGGCTTGTGGAAACGAGTTAATCAGCGCTACCCAGTCCCAATAGGAGATATTTGATGTCCCCAATAATCCATAGTTACCCCGTATCTTCAGGTCATCTATCCAAGATACGTTGAAGAAACGCTCTTGGCTTATTCTCCATCCGACGGATGCAGATGGAAAATAACCGATATTGTATTGAGGAGCAAAGCGAGACGACTCATCCCGACGCATGGTGGCACTGAACAGGTATCGCTCATCAAAGTTATAATTGACCCGTCCAAATACGGAATATAATTTAGAAAGATTTTGGAAGCTACCTGTCCTTGCGTCCCGCAAAGCAGCGTCCAACTCCCCATAATACGAACCATCCCTGCTATTTATGAGCACATCATTTTTTGCACCCCAGACTTGTTCATAGACATAAGGTTGAAAACTAATTCCGGCCACTGCCGATACCGTATGTCGGTCAAATTGCTTATTAAATTCTAACGTATTGTCGAATACAAATTCACGTGACTGTGCCTGACGTCTTGTGAGCGAAGACGGGTCGACAGGTTGGTTGACTGTCCAGGAGCCCACTTTCCGTAGATAACTGTATTTGTCGTTACTAAAGTCAAATCCAAAATTGAATTTATACTTAAACATCTTCAAAAGGTCCAATGACGCAAAAGCATTTCCTCGAATACGTAAATTGCTATTTCGGGTATCTGTAAAATCCTCTTTCGCAAAAGGGTTTGTGCCAAATGTAATGTTATATGCTCCATTTCCATAGCCATAGCCACCGTGATTATTCGGGTTAAAAATCGAAATCGTGGGTAACATTCTATAAACGTCAACAATTGGATTCGTATCCATCTCGTCTACACCGTAGTGACTCAATATGATATTTTCGCCAATAGTAAACTTGACCGATTCACCAAAGTCACGACTAGCAGATGAATTCGATCGAAGCGTATAGCGTTCACTCTTGGTGCCAATAGTCGTCCCTGAGTTTGATTGGTAATTACCCGAGATAAAATAACGGCTACTGTTGCTACCACCGGCAAATGAAATATTGTGATCTTCTACAACCCCTGTTTTGAATACTTCATCCTGCCAGTCCGTATCTCCCTCGAAATGATTAGCCAATCCATTGAGATTTGTATTACCGTCGGCTATCGCATTCATAAAAGCTAGATCATTTAACTTTATCCATTGTTCCCGATTGGTGAGATTATAACGGGGAAGCCATTGCGATGTACGTCGGGACGACAGGTCTATTTTCATCCTGCCTTCTGCCCCTTGCTTCGTCGTAATAATGATAACACCATTTCCCGCCCGAGAGCCGTAAATAGCCGCTGCTGAAGCATCCTTCAACACCTGTATACTCTCAATATCGTTAAAATTGAAATCTCTGTTAGCACCGGAAATAACACCATCGACCACATAGAGTGGATTGCTATTACCAAATGTTCCTGTTCCGCGAATCTCTACTTTACCTTCTCTTCCTGGTGCACCTGAAGTACGTACATTCACTCCGGGTACGGTCACCAAGGCATCACCAACGGTTCCCGTAACGATGGTGTTTTTCATTTCTTCAGGCTTGAAGATAGATACCGCTCCTGTCAAATCAGCTTTTCGTACCGTTTGATACCCAATGACGACAACCTCATCGAGTTCCTGATCATCCGTTTTCATAACCACCTCAATAGAGGCTTGTCCGGTGTAGGCAACTTCTTGCTGCACCCTACCCAGCTGCGAAAAAACCAAGACATCCCCGGTCGAAATTATCACGGAGAAATCACCGTTTGTATCGGTTGCCGTACCGGCCTGTTGACCTTTTACCTGCACATTCACCCCAGCCATGGGTCGATAGTCCGTGTCCACAACCCTTCCCTTCACCGCTATTTGCTGTCCAAAGGCTATACCCGAACAGACTGTAAATAGTAGTAATAAAAATATCCTTACCATAATTCTTTATTTAGTTGTATAAATTAGCCGTTATATTTAATCATTCGACCACAGTCGGACTCACGATAGTACCCGCATCCATGCGCAGCACCCCATTTTCCATTGTCATATCAATGATATGCATCAAGCGAGGGTGAACTTGCGTGGTATCATGGTGTGCATGAAAGACATACTTATAGTGCTTGTCTTTATCGTGAAAGTATGCACCATGCCCTGTTCCGACGAGCCCCTCTTTTGGACGTTGCAAGACGGGGTTGCCTTCGTGTTTTTTCCAGGGCCCCTTAGGTGAAGGAGCTGTCGCATACCCTACCCCATAATCCTGACTACGGAAATCGTTGCCCGAATAGAGCATGTAATATTGTCCATCCTGCTTGAGCACAGATGCGCCTTCCACGACCTTGCCCAATGCAGCCTCCCACCCTTCAGGAGAAGCTTCAATACATTTTATCAAGGTCTCTTCCTTAATCGTTTGCCAATCGTCTTCCAACTCGGCCACCCAAATCACATTACCGTTCGTAAACCGCACAAAGTAGATGTAAGCGGTGCCATCCTCATCGATAAATAACGAAGAGTCTATACCTTTCTCCTGGAGCATCGGCTTTTTCTCCGTCTGACGGAACGGGCCTAGTGGTGAATCACTTATCGCTACACAGATATGCTCTTCGGCCGAGTAGAACAGATAGAATTTATTGTTTGATGCATTATAGTATACTTCTGGTGCCCAAAACCACTTCTCGCCAAACGAATCTTCTTTCTTCAAGAGCATCTGATTGTGTTTCTTCCAGCTATGCAAATTATCGGAATAGTAGACTTCAAATCCATTGTCAGAACTGGTTCCATAGGCATAATAGGTATCCTTATAATGCAAGATGAATGGGTCAGCAAGGGATACAGGTACATGATCCGATACTACTGTGATGTCCCCTTGCTTATGATCTACCTTTTCCGCAATTGACCTCTGATTACTACATGCTCCAAAAAGGAAGCAGAATAGTACCGTATATAAAATGTATTGATTTTTTCTTATCATTATCTTTTATTCTTCTCTTATCACTCTAATCCTCGAATTCACAAGATCAGCCACGTAAATATTACCCTCGCTATCCATAGCAATCCCTTCCGGCTGATCAAATTTTGCACTCAACATATCGCCGTCAACAAAACCTTGGTTTCCTGCACCGCCATCACCTGCATACCGCGAAACCTCACCTGCCGGAGTTACCATACGCACCCAATGGTTGAACTTCTCAGCAATATATATCCTACCGTATGAATCCACAGTAGCTTGAGCCGGCTGATCGAAGCTAGCCGCTGTCCCTAGACCATCTGCCGCTCCCCATGATCCTGTTCCGGCGAAAACTTGAAAGCCGCCCACAATCTCTTTTGTCGACTGATTATACTGTCCTTTGAGAATACCTATAAAAGGATATTTTACGACAACATACATCGTGTTGCCATCTGGAGAAAAGCAAAAGTTAGCATAGGCATCATTAGGAATCACACTAGCGAGGTTGTAGAGCAGCTCTACGCTATTGGTGGTTTTATTCCACTTATACAATTTCCTAAGCCAGGTGTACATCATTAATGTTCCATCGACAGGATGTATCCCGGCAAAATTGACATATCGCGTGTCATTCGTAGACAGCACATAATCCTTCTGTACCTTAAAATCTGTATCTCTTGTCAAAATCCCGACAGTGACATTGCTATTATTTGCCGCATTATCATTGCCTATAAATATCGTGTCGCAGGTGATGGACATTGTTATACTCCGTGGATTATTAATAGAGCCTGTAAGCGAGGCAACAGTCTCGACGAGGCCATCTTTGATACGTCTTACCTTCCTACCTTCTTCCAACACAAACAAAGCGTCGTCCTTTTTATCGTAGGTCAACCAATACGGCTTGTTGAAACTTGCATTCCGAAGTTCTCCGTCCACTGTAACAGCAGCGCCACTACCACTATAGGTATAGACATTGCGTACCGACTCGAAGGTGAAGGGAGTAGACAAGTCAAACGCTTTCTCCCGAATAGTAACCTTAATTGACCCGCTCCCTGCCGCCCTGGGGACGACGGCATAGATTCTTGTTGGAGAGACACTGACGACCTCCGCCAACAAACCGTTGATCCATACTTTTACGTCAGCAATCTCATTTCCAAAATTCTCGCCTTGTATAGCTATTTCTGTTCCCGATCGCCCAGATTCTGGCGAATAGCTATCAACAATCGGATCTTTGATTGGCTCTGTCTTTGGATCTTGACGACATCCCGTCATACAAACTGTCGCTAATAGTGCAAGCGAACACATACAGTTTGTGAAAAAATTTTTGTGAATAGTTCTCATTTAGTCCTTACGTTTATAATTATAATGGTTATCTGTTTTTCAATGTCATACCCGACATGAAAATTCAATAAACAAATGTAGAGAGCAATACCTTCCCTTGTTACTAAAACAGTCTCATTAAATGAAAATATCGTATCAATATTTAGTAGACACAAAACAAAATACACTGTTTATCAATATATTACCTATAATCTTTAGGCAACATACCAAACTGTTCCTGAAAACATTTGGCAAAGTAGGAAGGTGAATTGAATCCGACGATATAACAGATTTCCCCGATCGGATATTTGTTTTCCTTAATGAGGTGGGCTGCCATTTTTAACCTTTCTAACCGCAGGTACTCATTAGGTTTCATGTCCAGGAGGCCTTTAATTTTTCGATAAAAGCTTGCACGGCTCATATTCAGGGATTCGGCGATATCCTCCATTTTCAGATCGGAATTATGGATATGCCGATGGATGACATCTCTTAGTGTATTCATGAATTCTTTATCCGCCTCGGTGTTGATCATGGAATTGGACATCACCATAGGATTCTTCATAAAGGCCTCTTTGAGCTTCTCCCGGCTATTGATCAGATTGGCAACATTGGCCAACAGATATTCGGGCGAAAAAGGTTTTTCGATATAGGCATCGGCCCCCACATCCATTCCTTCGATTTTAGACTGTATATTGGTTTTAGCAGTCAGCAGCACAACGGGAACGTGGCTATAATTGATATCTGACTTGATCTTTTGGCATAATTCGATACCCGTCATCCGTGGCATCATGACATCACTGATTACGAGGGTTACAAAGTTGCTTTTCAGTAGTTCCATCGCTACTTCTCCATTCGGAGCAATCAAGATATTATATTTTTCGGGCAGTATCTTTTTGATAAACCGCTGCATATCGCTACTGTCTTCGACAATCAAGATGGTATGCGAGTTGCTCATTAGCTCGATATGCGTTTCGTTAAAATCTTCGGCGTTGCCATCATCAAGTACGAGCGCTCGCTCCTGATATTTAGGGATAATCAATGAAAATCTATTGTTATGGGTATTCGTTACTAACTGAAGTGTACCATTATGCAACTCAGCCAAGGTACGTGCAAGATACATACCTATCCCCGTACCGGGCGTGTTCATCTGATCCGGATGGTTGAATCGCGTGAATGGTTTAAAAACATCTTCGTGATGCTCGGGAGAAATGGGGTGTCCATCGCTTTCAACATGTACTTCAAAGGTATCATCAGCGGTATCGGTAATAAGACTTGCCTTGATATTTTTTTCCGCATACTTAATGGCATTGCTAAAGAGATTGCTGATAATCTTGACAAAAGCTTCCCGGTCAATGAAAGCATAAAAACTATCGGTGTCCATTTCCAAGACAAATACGCGGTTATATTCTTTGATCAAAGGTGAAAAACGCTGCTTTATCTCCGTGAGAATACTGGAGATATTGTATTCAGAAAGATTTAGCAGGAAGCCTTCTTTTTCAGTCTTCCTGAAATCCAATAGCTGATTGGTGAGGTTCAACAAGCGATCCGTATTTTGCTTCATGATATGAAGATCTTCCACGGTGTCTACGTCACGGATTTCATTTTTGACGATAATATTCTCCAACGGACCTTTTATAAGCGTTAGTGGTGTACGTATTTCATGCGTGATATTTGTGAAGAATCGAATCTTAGCCTCATGGATTTCACGTTCTTTGTTTTGTTCGAGTGCTTGTATAAATAATTTTTGCTTCAGCTTCTGCCGGTTTCTTAAAAATCGAATCAATAAGAACAATACGATTATCGCGATTATACTATAGGCTAAATAAGCCCATACGGTTAGGTAAAACGGCGGTAGCACTTCTATAAAAAGTGTTTTTTCCTTTGGATTCCATAATTGATCGTTGTTCGCTCCGCGTACCCGGAACAGATATTGACCACTACTTAAATTCGAGTAGCTGATTAAGGATGATTCAGTAACATCTTGCCAATCCTCGCCAATACCCTCCAACTTATACTGTAGGGAATTAATTTCCGGGGCTTGATAGCTTAGCGCCGCTATACGAAGTGAAAAATGATTCTGATTGTGTTTTAACGTTATCGAATCAGAGAAGAGTATACTTTTGTTGAGCGGTGAATTTTTACCACCGACATGAGCGGACTTGCTAAACAATAAAAAATCGGTGATATATACCGGCGGAATATATTCGTTTTCGGTAAACGTATTGGGATTAAAGGATATAAGACCGCTGATACACCCTAAAAGTATATTCCCATCTTCGGTTTTATAGCTTGATTTATAATTGAATTGGTCATTCAGTAATCCGCTAGCCGCAGTGAACGTTTTGGTAGATCCATCTGATGGGCGAAATCTGATCAAACCGTTGTTGGTCGTCAGCCAGAAAAAACCCGAATCATCTTCTATGATCTGATAGACAACTCCCTGCAATGTTCCACCCGACGTGGGGTATTGTAAGAATGTCTTGGATGCAGGATCGAACTTACAGAATCCTTTTCCCTGTGTGGTCAACCATATTTGAAGATTGCTGTCTTCAAAAATACTCAAAACCTTGTCATAGGGAAGGCTCCCCTTTTTTTCCGTATGGCGAAAATGCTCCCACTTCCCGGTTTTGGCTTCATGCCGAAAAACCCCGTTCGCATAAGTTGCTACCCATAGATTGCCTTGGGAATCTTCCTTAATGTCGTATACTAAATTATGGTCAAGTTCGGGAACTCTTTCAAATGTCCCCCTCACCTTATCATATTTCATCAGACTTAAGGAAGTTCCCAGATAAATATGCCCTGTGGAACTTTTAAGGATGGAAAACACGTAATTGTCTTGAATAGTGGAGGGGCTATCGTCGGCTGTATATGATTTTATACGTCCGGTCACGGTGTTGATCACATGGACTCCCTTAGAAAATGTTCCCACCCAAAGATCATCACCATCCATACACAAACCATGTATATTGGAAAACTTGGAACTTGCGTCAATATGTTTAAATGTTTTGGTGGACACATTGAACTGGAACAAGCCGGCATCTTCGGTTCCAATCCACAAATCATCTCCTTTACCTTTACATATTTCGCGGACGCGCTGTCCCTGCAATGTCTTCAGGTCGTTGGTCGGATAATATTTCTCAAAATAAGTCGTCTGTCTGGGGTAATAATTGACTCCTCCAAAATAAGATCCTATCCACATACCGCCTTCCCTGTCTTTACACAGCGAATAAATGGCATTATCCGATATGGAAAACGGATCCGACTTGTCGTTTTGCAAATGTGTGCTAGCTTTTGTTTTAAGGTTATAGATATATATACCCGTTTCTGTGCCTATCCATAGTTCGTCACTCGAATACGGGGAAAGACACCTGACAAAAATAGGAGTCTCCGGATGGGTAGATAAGGCCAGTTTACTTACTTTCTGGGTAATCAAGTCCAACTCGCTCATCCCATTTTTTTCCGAGCCGATATACATTTTATTGGATGCTCCAAAATAGAATGCCGTGATCAACTCCTCTTTAAAAAGCTCCTCGCCATTCCGCAACCTATAGGGTTTCAACGTTTTAAAGTTGTCTTCAGTAAAATACAATCCCTTATAAAAACTGATCCAAATCACCCCATGTTTATCTAGCTGAATATCCCGGACCAAATCCTTATTCGGAAAAGGATGGTTGATAAGTTTCTGTTGTTGCGTGTCGTAAACAAAAAGACCATGTCCGTCCACAATAAAAAAGATCTCATTTGCTCCACCGTCTACAATCTTGTTAACTGTTTTGTCGATCATCTTGCCATTTTGTGCCTGGGCTACAAAGTGTTCAAAGTGTTCGGTGTAAGGGTTATACATATATACACCTACATCCGTACCTATCCAGATATGACCTTTTTTATCTTCAAAAAGCGTCGTAATAAAGGCCTGTTTCAGTCCGTTCGGGTTATCCGAACGATCTTTGAATACCTTGAACGATATACCATCATACCGGTTTAAACCATCCTTGGTACCAAACCACATAAAGCCATTGCTGTCTTGTAATATGGTATTTACGGTGTTTTGAGATAGGCCATTATTTATATTTAAGTTATGAAAGTAATACGATTGACTGACCTGCGCGGATACGGGCATCGTAAAAGATAACAGAAACATGAACGAATAAAACAGTCTACTTACTTCCATCAAAGCGAAAATACAGCTATAGAACTTATTTTCAAAAGGAAGGCAGATATTCTGCCCATATAATTTTTGTACCTTCGTATATATGGCGAATAAACTCCAAAACGAAACTTCTCCTTATCTGCGACAACACGCGCACAATCCTGTACACTGGATGCCTTGGGGAGAAGAAGCGCTGGCACAAGCTAAAAAAGAAAATAAACTCATCATCGTTAGTATTGGTTATTCAGCTTGCCACTGGTGCCATGTTATGGAACGGGAGAGCTTTGAGAATGAAGCTATCGCGCAAACCATGAACAAACTCTTTGTCTCGGTCAAGGTGGACCGTGAGGAACGTCCCGACATCGATCAGATCTATATGATCGCCGTACAGTTGATGACCAATGCCGGAGGATGGCCATTGAATGTAATCTGCCTTCCCGATGGACGCCCCATATATGGTGGCACGTATTTTAGGCCCCAAGATTGGCAAAATGTGCTCTTACAAATCGCCCAAATGTGGGAAGAAACGCCAGAGACAGCTATCGATTATGCGGAAAGATTGACTTCGGGTATTCATCAGGCTGAACGATTGCCCATTGCCGAAATACCGGAACAATATACCCGTACCGATATCGAAACCGTTGTTCTCCCCTGGAAGGACCAGTTTGACTTCAAAGAAGGTGGGTACAAAAGGACACCCAAGTTCCCAATACCCAACAACTGGTTATTCTTTTTGCGCTATGGCACTTTGGCCAAGAAGGAAGACGTACTGCACCATGTTCATTTTACCTTGCAGAAGATCGCTAATGGTGGTATATACGACCATATTGGCGGTGGATTTGCACGTTATTCGGTCGATGGAAAATGGTTTGTTCCACATTTTGAAAAGATGTTGTATGACAATGCGCAATTGATCAGTCTCTATAGTGAAGCCTATCAACATACCCCCACTCCCCTATATCAAAGGGTCGTAGAAGAAAGCATCACCTGGCTGGAACGGGAGATGAAAGGTGATAATGGTGGCTTTTACGCGGCTTTAGACGCCGATAGCGAAGGGGTTGAAGGCAAGTTTTACACGTTCGATTACGCGGAGTTTGATATCCTTGGTCCAGATGCCGAGTTGGCACGACAATACTTCAACATTTCCGAAAGTGGCAATTGGTCTGAAGAGCAGATCAACATACCCTTCGTCAATGGTGAGCACGACAATCTCATTGCAGAGGCTGGATTTTCTCCGCAGGAGTGGTCTGTCTATCTCCAAGAGATCAAAAAGAAACTCCTCAACTACCGTGCTAAACGGGTTCGCCCGGGATTGGACACGAAGCAACTGACCTCATGGAATGCCTTATTATTAAAAGGTTTGATTGATGCTTATCGCGTATTTGGCAACAACGACTATTTATCCTCCGCCTTGGGCATTGCTTCTTTTCTAGACAACAGCTGTCATCACGAAGGTCAACTCCTGCACCAACCTGCCGACCACAACCGTCGGATTCCTGCTTTTTTGGATGACTACGCCTTTAGTATTGAAGCACTCATCGCATTGTATGAGGCAACTTTCGACGAGGGATGGTTAGTACGCGCAAAGATGCTGGCCGATCGGGCTATCCAACTTTTCTACGATGTAAACGACCAAACATTCTATTATACCGCCTCGGATGCGGAAGAATTAATTGCTCGTAAAAGCGAAATCATGGACAATGTCATCCCCTCATCGTCTTCTACAATCGTCCGCCAATTGTATAAACTCGGATTACTTTTTGATGAAGAAAAATATACCCTTATCGCAGATCAAGTCTTTGCTAATGTATTCCCCCATATCAGGAGCTACGGATCTGCTTACTCCAATTGGGCCATCCAACTGTTGGAGCATCACTTTGGGGTAAATGAGATCGCATTAACGGGCGAACAGGCTATTTCCTGGCGGAGAGAGTTGGACGATTCTCAATATATCCCCAATAAAATTACATTAGGAGGAACAAAAAGTACACTTCCTTTGTTAATAAATCGACAAGGTTTTGATTCAAAAGCATACCTTTGTCGCCATAAAACTTGTAGTCTTCCACAAACGTCGATTGCACAACTCATTGAATTATTTAATCAAAACGAGGGGATTGCCCCTTCATAAACAAATCAAAATGGCAATAGAAAACAACAACGTAGTGACATTAAATTACACGCTTCATATCGTTGAAGAGAATGGTGAAAAAACGTTTGTAGAACAGACAACAACTGAAAATCCGCTGACTTTCTTATATGGCGTGGGTATGATGCTCCCAAAGTTTGAAGAAAATATAGGAGGCTTACTTTTAGGGGACAAAACTTCCTTTCAGCTAGCTGCCGCCGATGCTTACGGCGAAAGAGATGACAGTGCGGTAGCGCAATTGCCTGCCGATATGTTTCAGGAAAGTGGTCTTCCTCCTGTTGGCGAGATATTACCACTACAGGACAACCAAGGTAACCAGTTTCGCGCGGTTGTACTCGAGGTTACTCCGGAAACTGTAGTAGCTGACTTAAACCACCCTATGGCTGGAAAAACATTGAACTTTGATATCGAGATTCTTGCTGTACGTCCGGCAACGGAAGAAGAATTGGCACATGGCCATTCCCATGGTGCTGATGGTATGGAAGAACATTAGGCAGTAAGTGGAACGTTCCACACTTAATTGGTAAAAAAAATCCTGAAGCGGGGAGCCTCAGGATTTTACCAAACCAATTATTAACCTAAATTATGAAATTATGAATTTTTCTTCTGTTCTTTATTGATATAACGCAAACAGTTCCTCAATTAGTATGAACAGGGTTTATTTTAACATTTATTAACCATTAAAAAAAATCTACCAACTTAGTATATTTTCAAAAAAATATCGTTCTTTTTCCCATGTTTTGTTTATGTTTGCAGGTAATTAAGAATTAATCTAAAGTCCGCATTGGGAGAGCTGTTGATTCATATTATCGTACCCATTCTTATATTTGGCTTTATTGCCTTATTTACGTTGTTTGCCGTATACGCAGAGCGCAAGATAGCAGGCTTCGTACAAGACCGGCTGGGTCCCATGGAAACGGGTAAATATGGCCTATTGCAGACCGTAGCAGATATCTTAAAGCTGATCCAAAAGGAATTTATAACTCCCACGGTAGCGGACAAAATCTTATTCGCTCTTGCACCTATCGTTATTTTTGTAGCTGTCTTCATTGGTTTCTCTGTCATTCCCTGGGGACCGGATCTACTCCCGGCAAATACACATACAGGCTTATTCTTTATCATGGCAATAGTCTCTATCGATGCGATAGGTATATTAATGGCGGGGTGGGGCTCCAACAACAAATACTCTTTATTAGGATCCATTCGTGCCATAGCACAGATGGTATCTTATGAAATTCCTGTAGGCCTTGCCTTAATTTCCGCAATAATGATTACACAGACCTTGAATTTGAACGATATTGCTTTCAACCAAGGTATCTGGGCACAGGAGGATATTTATTTTCTAGGTATATGGAATGTCACTGAAACCGGAGGGCTTCTTGCTTGGAATATTTTCCAGGCTCCGCATCTCATCGTGGTGTATGTTATTTTCTTCATCGCCACCTTAGCAGAGTGCAACCGTGCTCCTTTTGATATCCCCGAGGCGGAAAGTGAACTTATCGGTGGTTTCCATACGGAATACGGCGGCATACGATTTGCTTTTATTTTTCTGGCAGAATATGCGATGATGTTTTTGGTCGCTATGCTTGGAGTTGTTATCTTTTTGGGAGGGTGGAATACACCGCTACCGAATATTGGTGCATTGAAATTAGCCGATTGGACTACAGGTCTATATTGGGGGGTGTTCTGGACTTTTGCTAAATCATTGACCATTGTAGGGGTTCAAATGTGGATCCGATGGACTTTACCACGTTTTAGAGCAGATCAACTGATGGATCTATGTTGGAAAATCATGATACCTATAGCTTTTCTTTGTATGGCGATTTCAGGACTATGGCGTATCTTGGTGATGGTGTAATAGAACAGAGAACAAGGATTAAAGATTAAGGAGAAAGAATAAGGATTAATTTGGAAGTAGTTTGATACTAAGGACAACGATACAGGGTTTTACAACGGCAGTGAAGGGATTACTTCTCACGGTCAAACACCTTTTTGCTGCAAGGCGTAAGCGCGAGGTGGTTGATATTCGTAAGGACGAATACTTCCATCAAAAAGAGGGTGTTACCACAGTACAGTTTCCGAAGGAGAAGATGCCAATCCCTGAGGTTGCTCGTTACCAATTAGACGTGGAAATCGACGATTGTATTGTCTGCGACCTATGTGCAAAAGCCTGCCCTGTGGACTGTATCACGATAGAGGCGGTCAAATCACCGGAAGCTATCGGCAAAACATCGGATGGCAGTGTAAAACGTTTGTATGCGGCTCAATTTGATATTGACATGGCTAAATGTATGTACTGTGGATTGTGTACGGTAGTCTGTCCTACGGAATGTATCACCATGACCGACCAGTATGACCGCAGCACGACGAAACTAACGGATCTCATTTACGGTTTTACAGATATGACGGACGAAGAAATTACCCAACGTAAGGAAGAATGGACTCGTTTTCAAGCTGAAAAGGAGGCAGCCAAAAAGAAGTAATCTATGGAAGAACTCTTATTTTATGCCTTCGCCGCCTTAGCTATTGTGTCCGCACTATTAGTCGTCAGTCTAAAAAATACAGCCCGTGCATTGTTCCTGTTCTTCATCACCCTATTTGCCATGGCTGGACTTTTCCTTTTTGCCTTGGCCGATTTCGTGGCCATCACACAGATATTGGTCTATGTCGGCGGAGTCCTTATCTTGATGATATTTGCATTTATGCTATCTAACAAAGAGCTATTAAAAGATCTTCAGTCAACATCTTCTAAATTTATAGCCATGCCGAATGTACAGTCTGTACTGCTGGCTATTGCTTTTTTGATTTTGATGATCTATGGTGTCATTGAATGGCAACAGCAAACACCGGAATGGATCATGGAAAACATGAAGACGGGCCAAGTCATTCAAGCTACAGACAATAACATCAGCCAACTGGGTGTTAAATTCATGACACAATATATTTTACCTTTTGAGGTAATTTCCATTTTTCTATTGATGGCACTTATCGGTGCTGCTCAATTGTCGCGAGAGGAGGACAACCAATGATTACGTTGACTCATTTCCTCGCGGTAAGTGCATGTCTTTTCTGTATAGGCTTATATGCTGTTTTAGCAAAACGAAATGCCATTATGATACTTGTCGGCATTGAACTGATGATTAATGCTGCTATCCTTAATTTTGTGGCTTTTGGAAAGTACGACAAGCTTCATTATGGGGGGCAAATCTTTGCACTGTTCGCTATTGTATTAGCTGCTGCTGCGGTCGCTATCGGATTAGCGATCATCCTGAATGTCTACCGGCAGTATAAGACGATCAATCCTGAAAACATAACTGATTTACGCGATTAAAATGGGTAACTTATTCAACATATCACCCATCTTTGCCAGCATGTTTGTTGTTGGACTTCCTTTTTTAGGTTTTCTTATTCAGGCTATTTTCGGTAAGAAATCTACATCAGGCCTTTTCTCTTTGTCTGCCATTGCATTAGCAACCCTTATCAGCGGCTTTTTCGTCCTTCCTGAAGTTTGGCAAAAGGGTCCGATAACCGCAACAGTCCATTGGTTTACTATCGGTGATAAGGTGTTCACCATTGGTATATTACTCAACGACCTGACCGTACTCATGCAATTTATTGTATGTATCGTGGCACTCCCTGTCCACATATACTCTAAAGCCTATATGAAGGGAGACCCCGGTATTCATCGGTATTGGATGTATCTAAGCCTGTTCTGCTTCGCCATGCTGGGGGTGACCGTCTCCAAGAACCTGTTCATGATGTATATCTTCTGGGAATTGGTTGGTTTTGCCTCTTACCTACTGATCGGTTTTTGGTTCACGAAAGATACCGCGACCGAAGCCAATAAGAAGGCTTTTATCGTCAACCGTATTGGCGATATTGGTTTCTTAATCGGCATATCCATTCTATTTAGTTTATTCGGCACCTTAGATTTGGTGGATCTTTTTGGTAAAGAAGGAATCTTTGCACAGGGAATGGACAAGAACACGGGATTAATCACTGCAGCGGGGATTTGCTTCTTTATAGGAGCCATGGCCAAGTCTGCGCAGTTCCCATTACATGTATGGTTACCAGATGCCATGGAAGGCCCCACATCGGTATCTTCCCTGATCCATGCCGCGACGATGGTTGCAGCCGGAGTATTCCTGATGGCTAGTATCTTTCCGTTGTTTAATGCAAACGTGTTATTATTCATGGCTATTATCGGCACCATCACAGCGCTATCTGCCGCATATTTTGCACTATGTCAGTACGATATTAAGAAAGTTCTTGCTTTCTCCACGATATCCCAACTGGGCTATATGATCGCAGCAGTAGGGATCGGCGTATGGGATGCAGCAATATTTCATCTAGCGACACATGCTTTTTTCAAATGTCTTCTATTCTTATGTGCCGGTGCCGTCATTCACGAAATGGCACACCACAAAGCCCATACGAAGTTGGATTTCGACCCGCAAGATCTACGCCATATGGGTGGACTACGCCGTTATATGCCCAAAACATTTATACTGATGAGCATCGGTTCGCTAGCGCTAGCGGGATTTCCGTTGACCTCGGGCTACCTATCGAAGGATGCTATTATTATCTCGGCTTTTGAATGGGCTGCGCACCATGGCTGGGGATATATGTGGATACCTATTGTCCTCGTTATTGTCAGCATACTGACGGCCTTCTATATTGGCCGCCTGATTTTTAAAGCATTTTTAGGTGAAGTTCGTGTACCCCAAAAAGAACAACATGCCATTCATGTGCACGAAGCATCCAAAACCATGTTGGTCCCGATGATTTTTCTAGGTATCTGTTCACTCTTCTTTGTGTTCTCCCTGAATCCTCTCTCCTATCATCAAGCAGGAATTCTGGCAGGTTTTTCGGTAAAATATCCTTTTGGAGAAATACATAGCTTACACGTCATTATACCCATCCTCTTAACGACAGGAGCTCTATTTAGCGGACTATTAGCGTGGAGATGGTACATTCAAGGGAAATATCCGCTTCGAGCAGACAGTGCCTGGATTACCCGAGGAGGCGAACAGTTGGGATTGGACAATTTTTATAAAAAGACATTTGTGGGAGGTACAATGGCGCTAAGTCGTGCCAGTCACTGGTGGGACAAGTATGTGATCGATGGAGTAATCGTTCATGGCGCAGCGAGCACCGTAAAGAGTCTATCTCGTGCGATACATTGGATCGACAAATATATCGTGGATGGACTGATCAATACCCTTGCCGGCACAGCCTATTATATAGGGCACTTGTTACGTTGGGTTCAAAACGGACGTATTCAAAATTATTTTGGTTTTGCGTTTACAATAATTTTAATTGGAATAGTTTATTTGATTTTTCGATAAGATGGGATTACTCTCTCTGCTCATATTTTTACCACTGACAGCATTATTCCTGATACTATTGCTGCCAAAAGCGCTACAAAGTAGCTATAAGTATATCGCGTTAGGTTTTACCTTGCTCCAGTTTATATTGGCAGGCTATATGTATAGCCAATTTGATGGTGGGGCAACGGGCATTAATCAGGTCTCTGGTTACCGCTTTGTGGAACAGCTGTCTTGGATAAGGCTGGATCTTGGAACACTAGGCCAGCTCGAGATCGATTATTTCATCGGAGCAGACGGCATCTCCCTGCCTCTTCTTCTGCTCAGCAGTTTTGTCATGCTGATGGCTGTCGGGGCATCATGGAATATGCAGCAAAAACCAAAAGGCTATTTTGCACTGCTGATGTTGTTGAATATGGCTGTAATGGGCATATTCGCTGCCTTGGATTTCTTCCTGTTCTACATCTTTTATGAGGTGATGCTATTTCCTTTGTATTTTTTAATCGGCATCTGGGGTGGAGCAAACCGGGAATATGCGGCGATCAAGTTCTTTCTATATACCTTATTCGGTTCGGTTTTCATGCTTTTGATTATCGTAGGCTTGTATTTTTCGGTCATCAACCCGGATACGGGGGCACATACCTTCAATATGTTGCATATGATGAACCCGAACAATTATGTGGACGGTTCATTTTTCGCCTATATCAACAACACGTATGAAATATGGGGCATTCCCGCCCGCATGCTTGGATTTATTGTGCTTTTCGTTGCATTTGCGATCAAAATACCTATTGTGCCACTACATACATGGTTGCCCGACGCACACGTGGAAGCGCCAACACCGGTATCAATTATTCTAGCTGGTATCCTGCTAAAAATAGGTGGCTACGGAATCATTCGGGTTTGCCTGAGCATCTTCCCGGACGCGTCAGCTGACGCCAATTGGTGGCTCGGCCTGATTGGCGTGATATCCATCTTATATGGAGCCTTGAATGCATTGGCACAAAAAGATTTTAAACGTATCATTGCCTACTCCTCTGTATCTCATATGGGCTTCGTTTTGTTGGGACTCGCTTCCTTAACAGCGGAAGGTGTATCCGGTGCGATGTTCCAGATGATCAGCCACGGTTTTCTTTCAGCCGCACTATTCTTTCTCGTCGGGGTTATTTACGACCGTGTACACGACCGATATATCTACAACTTCAGGGGATTGGCCAATATCATGCCCAAATATACAGGTTATGTCGCTATCGCATTTTTCGCATCCCTCGGGCTACCGGGCTTTTCCGCCTTCATTGGCGAAGCCTTTGTCATCATGGGAACATTCAATGCAGAAAGTGTGGGTACAGGCATCCCCAGATGGATGGCTATTGCCGGCTCACTAGGTATATTGTTAAGTGCCGCTTATTTTTTGTGGACTTTGCAACGCATGTTTTTTGGTCAGACACGTCTAAAAGGTGGCGAAGAGTGGGCTCAGGCTTTAAAGGATCTTACGGTTCGGGAACAAGTTATCCTTTTCCCGGCACTAGCTTTGGCACTGCTCCTAGGTACTATGCCTTTTTTAGTGTTTGATAAACTCAATGCTTCTGTACTTAACCTAGTTTCCTTAATCACCGAACAGTTATAGACCGTATGAACGATTTTGTCCTCAATTTATCGCAAATTCTCGATCAGGTCCTGCAGTCTGTTCCTTTATTCAAACCTGAACTAGCCTTAATTGGGGCTTTCTTAATAGCCATATTGGCGACATTATTTACGGATAAGCGATGGAAACAATCTTCCTTTCTGATCAATATCAGCGGTTTGATCGTCTCTTTCCTATTCCTGGTTCAACAGCTTGACCAACCTATCCGAGGTTTCTTTGATATGCTCGTCATCGACAACTTTTCGATATATGCGCGTATGTTGATCCTTTTTGCCTTGTTGTCTATCAGCCTATTCGTGCGACAGCATTTCAAGGAAAAGCGCAGCCAAAGACCTTTAGGTGAAGTATATGCCATTCTGCTAGCTGCAGGCTTGGGATTGCACCTGTTGACAGCCACCAGCAACTGGTTAATAGCCTTTATCGCAATTGAAACGGTATCGATCAGTTCATATGTTTTGGTAGGCTACTTTTCCGAAAACAAAAGACAATCGGAGGCAGCCATGAAATACGTTCTTTTTGGATCTGTTTCAGCGGCGACGATGCTATATGGTCTTTCACTGATCTACGGCTTCACGGGGAACTTGGATTTTACCAGTGCAGCACATCTGCAGGGACTGATGTCCGCACCTGCCGTGCTATGTACCATAGCTATTCTCTTTATCTTCACGGGCATTGGCTTCAAACTCGGGTTTGTCCCCTTCCACCTTTGGACACCGGACGTCTACGAGGGAGCACCAACACCCATTACTGCTTTTCTGTCTACTGTACCGAAGATAGGTGCCATTATATTGTTTAGCCGGTTGACGCATGCTTGGCTACCCACACCCTTTTATTTTAGTGAAGTCACATTTCTATTCCTTGTGGTCGTGGCTATCGTGACGATGCTGGTCGGAAATCTCATTGCATTGCGTCAGCAAAACATCAAGCGATTGATGGCTTACTCATCCATAGGCCACACGGGATTTCTATTGATGACGATACTTTCAATATCGACTAATAACCAAGAGATCTTATTATTTTATCTGACGGCTTATACCCTGATGAACCTCGCCACATTTGCCTTTATTGATACGATAGAATGTGCGACGGGTACTGTAGACCTCAATGCCTATCCGGGGTTAGGTAAAAAGTTTCCGATACTCTTCACCTGCTTTACTTTTGTAGGGATCGCACTGGTCGGACTTCCACCTACTGCTGGGTTTATCGGAAAACTGCTGGTATTTACCGCTGTATTTGAAGTTTATCAAAGCAGTCGGGATATTTTTTTCGTCCTGCTCTTGATTGTGGGAACACTCACGTCGGTGATTTCCCTGTTCTATTATTTCAAGATCCCTTTATATGCTTTTCTCCGCAAGAGCGATAAAGTTATCGATGGTGAAGTCAAGTTATCCATCGTGCCGGTATTGGGTATAGGCATGGCTATTTTGCTTCTGATCTTAGGATTGTTTCCAAACTTGTTGTTGGATGTGCTAAAGTAATTATCATTTTACCATTTCTCTACTTTTAGCATTTCTATTTCGTGAAAATGCTTGTCTCTTGTAACAAGGGTAAAATCATACTGAATTGCTGTTGCAGATATCCATATATCATTTGAAGGAATAGGCTTCCCTTTATTATATAACTTGGCCGATACTTCACCGAAAATTTCTGACGTACGGGTATTGATCAAGGCTACATCACACAACGTCAAGAAATCAATAAGCTTTTTCAAGTGTTTAGCTCGATTGACAACTCTATTTATTCCAACATACAGCTCTCCAAGTATTGTTGCTGAGATAAAAAATGTATCCAGTTGATGGATTTTATCAGCAATATCACGATTACCCGAAAAAACATCGATAACAATATTTGTATCTAACAGATAATTACTTCCAGTCATTTTCGTCTATGGTTTCGCAACTTTCTGTTATCGCTTTTTTCATTTCAACAGCTTCTTCTCGCGATAGCATACCAACAAAATCATATATGGAACGCTCTTTGTCTACTGTTTTATTCAGATTTTTCAATATGCGCACCAGTTTCAACTCTTCCAAATTTTTAAGTAATCTATACGCCTCTTTGCTATTTACTTCCAACAAAACGGTTTTCATAGTGAACCTCCCTTTATATTAATTCGAAGTTACAAAATATTTCTAATATATCCCTTTGTCCCTGATTATAGAGTATCCTTTCAAATTTAGTATCTTTGTATATGTTAAAAAAAGATCGGTACAAGGCCTTTGTAGACTACTTTTCCACGCACAATCCGGATGCACAGACCGAATTGCATTACAGCAATCCTTACGAATTGCTCGTTGCCGTCATACTTTCCGCACAATGTACAGATAAGCGCATCAATCAGGTAACACCAGCACTTTTCGAACGTTTTCCCCATGTTGAAGATCTGGCAGCCAGCAATCCGGAAGAA
>JBEBWF010000017.1:0-74520 GCA_040392285.1 Sphingobacterium sp. | reverse complement strand
GCTTGTTTCTTTTTTTTCTTCCGGTATTGTCTTTGACAGTATGTGGTATTTGGAATCTAACTACTAAGATCTGACTACTAAAGTACTGACATAAAGATATTCGGGTGCCTATATCGGCGGTGTCCACCTCTTCCCATTCCGAACAGAGCAGTTAAGCCCGCCAGAGCCGATGGTATTGCCGTAACAGGCGTGAGAGTAGGTCGGTGCCTTATTTTATTCAACAACAGAGCCCTTGCAGTAAAATGTAAGGGCTTTTTTTATGGAGAGTGAGTGAGATATGATAAGGCTATCTCTTATTCTGTATAAAACTCCATTAAACTTCCAACATACTCATTCTCCCAGCCTTCAACAATATCTTCATAGTCTTCGTCTGGAATATTGGTATGATTGACTTCAAAGGAGGTTCCTTTTTTATGTTCATGGAGTTTAATGGTTACTATAGACTGTTCGTCTTGGTTGCCAAAATACCATTCTTGTACGATTTTTTGGAAAGGGTCTAGCTCTAGGAAGCGTCCAACTATAGCACCGTCCCATAGCGAAAACTCTCCATCTACAATGGGATTGACTGTTACCTCATTGCCCGTCCAAAGCCTTATTGTAACTTCCGTTGTTAAAGCTTTATATATCTCCTCAGGTGTAGCCGGGATTATGTAGTATTTTTTGAAATTTCTCATATCCAAAGATAATGCTATTGATTTGGTTTTGAATTTTTAGTGTATACTTTTTATTTTTGTTCATGAGTAATAGATTGCCAAATGATTTGATTAACAGCTTAAAACAAGATCCATCCTTCGATTGGCAGGCTTTTGTAGCTATACATAATAAGGAGGAGAAGACAAATTCTATTCGTCTTAATCCCCTAAAGACTTTTGATAATTCTCATTTGGAGATGGATACAGTTGTTCCTTGGTGTAGAGATGGGTTTTATTTGAAAGAACGACCGATATTTACTTTAGATCCTTTTTTTCATGGAGGATGTTATTATTCACAAGAGGCTAGCTCCATGTTTCTGTCCTATGCAATGGAGCAAATAAAGCTTCATGAGAAACCTATTAAAGCTTTAGATCTCTGTGCTGCACCGGGAGGGAAATCAACACTATTGGTGTCTTCATTACACGCCGATAGTTTGCTTGTATCAAACGAAATAATAAAGAGTAGGGCAAATGTGTTATCTGAAAATCTAACACGTTGGGGTTACCCGAATGTAGTGGTTACCAATAATGATCCGTCAGCATTTGGACATCTACCTGGCTATTTTGATTTGATGGTTGTAGATGCTCCTTGTTCGGGCTCCGGTATGTTTCATAAGAATCATACGACTATGGATACGTGGTCTTTGGCTAATGTCAAGCTTTGTAGTGAACGTCAAAGAAGGATATTAGCCAATAGTTTGTCCAGTTTGTCAGAAGGCGGGATATTGTTTTATTCGACATGCTCCTATTCAAAAGAAGAGAACGAAGAGAATATAGATTGGCTCGTTGGAGAATTTGGGATGGAATCTTTATCAATACCAATTTCTGAAAAGTGGGGTATTCAGTATACCGAAACAGCTTTGCATAAGGCGTCGTGCTATCGTTTTTATCCACATCAAGTTGGAGGTGAAGGTTTCTTTTTTGCTGCTTTGAGAAAGAAACTGAAACAAGATAGCTTCTTGTTAAAGAGGCTTAAAATTGATCCTAATAACGCCCCACAGCATATAGCTAAGGACTGGCTGGACATGGATGGGTTGTATACTTTTCAATATCATGATGATTTGCATGTGTTCTCTGAGAAGTATAAGCAGGATTTGAAAGCCTTACAATATGTACTATATCTTAAAAATGCGGGTACGGTAATAGGAAGGTATATGAATAAATTATTGGTTCCATCCCATGATTTGGCAATGAGTGTACGTGTTCGTAAAGATCTGCTACAGATAGACCTTGACTTAAATGATGCCTTGAAATACTTGCATAAGGATAGATTAGATAGTGCTATTAACAAGGAAAATCTAAGAGGCTGGGTGTTGGTAACTTATCAAGGCACTAATCTGGGCTGGGTTAAAGTCATGCCTAATCGTATAAACAATTATTATCCTACAGAAGCTCGGATAGTTGTGCTATAGCGAATTCTGCTGATGTTTTATGATGAGTTCACAGATGTCTTTTGCAACAGCATCTTTAGATTTTAATCCATAGGGGATGACGGTTCCGTCTTTTTGGATAATAGTTATCTTATTGGTATCTGTAGCGAAACCAGCTCCTTGGTCCTGCAAGGAGTTAAGAATAATAAAGTCTGCATTTTTTCGTGTGAGCTTTTCTTTGGCATTGGATAGCTCATCATTGGTTTCCAGAGCAAAGCCCACAAGGGTTTGCGTAGCTGTTTTTAGCTTCCCTAGAGATCCCAATATATCGACGGTTTTTTCAAGCTCAATCGTTAAATCTTCAGCTTTTTTCTTGATTTTTTGTGTTGCGACTTCTTTTGGAGTATAATCGGCAACGGCAGCGCTCATGACGACAATATCGGCTTGTTGATAAATACCTTTACAAGCTTCGTACATTTCTTTTGCAGACTGAACATTTATCCGATCTACGAAAGGAGGCGTGTTTAAATATGTTGGGCCTGCAACTAAGGTGACATGGGCTCCTAACTTAGCTAAGTTCTCTGCTATTGCGAAGCCCATCTTTCCGCTAGAGTGATTGCCAATAAACCGAACGGGGTCTATGCTCTCATAAGTCGGGCCAGCTGTGACAAGAGCCTTTTTACCACGGAATGGGAGGTCCAGAACAATCTCGTTTTTCAAAAATGCCAGGATATCTTCAGGCTCTGCTAGTCTGCCTTCTCCAGACAATCCACTGGCCAATTCGCCATCTCCCGGAGGGATGATCGTATTACCATAAGACTTTAATTGTGCTAGATTGTGTAGGGTAGAAGGATGTTTCCACATGTCTAGATCCATTGCTGGGGCTAGATATACTGGACATTTTGCAGATAAATAGCAGGCAGCGAGTAAATTGTCACAAAACCCGTTCGCAAATTTAGCGAGTGTATTGGCTGAAGCAGGAGCGACCAACAATATATCAGCTTCAAGTGCTAATTGTACATGGCTGTTCCACTCCCCCGTCTTGGGATTATAATAATCAACGAGAACTGGATTTTTGGAAAGTGTTGAAAGGGTTAAAGGTGTGATGAACTCTGTAGCCTCTTTTGTCATCACAACTTGCACATTTGCTTCGGCTTTTACCAAGAGTCTAATAAGAGACGCTGTTTTGTATGCGGCAATACTGCCGCATACACCAAGCAAAATATTCTTGCCTTTAAAAGACATGAGCTTTAAAGGAATTAACTGTTATTCTTCTGTTTTGCTCGGATTTCTGAAATAAACCTTATCATTCAGAAATTCGTCTATAGCTACTAGCGAGGGTTTCGGCATACGTTCATAGTGTTTTGAAATTTCGATTTGCTCGCGATTTTCAAACACTTCTTCTAAATTGTCGTTGCTACTTGCAAATTCTGCCAGTTTTGAATTCAACTCTTCTTTTACTTCCACAGAAATTTGGTTCGCTCTTTTACTGATAACAACGATTGATTCGTACAAGTTGTCTGTACCTTTGTCCAAATCTCTCAAGTCTCTTGTTACTGTTGTATTTGGAACACTATTATTTTTTACCTGACTCATGCTTATATAGTATAAATATTATATTTCTTATTTTTGGCTTTCGCTGTTATTTGCTGCTATGTCCTCAATAGCAGTAATACCCAGTTCTCTATTTTGCTCTTCACGAGCTTTGTTCATCTCCTCCATCTTACGAACGGCTAAGATTATTTTCTTTTCGGCATTTTCCATTAGACTTTTAGCCTCAGACTGCAGTTTGCTGCTCGGGAAATGTTCGATAAAACTTTGTGCGTAATCTATCGCATCATCAAACCGCTGTTTTTGTCTATTTGCATAGCTGTTATCAGCATAAAGGTACTGAGATTTGGCGATCAAAAATTCTATTTCCTCCCCATACTTTGTGTCCGGGTAGGTTTTTAGTACATTTTCCAATGCGATAACTGCCGCTCTATAATCATCAGCAGTTCCCATGTTATAGTATAGCTTTGCATTATCAAAGGCCTTTTTCTCTAACTTGTCCCTTAAGTTCTGAATCAACTCTCCGGCTTCTTTAGCTCTTTCCGATTCAGGGTAAATATTTACGAAAAGTTGTAATTCATCGATAGCTTTCCTTGTATTGGCTTGATCTAATGTAGACCGTGGAGATTCGATATAATAGCAATAGGCAGACATAAACCTACACTCTTCAGCCCGAGAGCTGCTCGGATAGGTCTCAGCGAATCGTTTGAAGTGAAAACGGGCAGATGTATAATCTTTTATACGATAATTGGTATAGGCTAAGAAGTAATAGAGGTCTTCAGCCTCTGCTCGACCACGATATTTGGTTGCTAAGTCATCGAATAATATTAATGCTTTAGAATACTTCCCCTTCTCGTAAAATTTTACGGCCTCCTGATACTTCATCGCAATATTATTGCTGTTCTTTAATTTCTCAAACTTGCTTTTACAAGCTGAAAAGAGTAAGCAAAAAACTAACAAGTATAAAAATGCACTAGTACGCCTATTTAAAAACATCTGACAAAGATACATCAATTAAAACAATAATCCATAAATTTACCTGTGCAATTTAGTGGTTTTAGTTGATTGAATGTCAGAAAGAAGCTATGCTTTAACAAAGTTTAACCAAGTATAACGATCGTTGTAAACGAGGAAGATATTTCGGGGGTGAATATCATTTTTCAAACCTATCGATTCGTTTATTCACAGCAAATAGATAGATTAGTACAAATAGTTTTCGGTAACGGAATTGTACCTTTGCAGAAAGAGTAAGTTTATGCGATTGATGTCTTTTGATTATGGAACAAAGCGAATAGGAATCGCCGTATCAGATCCGTTGCAGATTATTGCCACGTCCCTAGATACAGTTCATCCTGAAAAAATATGGGATTTCCTTAAGGACTATGTTTCAAAAGAACCCGTTGAAACCTTTGTAGTGGGAAAACCGTTACAAATGGATGGGACGGCATCCCGGTCTGCTCAACACATTTTGGGTTTTGTCCGAAGATTGAAAAGGGAATTTCCAACTATCCCTATTGTAGAAGTTGATGAGCGGTTTACCTCCAAGTTGGCATCTAAAGCAATCGCACAAAGTGATCTGAAAAAGATGAAGAAGCGACAAAAGGGGCTGGTGGATACGGTTTCTGCCACCATAATTTTACAAACTTATATGGAAGGCAAAAGCTACTAACTTATGGCAACTAAAGATATATCGTTTTTCTCAGAAGATATAGTATTTAACCTATCTCAAAAGCAGAAAATACGTGAATGGATAAACAAGGCTGTTCGAGAAGAGGGTTTTAGAAGAGTTTCAGAGCTTAATTTTATATTCTGTTCGGATAACTATCTGCTGGATATCAACAAACAGTATCTTGATCACGATACGTATACCGATATAGTTACTTTTGATTCCTCAGAGAAAGAGGGTGTCATAGCAGGAGATATATTTATTTCTGTTGATCGTGTTCGGGAGAATGCATTAAAGTTTAGCGTGTCCGAAATCGACGAGCTACATCGGGTTATAATACACGGAGTACTACATCTCTGTGGTTATAGGGATAAGAAAAAAGAGGAAAAAGCGTTAATGAGAAAAAAGGAAAACGAATACTTGGACAAGCGGGTGGGATAGCATATGTCCAATTTTTCCAAAGGTCTAAACTTTAGAAAAATTGGACACGTTTTATCTTTAAAATCTTTCGAACTGTGAAAAGAAGAAGTTTCCCTCTATTTCAGCATTTTCGTCTGAATCGGATCCATGGATAGCGTTAGCATCAATAGATTTTGCATACTTATTGCGAATGGTTCCTTCTTCAGCTTTTGACGGATCCGTGGCACCGATGAGTTTGCGAAAGTCTTCTACAGCATTATCTTTTTCTAAAATAGCGGCTACAATTGGGCCAGAGGTCATGAATTGAACGAGTTCTCCGTAAAAAGGCCTTTCTTTGTGCACCGCGTAAAAATTGCCGGCATTTTCCTGAGATAATTGAATGTACTTCATTGCGATGATCTTGAAGCCCCCCGCAATAATATCATTTAAAATAGCGCCAATGTGACCATTCGCTACAGCGTCTGGTTTAATCATTGTAAATGTTCTGTTCATTGCCATAACCTGAGTTAAAAATTTTTGCAAATGTATGGTAAATGGAGCAAAGATAAAATCTTTATTCCTTAATTCTTTACTAACTTTGTAGTGTATGGCAAAAAATCTACATGTAACAATAGATAAAGAATCCGGCTTCTGTTTTGGCGTGGTGTATGCGATAGATATGGCAGAAGAAATCTTGGAAGAGGATGGTTATTTGTACTGTCTTGGCGATATCGTCCACAACGATGAGGAAGTTGCACGATTGAAAGCCAAAGGTTTGCGAATTATCAGTCACGATACACTGCCAGACCTGACGAATGAAAAAGTACTGATAAGGGCACATGGTGAAGCTCCCGAAACTTATAAAATAGCGCTAGAAAATAATATTACCCTGATCGACGCATCATGTCCTGTTGTACTAAAATTGCAGAATCGTATCAAGACGTCATTTGATGAGAGTGAAAAAATCCTGATTTTCGGAAAACATGGTCATGCCGAAGTAATCGGTCTCCAAGGGCAAACCAACAATGAAGCGATTGTTTTTCAAGATATCGAAGAGCTTGATTCTGTCGAGTTGCCGCCATCCTTTACGTTATATAGCCAGACAACAAAGAGTGTGGATAAATTTTATGCGATTAAGAGCGAATTGATCAGGCGTGGATATGATGTAAAGGCTAATGACACAATTTGTAGACAAGTTTCCAATAGGTATGAGGATTTAGGAGACTTTGCCAAGCAATATGATAAGATTGTTTTTGTATCAGGTAAAAAGTCTTCTAATGGACGTGTTTTATATGATGTATGTAAGTCTGCGAATGATAACTCCTATTTTATTTCTGAACCGGAAGAACTCGACATGAGTATTTTCGGTGAAGGAGATTCCGTCGGTATATGCGGAGCCACCTCTACGCCCATGTGGTTGATGAAAAAGGTGAAGGTTGCTTTGGAGGCACTATAGAACTATATAGGTCATCTTATTTTCATTTTCAATCGTTTAAGCGGTGATCCCTTTAAAATTTGTATATTTTTGCAATAATGTTTAAAAAAGCGAAAAAGGGGATTTTGTTGGTCCAATTAGGTACACCGGATTCTTCTGCTACTCCTGATGTGCGGAGATACCTTAACGAGTTTTTAATGGATGGCAGAGTAATGGATATCCCTTATTGGAGTAGGACACTCTTGGTCAAAGGTGTTATTGTTCCTAAGAGAGCTTCAAAATCAGCCACCACCTATTCCACGATTTGGGACGAGAAGACGGGGTCTCCTTTGATGTATTACAGCCAAGTTCAACAGGAAATGTTACAAAAGGAGCTGGGGGATGAGTACCATGTGGAATTGGCTATGCGCTACCAAAATCCATCTATCGAGTCGGCATTGAAAAAAATGGAAGGGATGTTTTTGGACTCTATTCGAGTGATTCCGTTATTTCCCCAATATGCTTCAGCGACTACAGGCTCTGTGATAGATAGAGTGATGGAAATTATGCGGACTTGGCAATATTTTCCGCAGGTATCTTTTGTAAGTAATTTTTGCGAAGATGATCTGGTGGTGGAAACTTTTTCCGAGCATGCATTAAAATATAACATCGAAGCGTATGACCATGTCTTATTTAGCTACCATGGTCTACCGGTACGGCAATTGGGCAAGGTTGACCCGACAGGCGAGTTAAAGTGTGCGGATAATGGCTGTTCCAATTGTAAGGTAGAAACTAATTCCTATTGCTATCTTTCACAATGCTACGGAACAACTCGAGCAATAGTGAAAAAATTGGGCCTTCAAGAAAATCAATATACAGTTTGTTTTCAGTCACGTTTGGGGAAAACTCCGTGGATACAACCGTATACTTCGGATGCATTGCATGATCTTGCTCGAAAAGGTGTGAAGAAGTTGTTGGTTTTTAGCCCGGCTTTTGTTGCGGACTGTATCGAAACATTGGATGAAATACAGGTAGAATACGCGAATGAATTTAAAGCATTGGGGGGAGAACAGGTCACGATGGTCGAAAGTTTGAACGATAATCCGAAATGGATTGAGGCGCTAAAAAGATTGGCCTTAAATAATTGATGAAGAAATGTTAGTATTCAACGCTATACTTTTATTAGTATTTGATTTTTATATATTTTTTGCACTCAAGGCAACGAAGATAAAGTTAGTACATAAGAAATGGTTTCCCTTCATATGGTGGGGATATTCAATTGGATTATTTGCCGGTCTTTTTATTGCCGCAAAATTCAGTATTCCATTAAGTTACCGGTCTATTATATTGGTTGCTTTTTTTATGACGGCGGTCAGTAAGTTTATTTATATCGTTGTGGTATTGATGGATGATATCCGCCGTGGAGGTGTTTGGATTTCTAGGCTTTTTACAACAAAGAAAGGGAAATCTCCTGTACAACATATAGAAGATTTGGAAAAGCCGTTACCGGAAAAGCCAAGAAACGGCATTTCACGGTCAGATTTTTTACTTAAATCAGGTATTGCAATAGCTTCGTTGCCCCTATTCCCGTTGTCATGGGGTATTATTTCCGGAGCATATGATTATCGGATACGTCGACAAAAGTTGTTCTTGCCAAATCTACCTAAAGCATTCGATGGTTTGACGATAGCCCAAATATCAGATGTGCATTCGGGATCATTCTATAATCATAAAGCCGTGTTGGGTGGCGTAGAAATGCTCTTGCAAGAGAAGCCGGATATGATTTTCTTCACGGGAGATCTAGTAAATAATGTGGCAACTGAGATGCGGGATTATCAAGATATCTTTTCAAAATTAAAAGCTGACTTGGGAGTCTTCTCTACGTTAGGTAACCATGATTATGGTGATTACTATTATGGTAAGGAAGATAGTGCAGCCAAACGGAAAAACTTAAAGAATCTAATCGATGTACATCGCGTGTTGGGATGGGACCTTTTGATGGATGAAAATAGAACAATCCGTGTGGATAATGAAGAAATAGCACTTGTAGGTGTGCAAAACTGGGGGACAGGTCGGTTTCCAAAGAAAGGCGACTTAGCGAAAGCACTCATGGGAACAGAAGATAAAGTGACCAAGCTATTATTGTCTCATGATCCATCCCATTGGAGGGCCCAAGTACTGGATACCGATATCGATGTGATGTTTGCAGGACATACGCATGGTATGCAGTTTGGCGTGAGAGGTGAACATTTTCAATGGAGTCCCGCAAAGTATATTTATAAGGAATGGGCTGGATTGTATACCGAGAAACAACAGCAGTTATATGTTAACACAGGTTTTGGGTTTTTGGGATATCCAGGTAGGGTAGGCATATTGCCCGAGATTACTATTTTCGAGTTGGTTAAGAGTTAACTCCCAACTCTTATACATGTTCTTACTTGCTTGTTGGGACCAAAAATACGTACCGATTTTACGCTTTGTAGTTTTCTAGGAACAATGTGTGAGCATATTGCCTAGGACAATTTTTTCCGTGAACCTTCATCAAAACTTTTTCAATTTGCTTAAAAAGTGAAAAAAAATTAATACGTTTGTTGTAAATAAATGTAAATTGTACATTTATTATTTTAAATCTATCAATTATAGTTTACATATGTTTTCTTTTTTAGAACAACCACACACCAGAGTGAATATCCTGACCGGGGAGAAGATATTAGTTTCGCCACATCGAAGTAAAAGGCCTTGGCAAGGACAAGTAGAGGATGTTGCTACAGACAACAGGCCCGAATATGATTCTAAGTGTTATTTATGTCCTGGGAATGAACGTGCTGATGGTACCCTGAATCCTGAATACAAAGACAGTTTTGTTTTTATCAATGATTTTTCCGCATTGTTAGCGGATTCCCCCTTAGCGGAATATAATGAGGGAGATCTTCTACAGGCAGAGACAGAAAAAGGAATTTGTAAAGTGATTTCTTTTACACCAAGGCACGACTTGACTCTTCCCGAGATGGAATTGCCCGCAATTAAGGCTGTCGTGGATTTATGGCAAGAGGAATTTGCAGCGTTGGCACAAAAAGAATGGATCAAGTATATTCAAATATTTGAGAATAAAGGAGCAATTATGGGCTGTAGCAATCCCCATCCACATGGCCAGATCTGGGCACAGAGTTCGTTGCCGGTGGAAATCCAAAAGGAGAGTGTACAGTTTGAAAAATATTTCCAGGCTAATGGAAAATCATTGTTGAGGGCATATCTGGACGTAGAACTGGAGAAGAAAGAACGTATCGTGGTGGATAATGTTCATTTTGTGGCTTTAGTGCCTTTTTGGGCATCTTGGCCTTATGAAACCTTAATTATCAGTAAAAGGCATGTTACCAACATGCTGGAGTTCACAGAAGAGGAGAAGTTAGATCTTGCACGCACATTGCAAGAATTGACTATTCGTTATGACAATATTTTTAAGACATCATTCCCTTATTCTGCAGGGATGCATCAGGCGCCTGTCAATAATGGAGATCAGTCTTCTTGGCATTGGCATATGCATTTCTACCCACCTCTGCTTCGTTCAGCGACCGTCAAGAAATTTATGGTAGGATATGAAATGTTGGCCAATCCACAACGAGATATCACCGCTGAATATGCGGCGGAAGTATTAAGAAACCAAGCGACAATACATTATAAAAATAAATAGATGATAGCTACTTTACAATTGAAGGATAGATTTAAGGAAGTATTTGGGACTGTACCACAACTGTTAGCAAAATCCCCAGGCAGAATTAATCTTATAGGCGAACATACCGACTATAACGATGGTTTTGTGTTGCCCACGGCGATTGATAAGGCCATTTATGTAGCGATAAGTAAAAGAGAAGATGACCGTATACATCTCTTTGCCGAAGATTTTAATCAAGGTTTTGAAACAGATCTAAAAAATATACGGCCTTCTGAAGTCGGATGGACGAATTATATTTTAGGTGTAGTGAACCAGCTTCAAGAGCAGGGGAAGACACTTTCTGGTTTCAACCTATACCTGGATGGAGATGTCCCTTTGGGTGCGGGCTTGTCTTCTTCGGCAGCTGTAGAGTGTGCAGTAGGTTTTGCATTGAATGAATTGTTCGGTTTATCCCTGGATCGCAAGGAGATTGCACGTATCGGACAGTTAGCCGAGCATACTTACGCGGGGGTAAAATGTGGAATTATGGATCAGTTTGCTTCCGTATTAAGTAAAAAGGGGCATGTTATCAAATTGGATTGTCGTTCGCTGGACTTTGAGTATGTACCGTTAGCATTAGGAGACTATGAGATTGTATTGCTCAATACAAATGTCAAGCATTCCCTTGCTTCCTCTGCTTACAATAATCGAAGAGAGCTGTGCGAGCAAGGCGTACGTTGGGTGCGTGAGAAATACCCGGAAATACAGAGTCTACGAGACGTGACAGTGGTCATGTTGGATGAAATAGTTCGCCTGAAAGATGAGGATACTTATGTTAAATGTAGGTATGTTATCCAAGAGAATGAACGGTTAGATAGGGCGTGTAAAGCATTGGAGCGGGGCGATATTCAGGAATTGGGTAGACAAATGTTTTTAACACATCATGCATTAAGCGCAGAGTATGAAGTAAGCTGTGACGAACTGGATTTTTTGGTTGACTATGTCGTAGAAGTGCCTCAGGTTGTAGGTGCGAGGATGATGGGAGGAGGGTTTGGTGGCTGTACAATTAACATCATAAAAAAAGGATATGGCAAGGCCCTTGCAGAACAGATAGCACCGTCGTATAAAGAAAAGTTTGGCCTTGACCTAGAAGCGATTTTTGTGAACGCTGATGAAGGCTCAAGAGTGATCAAATAAGAAAGAGGTATAAAATATTATTTATAGCAAAAAAGCGGCAATTCAGCCGCTTTTTCTATTTTTATAGCGATAGTATTTCGACTATCCGGGTCAGATCAGTGTTAATCTTATCGATATGTTTTATAGCCTTGCTAAATGGCGTAAATTGAACCTGTCCACAGATTAGACCCGCCATTTCACCTCGGCGTCCTTCCAGCAGGCCCTCTACAGCAGCAACCCCTAGGCGGCTGGCAAGTACCCGATCCATACACGACGGTTTGCCTCCACGTTGGATATGACCTAAAATAGACACCCGAACGTCATAGTGCGGAAAGTTCTCTTTGATTTTTTCCGCAACGACTAGCCCACCTTCATTATCCCCTTCGGCCACGATGACTATACGGGAAGATTTGTTCTTTCGGGAGGCATCAAGCCGTTTCATAATGGCATTGTAATCCACTTCCAACTCTGGGATCAATACTGCCTCAGCCCCGGTACTTATACCTGAACGAAGAGCAATCAATCCTGAATCTCTTCCCATTACTTCTATCACAAACAATCTGTCGTGAGACTCAGCTGTGTCCCGTATTTTATCCACAGCATCTACGACAGTATTAATGGCCGTATCATAACCAATGGTAAAATCCGTTCCGGCCAAATCATTATCGATCGTTCCCGGCATTCCCAAGATAGGAATATCAAACTCTTCAATGAATTTAGAAGCTCCGGTAAAGGTTCCATCACCACCAATTGCTATGAGGCCATCGATGCCCAATCTTTTGATATTCTCATATGCTGTTTTACGGCCTTCTTTCGTCTTGAACTCTTCGCTCCGAGCAGTTTTTAGTATAGTCCCTCCTCGTTGAATGATATTGGCAACAGATTTTGCATCCATTGAAATGATTTCGCCGTTTACCAATCCGTCATAACCTCTACGGACACCAAAAACATTTAATCCATGATAAATTCCTGTTCGGACAACTGCCCTAATTCCAGCATTCATGCCAGGGGCATCTCCTCCGGAAGTCAAAACTGCAATATTTTTAATTTCACTCATTTTTCAAAAATATTGAAAATTTGTCGGTTTCTTTATTAAAAGATTATTAAAAACGCTAGTTCTTTGCTTTGAATGCATCAATGCCGGACTGCAGGTAATCTGCATAGCTTGTAATGTCATAGTTCGCACCGCTTGGCGGAATTAGGACAGTGCCATCGGTGTCTACAATAACATAAAGTGGTTGAGAATTACTATTAAAAGTTGACGCTTGAAAATCACTGTTTTTCTTACCTATGGTGTTTATTAGTTTTCCACTGTATGAAGACCTATATTGTTCTTCCTCGGATAATCGTGTACGGTCATCTACAAATAGCTCCGCCATCACAAACGACGTCCGCAGCAATGTAGCCACCTTGGGGTCTGTCCACACATTGGCCTCCATTTTACGGCAGTTTACACAGTTCCAACCGGTGAAATCTATCAATACGGGTTTGTTTACTTCTTTCGCCGCTGCTAGAGCTTCTTCATAATCGTAATAAGGGTCAAAACCTTTAGGTGTGCCTCTATCGTGAAAAACTTCATAATACTTCTTCTTCTTCTTGTCTGTAGTTGGATTTGTAGGAATATTTGTACTTTCATTAACCACAGACAGGTCAAAATCTTGTGTGGCTGAAGGAGGTAGAAAAGCTGAAATTGACTTCAATGGCGCACCCCATAATCCTGGTATCATATAGATAACAAAGGAAAAAACAACAATAGTTAATGCCGTACGAGGAACGGACAGATACTTTAAGTCGCTGTCATGGGCAAATTTGATTTTTCCAATTAAATATAAGCCCATTAATCCAAAGATGGCAATCCAAAGCGCTAAGAAGACCTCACGGTCCAGCCAGTTCCAATGATAGGCTAAATCGACATTGGAAAGAAATTTCAACGCTAAGGCTAATTCTAGGAAACCCAAAACAACTTTGACGCTATTTAGCCAACCTCCAGATTTTGGGAGTGATTTTAGCAATGACGGAAAGACTGCAAAAATAACGAAAGGTATAGCCAGAGTGATGGAAAATCCTAACATCCCGACAGCTGGCCCCAGCCGCTCACCCTTTGAGGCGGCCTCTACAAGCAATGTGCCGATTATTGGCCCTGTACAAGAGAAAGAGACTAGTGCAAGACTAAACGCCATAAAGAATAAACCTATTAAGCCCTTACTATCCGATTTGGCATCTATTTTATTGACAAAGGAACTCGGCAGTGTGATTTCAAAAGCCCCAAAAAAGGAGGCGGCAAAAACAACCAGGATTAGGAAGAAAGCAAAATTAAAAATACCGTTAGTGGACAGGGCATTCAAGGCATCCGAACCAAAGGCTATGGTAATCAACATCCCTAAGGCTACATAGATAACGATGATGAATAGGCCGTACAATAGCGCTTGAGATATTCCTTTACTTCTTGAACCTCCTTTCTTCGTGAAGAAACTTACCGTAAGGGGCACCATCGGAAAGATACAGGGCATTAAAAATGCTGCGAAACCACCTAGTAAACCCGCGATAAATATCCCCCATAAAGATTGTTTGCCATTGTTCGGAGAGGCAATATGCGCAGGTACGCTGATGCTGTTGTCAACATCCGCTCCTAAATCTTCTGCACCATCCGTAAATTCCAGATCATCAGGAACTTCCAGTAGTTGCGAGCTGTCCGTGCCATCGGAGAATTCTAATCCTTCTACAGAAAGCAAGCTGTCCTGGGCAAAAGAAATCGTTATCGAGACGAAAAGAAGAAACAAAATCGCCAATAAAGAATGTTTTCTCAAATCCATAAGGTTTCAAAATATAGTGTTATAAAAATAGCAAAAAAGGCAGTAACTAACTGCCTTCTTTATATACACTTGGATATAATCTACTTAATTGTGACGGTGAAATTATACTCATCAGGGGGCAGACATTGTGTTTTGTCACAAGCTTGCCATTCAACTGTTCCCGATACAGTTGTCGGCTTGTTTGTGTTTAATTTTACTTTTTGCTGAAATATGACTTCTTGTGTGAAATACGGAACATTCATCTTGAAAACATCTTCATATTTCGTTTTTGGTTTCGGCTCAGCAGTCTTTCCGTATAAGACGTAATCTTTGGAGGGTTTAAACGTAAAGGACGTTGGGATCGGTCCGCCCTCCGGTACATTTTGGGAATAGATATTCCAGCCACTTTGGATAGTTGCTTTAATAAAAACAACACCCTCTTTAGCGTTTAGTTTTTTCTGTGCTACACTCCATTTAACGGGTTTATGAATTTGACCAACAGCGCTACCAATTGTAATCCATACCGCTACGATCAATAAGCTAAGTTTTTTCATCTGATTTTGTTATTTACATATTATGACCCTGAACGGATCGAAAAGTTTAGGCTAAGGTACAGGTATCGTGCCTATTCTACCAGTAATTTTTCTGTTATAGCTGATAAGTTATATCTTTTAGGTCGTATTTGGTCAGTTGTCCATCCACTATAATTTGCAATAGACCATCTTCTTCGACGCCTATGATTTTGCCATAAAAAAGTTGATCTTTTGTCCTGTATATTTTGATTTCATCTTTTTGGAAGAGCCTTTCGTTGTACTGTTTCAGGAGCTCATCGTGTGAACCTCTCGTCAACAACTGATGATAATGGTAGAGATATCGTTGGATCGTTTGGATAATTTCAATGAAAGAAATGCTACCTTCAAGACCAGCCAGCCGGAGCGATGTTGCCTTCTCTTTAATGTCTTCTGGAAATACAATTTGGTTTATGTTTAAGCCTATGCCAATTGTTGCGGTGGTAAGTTGAGAGCCTGATATTTTGTTCTCTATCAACAAACCGCAAACCTTTTTATTGTCTATAAATATGTCATTAGGCCATTTTATAGCAACATTTTTATTGACATAATGGCGGATAGTATCATATAAAGCTAAGCTGCTCATTGCCGTGAGTAAAAATTGTTTAGATGTGTCGAGCTTGTTAAGCTTTAGATATACACTTGCCGTCAAGTTTTGTCCAGGTTCGGTTATCCATGAAGAGCCGCGTTGCCCCCGACCATGAGTCTGCATTTTTGCCATAATGGCAGTAAACTCGGGGAGTGGCTTGAAATTTGACAATAGATGTTTTAAATAATCGTTTGTCGACGTTGTTTTATTCAAAACAATTGTGTGGAGAGGCTTATAATGTCCAAAAATTGTATTATTTTGCAAAAGAATACTGTTTTAAAGTTTTAATGTAAAACTATACTATTTCTTAATGAGTAAAAAGAAAAATTTAGAATTATCGAACAAGTTGGCAGAAGTCGTTGTTCATGGTATGCAGGAGAAGAAAGGCCATGAAATCGTAAAGTTGGATATGCGGGAAATTAATGCCACGGTTTCTGATTATTTTGTAATATGTCATGCAGATTCAAATATACAGGTAAATGCAATCGCTAAAAATATAGAGGACGAAGTATATAAAGCCTTTGGAGAAGGTCCATGGCATAAAGAAGGGCAGGATAACGGAGAATGGATATTGTTGGATTTTGTGGACGTGGTCGTTCATATTTTTAAATCAGATAAACGCAGCCACTATCGTATAGAAGAACTTTGGGGAGATGCAAAAGTCGAGGCCTACCAAAGTGCATAATAATAGTTAGAATAAGAGAGTTATAAATAAGTAATGAAGAAGATTCCGAGTAAAAAAGTAACACCAATACCTCCAAAGTTCAATATGATGTGGATATATATTGCCATGATCATAGGGTTTATTGTACTTAACTATATGTATAGCGGTAGTGGGGCCAAGGAAACTACGTATGAAAACTTTGAGAAAGAGATGCTTCGTACAGGAGATGTAGAGAAACTGATCGCATACAACAAAGGTAATATCGTCGAAGTCGAAGTATATATTAAGAAGGATAAACTTCAGAACGATCCAAAATATAAAGAAGTCGCGCCTGATGAAAATTCTTTAAGCTTTTCCTCCTCAACAGGGCCACAATATATATTCTCTGAAGGCTCTGCCGAGATACTAAATGATAAATTAAATGAATCTCAAAATGATCTACCTGAAGACATAGCAAAGATATCAGCCAAATGGGAGGAACGCAGTAATGCATGGGGTGGATTTTTTATATCATTTATTCTTCCTTTGATTATCATTGTTGCTTTGTGGATGTTTTTGATGCGGCGTATGAGCGGTGGAGGTGGAACTGGGGGTGGAGCTATCTTTAACATTGGTAAGTCAAAAGCGCAGCTGTTTGATAAAGAGTCTCAAATCAATATTACTTTTAACGATGTTGCGGGCCTGGAGGAAGCGAAAACAGAAGTTATGGAAATCGTCGATTTCCTGAAGAATCCTAAGAAATATACCAATTTAGGCGGTAAGATTCCCAAAGGAGCTTTGTTGGTGGGCCCTCCAGGAACAGGAAAAACATTGTTGGCAAAGGCTGTTGCGGGTGAGGCACAAGTGCCCTTTTTCTCTTTGTCAGGCTCTGATTTTGTCGAAATGTTTGTTGGTGTAGGCGCGTCACGTGTCAGAGACTTGTTCAAACAGGCCAAAGAAAAAGCGCCATGCATCATATTCATTGACGAGATAGATGCTATCGGTCGTGCACGTGGTAAAAATTCTGTTATGGGTGGCAACGATGAGCGGGAGAATACCTTAAACCAGCTATTAGTAGAAATGGATGGGTTCGGGACAAACTTAGGCGTCATAATTTTGGCGGCAACAAACCGCTTAGATGTATTGGATTCTGCACTACTGCGTCCAGGACGTTTTGACCGCCAAATCTCGATAGATAAGCCGGACCTTATTGGGCGAGAACAAATATTCAATGTGCATTTGAAACCTTTAAAACTCTCCGAAGAAGTAGATGCTAAGAAACTTTCTGCACAAACACCTGGTTTTGCCGGAGCAGAGATCGCAAACGTTTGTAACGAAGCGGCTTTGATCGCTGCACGAAAGAATAAGACATCGATAAATATGCAAGACTTCCAAGATGCGATTGATCGTGTCATAGGAGGGCTTGAGAAGAAAAATAAAATCATCTCTCCAGAAGAAAAGAAAATCGTGGCATATCACGAGGCGGGTCATGCAATTGCAGGGTGGTTTTTGGAACATGCTGATCCCTTGGTTAAAGTGTCGATAGTTCCGCGAGGTGTAGCGGCTTTAGGTTATGCACAGTATCTGCCCAAAGAACAATTTTTATACACGACAGAACAACTTATGGATAGCATGTGTATGACATTGGGAGGGCGTGTGGCGGAGGATATTACCTTTGGACGTATTTCTACTGGTGCTCAAAATGATTTGGAACGTATTACAAAGTTGGCTTATGCCATGACTGCGGTATACGGGATGAATGATAAGGTGGGCAATATCTCGTTCCGTGATAGTTCGGGTGAATCACAGTTCCACAAACCATATTCGGATCAAACGGCGGAGTTGATCGATGATGAAGTACGCCAACTTATTTCGTCGGTCTACGCACGCACGAAAGAGCTGTTGTTGGAAAAACGAGATGGTCTAATTAAAATTGCTGAGAAACTATTGGAAAAAGAAATCTTGTTTCAAGCAGACCTAGAAGAAATATTGGGCAAAAGACCATTTACAAACCGTACTACCTACGATGAATTTGTGAACGGGGGTGCGGATGGAGGTGGAGTTCCTCCTACCGAATATCCGTTGCCTGCCATACCTGAAGAGAGTAGCAATGCAGATATTCATCCTGAACCACCAGCTTCTTCAGAAGAAGCGAGTAGTTAGTTTGTGGTGGTCTGGCAGAGCAAGGAACTGTAGGCGTATGTATGAATATTAGGAATACAACAGCAAAAGAACGCATGTTGAAGAAGGTTCGACAAGCCTTACTTCAAAAAAGTGAAAATCCACACCCTGATTTGGAAGATTCTCATTTGTACAATGAAGAGACTGAACCATTGGATGTGACGTTTGCTAGAGAGTTGAATGCTGTTTCGGGAAATTTCATCTATTGTGATGGAGAAATTTCTGTCATAGAGAACCTCATCGCTGTTGTTGAAGAGCTTAATATTCGTAAAATACATGTTTGGGAGCCTTCCCTGCAGCAACTATTAAAACATTATGGTTTCCCCTTCTTGGATAATAGGATGAGCTTTGAAGATTCTGAAGCGGGTATAACCAGCTGTGAAGCTTTGATTGCACGAAATGGTAGTATTTTGATCTCCAATGCAAATATGAGCGGTAGAACTTTAAGTATCTATCCACCAATTCATATTGTGATGGCGAAAGCCTCAAGAATAGTGATGGATATCAAACATGGTTTATCTTTGATTAGAGAAAGATATGGTGATAAAATTCCATCTATGATAAGTGTAGTTACCGGACCAAGCAGGACGACAAGTATGGCGAATGAGTTGATGTTGGGAGGGCATGGGCCGAAAGGTCTTTATGTATTTTTGATAGAAGATAGATTCTGATTGTATGTTACAATATTTGTATGCAACACCTGTTGCAAGTATTATTTTTGCGATAACCATAGCCACTAGTATATACGCATTCTCAAATCCTCATCTATATGGGAGCATGATGCTCAACCCATATAGTATTCATCGCAATAAGTCGAAATGGTTTACTGTTTTTACAAGCGGAATTATACATGCGGACTGGATGCACCTTATTTTTAATATGGTGACATTCTTTTATTTTGGTTTCGCATTGGAGAGTATATTTGTTCAAGTGAATGGCCCGGTAGGGCATCTATATTTCGGGTTGTTATATATTATTAGCTTAGTGCTGAGTGATATTCCCACGATTATCCAACATAGGAATAACCCGAGCTATTATAGTTTGGGAGCGTCGGGAGCTATATCGGCCGTCCTTTTTAGTTTTATCCTTTTCTACCCGAAGGCAGAACTGCGTATATTTTTTGCGATCCCGATGCCTGCTTATGTCTTTGCCGTGCTTTATATAGGCTATTGTATTTGGGCATCTAAAAAATCAGCTGACCGAATCAATCATGATGCACATTTATTTGGGGCCTTGTCGGGTCTTTTGATTACGATAATTCTACATCATTGGATTATCGGACACTTTATAGATCAATTTTAACCGGCCCAATTTTCACGATCTAGACTTCTGAATTGTATAGCTTCGGCCAAGTGATGGTTCTGTATTTTTGCTGAATTTTCCATGTCAGCTATCGTACGAGCGACTTTTAGGATCCTATCGTAAGCGCGTGCAGATAGACTTAACTTTGCCATCGCTGTTTTTAGAAGAGTTTTTCCTGTATCATCAATTAGGCAAATTTCGCGTAAAGACTTCGAATCCATATGGGCGTTGCAATGCATTTGGTCCATGTGCCGAAACCTTTCCTCTTGAATTTTGCGGGCTCGTATGACCCTTCTACGAATATCCTCGCTCTTCTCAGTAGCTCTTGTGCTGGTCAATTCTTTAAAGTCTACCGGAGTTACCTCCACGTGTAGATCAATACGGTCTAATAACGGACCAGAAACCCGACTTAAGTAGCGTTGAACGACAGAGGTGCTACATATACATTCTTTCTCCGGATGGTTATAGTATCCACAAGGGCAAGGGTTCATAGCGGCAATCAGCATAAAGCTAGCGGGATAGTCTACAGTAAGCTTTGCCCTCGAGATCGTGATCGTGCGCGATTCTAAGGGTTGTCGCATAACTTCAAGAACCGTTCGCTTGAACTCCGGCAGCTCATCCAAAAACAGGACACCGTTGTGTGCGAGGGAAATCTCACCCGGCTGTGGGTTAACTCCACCGCCGACCAATGCAACATCTGATATGGTATGATGTGGCGCGCGAAAAGGGCGAATATTCAATAAGGATTCGGAGGAAGAGAGGAGGCCAGCAACAGAATGTATCTTGGTTGTTTGGAGAGATTCTTCTATGGTAAGCGGAGGGAGGATAGTGGGTATACGTTTGGCAAGCATCGTCTTCCCTGCCCCCGGAGGACCGATAAGGATTACATTATGTCCGCCCGCGGCAGCAATTTCTAAAGCTCTTTTTATGTTCTCTTGACCCTTGACGTCTGCAAAATCTACCCTGTAGTTGTTTATTTTTAAGGTAAATTCATTTTCGATGTCTACACGTGTTGGGTCTATAGGCTTTCGGTTTTCAAAGAAATTCACGACATCTTCTAACCGATCTACTCCGATAATCTTCAGGTCAGATACAACCGCGGCTTCGCGTGCATTTGCTTTAGGTAGAACTATCCCTTCGAAGCATTCCTTTTTTGCCTGAATAGCAATAGGTAGAGCGCCTTTGATAGGTTGGATTGTCCCGTCTAGCGAAAGTTCGCCAAGGAGAATATATTTCGTTATGGTTTCACTGCTTAGTTGGCCTGATGCTGCCAATATACCTGTTGCTATACTCAAATCATAGGAAGAGCCCTCTTTCCTAATGTCTGCGGGAGCGAGGTTGACGACTATTTTTTGTCGTGGCATGCGATACCCAGTAGAGACTAATGCACTCTCTATCCGTCTCAAACTTTCTTTTATCGCATTATCCGGTAAGCCTACAATGTGATATTTTGTGCCTGTAGATATATTTACTTCAACTGTAATGATAGCGGCCTCGATTCCGTAGACCGCACTACAAAATGTTTTTACGAGCATGGAAGTTTTGTTGTTTTTGGGTAAATATAATAAAATGTATGTTAAAAATATGTTTTCACGAAAAACTAAAGTATTTTTTATCTACTAAGCAATAATAGTTGTATATTGTGTTAACGGAAAAAAAGTCGAAAAAAAGGAAACTATTCTTTCTTGTCCGTGTTTAATAGATAGAGAGTGTTGATTTTTTAAGTATAAGTAATTATAATAAGTACATGAACGATAGTGGAAAAGTAGTAACAGCCTTGTTGGCGGGATTGGCTGCCGGTGCTGTTTTAGGTATTTTGTTTGCTCCGGACAAAGGGTCGGAGACTAGAGATAAGCTCAACGAGTCTTTAGCTGATTTGGGCGAAGCGATTAAAGAACGCGCTGAAGAACAATTTGATCAACTAAATGATTTTAAGGAAAGAATATTTTCGGTCGTAAAGTCCAAACTTTCGAAAGTTGAAGATGGTATCGAAGAAGAGATTGAAGAGCATGCTTAATGCCTCTTTAGAAAATCTCTTTTTCAAAAATCAATTGCATGAATGAACAAAAATTTTCCTTTTCAGGAAGCTTTCAAAAAGCTAAGGAGTATATCGATACACAGATCGAATTAATTCGACTAAAAGCCATAGCTAAGAGCGCACGTGTGGTGGGTGCCATAGTGGTCGATATTGGTAAGCTATTGTTAGGTTTGATTGTCATATTTTTCTTTTCCTTGGCATTAGGTTTCTATCTGGGAGAGCTGTTGGGAAGCTATGCCTTAGGATTTTTGGCGACAGGGGGTATATTTTTAGTTTTTTTATTGTTGGTCAGTATATTTTCCACTAAGCTTGAAGCAAAATTTATGGACTTGACGATACGTAAAGTGCTTGGGATGTGGAATGAAGAGGAGACAGATTCCGAGCCTATAAGCAATGAACCTATTGACGAAGCAGAAACTCATGAACGTAAAGATCAATAATATAGCCGAACTAAAAGCTGAAATAGCACGATTGTCTCAACTTAAAGCAGAGCAGGAGGCTTATTTGTCCAGTCAATACATGCTGTTGCGTAAAAAGATTGAAGCACCTGCCCGCATATTGGGAATGTTGACTTCTAGTATACCTGGTGTGGATATGGTAAAGGGACTTTTTTCTTCCGTATTATCAAAAAATAAGGCTGCGGGTAAATCGGATTGGCTTACAAACGTATTGCGTGTAGGTCTTCCTTTGGTATTGAATAAGACATTGCTTAGAAATGTAGGTTGGTTGAAGAAATCTTTGGTGCTTTTAGTCTCTGAACGTGCCGCAGGACAAGTTAGCCAAGAGAAAATAGGATCTGTTTTATCGAAGCTTACTGACCTTATTCGTCCAAAGAAGAAAAAGAAAAAGCACAACGATCTACAACCATTAGATGACGCTCATCAAGATACACACGATTTCGGTATTCCTCCCGATAGTGAGACCTATTAAAAAACCTCACAGATATTAAGATGTTGTTATAAATATTTAGCTTTGAAATCTTCATAAGCTAATTTGATCCCTTCTTCCAGAGGGATTTTATGTCTCCAGCCTAAGCGGTGAAGTTTGGATACATCCATCAGTTTACGTGGTGTGCCATCAGGTTTGCTCCGATCGAAGGAGATGTTGCCTGAATACCCGATAATTTTTTGGACAAGCAGAGCCAGATCCTTGATGCTTATATCTTCGCCTGTACCGATGTTAATAAACTGGGTCTCGTCATAGCTTTGCATTAAGAAGACACAGGCATTAGCCAAATCGGAGGAAAAAAGAAATTCACGACGGGGTGAGCCAGATCCCCAAATTGAGACTTCGGGAATATTGTTCTGTTGAGCTTCATGAAACCGTCTGATCAAGGCTGGGAGGACGTGTGAATTCTCGGGATGATAGTTGTCGTTATAGCCATACAGATTAGTAGGCATAACAGATATGAAGTTACAACCATATTGTGCACGGTAAGCTTCACACATCTTTATACCGGCAATTTTTGCAATAGCGTAAGGCTCGTTTGTAGGTTCCAGAGTCCCCGTCAATAAATAATCCTCTTTTAGCGGCTGCGGAGCCATTTTTGGATAGATGCAGGACGATCCTAAGAACATTAACTTCTTAACGCCCTGAATATAGGACTGATGGATGACATTGTTTTGTATGGCAAGATTTTCATAGAGAAAATCCGCCCGGTAGGTGTTATTCGCTACGATACCCCCTACTTTGGCTGCGGCTAAAAATACATATTGTGGCTTCTCAACCTGGAAGAAATCGGCTACCGCATGCTGATCGCGGAGATCAAGTTCTTTGGAGGTTCGTGTAACTGTATTTTTAAAGCCTTCCTCTTGAAGCCTTTTTAAAATAGCAGACCCGACCATTCCTCTGTGACCAGCAACATATATCTTGTCGTTTTTTTCCACAATAAGATTATTGATTACTTGCAAATATAAGGTTATTTTTGCGACATAATATGCGTTATGGGTAAGGATAAACTAAGGAAATTTGCAGAAGTAGCTACTTTCAAAAATGTAGTACAACTGGATGCAGGAAAAATATATAAGGGACAGTGGTCTTCTAATTTTTTTGGTAATAGCAAGCCGTTAGTTCTGGAACTAGCCTGCGGAAAAGGAGAATATACGGTCAACTTGGCGAAGATGTTCCCCGAACGAAATTTTATAGGAATAGATTATAAAGGCAATAGGATATGGCGGGGAGCCAAAACTGCTTTGGAGGAAGGCATTGAAAATGTTGGGTTTTTACGTATCCAGATTGAGGCCATACTAGAATATTTTGCGGAGAATGAGGTTGCCGAGATTTGGATAACCTTTCCGGATCCTCAGCCACAAGTTAGTAGGGAAAAAAAGAGGTTAACCAACCCTTCATTTTTGACCAAATACAAATTTATCCTACAAAAAGGTGGCATGATGCATCTGAAGACAGACAACGATGACTTCTATGCCTATACGTTAGACCAAATCACTACGCAAGGACTACCCAAACTGAAGGAGACGACAAACTTATATCAATCAGACCTCGTGGATGCCGTCTTGTCTATCAAGACCTACTATGAGCGGAAGTATCTTGCTGTCGATAAAAATATAAACTACGTACAGTGGAAATTCAATGGATAATAGGGGACGCTATTGCCATCCCCCTCCTAAAGCCCGATAAAGGTCAACAAAAGCATCCAATTGTTTTCGTTTTAGTTCGGCCAGTGCTAAATCGCTATTAAGTGCATTGCTCTGTGCTGTGATTACTTCCAAGTAAGTGGCATATCCACTTTTGAAGAGTAAGTTAGCATTACGGACAGCCAGTTGGGCATTATCTACCCTTTGTTGGGCCAGATCGAGTTGCTCCTCCTGTTTGTCTATGGTAACTATACTATTGGAGACCTCATTGACAGCCTCCAAAACACGTTGTTGAAAATTTATTTCTGCTTTGTCTCTTTCGAGCTTTGCTACTTCATATCGAGTTTTTAGCGTCTTATTCTTGAATATAGGAGCTGTCAATGCGCCCGTAACATTGCCTAATAACGAACCTGGGATGTTAAACCAGTTTTGGGGTAACATAGCATTTACACCGAGAGCTCCACCTAGTGCTAGCGAAGGATAACGCATGCTTTGTTGGATATTGGCTTCCGCATTGGCCGCTATAAGCTGCAGTTCGGCCCTATGAATGTCCGGACGGTTGCGGATAATATTTAAGGGGGAGCCTAGCGATATCTTGGGCCCAGCAGCTGCTCCGAAGATATGTTCGACGTCATCATTACGCGGAACAGCATTGGGCAATTGACCCGCAAGAATGCGTAAGGCATTCTCCTGAATCATGATTTCTTTTTCCAGCTCAGGAACCAAAGAAGCAGCAAGCAGGCGCTGAGATTCGGTCTGTTGAATAGCCAAAGCAGTAATTTCTCCAGCTTCGTACTGTAATCTGATCATGCGGATGGTGCTATCATTCAAGCTCACATTTCGCTTAGCGACCTCAATCTTAGCATCCAATATCAGTAAGTTGAAATAGCCTTTCGCTACTTGGACTATGAGATTAGTCTGTATGGCTTTCCTAGCTTCGTCTGTTTGGAGGTAACTTGCCAACAACTGATCGTTCATATTACTGATCTTGCCCCATATATCGAGCTCCCAACTAAAATTCAGCTGCGTCCCAAATTGTGAAATATAGGTGAACATATCATCCGGAGCATCCTGTTGGTGACGGTCGTACCACCTTGCCGATGGAGCCGATCCAAATTCCGTAGATCGCCATTGCTTATTTACAGTTGCGATATCCAAATCTATTGAAGGAAGATAATTTGCTTTATTCTGAGCCAACTGGCGGTGGGCAATTTGTAGGTTCAATAAGGCTGTTTTTACATCGTTATTGTTTTGGAGAACCGAATCGATGAGCTCTTTCAAGATAGTGTCCTGAAAGAAATCCTGCCAATGGATGTGAGCCATATCCATTGAATCCTGTTGTATTGCTGACAAATCTCCCCTATATTTTTGAGGTAACTCAAGGTCCGGGCGACTATACGGTTTACCGACCTTACAACTCTGTATACAAACTAGGCTAAAAACAAGGCATGCTATCAGTCCGTGTATCTTTTTCCCTTTCATATGTTTATTCTTCCTCCTCCCTACTTATTCTGGATTTAATTTTTTCGTCTAAACTTTTAAAAACTACGAATAGGACAGGAATGATAAATATCCCCAATATAACACCGAAAAGCATTCCCCCAGCTGCGCTGTAGCTAATCGAGTGGTTTCCAATAGCTGATGGACCTACAGTCCACATGAGCGGTATGAGGCCCGCTACAAAGGCTAGACTTGTCATTAAGATCGGTCGAAGTCTAAGCCTTGCTCCATTGACAGCTGCGTCAATGATAGAGAGGCCCTTTTTGCGCTCTTGCACAGCAAACTCAACAATTAGAATAGCATTCTTGGCCAATAATCCGATTAGCATAATAAGGCCGACCTGTACGTAAATGTTGTTTTGTAGTCCTGCTAGGGCAATAGTGAGGTATACACCGATCAACCCTACGGGTATCGAGAGCAGAACTGCCCACGGCAAAATATAGCTTTCATATTGCGCTGCAAGTAAAAAATATACAAATAATATGCTGAGTGCAAAGATAAGGACTGTTTGGGAACCCGATTGGCTTTCTTCAAAACTCATACCTGTCCATTCAAAACCGTAGTTACCGGGCAATTTGTCTTCTGCCAGCTTCTCTATCGCTTGCATAGCGTCGCCGGAGCTATAACCTTCTGCCGGTGAGATATTAACCGAAATAGCATTATATAAATTGTAGCGGGATATTGTCTCGGGTCCGACAACTTTCTCCAAGGTCAGGATCGTATTTACTGGTACCATCTTACCTTCATTGTTGCGGACAAAGATGGAATTGAAAGATTCCGGATCTTTTCTGAAATCAAAATCGGATTGTACATATACCCTATACTGCCTTCCAAACCTGCTAAAATCCCCGGTCTGAACCCGAGCAAAATAAGTACGTATTGTCGACATCAGTGCATTAACACTCACACCCAGCGATTTAGCCTTTACGGCGTCGATATTGACTTCATATTGTGGGAAATTAGATTTGAAACTAGTATATGCCGTTTCTATTTCAGGCAGTTGGTTGAGCTGGTTGATGAATGTATCTGCTATAGTGTTGAAATCACGGATGTCCCCTCCCATACGATCCTGCAACACCATCTCCACACCTGCAAAATCCCCGAATCCTTGTACTGTAGGTCTGGAATATACGGTGAAGCTCGCTTCATTAATTTGTGAAAGATCATTCCGGATACTGTCCATGAAAGCTTTGATATTAGGCGTCTTTTTTCGCTTTGCATGTGGTAGAAGGTTAATGTAACCCGTTGCAAAGGCGGAACTTGAGCTCCCTTCCAATGCATTGTATCCCGAGACGGTAGTCATACCCATGATATCCGCCCGGTGCTGGAGTATACTATCCGCGCGATGTAACACTTCTGTGGTACGGGCTAATGAGGCGCCTGGAAGTAATGCCAAAACGTAAGTTACAAAGCCATCGTCTTCCGTCGGGATAAAGCTTTTTGGAGCTTTTATCATGAGAATTACACCAAGAATAGTTATAAAGACCAGTCCAGACCAAGCGATGGCTTTTCGTTGTATTAAAAATCGGACGATACCAATGTACCTGGAAGTGATCCGTTCAAAAGAGGTGTTGAAATTGTTAAAAAAATTATTTTTGAATTGTTCGAACCGACTACGATTTTCCTCTTCCTCCTTGCTAAGGGCTTTAGGATGCTTGAGCAAGAGGGCACATAATGCAGGACTAAGCGTTAATGCATTGAGTGCAGAAATAAGTATTGCAGTAGCTAAGGTGTAAGCAAACTGTCGATAAAATATTCCTGCGGGACCTTCCATAAAGCCAACCGGCAGAAACACAGCAGCCATGACCATAGTAATAGAAAGGATAGCGCTGGTAATCTCAGACATCGTAGACAGCGTGGCGGTTTTGGCCTTCATTCCTGTACGGTGCATTTTGTGATGGATAGCCTCGACGACGACAATGGCATCATCCACGACGATACCAATAGCCAGTACGAGCGCAAACATAGTTAGCACGTTTAACGAAAAGCCAAATAATTGTAAAAAGAAAAATGTGCCGACCAAGGATACTGGGATGGCGATGGCAGGAATTAATGTGGCACGAAGATCTTGCAAAAAGATAAATACAATGAGAAAAACCAGAATGAACGCTTCAAATAAGGTATGCTTGACCTGACGGATGGATTCATCTATCTGGCTCCGCACCGAATACGAAATTTCGTAATGAATCCCTTTTGGGAAAGCTTTGACCTGCTCTTCCAAGACTTTGCGAACGGCGACATCAATATCATGCGCATTAGATCCACTGGTCTGTGTAATATTGAGTGTAAGCCCAGGATACCCATTGACCTTGTTGTCACTGCTAAGGTTTGTGGCACCAAATTCAACTCTCGCTATATCTCTTAAATAAAGAACGGATCCATCCTTATTAGTTTTGATAACAATGTTCTGGAACTCTTCGGGCTGACTAAGACGTCCTTTATGCTTGATAACCGTTTCAAATGCTTCTCCTGATGTTTCTCCGAATTTTCCGGGAGCAATCTCAAAATTTTGATCCTTAATAGCATCCATGACATCTTTGGGGATCAGATTATAAAGCGCTAGTTTTTCGGGATTCAGCCACAGACGCATGGCATAATCTCGGGCACCTAATCGGGAGACCTGAGCAACGCCATCCACGCGAAGCAGAGGACGCATGAGATTGATCTGTGCATAGGCCTGTAGAAAGGTCTCGTCATAGATGGTATCTTGGTGATTAGAATATAGGTTGATGGTCATGATGACACCACTCTGCCTTGGCATCACCGTGATGCCAGCTTCGTTTACTTCAGCAGGAATGGTGCTTATCGCTTTGGATATTCTAGTCTGTACATTGACAGATGCGATCTCAGGATTTGTTCCCGCTTTGAAAAATACTTGTACGGAACCTGAACCCGAATTGGAAGACGACGATTTGATATACGTCATGTTTTCGACCCCATTCACAGCTTCTTCTATGGGCAAAAGCACACTATTAGCCACAGTTTCTGCATTTGCTCCGGGATAGCTTAATGAGACGATAACACTGGGTGGCGCTATTTCAGGAAATCTTGATACCGGAAGCATGATAAGGCTAACAAGGCCCAATATAACAAGCAGTATGGAAACGACGGTGGCTAAGACTGGCCTGTTGACAAAAGTTTTGAGCATAGTAGGACTGAAGTAGGTATGTTATTAGCCAATCTGTCGGACATAACAAAAGCTAGACTTACGATTATTAAAAGATATAATTGACAATACGACAATTAAATAGGGGTGACGATAGATCCATCTGTAAGTTTGTCGAAGCCGCTAATGATAATTCGTTCACCGGCTGTCAGACCATCAGAAACAATGTAATTGGCTTTACTTTTGCCCGAAACTGTAATATTTCGACGTTGCACCGTGTTATCTCTGTTTAATACATAGACGAAAGTCTTATCTTGTAGATCGCTGATCGCAATCTGGGGTATTTGAATGACATCTTTCCTCACTTCAGTGACTTTGAGTGTACCACTACTCCCCGACCGTAAGATATTATCCCGGTTGGGAAAGGTAGCGCGCAACGAAATGGCGCCTGTTGTTCGATCGACTTGTCCATTGACGGCATCAACAATGCCTTTTTTTACATATTCTTCACCATCGGCTAGCACCAACGTGATTTCCGGGAAAGTTAATTTATTATTTTGATTGTATTGTATACCATTCAAGCTGTCTTGATAGGCCTGGAGTTTGGAAAAATACAAATAATCCGATTCGTTCATGGAGAAATAAACATAAACCTCCTGAACATCCGATAGATAGGTCAACGGTTCTTTATCCCCTTTTCCGACTAAATTCCCGACCCGTTTAGGGATACGGCCGATGTATCCACTCACTGGAGCTGTAATAACGGTGAAATCTTTATTGATTTGTGCGCTCCTCACGGCAGCAGCAGCTTGGTCTAACGTGGCTTTAGCCACCTCATAATCGGATCGGGCGGCAGCTAACCGGACTTCGGATATGACATCATTCTCTACTAATGGTTTTAGCCGATCTATTTCGAGCTTAGCATTTTTTAATTTTGCTTTAGCAACCTGCTCAGTGGCCAACATGTTATTCAAGTTTTCTTGATAAGCTGATGGATCTATTTTGAATAACTTCTGTCCTTTCTCCACATAACCACCTTCATCTACGAAAATCTCCTCCAACAAGCCTTCCACTTGTGGACGTATTTCAACATTTACCTTACCCTCGATGGTACCAATATAATGTTTGACCGTAACCGCATCTGAATGTTGGACGGTATGAACCGGAAGAGCTAGTGGTTTAGTGGTGTTTTTTTCTTTTTCTTTGGATATCCCTGATAAGCAGTTGGATAATGAAACAGCTATACCACATAAGACAGCGATACCGATAATATAGATTATTTGCTTCTTTACTTTGTACATATATCTTTTTTCCTTTCGCTCTGTAATATTTTTATTACGAACAGCTCAAATATAACGCAGATTTTTTCAAATATTGTGCCATTTAACAAAATTTAATATTTAGTTAGACGTGATAAACCTTCCATAGGTTTAATAAAAACAACTTTTTAGAGAAGCTTATTACGCTTAATGTTCTAATTTTTTATGCTTCCGCTTGGATATTTTTTCGATGTTTACCGGCTGGGGAAATTTTACGTAATAACCGGTTCCATCGTACGCTCGTTTGCGTGGGTGTTCCTGGCAGGAGTCTGAACAACATCCATCCAATTTCCAGCCACATTCATCACATTGTGTGAAGTGCTCGTTACATTCAGGATTAGCACAATTGATCATCTTTGCGGTTGTCTTGCCACAATTTCTACACGTAGATGCGATAGACGGGTTAACCGTATTGATGTCCACTGTGACACGATTGTCGAATACATAACACTGCCCTTCGAAGTCTTTACCACCGGTTTCCTTCCCATATTTGATAATACCTCCGTGCAATTGGTACACATCTTCAAAGCCCTCCTTTAATAATAGAGCCGATGCTTTTTCGCATTTGATGCCTCCTGTACAATATGTAAGTATCTTCTTTCCTTTATATTGCTCGAGTTCTTTAACCTTTTCGGGAAATTCACGGAAATTTTCGATGTCTAATGTTACTGCATTTTTGAAATGACCTACATGGTGTTCATAATTCGAGCGCACATCTAATATGACAACATCCTCACGGTCTTTCATCGCTAAGAATTCCTGAGGCTCCAGATGTTTCCCTGTTTGTTTGTTTGGATCGATCACTTGAGGATCTTTCAAACCAGAATGTACGATCTCGGGTTTGTAACGGCAATGCATTTTAATAAACGAAGGCTCTTCTACATCATCTACTTTAAAATCCGTCTTAGCGAATCGAGGGTCCGCATGTACAACATCCATATAGGTTCGGCAAGCTTCTGGAGTACCTGATACCGTTCCATTCAGGCCTTCTTCGGCGACGATGATCCGTCCAACTAAACCAAGCGATTTACAAAATTCTAAGTGATCCGCAGCAAATTGTTCTGCATTTTCGATAGGACTGTAGCAATAGTACAGCAATGTTTGATAGTGTCCCATAAGTCATTGATACCGCTGCAAACGGCGTTTAATGTTAAATATTATGGGACAAAGATACGGAAAAAGGATAAAACTAAACGTGTGTGTCTCACTTTTTGAGTAGAGGCGTCAGCAAATATTCCAATCCGTTGAGCTTGATCTCATATAAGGTGCCCAACTGAATTCCTAATTTTCCAGCTGGGAAGCCCTTTTTTTGAAACCAGACTAAATAGGATTCTGGTAATTTGTAGAGTAGCCACCCTTGATATTTGCCGAAAGGCATTTTTGTACTTACCAACTCGAGGAGTATCTCGGGTCTGAGCAGATTATTCTCTTGTTTTGCCATGATGTGTAATGCTGTATTTCATAATTTTTTGCTTTCTATGTCGAGCAACTCTCCTTAGGCTATTGGGAATGATAAATAAAATGTCGTACCGTTCCCTTCTTCAGATTCAAACCAGATTTCCCCGTTCTGTAATAACATGTACTCTCGGCATAAAGTCAAACCTATACCGGTCCCTTGTTCGTTAGCGGTACCTAAACTGCTTGCCGCATTAAAATCAAATAACTGACTATATTTTTCGGTAGGAATTCCTTGACCGTTATCCCTGATAGCAATCAGACAGCAATTGTCCTGCTGTTGGGCTGTAAATTGTATTTCCCCCGCATTAGGGGTAAACTTGATGGCATTATACAAAATATTACGGACAATAAGATTTAGCATATCTTGGTCTGCGAGAATAACCATGTCTCCGTCAAAGGAATGATTTAATATAATTCCTTTTCTTGAAGCAATCAGCCTTAAATGCGCTATTGTTGAGGAGACTTCTTTTATTAAGTTAATCGGTTGCAGGTTTATATGAGGGCTCTGCATTTGATTTCTGCTCCAATAAAGAAGATTGGTCAGGAGTTCCTGTGTATTGCGCGTAGTATCTAGTAGTTTATTTTCGATATTTCTTTTCTCCTTCTCATCCAGATCAGCGGAGCTCATCATCTCTAAATATTGGTGTACAAGCGCTAAAGGAGTTCTCAGATCATGGGAAATAATAGAAAATAGTTTGTCTTTTTCTTTATTGATTTTTTTTAAGGCCTCGGCTTTCTCTACCAGCATTTTTCTTTGTTGTACGTAAGACCTTAGCAAATAACTCGTTCCTGTGTATATCAATGAGATGGTAATGATATAGGTGAAATAACTATCGATAAAAAAAGCATCTCTACTCGGGTAATCGGAAGTTAGCAATTGGGGGTTAATATATTCGCAAAGAAGTAAAATCCCTACCAGCAACAAGTTTCCAAGAAACAAATAAATTAATTTGCTTCTGTAGGAAACTACTGTTATAAAAAAGAATGCTGCTGTATATAATAACAGAGAAGGTCCCTTTATTCCCTGATTGAGGAAATAATTCACCGCTAAGAGAATGTGTATCTCCCATGCGGATATAATGATCGCCTGTTTCTGTTTTCCCTTGAATCTGCTGATATAATAGAGGAAAGATTGTAGTAGAAATACGCTTAGCGAAATTAAGAGAAGCTGCCCTAAACCGATATACAAATTCACGAAAAATGTTAAGGCCGCACCAACGATGGCAATTAATGAAAATGCATGGAATATCCGGGTTTCAAGATCTAATTTATCACTGTCTCCTACCCAGAAATCAAGTTTTTGTCTTATCTTACTGAAAAAAAATGTATTAATCATCCAGTCGTAAATAGCAGGATAAATATATCGAAAAAATCGTCATTCTCTTGTTTTCCCATATGAAATACGGTATTTGAGTAGCCTAAATGCAATAACGATATGATTAAGGATATTGGGAAGAGAACCGTAATACTTTTTGAAGATGTGATATCGTTCTTTAAGACTTTGACGATGTCGCTTTTTTGATAGGCCGCCTACCAGGTATTTGGTTACAAAGCCGTGTACATTTTGCGTATGCTCCGCTTTTTTAGCTGCGCGAATGACCCAGTCTATATCTGCGCTAAGTTTGTACGTCAAATCATAAGGTTCAGCAATACTTCTTTTGACATAAATCGCCTGATGACAGATATTCATTCCATACCGAAAGGATTTCCAATCAAAGTAATCTGGAGCCTTATGTCTTCTGTCTCCTATGATATGACGTTGTTCATCGACAAGTTTGGTATCTCCATATATAATGTCTGCGGCCTCACCATTTTCTACGATATATTGTATCGTATTTTCATTAAATAGTTCATCGCCTGAGTTGAGGAAGAGTACATAGTCTCCTGTGGCTGCTGCCAATCCCTTATTCATGGCGTCATAGATACCATTGTCTTGCTCTGAAATCAATATGTTGATCTGATTACCATAGGTCTGGATAATATCTAAGGTGCCGTCAGTTGATGCACCATCTACAATAATGTATTCGATATTGGAGTAGGTTTGGCGAAGAACAGACTGTATGGTATAGGCAATGTCGCGAACATTGTTATAGACAACAGTGATAATGGATATTTTGGGATTTGTCACTTCTTCTTTCGATTACTCCAAGTTTTCCGTATAAATCGCATTGCTCTTTTTAGGACATTGCCTTTGCGGTGTCGGTAAAAATACTTAATTGCTTTGTAAGCATCGTCATTCTCTTCAATTTCTTTGGGGAAAGTTCTGATGATCTGTGTGGCCAATTGGATGCGATACATAATGTCACTATCTGAATGGGTACCAGAACCATCTGTCCCGATATTTTGAATCATGGATTGCTTAGGGTAGAGGGTTAGTCCGTCTCTGTTGAAGGAGGATAAGTACCAGCGGATAGCCCATGAGTTGATCCTGCCAGACTTGAATTCGCCGACCTGCTTCCAGAAATTCTCGCTGTGGTCTATACTAAATCGTTTTATATCTTCTTTTGAAAAGTTGGCTGTCAGTTCATCGATATCGGGATTGAAGTGATACCACGCTCTTTTCCATGTAGCCCAGCCCCAACTATTAGCTACTCGGAAAAAAAAGGTTTCGGGTAATTTGGCTTCCTCTTTTACAGGGAACATGTAGCCGCTGATTTCCATTACCTTATCTTCGTGCTCGTACCGATCTAATGCATCATTGAAAAATCGAAGACCGTACGGAGAAATCTCCAGGTCATCTTCTAGCACGATGACACGACCATACTGATTGACAATATCGGTCACTCCATCAATGATGTTCGCCGCAAGCCCCCAATTCTTTTCTCGTTCAATTATCGTGATCTTTTTAAATGTATAAGGTTCACTTAATATAGACCGGACTTCGTTTACTTTGGGGATAGTATTTGCATCTTTGGCACCATCGGAGAAGATAAACAATTCCGATTCGGGGGCTAATTCAGCTTTTTCTAGCGCTTCTAAGGTTTTTCGGGTGTGATAGGGTCTGTTATAGACAAAGAGAACAATAGGAGCTATCATGGTAATTGAATATTGAAATTTCCCCACAAAGATAGTGAGTATGCACGTAAAAGACTTTGTATCGTGTTTTTTTATTATACCAGTGAAAAACTTTTCTAACTTTGGGCAACAGATGTAGTTATGAGTGATAATGCCAAACATTTAACCCTTAAAGGGTTATTCTGGAATGCAATAGATCGATTTGGTAATCAAGCCATAGTCACGTTGGTAGGTATTGTCATGGCGCGGATATTATCTGTCGAAGACTTTGCGGTTTTAGCTGTTTTAGCAATTTTTTCTACTGTAGCCACCTCGTTGATAGATAGTGGATTAGCGACTTCTCTTATTAGAAGTAAACATGTCGACGAAAAAGACTACTCCAGTATGTTTGTGTTCAACTTGGGCATAAGCTCGATTATTTACCTCATTCTTTTCCTTTCTGCCCCCTCTATCGAAAAGTTTTATGAAATAGAGGACTTGGCGCTTTATGCCAGGGTATTATTTCTGCAATTATTTATCCATGCTTTCGGGATAGTCCAGTACGTCCAAATAATCAAAAGCATGAAGTTTAATATTACAGCTCGTGTAAACGTGCTGTCTATTTGTTTATCAGGGGTAATCGCCATTTCAATGGCCGTATTAGATTTTGGAGCATGGGTTTTGATCCTACAGCCGGTTTTCTATTCGATCTTCCGTACGACAATGTTTTGGATATGGGGAGACTGGAAGATAGATCTTAGCGTTAGTAAAGCTTCGCTAAAGAAGCATTTTGTTTTCTCCTTGTCATTTATGGTAGCCAATCTATTGGGTAAAATTATCACACCTCTTTACAACTCCTTTGTAGGGAAATTTTATAATAGTGTTCAGACAGGCTATTATTATCAGGCCAATAAATGGGGTGAGACACCCAATTTGCTTATATCGTCTGTTATTCAGGGCACTACTCTTTCCACACTGACACCTATTCAGGATGACTATGCTAGGTTCCTGAATGCTTGTAGAAAAACAATGTCTACATTAGCATTTGTATTGTTTCCTATTAGCCTCCTGGCAATTAGTATTGCCGAATCTGGTTTTATTTGGATTCTTACGGAAAAATACCGCCATGCTGTTGGATATTTTCAATTCTTATGTTTTGCCGGTTTGTTTATTTCATTGACAGATATGAATGTTAATTTTATTAATATTAAAGGTAGGTCTAAACATGCTTTAATATTGGAAATTGTAAAATTTACCTTCACATTACTCGCATTATTCTTGACCTACGATAAGGGAATCTTTACCATTATTATGGGGCAAATCATGGTCAGGGTTGTCTGTTTTATCTTATCGACTTTACTGAGCCGACACGTATATGGATATCATCTGGGTCTACAGTTAAGAGATATGATGCCTTCATTTTTGAATAGTATAACCGCTGCATCTATATCCTATATTCCACACTATTTTTCGATATTGAGCAATACTTTTGAGATGCTTCTATTGCAAGGAAGTGTTTTTGTCGTTGTTTTTTTTAGTTTGAATCATTTTACAAAGAACGAAATTTGGGTAGAGTTGGCGAATTTGATTACAAACAAGCTCTTTAAAAAAGATCTATATCGAAATAGCTAGAGGAACTTCTAAATAAGAACAAAAACAAGATGTAAGTAAAGGTTTTGTCGCGAGTCGAGTTAGTAAAATTTAAAGTTTTTTATGAAAGGAAGAAATACTATAACTTATTGTGATATCCAAACGGGTTATGGTTTGTTCGAACTATCAAATGCCTAAGACATTATCAGCTCGATAGAAGATGCTTGTACATTTGTTGTGGATGGCGCCAATTGCTATTCCTGAGAAAGGAAGGTGTTTAAATCCCTGTTCTTGCATAAAAGAAAAAACCTCTTTGTAAGCAGCTCTTTCAGAGTCATCAAGAATGATAATCCCATTTTTGTTAAGTTTTTGTACCGCAAGTTTGGTACATTTTACTCGCCTTCTTCCATCCACTAATATAATATCATAACTTTGTTTTTCTCTAAGTATTGCGGTTTCATAGCTTTCGTTTTCCGTATCTAGAGCGATAAAAGAAAGGCTGACGTTTTTTAGGGAAAGGGCTGTTAGATTATTGTACCAAGTCGAATCATATTCGATGGATTTGATATATTTTAATTGTTTTGCAAAGAAGAGCGTAGAGTTGCCCGAGCCATATTCGAATAAAGTAAGATTTTGATTGAGTCTGCCATTTATAAAATCGAGAAAAGAATAGGTTAACCAAGGAATAGGCTCACCATTTTGATCGATAGCTTGCTTCTTGCTATAAGATTCTAACCAACCCTTTTCTATAAAATAGCCTTTGACCGCTAGAGACAGTAGGCCGCGAAGAGTTCTAATTTTTAAAAGTGATAGATAGCTTCCTTGTTTTTTCATGAAAAATGTCTAAAAGATTAGGTCAATGTATTTTAAAAGGTTATTAATTCTCTGTGGAGGTATCCTCTTTTGGTGTATTTGTTTCAGGTGTTGTATTTTTTGGCGGGACTGCCTTCGTGACGCCAGCCTTGAATCTAGGCTTGAATCCGCTAGGCTTGCTGCTTGGTTCTTCGCTAGCAGGGACATCTGGCGCGCTTTCGGAGCTTGTCGTCTCCATTTTAGTGACACCAGCCTTAAACCTCGGCTTAAATCCTGTAGGTTTGTTTTCGGGGGTAGGGGTTGTTTGTTCGCTATCGGGTGAAGTCTGCGGCTTTTCTTCTTGTTCTACAGATTTTGTTACCCCAGCCTTGAATCTAGGTTTGAAACCACTAGGTTTGCTGCTTGGTTCTTCAATAGCAGAGGTGTTTTGAATGTCTTCGGGGGGTGTTGCCTCGGTTTTTGTAACTCCAGCTCTGAATCTAGGCTTAAAGCCAGTCGGTTTATGCTCTTCAGCAGGAGTAGCCTGCTCTTTCTCCATTCCTTCGCTGCGATCTTCTGCGATTGTTGGTGCAGTCGTTGCCTTAAATTTGGGTTTGAAGCCTAAGGATGAAGAGGCAGGAACTGCCGTAGATTTTATTGCTACTTCTGTTTTTTGGATTGAAGGTTCGGGTTCATTTAGTTTATAACTTTTCCTTAGCCTGTTGAACCAAAATTTTTTGGTATGGTCAAAACTTTTTTCCCCCATGGCATGATAATGCTGTTGGAATTCCATATAAAGTTCCGGATTATCATGCTGCAAAGCTTGAAGGTCTATTTTCTTTTTAGCAAAAAAATCCTCGAAAGTCACCATATACAAATGTAATGAATTGTAGAGATAAACAGGTTAACCTCTTATTCCAGATTATGGTACACCGCCTGAACATCGTCATCCTCTTCGATCTTATCGATCATTTTCAAGACATCAGCAGCTTGCTCTTCACTCAGTGTAGTGTGGGAAAGAGCAATACGCTCCAATTTTGCGGAGGACGGTTCGAGCCCCTTTTCTTCCAAAAGACGCTGCATGTTTCCGAAGTCCTCAAAAGAAGTCTGGACAACTACCTGATCGTTTCCTTCCTCGTCTGCTTCTGCGTATAACTCCTCCAGTCCACCATCGATTAATTCCAATTCCAACTCATCCATGTCGAGATCATCATTAGCGGGAAAGCGGAAAATTGACTTGCGCTGAAAAATAAAATCTAGCGATCCGGTTTTTCCTAGCGATCCTCCCGCTTTTGTAAAATAGCTTCGAATATTTGCAACAGTGCGGTTGGTGTTGTCCGTTGCGGTTTCGATCAGTACCGGTACCCCATGTGGGCCATAACCTTCATACACGTATTCTTCGTACCCCTTGGCATCTTTCTCCGATGCTCTTTTTATAGCCGCTTCGACACGATCTTTTGGCATATTGACCGCTTTGGCATTCTGTATAGCTGTACGTAGCCGAGAGTTGTTCTCCGGATGAGGACCTCCCTCTTTTACCGAAATTGCAATTTCTTTTCCTAAACGCGTGAACTGGATTGCCATTTTGGCCCAGCGTTTAAATTTTCTTTCTTTTCTGAATTCAAAAGCTCTACCCATTTTTTATGCTTGTTTGTTTTTAAGATTTTCAATCATGTCTTTAGTCATCTCGGGTAGATCAAACGTTAAAGACCAGTTCCAATCTTTACGGGCATACTCATCGTCGATACTTTGTGGCCATGTGTCCGCAATAGCTTGGCGTGGATCACCTTCGATGTAAGACATCTCAAAATTAGGAAGAATTTTTGTAATTTCTTGGGCTAACATCGCCGGTGTAAAGGAAATTCCCCCTAAGTTGTAGCTAGAACGCACAGTAATATCTTCTGGCGGAGCATCCATTAGTTGTATTGTCGCCTTTACTGCATCATCCATGTACATCATGGGTAGGGCGGTATCAGCAGAAAGAAAGCTGGAATAGGCTCCTTTTGCTACCGCTTCGAAGAAAATATGTACCGCGTAATCCGTCGTTCCTCCGCCGGGGATGGTTTTCCAAGAGATGACACCAGGGTAACGGATACTGCGGATATCCAGACCATATTTAGCATGGTAGTATTCGCAAAGTCTTTCACCAGCCAATTTGCTGATACCATAAATGCTGTTGGGATCCATGATACAATGCTGAGGCGTGTTAGACTTTGGAGAATGAGGCCCAAATACAGCGATGGAGCTAGGCCAGAAAAGCTTCTTGATCTCCAGCTCTCGGCAAAGATCCAAAACATTCAACAAGCCATTCATATTGAGGTCCCAAGCTTTTTGGGGATACTGTTCCCCTATAGCGGAAAGCATTGCTGCTAATAAATAGACCTGTGTTGGTTTGTGTTTTATAAAGAGAGCTTTTAGACTATCTTTATCCAGAACGTTTATCGGTTCAAATATTTCATCATATTCAGGGTTCGTTGGTTTTTTTATGTCAGAAGTGATGACACTAGAGACTCCAAATTTTTTGCGTAATGCTATGGCCAGCTCGGTCCCGATTTGCCCGTTTGATCCAATTATCAGTATTGTCTCTTTCATTGAAGCAAAGATAGCTTATTTGTTATCTATTTGTCAATAGATGAGCGGGAAACCAGTAATTACGAAACCTCCTTTTTTAACTTCCGTAAAGCCTTTCTCATCATATATTTCAACTAGAAAGAGATAAATTCCAGAAGGTACAAAACGACTGTTTTCGGCTCGACAGTCCCAGGTGATTTTTCCCGAGTAACCTGCGCTTTGCTGTTGAATCAATCGGTTGATTAATCGACCATTTTCAGAAAACAGGAATACATTTATGAGATAGTCCGGCTGTGTAAATTCATAATTGATTTCCAAAAAATCTTCATGTCCATCTTGGTTTGGAGAGACTGTTTTTGCCGTTAAAAAAACTTTATTTTTTTTCGAAGCAATCTCCTGTTGTACCGAGTTTTGGTAGCCGGGAGTAGCTCCGCCACTTAAGGTTGAGGCCGAACGGAAGTTTTGTAACGCATTGGTCGGGCTGTCGAGAGATTGTCTTTCGAGGGAAACTCCTTTCACATTTTTAATAAAAGGCTGATGCATGTCTGCGCTGTAATATAGTGAATCTACCTGACCCTCCGGAGAAGAGATCGTAACTATACCCTGCTGATTCGGATAAGTAGGAAGACTATTCATGGTGTATATATGTTGATTTTCTTGCTGTTTGTATTGATTGTATAGTTTGGTTGGGTCGGTAGTCAGGGCGAGGTGTTGACCCGGATATAAGAGAAGTACGTCATTGCTGATAAGGTGTGTGCCTAATGTCCAATGCTGCAAATTAATAGAATGATCGGTTCTGTTGCGTATTTCTACAAAATCAACACCCTCCTTCCGGGGATTGAATAGAATTTCATTAATGACGACATCGTTATAGTAAAGGTCTCCCTGACGGAATAGGTTCACTTCCTCCAATACGATAGGTTGTGTACACCATTTGAGATTTTTGCATTTGAGGTGATACAATGTGTTTTTCTGAAAAGGACCGTCGAAATATAGATATAGACTGTCTTTGTATGGTGAGACATCTAGCTTGGCGGGAGTGCCAAGGTGCGGAACTACTTCAAAGTTATCCAGATTAAGGTTTATGTTTTCAATAGCAATATTGAAGGAAAGAACGAGTTTGGTATCCTCAATTTTCGCATAATCAATCTGTATAAGCGGAATGTGGTATAGATCTCTAATTGCATTCGGTCTACATGGAGTACCTCCTAGCTCGTGTGTTGATGCAGACCAGTTGGCGTCAATATTGCAGGATATATTGGGGTTGATACGCTCTAAACTCCAGCCTCCGTTTTTTTTAAGCGAGTTAGGGTACCAGCTATCGGTATACATCACCTTGTCCATAATCCTATCGCCTTTAACAAGAGAAATGGTCGCCCCCTTGTTGTTGAGTGCTGGCCATCTATTTAAGGGCAGGGCATTGCCAAAAGATTCAAAGTATGGTAATGCTGTTGTGCTACAAAGCAGGACAAATTGTTGTGGAGACAATCTATATGCAGGGAGTTCAACGGAACTTTTCCCTATGATTAAGGTGTATTCTGCTAAGTTGGAGACTTCAGGTCCATTGTTAAATAATTCAATATATTCAAAGGGAGGTAATTGACCGTTATTAGGATTTACCATGATCTCGTTGATAACGAGGTCTGTTTGAGCAAATAGGTCATATTGCATAGAAGATAGGACGACAAGCCATGCTATAATTCGAAGAAGAGCGATCATGATGCAGGTGTGTTGAGTTCTTTAAATAAGGATTGTTTATACAAATGTAATAAATATGTTGTCAAAAGAAACTTACTATTTCGTTTAAGTTACGTTACTGTAATCTCATGAAGGTTTTTGTAGGGCAATGGTATGAAATACTTTTTCACCTGACCGATTAAGATACTCCCAAAAGAACCCCAATATTGATAAAATCGTAAAAAAATCAGCAAAATAGACGGGTGTAAAGTCAAAAAGATGTTATTTTTTGAAAAATTCAAAAAAATATATAGATAATCAACCAGTAAATTGCTATGTTTGGGATCCGTAAATAGTAAGGGTAAAAATAAAAATAATTTAAAACTAATTTTTAGTGCAATGAAAGTAGCAGTAGTAGGCGCGACAGGTCTCGTCGGGTCAGAAATGTTGAAAGTATTAGCGGAACGCAATTTCCCGGTTACTGAATTAATTCCTGTAGCATCTGAACGCAGCAAGGGAAAGGAAATCGAATTTAAGGGAAAGAAATTCAAGGTTGTCACTCCTACGGAAGCTATTGCACTGAAGCCCGATGTTGCTTTATTCTCTGCGGGAGGAGGTACTTCTACGGAATATGCTCCTTTATTTGCTGCGGCTGGAATTACGGTGATTGATAATTCGTCAGCTTGGCGTATGGATCCGACAAAGAAGCTGATCGTACCTGAAGTCAATGGTGATATACTAACCGCCGAAGATAAAATTATTGCAAATCCCAACTGTTCGACCGTCCAAATGGTGGTTGTATTGAAGCCGTTACATGACAGATATAAAATCAAACGTGTGGTCGTTTCAACCTACCAGTCTGTTACCGGCACTGGCGTAAAGGCCGTGCAGCAAATGAATGATGAGCGGGCAGGAATAGAGGGAGAGAAAGCTTATCCTTATACAATCGATTTGAATGTCATTCCGCATATCGATGTATTCCAGGAAAATGGGTATACTAAAGAGGAGATGAAAATGATTCTTGAAACCAACAAGATCATGCAGGATGATAGCATCAAGGTAACAGCGACGACGGTGCGTATTCCTGTAATAGGTGGGCATTCTGAATCAGTAAACATCGAATTTGAAAATGATTTTGATGTTAACGAGCTCCGCCAAGTGTTGCAGGGCCAAGAAGGACTTATCGTGGTTGATAATCCGGCTAAACTCGAATATCCTATGCCTAAAGATGCACATGGTAAGGATGAGGTATTTGTTGGTCGTATTCGCAGAGATGAAACCCAACCGAACACGGTTAACCTGTGGATCGTAGCGGATAACTTACGGAAAGGTGCGGCAACAAATGCAGTACAAGTGGCAGAATTGCTAAATAAGAAATCGCTTATTTAAGATAGGGCAATAAATAGGTTTTGAAACGGGGGCTAAAATCATGATTTTAGCCCCCGTTTTTTGCTTTTATTTTCCAGCATATACAAAAAGATGCGGCTTTGAAATCTCTTCAAAGCCGCATCTTTTTGGTAATCTTTATATTTTATAAATAAAACTATCGAACAGGTGTAAATACCCAGTTGTCGTCAAACTTCGAAGTACTGTTAACACCTGTGACAACATAGCCTTTTCCGCCAATAGAGAATGCCGCAGCACCTTCACGGTACGAGCCTTGGAATGCCTGATGTTTGTCCGTCCAGCTATCTGAAGCAGGATCGTATTTCCATACACTACCTAATATCGAACTCTTTCTTCCACCGACCACGTAACCATAGTTGCCTATTGCAAATGTAGCAGCACTTTGACGAGTGATATCGTATGTATAGCTGTCATCATTTCTATTGATTGTTGCCTTTTCTTCCCAGTTTGTCCCGTCGAACGAATAGAAGTCATCAGGATACTGATTGTTGTCCATTCCTCCGCCTACGTAAGCTTTATTGCCGATAACGAAAGCAAAAGCATTAACGCGTTTTGATTTGAATTGAGCAGGTACTGGAGTCCAATCTTTAGTGTCAGGATCAAATTTATAGATATCGCTCAGATTCTTGCCAGTCCCTGTTGAGCCTAATCCTACATAACCGTAATTACCTAAAGAAAAAGCTACTGCACCATAACGAGCTGGATCTGTGTCAAGCTCTGCTGTGAGCAGTGTCCAAGTATCTGCTGCCGGATCATACTCCCAAAAATCGCTTAGTGCGTTTGTGCCGTTATAACCCAATCCTACATATCCTTTACCATCGACAGCAAAGCCCACTGCGCTATAACGTGCCTCTCCGGGAAAATCTGCAATGGATGTCCATTGTGAGTTAGAGAATGACCATGCATCTGTTAATCGATTGTTGTTTTTTAAAAGACCACCCACGATATATCCGGTCTCTCCAATCTGGAAATAAGCGGCGTTACTTCTAGGATCTCCCGTGAAAACGGTAGATTTTACCCATTCTGTAGGTCCAGTATCTGTTGTTGTGTCCGTATCATCACTTTTCTTACATGCATTAAACGTTAAAGTAAATGCACAGGCTAAAAAAAGAACTAGCCAATTTTTCATGTTCATAAATTATTTAAATTTAGTATATAGAATGTTTAATTTTATTTTTGGTTGATTGTTTTCATCCTTTGCAATTACGGCCATATCCGTCGTTCCAAACAAGCTGGGAGACGAAGCCGCTAAATATAAGCATGTTTCCGCATAAGCGATGTCAGATGCCGTTTTTATATAATCGATCAGGTTGAAAGTATACTTGGCATTCTTGCCAAAAAGATCTCCCGGAACCAACGTCGCTGTTTGGATGGCCGTTGAGAATGGTGCCCGGACAAACGATATAGGAACTCCCGTATGCTTATTGGCAATGAAAAGCATCAAGGAGCTTGGCAGAGGATATGCTCCATAATTTTGCCCTCTTGTTTCTATCTCCAGTTCAATTTTATTGACCGCCATATTAGGTTCGCTTAAGAACTGTCTTAACGAAGGAAATTCCAGTTTTGCTACAACACCCGTGCCAGCCTGAAGAAAAATGTCTCCATTTGTACTGCTGCTTTTTAACTCCCTGTTTGTCCTTGTTAAAGGTGCAAAAGTTGCTGTTCCTGACCTGTCATAAGCGATATTGTTGTATTGATAAGCGCTGGAGCCAGTAGTTATCGTTTTTTTACCCGTTTTGGTAAAGCCATCACTTCCTTGATAAGAATAATTAAGGTTTACAGACACGGTATCATTTAGCCCCAGTATAACCGTATTCTGGTCATCAGGGACAACAACCAATCCTTTTAGGTATTGCTGAAAATTGTCGTTCGAAGACACGGCAGCATCTCCTGTCCTAATTTTAAGGAATAGATCTTCTCCAAAACCATAATTTAGAGGAATTCTTATCGTGTCATTGGATTTTATTTTGGGAGTGAACTCTAGCAATCCCAGCGCACTAGCATCATAATCAAACGCTTGATGGGAGAAAATAGTCGCTCCAGTCACATAGACGGGAATATTATCGATACCCGGTACAGTAGGGATAGTTTTAGTCTCGATAGTTTCAGTAACCCGATGTACATGGAATTTTTGAGGTTGTAGTGTGTCACCGTAGTAGTATTTTGCCGTATTGGGAGTTAACACCAAATCAGCCGAGGTAAAAGCAGCACCTTCAGGAATGTCATTTGTGAAAGAGGTTAAAGCTAATCTAAAATAAGCCGAAGCAATGGTAGAGCCTATAACCGGGTGATTTGTTTTTCCAACGAGCAATGTGCCCGTATTGGCCGACGGGATATATTCGAGCTGTACGGTCGATGTGCTTATGGAAAGTGAATCCATCAGGGTGACCCCAAGATTCTCATCCAAGCTGCCGAGCGACATACCCATCTCCTTATTACAGCCACTGATAAAAAGCAAAAGCCCTAAGAAAGAAAATAAAATATATCTAATTCGTGTTAATTGCTTCATAAATTTTTGCTATCTGCAAATGTAAGTAATCCACACTGTTAATATGTGTTATAATATGTTAAATGTCACTAAAACAGTAGGAGGTGCAAATCTAAGAATTAAATTTGTTTTTTAATCATGTTAAAAAGGTATAAAATATTGATGTCCTTAGCCGTCCTTGTATGGCTGGGAATTGTAATCGTAATATCCATATGGTTATATGGTACTTATAAGACCAAAGAGGAGAGCTTGGTATCCGAAGTTGAACGTTCCCTGTTCAACACGGTCCAAGCTTACTATCTTTCGGGGGATCCGGCAAAGGAAAATAATAATCGACCGTTTGATAAGGATGGGGTTACCTTTATTCAGGAAATCCAAAAACACTATCCGCATATGGATCAAGCGAAACTAACAGGAATTTGGGATAGCTTGCGTAGCGAACGGACGCGTCTTTGGAGTAAAAAGTTTAAGGAACGTAAAAGGACCGCCATCCCTTTCTCGATGTTACAGAATTTAGATTTTGAAGAGGATGACTTAGTCCGAGTGGATACATTGTTTAATAAGTCGCTGAAATCCAAAGGAATTTTGGCCAAAGTAGATCTAGGTATGCTGTCACCAACCGATGAGGAGGCAAATGTAGGACGTAGGAGGTATGAGCGAACACCTGAAGGGGATATCAAGACACGACCGATATTGATCAATCCAGAGAAGAACCTTTTGTTGTTTGCGACGATCAAACAGCCATTTGTCTATGTGCTATGGAAAATGGCGTTACACACGACAATGTCTATTCTGCTGATCTTAGCATTGATTGTTACCTTTAGTTACTTGTTGTATACGATTAACAAACAAAATAAAATGGCCATTTTGAGGAAATCCTTTGTGAATAACATGACACATGAGCTCAAAACGCCTGTCGCGACAGTAATGGCGGCTATTGAAGCGGTACAACGTTTTGGCGCAAGGGATGACAAAGTGAAAATGGCCAAATATCTTGATATATCTCACCGGGAGCTGGAACACTTGTCCACTTTGATCGAACGGGTGTTGCAGCTGGACATGGATGAGGTGAATGGTCTTGTCCTGGATAAGGTGAGCTTTGATTTGAATGTATTGATGGAGCAGTGTATAGATGCCGCCAAGCTGAGTTGTCCGAAGTCTATTTCGGTTGATTTGATCGTAGAGAATCCTTCTGTATTTTACTTTGGTGACCCTTCTCATATTAAAAACGTGTTTAGTAACCTCTTGGACAATGCGATAAAGTACTCGGATGAAAAAGTCCATATTGTAATCCGCATGGAGGAATATGAAGATACAGTCCATATTCGCATTAAAGATCATGGGCAAGGAATAGCGGAGCAATATCTAAACGATATATTTGATATATTTTTTAGAGTGCCTGCGGGAAACCTGCATCCGGTCAAGGGTTTTGGTCTTGGCCTGTCTTATGTCAAGCTACTTGTGGAAAAACACGGTGGACGTATCGAAGTGCGTAGTAAACTTGGCGAAGGCACTACTTTTAAAATGATATTACCAAAGGTGTCAGTATGATTAAAGTTTTATATGTCGAAGACGAGCAAAGTCTTGCTCTTATTGTGGCGGATAGTTTGGAGGACTACGGTTTTGAGGTTATACATCGGGAGAATGGTCAGGATGCTCTTGCCCTGTTTCGCAAAGATAGACCCGATATCTTGGTAATAGATATTATGATGCCCCTGATGGATGGCTTTACCTTGGCAGCGGAAATCAGAAAAGTCGATATGCAAGTTCCTATCTTGTTTCTCTCCGCTATGACACAAACCGAAGATATCGTCAAAGGTTTTCATTTAGGGGCAAATGACTACGTTCGAAAGCCGTTTAAAATTGAAGAATTGATTGTACGGATCGAAGCCCTGACGAAGAAAACCCGAAAAATAGGACCTCAGATCCTTCATATTGGGAACTATATATTGGATACCAACAGAAATACGTTGACATTCGGAGGGAAGAAGGACAAGCTCTCTTTTCGCGAATGTGAGCTATTGCGCCGCTTATTTGAAAATAAGGAAACCGTAGTGGCGCGGGAAGATATCGTTCGTGCCTATTGGAGTGATGATACCTATTTTACGGGGCGGAGTCTGGATGTGTTTATCAGCCGTATTCGTAAATATCTGGCGCAAGACAAAAGGATTAAGATCACTAATGTACGTGGTATAGGATATATGATGAGTATAGGGTAGGAAAAGGTATCCCTATCTTCCTTTTCTGTTTTGAGCACTGCCGAACTGCCTCAGGTTGTAGGAAAAAGACATTAAGAAATAACGGGTCAACGTATTTGAAACCACATCGGTAACAGCTTCATCATTGACGCTCCTTCTTACATTCTTGGCATTATTCAACAAGTCAAAACCCTTGAGAGCAATCTCAGCATTCTGTTTCTTGAACAATTTGTATCCTATTGAAGCACTCCACAATGTCATCTTTATAGGCTCGCTTTCCTCAAAACCTGTGTCAAAAAAGTACGAAAGATTGGAAGTGAGCACAAATCTTTTTGGCAACTCGATAGTGGTATTATTACTGACACGATGTACGTAAACGTTGTATTTTTTAACACGTGCGGCCATGTTTTCATAATAATTGGCATTGATATGATAATTCAGTCCGAGAACATATTTCTTCTTGATATTTGAATTGACGCCAAAACTTTGTGAAAATCCGTAGGATATGTCATTCAGCAATTCCTCATTGAGGATCACATAATTATTATTATAAAAGACATTCGTATTGAAATTGAGGTTCAATTTCCATTTCTTTATCGGCAGGCCATAGCTGTTGCGTGCCCTAAAGGCATACGCTCCGTCGTTGTTCTCGGGCGAAACAAATCTTCCTCCCTCACGAAGAATGATCTGGGGGGTTATTTCAGGGAAGAGTACAGTATCTTTTTCGGGTCTTAGGATAGAATTGATGATCTTGTTATTAAAGTAATCAAACTGTATGTTCGTATTGAGGCTTCTCCCTGTCTTCTTATTGACATCTTTGTATTGCAATTTAACCAAATGTGCATACTCCTGATTTAGATTGGGATTTCCATTGGTAATGTTCAGTTCATTCGCATTATTGATAAAATCCTGCAATTGGTTGATCGTCGGCGTACGCGTTTCCGTATTATAGTTGACTTCAAGATTCCGCTCCTTTGACAAGTGGTAGACTAAGGTAAGACTCGGCAGAAAACTATTAAAGTCTGCCACGGTGTAGATCGGACGAGGGACTGTCCGGTCATTTTTACGTACGCCATGCTCATAGTTGAGGCCGGCCTGCACACGTATCTTGTCCTTCTTATTGTAGATATAGGCTAGACCACCTCCGTGATAAACAAAGTCATTTCTAAACGCATTGGACAAGCGATCCCTCAACTCGCCCAACTGTCCTGTCTCGGCCAGAAATTCATACGTTTTCCGGTCCGAATATCCAACTGTATTTCTAAAGCTATAGTTTGCCTGAAAACGACTGGCTCGAGAAATAGTTTCTGTAAAAGCCAGACGGCTGCGGAGCCCGGACCCATAGCCATCTGTCATGCTTTGGTTATTATTAGTATCCCTACGGGATTCAATGTCATTTTTGTAATAGGATGTGACGGCCAAGCTAAGGGCCTCAGCCTCGTTGCTGCTCTTGTTGCCCGACATACTCAACGAAATAGTCCTTCCTCGTTTCTTAAAACGGTGCATATAGGTCAAGGATCCCCCAAAATTGAAATTCGAATTGTTGGTGTGGCTAGAACGATCGGAGCTATTAAGCATAGCCTCTTCTCTCAATGTCTGGAAATCACTAACGATTTCTCTATCACTTGTCGTGTATCGAATATTAGGTGCTATATCTAAACGGTTAGCCGAGTCGATACTCCATCTTAGCCGGGAATTAAGTTTATGCTCGTTACCCAATATATCTGAAAATTGAGTCTGATCTCTAAACTGATTAGCCCTTTTGGCTGTGATATATTCGATGTTGGATATAGACGTGGTCGCCGTAGAGAGTGAGCGATAATTATAATCTGCACTTAATTCCAACTTTTTGTTCAAATACGTGTTTGTAAAGTTGGTTGCTGCTGCATACGTATCCGATAACCCTCTATCCGTGTTGCTATTGCCACGACGTACACCTCCCCTTCCTTGTTCGGCAAAATTAGTTTCGTTGATGTTGTTAGCCATAGCATTGATTGCCAGCTTTTTGTCACCGGCAAATTGATTGACATTCGCGTTTATACCGAACTTTTCTGCTGCACCTACACCCGCATTGGCCTTTCCAAAATATCCATGCCGTCGTTCAGGTTTCGTCACAATATTGATGACCTTATTTCGTGTCCCATCGTCAAAGCCCGAAAATCGAGCCTGTTCGCTCTTTTCGTCGATAATCTGGATTTTCGATATGATTTCTGCAGGCAATGATTTGAGCGCGATACGTGGATCACTACTGAAGAACTCCTTACCATCTACCACAATCTTGGTGACTTGTTCCCCATGAGCAGAGACATTGCCTTCCTCATCAATCATGACGCCCGGCACTTGTGCTATAAGCTCATCCGCATCGGCAAACTCACGCGTTGAGAAATTTCTCGCGTCAAACTCCATTGTGTCCTCTCGCAAGGCAACCATTTGCGGTGCTGTAATGTTGACCTCTTCCAATGCGATTTCGGAAGGCTCCAACCTAAGAAGGACATGTACAGGTTTCCCCGTGAAGTTAATCTGTCGTATCTCAGTTTTATAGCCAATATAATTACTCTTTATGGTATAACTTGTCGCTTTAAGGTTCGTCTTATTGAATACGCCTTTCGCATTAGTCGACATTACGTACCTTGTCGAATCGGTCAAACTTTGGGCAACGATCGTGACCCCTTGAATGGGGGTAGCAGTAGTCTTGTCAATGATATTGCCTGACAGGGTATTCTGCCCATAGAGGGCGTGTTTACCACATAAAAAGATAATAAATAATATAAGTATTCGATAAAAACGCGTCACACTTTTGGATAATATTAGCCTGTAAGTATACTGAATTTATCGAACTACCGCACCTATATGTTGAAAATGATACAAACGAGGTGATTGGAAAAATAGATATATTTGCTCAACAAAGGAGGAGGTATGAAAGAGGAAATATATAGTCGAAAAGAAAAAATTTTACAATCCGCTTTGAGTTTGTTTGCCGAAAAGGGTTATTCGGATACTTCAACAAAGGAGATTTCTGCTCATGCTGGTGTGTCCGAAGCCTTGATTTTTAAGCATTTTGGAAATAAAGACACGTTATTGACGCATTTGATTAAAGCGGGGTATAGGCGGGTATTACAACATCACCGGGGAATGATAACCTATAAAAATGCAAAAGACTTTTTGAGAAATATGATTTCGTTACCGCATAAACTTGTGACCGAAGAGCCCTTGTTTTGGAAAATGCAAGGGCGTCTTTCGCATATGCCGTTTTCAAAACTACAGCATGAACAATTTATTAAGCCAGTGCAACCGGTTCTTTTAAGGGCTTTCACCGAACTAGGTTATAGCAGTCCGGCAATAGAGACGGAGTTTCTTTTGCTGGTGATCGATATGCTTTGGAAAAAGGAAGCCTATGGCGAACTAGAACATCCACAGAAGTTGGTGGCCTTGTTGGAAGGCAAATATGACCTCCATTAATTTAAAAGTAGTGTTAACTTGTCCCTTATGGGCTTTTTATTATGATTAGAGTATTCCTATTATCTTTCCTTTACGTCTCGATTGTCGGAGGCGTACATGCACAAGCCAAAACAGATTTTGTAACCTTTATCAATCAACAGCATCGTTGGGTAGATTCCGTGTTTTCAAGCTTATCGCCTAAAGAACGTATCGGGCAGCTTTTCTTAGTCAGGGCGCATACCAATCTAGGGGCTAAATATATTGACTCTGTAGCGAAGGTTATTGAACAGGAGCAGTTAGGAGGATTAGTGGTGTTTCAAGGAGGGCCAGTTCGTCATATCGATATGTTTAACCGATATCAAAAGGTTGCAAAGGTACCTTTGCTTATTACCTTCGACGGAGAATGGGGATTGGGCATGCGTTTGCCAGATTCTACCCTTTCATTTCCTTACCAGATGACCTTAGGGGCAATACAAGACAATCGTTTATTGTATGAAATGGGTAGAGAGGTAGCCAAGGATTTTCTAAGGATGGGTATGCATTTTAATTTTGCTCCTGTTGTTGATATTAACAACAACCCTAAAAATCCGGTTATTAACTTTCGATCTTTCGGCGATAATAAATTTAATGTGGCCAATAAAGGTAAGATGTACATGAAAGGCATGGTTGATGGTGGGATTATTGCCTCGCTGAAACATTTTCCGGGGCATGGTGACACCGATGTTGACTCGCATTACGATCTTCCTCAACTGAACTTTTCGCGGGAAAGGTTAGAAGCACTTGAAATGTATCCATTTAAAGAGCTTATCAAAGCAGGAGCTCCCGCGGTCATGGTTGCACATATGCATATTCCGGCACTCGATGCCACACGAAATGTCCCTTCATCTATCTCAAAAAAAGTCATCACGAATATACTGCGTGACGAAATGGGCTTCAGAGGACTTGCTGTTACCGATGCAATGGATATGAAAGGGGTGACAAAATTCTTTCCCCGTGGCGAAGCGGATATTAAGGCCATTGAAGCAGGGAACGATTTATTAGAGCTATCAGAAAACAGTGCCCGAGCCATCACCTTGGTCGAACAATCGATAAAAGCAGGGCGTTTGAAACAAAGTGATATCGATGCGCGCGTAAAAAAGATATTGGCGGCAAAATATTGGCTAGGGCTTGATAATTATAGACCCGTGAATAGAATCCGTTTAATCGAAGACTTGAACAGACCTTCGACCAAGTCCTTGATTCAGCGTATGGCCGATGCTGCGGTCACATTACTCCGATCAGATAAAGGTATCCTGCGTTTTAATATACGACATACAACAGCTGTGGTGAGTGTGGGTATTTCTCAACCCCAAGGTTTTGAAAAAGGGTTGGCTCTACAGCTAGGAGACTCAAAAAACTTCTACATTAAGGGAACAGAGACCACCGAGCAATTGAAAGAAATCTCGAAGGAAATACGTAGCCACAAGCAGATTATATTGGCTATCCATGACAATAGGGCTAGACCGCGGAGTGAGCTCGATATGCAGGATCCGACCAAAGAGTTTATCGATAAGCTGGCGGGGCGGCGCACGGTGTCTGTCCTGTTTGCGAGTCCATATGCGCTCAATAGTGTTGATCTGGGGAGAAGCAGCTCCCTACTGCTGGCTTACCAAAATGATGATTTTATGCAAAGAGCAGCACTAAAGGTGTTGTTGAAACAAATCAAACCTATTGGAAAGCTACCTGTTACGGTGAATAAGAACTTCTCTTATGGGGAAGGAATATAATGTGGCTTTTTTTTCCTATCAATTAGTAATACCTTTGAGGCACAATCGCTGATATAAGCTTAATTCTTAATAATGGCGCAGGAGCAAATTTCTGTATTTGATATGTTCAAAATAGGTATCGGACCGTCCAGTTCGCATACTTTAGGCCCATGGAGAGCTGCACAGCGTTTTGTGCGATCTCTTGCAGAAAAACAAGTGCTTACGAAGGTGCAACAGGTTAATATCCTACTGTACGGATCGCTAGCAAAAACGGGTGTAGGACACGGTACAGATATTGCTATTTTATTGGGACTTAGCGATGACGATCCAGTCACTATGGAGGTAACACAGGTGCTCCCTAAATTTGAGCAAATAAAAGAGGATCAAAAATTGATCTTGGGAGGACAACAAGAAATTGATTTCAGCTATGTAGAACATGTCTTGTTTCTGTACGATCAAAGCTTACCTTTCCACCCCAATGCAGTTACTTTTCAAGCCTTCTTGGATGATGGAACAGCTATTAGCGAAACCTATTATTCCATTGGAGGAGGTTTCGTCGTGCAGGAAAATGATACAGTGAGCGTGTTGTCCGAGTTGGATCTGCCTTTTCCTGTAGATACAGCGGAAGAATTGATAAAGTGGTGCATGCGTACGGGGTTGAAGATTTCGGAACTGGTCTTGGAAAATGAGTTGTCCTGGCGTCCGGAGGAAGAAACCAAAACAGGAATCTTGGAAATATTCCAGGCGATCAAGGAATGTATCTACAAAGGCTGCCACACAGAAGGTGTGTTGCCCGGAGGGCTTCATGTTGAACGACGTGCGGCTAAGCTGAACAAAAGAATGTTGAAAGGGCGGGCTTATTCGGATTATGATTCTTGGATAGAAGCTATACGTGGTGGTGGAAAAGATTTTGGCTATATTCTGGATTGTGTCAGCTGTTTTGCTTTGGCCGTAAATGAAGAAAATGCATCTTTTGGGCGGGTGGTCACGGCTCCTACCAACGGAGCCGCTGGCGTGATCCCTGCCGTACTGCAATATTATATCGCCTTTCACAACGCTTACCAAGAGGATAAAATTATTCAATTTATCGCGACAGCCTCGGAGATAGGCTCGATCTTTAAGAAGGGTGCCACGATTTCGGCAGCGATGGGAGGATGCCAAGCCGAAATAGGTGTTTCCTCAGCCATGGCTGCCGGTGCCTTGACCGAATGTCTGGGTGGATCGCAGCGGCAGGTATTGATGGCTGCTGAAATTGCTATGGAACATCATCTGGGGTTAACATGCGATCCGATAGGGGGATTGGTACAGATTCCATGTATAGAGCGTAATACGATGGGGGCTATTAAAGCCATTACTGCAACGCAGCTGGCGTTACAGTCTAACCCCGATAGGGCGAAAGTGAGCTTGGATGCTGTCGTAAGCACGATGTGGGACACAGCCCAAGATATGAATGTAAAGTACAAAGAGACTGCCGACGGTGGATTGGCCATAAAAGTACCATTAAGTTTACCGGAGTGTTGATATGAAATATTGTGCATTAGCTTCAGGAAGTAACGGAAATTGCTATTATATCGCGAAAGGTGATGATGCGGTATTGATTGACGTCGGTATTAATACGAAACATGTAGAGCTTCGCATGGCTAATCTCGGTATTAGCCCTGCTCGTATTCAAGCTATTTTTATTACACATGAACATACGGATCATATTAAGGGTCTTTCTGTATTTTGCAAGCGTTACCAAATCCCCGTATACCTTACCGAGGGTACTTATAAAGGATCTCGTCTCCATCTGCCTGATCATTTAGTGCATCTCATTCCAGCAAATGCAAAAGTTAGTATGGGGGCATTAAAAATTGTCGGAATTCCCAAATACCACGATGCCAAAGAACCTTGCAGCTTTGTCGTAACTGATGGTAAAACGAATATCGGTATACTTACCGATTTGGGCAGAGGTTGTGAAAACGTGAAACATGTTGTCCGGCATACGGATGTATTGCTTTTAGAGAGTAATTATGACGAGGATATGCTAGAAAATGGCCGTTATTCTTTTTTCCTGAAAAACCGTATCCGTAGTGGCTGGGGACATATTTCGAATAAGATGGCGTTGGAGATTTTTTTAGAAAACAGGACAGATCGATTAAAGCATCTTATCCTAGGTCACCTTTCCGGAGCGAATAATTCCATAGAGAAGGTTTTGGAAACCTTTGAGCCGCATTGCCAACATCTGAAGCTATCCGTGGCGACGCGGTATGCAGAGACCGAGCTCTTTGATGTGGAACAGCTTTGTTCGGGTAGTCACTCCGTTGCTATGCATGCCACTTATATCATGCAGGTGGAGCGAGATGTTTCCTAGGTGGACGGTTTGATCTTTTCGAAATCTTTCCATGCCCGCTCGTCTACCCGTTCTGCACGATGATAGATTGCCGTTGCCAAGCTGTGTAATGCCTTATAAGCTTTGAAGACCTCGTTACCATAGTCGAAATAGTCCGTTTGGATCTTCTGGACCTCGGCATACGCACCGTAGAACTCCTGTTCGTCGCGATCCAATGACACAATGTCTACACTGACCTCCTCGTAGTGCTGGTAGATCTCGTGCAGTAAAATGTGCACATCTTCCTCGATCCAGCTTTCGTTTTCGTAGATAAAATCGGCATGCGCATCAAACCAGTCCCAGGCTGCACGGAGCTCCGGATAGAAAGCAATCATCGCCTCATTGTGTGCTCTTATCTTGTCTGCGAAGTCACTATAGCTGATCGAAAAAGTACCGGTTGTTTTAGGTAAGGGTATGTGGTTTGGGTCCCTCAATTTGACCGCAAATTCCAGTAATTGCAGGTCATGTTCCATCGGAAGGAGCAGTGTTCCTAATTCGTCCATACGCCACTGCAGTTGTTGTAATTCGTCTTTATGCTGTAATAATTTCACGTGCATATCCCAGGTGCTGTCGTGCATTCGATAATAGGCCTCTAATCCTTCCTTTTCGAAGTCGGGTGCTTTTTTGTTGAGGTCAAAACGAAGAATAATCGGTCGCAGGGGGTGTTCTTTTACAATTTCTTTCATGTGTATAATTTTTTATGAATCAGGTTTGTCGGATAATAAAATCAAGTGGAGGCCCCAATCCGTGGGGCGTCCACTTGCATTGGATCACTTAGACCGCAAAGCAGCTGACGACATCGCTGTAGACGATTGTCGGATCGGCTCCCCTGTAGGCTACACGGAATTCGTATTCCTGAAAGACGTCCAAACCTTCAATAGCGCATGTCGATTTGCTGCTTATCAGCAATTGCCAAGACGTGTCGGGATCTTTCTTACGAAATTCGAACTGATACATATGTGCTCCGGCCCATGCAGGTACCCTCAGCTTTATGCGGCCGCTGCCTACGCGGCCTGAAGCAGCGTGTATATTTTGCGGCTTGGGTGCTACGCCGTACCGGTTCGCATTAGTCTTCGCCGGTATAAAGCCTGCGGCCAAAACGATACCTCGATTGCCTTTAGCGACCGTGTCGACGTACTTAGATAGTTCGTAGATCACCTCTTCTAATGCAGTACGCTTCTCTTTGCGCACTTCGATTGCTCTGGTGTCTCTGAAAGCAGCTTCGGTGGTAGCCGCAATATAGGCTGTTAAAGCATTTTCAAGAGTTTCCAACGACGGAACCGGTGTGGCAAACAGTGTGGTTTCCTGTGTCATCTTGCCGAGGATCTGCTCGGCGTACTGCGCCAACGACGCAGTATTCAAGTTGTTAAAATTTAATTTGGGCTTTCCCATGATATTAATTTTTTAATGTTAAAACTTCTGTTAATTAAATGTTGTTGCTAGCTAACAATACAAAGGTCGTATGCGAAAAATTAATATTAGGGTGTAAATGCGCCAATTTTCGGGGTACCCGGAAAATCTTTTTGGCGCAAATACCCTCCTTGCTTTGAGGATAAAATCCTTTAAAAACGATGTTCTTAGCTTGTTAAACCTTGTTTTTTCTCGTTGTTTTGGAGTTGAACAACCGAGACACCCATAGATACTTTTTCAAAAAGTATAGATTGTTTTTCAAAAAGTAAAGAGATATTTTTTGATTTTATGGATACTTTTTCGAGAAGTAAAGATATTATTTGAAAATCTATCGATATATTTTTCAATACCATGTATACTGTTAAAAAAAATACAGATAGGTCTGAAGAAAGTATCTATAGTTTCAAAAGTTTTATGGATAATTTTTGAAAATCAATTCATGGGTTTCCCAATTATATCCATTATTTTTTCAATAGTATAGATATATTTGGGGAAAGTATCTGTATTTTTTTAAAATCTAGTGATGGGCTTGTTCATTTTATATACAGATTTCAGTTTTCCATGTCTCTTTTTTTACGTTCCATTGTCGGCGAATAACCAAACTGTTTGATGTATAATTTCGCCAGATGTTTTGTATCCATATAATGAAGTTGGAAGGCGATATCATCGAAAGTGCTATCGGTGGTACGGAGAAGTTCCCGGACCTTATGTATACGGATCAGCCGGATGGACTGGGTAACATTGTTACCTTTCCCTTCGAAGGCTCTATTCAGCGTACGTACACTGACCGACAGTTTATCGGCGATGGTATTACGATCGATATCGGCATCCATATAATGTTTGAGGATATAGTCAATAGCGAGACGGTAGATACGCACACTCTCGAGGTCCTTCGATTTGGAAGCATCACTAAGGTCGGCATGGTATAATTCCAGAAGCCGCATAAACTGATATTCCAATTTGATGAGCGTGGAGTAGGGGCCGTTCTGAATCTGTTGTATCTTGTCAAAAATTTGTCGATGTCGGTATCCTATGTTGTGGAGGATCGTGTTGTCGAGGTTAGTCACACGGTTGTCGGTCTGCGCTTGTATGCCGAACAATGGCCATTCGTGTTGTATTTCCTCGATCCGCCGGTTGGGTAGTCCAAATACAATAGACCATATTTTTCCCGCATCGAGGCGACAATATAGCGGACATGCACTCGTGTTGCATCCACCATAGCGCTCTGCTCCTACACAGATACTACTGCCTAAAAAGAGGTTGCCCCGGAGCTGGAACATCAGCAAAAAGCAACAGTCTTCCATATGGAGGTGAAACTCCCGTTTTTGTTTGGCCTGCCCGCGCAATTCGAGAACAGATAGACGTTCGTTGGTTAAAGAGACTGCTGACAGCCCTTCTGTAAGCGGGACGATACCGGTTTCCTCCAGGCAGGACAGATAGCCTCCTTTCTGTACAGGGCAGGTTTTTGAGATCTTTTGATGACCGACAAAGTCGATCATCTCATTATTATACATCGCTAAAGGTATTGGTTGAAATAACCCAATATACGCAATGTCGTTAATAATGCAAAAATTTGCGTTAATAAAAAAGAAATTAATTAGGCCGCACCTTCGGGGGCATCCTCAGCTTAAAGATGAAGCAACAATTCATCCGGAGGCAGAACGGCAATCTCCGTTTTTTTAAAATCCTTTACATTTCGTGTCACAATGAAATCAAGATTTTTAATAGAATGGGCGGCAAATATCTGAATGGCGTCTTCAAAGTCTTTATGCTTAGACAACAAACTCTTCTTTATGATGGCAAGATCTATCGCAACAATACTAACATAATCTAATAATGCCGTGTCGAGGTAATTCTCCACCAACTCAGACAGGCTTCTACCCGTTTGTTTAGCATAAGCCTTGGCTTTCTCTATAATCCGTTCTTCGACCGTAAGCGTTAATTTTGTTGCCATGATACGTGTCTTTTTAACAAAAATACGTATAATAACAAGCTTATTGAAGTTTTGCCTTCTTACTTCCTTTCATAACTATTATTACCGGATTCCACATCCGCTAGCCGTTGTGTGGGATCGATCTGCACTTTACGTACTTTTTTGCTCACCGCGAAAGTATACGTCGGTTTTGTCCAGAACCAATCATCCAGCGTAGTGCGCTTTATACCTTCGTATAACGCATAGTTTTCGGCAGGTTTCTCCCCCCGCATTTCGCGCAGCGGAATATAGAAAAGCTCTCTGGAACCATCTGTATATTCTACCAAAATATCAAGAGGCATCGAAAAATTGGATTTATTCGTGACCGTTATGGCGGTATCCGTCACGTCCGTTACGGCATAATCGATCTTACGTGTCGTATTCACAAATAGATTGAAATACCATTTCAGGTTGATGCCTGAGATGTCCTCTGCCACACGTTTGAAGTCATTCGGCGTAGGGTGCTTGAACTTCCATAAGTCATAGAATTTCAAAAACGTCTTCTCCAGGTTTTCCTGACCTATGATATAGCCTAGCTGCTCGACCAACACGGCTCCTTTATTATATGCCTCGTTACTATACCCATAATTGGTGTCGTAATAATCTGCCAATAAGCTCATGGGTTCCTCTTTGTCTGATAAAGCCAATTTGTAATAAGCACGATAGGCGTCAATCATAGGGTTAGTGTCCAACCCACCTTTCTTATGAAACAGATGTTGCATACCCAATTCTTCAACATAAGAGGTAAAACCTTCGTCAAACCATTCATCTACAGTCTCATTAATGCCAAAAAGATGCTGATACCAGGAATGGGCTGCCTCGTGAAAGATTACGCCCACTAAGCTCTTAATGTCCCTATTGCCTGTCACCAATGTCGCTGTACCGTATTCCATTCCGCCGTCTCCTCCCTGGATGATTGTGTAAGTAGGCCAAGGGTAAGCTCCAAAACGGGTCGAACAAAAGTCAAAAAAACCGGATGCCAGGTCCAGCGCCTGTTTCCAGTTGGATTTGTTTTCTTTACCGGAGGGAATAAAGACGGTATAGATGCTGACACCTCCTTCGCTTTTTGCCGAATCGACGACAAATTTAGGGTCGGCGGCCCATGCAAAATCATGAATGTCTTTTGCTTTATAATGCCAGGATACTTTATTATCTGTGGCCCGAATCTTCGCTTTTTTATCGTAACCTTTTACAGTCATCGGGTTTTGCAGGACACCCGATGCGCCAATGATATAATCTTTGTGAATATTGATTGTCACATCAAAATCTCCAAAAGGAGCCACGAACTCCCGAGCAACATACTCGTCCAAGTGCCAGCCAAACTCATCAAAATGGGCCATCTTCGGGTACCATTGTGTCATAGACAAGGCAACATCTTCCTTGGAGTTCCGCCCGCTTCGACGGATTTGTTCAGGAACTTGCGCCTGCCATGCCATAGCGAATATAGCTTCGCTTCCATCCAGGATTGGTGTAGGTAAAGTAACTTCTAATAGCGTACCATCGACCTTGAAACCGACATTGACACCATTATAATGCAACGATTCGATTTTTTGATAACCTATTTGTTCGGAAGTCAATGAAGCAATTCGGCTTACCCACTTCGGCTTTTCTTTCGTGCCGATATTGGAGACCATCCTTGTGTTGGGATCGACAATGCTAGATAATCTGCAGTCCATCATACTGCCCGGCTGAAAGGCATTGAAATACAGATGGAAGTACACCTTAGATAGAGGTTGACCGGAGTTGTTGGTATATTTCAAAGTCATCTTGCCATCGTACCGATAGGTTTTTTCGTTGACATCGATGTCCATTTTGTAGTCTACCTTTTGTTGCCAATAACCTTTACGTTGCGCAAGTGACGGTTGACTAGCCACAAGGATCAATAGGAGTATAGCAGAGAAATATCTATTCATAACTCAAACATACAAAATTTGCAAGGATCAATTAATTTGTAACTTAAAACTTATAGTATTCTATGTCACGCTGGACGAGTGCTTCATGCAAGAGCTGATAATCGTCATTTTTTTGGAAAAGCTTGTTACGCCAATAACGTTGAGGGAATTTCTTTTTGTGGTAAATGACGTATAGATTCCCTCCAGAGCGGGTCAAGCTGCGGATATGATCGATCTCGGAATAGGCGTAGGTTACTGTTTTGTTTTTAAAGGAGATAATCAACTTATCTTCATCCAATGTCCACTGAGAAGGATTCTGGCTAACCTTTACGCTACAATAAAGTATGCCCGGGATAGTAAACAGAACGACAATAATCTTAATGATTTCCTGTGCGGGGACCAAAGAACTTATGCCTCCCGCAACAAATAGCAACGCAAAAAAATAAAGCATATACTTGCCTCTGTGGAGGGTATGAATAGAGAAAGTCTGACTCATGTGTTGTAAAAGTACGAAAGATAAATAACAGGCTTTACTTGAAATACGCTACAAGTTAAAGTATTTTTGGGGGTTTATCTTTTTATTATTCTTCAAGATCTCATAATGCAGGTGAGGACCGGTACTGCGTCCTGTGCTCCCTAAGAGACCAATAATATCCCCAGCGGCAATACGTTCTCCCTTTCTTACTAGAGGTTTTGATAGGTGCGCATAACGCGTCTCATAGTTGTGCGCATGTTTTATCTTCACGACATAACCATAGTCTCTTTCATATCCTGAAAAAGTCACTGTACCCTTTGCTGTTGATTTAATCCGATCTCCTGTTCTACCTTTAAGATCAATTCCCGAATGCATTTCCCTACCTCTGTTTGTAAAGGGATTACGTCTATAGCCGAATCTCGAAGTGATCTTGCCGTGATGTGGGACACCGATAGGCAGGCTTTCTAACTTCTTATCCAGCTCGGCTAGTGCTTCCTCATAATAGGAGCTCATTAGCTCGATATTTCCTTCGTCCACTTCGACAGGACCTCCTGCATTTGCTAATGCAATGGTCTTCAATCCTCTTTTTTTCATTTTTGCGTTAATGATTTCTAAGGTGCTGTCGATCTTGTTAAAGGATTTTTTAGCCTCGTTGATTTCCTTCTCACTTTCACTTTTGCTCATGCTCAAAAGTCTGTTTTTTTGATTGACTTGATTTAAAGTCTCTGTATATTGGGAGGTGATAGCCTCGGCCTTTTGTTTCGTTGCGAGGTAAATAATGATTCCGAAGAAACCTATAACTATACCCAATGATGAACAGGCTAATTTTTTCCAGTTTTTCACCAAGAAGGTAGGTACGACGAAATTTTTTTCTTCTTTACCTTCAATGCTGATTTGAATAGACAATTTGTTTTTTAACATAGGGATTAGCTGATTTTTGCTTTTCAAACGTTGACAAAAATAGCAAATAATTGCTTAATACCCAATTCATTATTGTTGATAATCAAGATCTTATTGTTAATTTTTGTTAAAAATGACCATATTTGCGCCATGATATTTGCCGAAACCCTCGTGTCTTGGTACAGACAAAATGGAAGAAATTTGCCATGGCGTGAAACAACTGATCCTTATGTAATTTGGTTGTCCGAAGTCATTTTACAACAGACCCGCGTGGAACAGGGACTTCCCTATTACGATAGGTTTGTGGAGCGTTTTCCGACTGTACAGGCCTTCGCGGATGCAGACGAGGAGGATATCTTACGACTCTGGCAGGGGTTAGGTTATTACTCACGAGCGCGCAATATGCATAAAGCTGCTAAAGAGGTTATGCAACGGTTTGGTGGAGTCTTCCCCTCACGCTATGCTGAACTCGTGACTTTGCCCGGAGTGGGCGATTATACTGCAGCGGCAATCGCATCGTTTTCTTCCAATGAGCATAGAGCTGTGTTGGATGGAAATGTCTTTCGGGTGTTATCTAGGATATTTGGGCTCGATATCCCGATTAATTCTACGGAAGGTAAAAAGGTTTTCAAAAATTTAGCTGATGAGCTACTTCCTTTCGATAACCCCGGTGAATATAACCATGCCATTATGGATTTTGGTGCTATTCATTGTAAACCGAAATTACCGTTATGTACCACCTGCATTTTCCAAATGGAATGTAGGGCTCTGGCGGAGAGTAGGGTACAAGAACTTCCTGTTAAAATAAAAGGTCGTGCAAGTCGAAACCGTTATTTTCATTACTTTATAGTCGAAGCGGACAACCGTATTTTGATGTCGAAACGAGGAGAAGGGGATGTTTGGGCGAATTTGTATGAATTTCCAATGATAGAAACTTCTGAAGATTGTTCGGTTGTAGAGATAGCCGGAAATAAGGATTTTCAGCAATATTTTGGTGGGACGGTTCTTGAACCGATAGGCGGTGCTATAAAGCAAGTGCTTAGTCATCAAAATATTTATGCAAGATTTTATCGATTAGTCGGAGGAGCTGTTATAAAAGAAAAAAAATCCCAATGGAACTATTTTTTGTCAGAAAAAATCGATACATTAGCTAAACATAAACTTATTTTCACCTTTTGGGATAAGTATAGTAATAGCTAATTAACCATAAATTATATGTCGAGCGTAAACAAAGTAATCTTAGTTGGTCACCTGGGGAAAGATCCTGAGTTACGTTATTTGGAAGGTAACGTGAGCGTGGCGAGCTTCCCACTGGCAACATCCGAAACATTTAACAAGGACGGCAAGAAAGTAGAACAGACTGAATGGCACAATATCGTCATGTGGAGGGGATTAGCGGACGTTGCTGCCAAATATCTAAACAAAGGGCGCCTTGTTTATATTGAAGGCAAATTGCGTACCCGATCTTATGAAGATAAAGAGGGTATACGCAGGTATACGACAGAAATCGTTGCCGAAAGCTTTAATATTTTAGGCCGACGTTCTGACTTCGAAAACCCAAACAGTAGTAATCAGACAGCGTCTAATACAACGACAACAAATACCCAAGAACAGCAGGTTGATTTTAAAGAAAATGATGAGGAGGAGGACGGTTTACCGTTCTAATCGCCAAATTATTTTGATAAAGCGAAGTTAAAAAGTTTAATATTTTGCTGTATCTTTGGCATTATGTTGCAAGAGAAGATAAAGCAGTATACCCAAGAGATAGCGCAATTTAAGCCTACCTCGGCAACAGATGTCGAGAATTTTAGATTAAAATTTTTAGTTTCAAAAGGTGTTGTGAAGAACTTATTTGAAGCATTTAAAACAGTTTCTACGGAAGAGAAGCGTGTTTTAGGTAAGGCTTTAAATGAATTTAAGCAGCTGGCCGAAAACACATTTCAAGAAGCATCCACTGCGCTTGGAAAGAAAAATGCTGTACCTCAACGTCAGGAGGGTGATCTAACCCTGCCTGGGGAAGGGTTTCAATTGGGATCAAGACATCCCCTTTCTTTAGTCAGGAAAGAGATTGTAGAAATATTCAAGAAGTTAGGTTTTATCGTGTCTGAAGGTCCCGAAATCGAAGATGATTGGCATAATTTCTCTGCCTTGAATTTTCCGCCGGAGCATCCAGCTCGGGATATGCAAGATACGTTTTTTATCAAGAAGCAAGATGGCAATGATATTGCCTTACGTACACACACATCATCTGTACAAGTCAGATTAATGGAAGCGGGTAAACCACCGTTCCGTGCGATCATGCCCGGCCGAGTGTACCGTAATGAAGCTATTTCAGCTCGTGCACACTGTTTCTTTCATCAGGTGGAAGGACTATATGTGGATGAGCATGTGTCTTTTGCTGATCTGAAACAAACCCTATTTCATTTTGTACAAGAGTTGTATGGTGAGGGCACCAAGGTGCGGTTCCGCCCATCCTATTTTCCATTTACGGAACCATCTGCCGAAATGGATATCTCATGCACGATATGTAAAGGTGCTGGATGTACCTTGTGTAAGGGATCCGGTTGGGTGGAGATCTTAGGTTGTGGTATGGTGGATCCCAATGTCTTGGAAAATTGTGGTATCGATAGCAAAAAGTACAGTGGTTTTGCCTTTGGTATGGGAATAGAACGTATTACCAACTTGAAATACGAAATCAAAGATCTTCGTTTGTTCTCTGAAAATGATGTTCGTTTCTTGTCCCAGTTTGAGACGGAAGTTATATGATAAATTTGGTTAGATATTGCGTTATATTTCTTTGTTGTATTTTAGTCACTATAGGCTGCGGCGAAGGAGGATGTAATGTCATACCTAATGTCACGTTCCGCACAAATATTAACCGAGGTAGTCATGTTAATGTCTATTCACCCAATGGGTGGAGCAATGCTTCAGGCGGGGTAAAAGGATTGATTGTCTATAATACCGGCGGAGATGGTTTGGTCGCTTATGATCGGTGCAGCACGGTAAATCCTGAACAGCGAAACCAAGTAGAAGTGGAAGGACTGTTGATCGTCGATCGTGTTTCAGGTGCAAAATGGCTATTGATGGACGGTTCTCCGACTCATCTTGCTGAATGTTCGCTAAGACGGTATAATGTGCGAAAAGATGGCGATAATTTTTACGTATCAAACTAACCCATGGAGCAAGACAAAACAACCCTATCGATTAAAAAGGCAGCGAGGGAGCTCTTTCGCAAATACGGCTACAACAAAACTAGCGTGAATGAGTTAGCTAAACAGGCTAGTATTTCCAAAGCAACTTTCTATAAATATTTTAATTCGAAAGAGTTGATTCTGCATGAGGTGTTGATGGACTATATCCGGGAAAATGTGGAGGATATTCTTAATAAAGGCGTTCGTGAAAAAGACCTTCCTACCTTTTTGGCAAATACCATTCTGAAGGTTAGCCGGGTAACCTATACTGTCTGCAATGAATTTGTCGGTTGGGAATTTATTCGGGAATCTGCCAATGCGCAAGAATATCTGAAGATTTTGTCTGACGATTTGGAATTCTTATTGTTAAGCTCCTTTATAAAAAATGAAACCATAGGTAGTACCATTTCGGAGGAAAAACTAACTTTTTTGATAAAAACGAGTAAAAATATTGTTTTTTCCTTCGCCTTTACGGCGGTCACCGACGGTGATGTGCGCAAGAATTTTATCTCTTTCCAAAAAGAAATGCTACCTTATCTCGTGCAGGCTACATTAGCGTAATATCGCTTGAGCCACAGGGCTCCTACTTTTTTGTTTCTTATCTCTCCATATTTCTCTTCCGTCCTTTATCCTTATTCTTTCTTTTCTCTTATTTCAATACATAGGTGAGCCCAAATTCATGCGTAGTAAGTCCTACAGTATTGATGCGGTTGGGTGAAAAGCCGTAGGCATAGTTAAAACGTACGAGGTTGCTGTTTTTGGCGACATCTAAAGACAGGAAAGGCCGGATGATATTGGGTGACAGTACCGTTTTCTCTTCGCTCCTCACAAATTTGTGATAAGCCATACCTATTCCCAGCAAGTTTGAAAAGACCAATTGTGCATTGAGATCGATACTGCTTGCCCCGCCAAAGTTGTAGGTGTACAGCCCCTCGTAACGGATATCGAAATCCGGATTAATACCGGTTCTATTCCCTGCCATGAATGTCATGTTGATCCGCTTGAAACTCACAGGGAGATAATCTAGCTCGTTGTTCGTTTGGTTGTTGTAGCGTGACAGTACGTTGTCGAAGGCTAGGCCAAAGTACGTTTTTTTGTGCAGTACGGCCGTACTGCCTATACGGAAGTCAAATTTGGAGGAATAAATGTTGCCTTTTAGCGCGGGATCTATACCCATCGTACCCTCGGCCCCCTCCAGATCAAGCCTATACTGTTGGAACCCCAGACCGAAACCATTACTCAGGATGGCATTTTCGGTCAACTTCAGGTTGTACGTATAGTTCAAGTATCCCAATAGGGTCGATTCCTGTCCGAACTTGGTGTTGACCAGATTGAGGCCTACAAGGCTTTTATCATTGTCGGCCTTGAAATTCGCCGCCAAGGAGTAAATGTACTCTCTGCCGGCCCGCTCCTGCCCTGTGGAGGTTTGGTAATTCGTAAAAACCCTAAATTTTTCATCCTGCATATAATTTGCCGGTGTCACGAACGTCTTTTCAAAGATATACTGGCTATTAAGCATTTCGGTCTGGGCGAGACAATAGGATGTCTGGGCAAGCACGAATAATAAAATGATATTGATGTGTTTCATCTGCATTGCTGTCTTTAAATGTGATGAAGCCTGCATGAGCTGAATGTATGCCGCCCATGCAGGTTTCCATGGTTTTTATCTGACTATGGATACATATCCCGTAAATATGACCTGTTCGCCTTTCTGGTTTTTCGCTTTGATGTAGTAACCGTATGAACCGATAGGGTAGTTACCGCCATCCCACTCGTTCTGGTAATTTGGATTACGGTAGGCCACATTGGAAGATTTGTCGTAGATAACGATATTGACATCGGTGATGAACTGGCCCAGCCCAACAATCTCGAACCTATCGTTGATACCGTCACCATTCGGGGTGAGTATCGCCGGTATAAAGACTTTCGCGTCGTTGGAACGATCATCGATGACCTCTATTTCTTTGGCATAGAGTGTATTGTTGGACAAGTCTGTGTCATTGTCAACCGTTGCTTCCAATGCTCCAATAGGGTAAATGCCTACGCGCTTTGGCTGCAGGGTAACCATGACCCGTTCTGTGGCGCCTTTCTTCAGACTGACGGCATGATAACGCCATTTACCCTCTTCAATAGATACCTCTCCGAACAGGCTGTGTGCAGATGTAATATCAAAATCCGATGGAATGAGTTCCTCTAATCCGATATTGACGGCAGCATCATCACCTGTATTACGCAGTTGTACCTCATAGGTCAACGATTGTTTGAGTGGAATAGTCTGTCCGGTCAGGTCGGTGGACACTTCGATATCTGAGTTGCCTTCCAGAGTAAGCACGACAGGGGCACCTATCGTACCGGCCCGGTTGCCGTCCGCACCGATGACATCCTGACTTAGTTTTGCATTGTAATGGATGTCCTGTTGGACATCGTACACGACAAAACGCACGTTTTTGCCTTCCATGTCCGCTCCCATGCTGGATGACATAAAGCCTCTTATTTGGCCATTGGACAGAGATTGCAGTTTGGAAATGCCGACGAGCTGATCGTCTACATAGGTCATAACCTCAAATCGATCCAATAGCGCTGTCAAGTCTGTATTGATAGCCTGTATGCCTGTGGTTGCAGCCCGTTTTTCTATGATCCATCCGTTGCCGTTGTTTTGCTTCTTTGCAAATTTTTCGACGGCATTGTCTGCATTGACGTCTTCGCCATTGTACCGGAAGGAATAGGTCGTATTCATACTGCCTTCGAAATCACTCACGTCAAACATCATATCCGGTTCTAAAGTGCCTTTGATCATTACCTCCGGGGGAGTTAGGGCCGTGGCATTCATATCCGGTTGGATGGCATTGCCCATCGCCTGATATTGCGTATAGGTGCTGAAAGGAAATGTAGACGCTTGGCCTTCCACCGCTATCCTGTATCCTTTGTTTGGACGCAAATATTTGAGGCTTCCATTCCATGTCTGTGTGGCCGGACTGTAGATCGCAAATTCGTCCTGGCTTACAATGCGTGTTTCTGCAGGGAAGGGCACATCTTTCAGGTAGCTGTTGAGGTCTACGTTGTATGGCATGGCATATCCAAGGGTGTTCCAACCGTCGTTCAGAGGTAATACCCTGGCTTCCTGTGGTAAATGCCCGACCCAACGGATGGTGTCGGCGTTATTGACATAGATACGGTAGGCATTGTATAATTCGATATTCTCCAATGTACCCGCCCAACCGACGCTCTGCTCGTATTCGCTGACTTGTCCGTTATTGATGATGGATGTGATCACATCCCCATCGGCGGGTTTCATCGAAGAAAGTACTTTTGTAGTGGACATGTCTTCATTTTCCAGGAATAGGGATACCCAATTCCATCCTTTTTCCAATGGTATGGTCTGTACAATAGCCGTCGGGTGAAGAATGTATGGCTCATCGATCGTGCCCAATACCCCTCCATTAACGAAAGATATGCTTTCTTCGGCGATGTATTCTATGCCGGGTCTGGCATCCCAAAAGCGGAAGTTATACTGTTCGTTAATATCGTTGGCATAAGCCGTAATAAAGGCGTAATATCTGTTCATACTGTAATCATACTCGATATGTCCTACGCCCCGTACTTCATCGCCTGAGTACACAGCTATCTTATCAAACTCATCTTCGGACAAGATAATATTGTCGTTGTTCAGGCTGAACTGTGTAATCAGGTTCATACTGTATCTGTATTTGGAAGGATCAACTTTCCAATCCGGTGCCTTTTTCAATACATTGACGGTCAGATATAGGAATTGTTCCCGACCTTCGTTAACGACACGTATGGTGTCGGCATAGGTTCCGGTGTTGAGTATATTGGCTACTGAAAAGTCGATCTTGGCTTCACCTTGTGGGCTGATGCTGCCATTGCGTATAGTTGGTGTGATCCATGAAGGGAATTTGGATAGGGAGAATACCTGTGCCAGTGCCGTCTTGTTGCGTACAGTAGAGGTAAACAAGCCTGTAGAACCTTCTTCTACGTTAATGGAAACAGAGTTAGGCGACCAATAGAGGTTGCTTCGACTGACCACAAATTTCCATGTCACTGTCTCGGGAACGGTATTGCCACTTTCGTCATCGATGACATTCGAAACGGATACTTCCAGTTCCTCATTTTCCAGACGATCCAATTGATCGGGATCTATGGTCACTATCTGGATGCGTTGCCCGTTGATGATAGCACGGGCCGGTATGTCTTCCTGGGTCTTGGTGTTAGTCAGGCTGACCTGTACGGGATTGTTGCTATCGTTCCGGACATTTTTGTTATAGTCTACACTGATGATATCGACTCTGGTCAAAATACCATTGGCTGGGGTCGGTATGCCAAAAATCTGAGCAGTCTGGCGGTCGATCTTGCCGACATAAGCAGGGGAGTAATTGACCCCATTGGCACAGGATACATAAGCGCGTAGTTCGTAATCTCCATCTACCAGATTATCGACCATATAGACCAGTTGTTTCTGTGGTTTGTCAAGGTCGGCTTTGTAGATCGGGTCGCCCAATCTTTGGAATTCTCCGGCCCTTCCTCCCGTATTCAGCCTTCTGTATTCCAATTGCAGGTATTCCAAAGGTGAGGTACTGGAAGCGTTGTATTCGGTAAATACCACATTGAGCTGGTCGTTGTGGTTTTGATTGATCAGCCAGTTGTTGCCGGGTAGAAACAATTCTACACCAGAGCAGGCATTCTGGAAGGCTGCGCTGAATTTAACAAAGGATTTGGTATCTGAGTCTTCATAATCGCCTACCTTTTCGGACTCGCTAAGTGTTTCTTCGCAAGATGGGTACATGACCAGTGTGATGTCCTTATATTCACTATCTATAGGACCTTTGATCACTTCTACCGGAAGCACAAAAGATTCGCCTGTAGGAATAGTATACAGGGCTTGTCCATTGGTCACGTCCTGTCCACCTACAAGGACTTTGGCGCCATTGAGATTGGTCGTTGATACCAATCGGATACCGTACGTACCAGCTTCGTCGCTTTCGCTTCTGTTGGTGATTCTAACCTTAAATTTAGCGCTTTCGGTTGCCGGTACATTGTTGACGACGGAAGTTCCCTCATTCTCAATCAGGGCCATGAAACGACGTTGCGTGCCGTCCTCTGGAGGGCAACTTGATGCTCCCGATACCGTAGTGAATACCGGTGTGCCGTACATAGGGTTCGAGCCAATGTCCACACTGAAGTAGTCCCCTGGATCATCGTCTTCCAGATGGAAGGTTACAATATTGGACGTGGACGTGGAATGGACTGTTGTTGTTGTTTCTGAGTTGTCCGCCCTGCCTTTGACACCTAGATCAATCTCATTGAACCCTTCTTCTACAGCGGCATAATACCCGGCTGAGAATTCGCTGGTGAAGTAGATTTCTTCGGCGTCGCTTGTGGATTCGGTATTGTCCAGCTGTACCATATTCTCATAGATCGCTCCCGAACTGAAAGAGATATTCTTGCCAGCCACGCCGCCAGGAACATATACATTGCCGGGCGTGCCTTCATCACCTTTGGCCGATAGCGTCAATATACGGTCCTTTGATCGTTCGCGGTTTCTCCTGTTGTCTTCGAGGGTCCTGGTCCACCCCCTGATGTTGTTGCGGTAGAGTACGAGGTTAGCCTGTATCTGATCCAATTCATTCCAAGCAGCTAGGTATTGGGGATCTTTTTTCCGGTCTTCTTCATTAGGATATTGCTGGCGAACCCTTTCAGCCTCTATATTGAGACGCGTTCTGGCTTGTAGCGAATCTGTCTGTGTAATACTGTATAAGGTTTCCAGTTGTGGTAGCAATACTTCCCGGATATGATATTGGGTGTAGGCAAAGGTGGTTCCGAAGCCTATGGTGTCGATCAGTAGTACGGTATCCTGCTGGATATCGATGACGTTATTGATTTTGTCTACTTCCTCGATGGCCAGTACATCGGTCAGGCTGTAGGTCGAATTGATGGAATTACCCACAAAGACATCTCCATCTTCACCAACAAAGTTGGGGTCTGCCGATGTCGAAAAGGATTCATTCAACGTTAACGAAATGGACGTGGTCTCATCATCACTATTGTTGCGGCCCCACTGGACAGTTGCCTCCAGATGTATTCCTCCCCCTGCTGCCTGAGTAAAAGGTGTTTTGAAGGATTTTCCTAGCTTGCTGTCCGTATAGGTGCCGGCACCTCCGCCAAAGGTCGTGTTGGTGGTTTTTTCCCAGGAAAAGACGGTTCCCTTTTCCAATGTGGCATATGAGTTGTCCCCGGGAGGATCGTGTAGCACGAAGAGCGGTTTGTCTGCACTGCGGGTGTAGAATGTACCCAATCGTGCACGCTCGCCCAATACGATAGCGGAATCCTGGTAGATAAAAGGCTCGAGCGATCCCAGTTCGCCCAATATGGTGATGTTTTTTACCCAAGGGTGCTCTATGCGGGGCGCTCCGATTTCCATCGTATAATCCGCATACATCTCCCCAGGAGATAAGTCATATATCACGGGATCTTTACGGTCGGATACGGCATCGGTAATGGTCAGCCTTCCGGTGTCTAAAGGAGCATCGTACCGAACACCATCGTATTCGTAGATGTGATACAGGTTTACCTTGGATTTGATCCTGTCAAATTGAGTCGCTACATTGTATGCTTTGTTTTCCAGATTCCTTACGGTATACTTGTCCAAGAACATGGATTCGGGTTCGTCCAATGTGCCGACCACGACCTGTATACGGTCGAAGAAAGTAAAGCGGACTTCCTTATCGATAGGTTCTTTGATGATGTTGCCGTCTACGTCCCTATGGGCTACAGAGTCGGCTACGGCCAGATCTGTGGTTTTGGCACCGTCTATCATGAAAAACTCATTTTTTGCGATGTCGGACTGTATGGAAGTCCCCGAGGGTCCTCCGGCGATCTGCTGTTTGGCGTAGACGTTGTCTACCGAAAGTACAAAGGAGGTAGGAGGAAGCATAAGTTTTGCTCTCCCATTGAGCACCTGCTCATAGTCCAACGTGCTGTCCTGTTGGGAAAACGTGGCGGTATAGGTGGTATCCTTGGAATAGATATGCTTGATGAAGCCATCCAACCTATAGTCGTTCGCGCTTCTCAGCTCAGCAGGGACTTCGTCCGCGGACTTAATATTGATTGTACTATATTCGCCGATCGGCGCATCGTGGTAAGCCGAAATATGGACAAATAAAGGTTTTACTGTGAGGTCGGCAAAGTTTATATCTTTGACATCCTTATCTACGTATAAGGTCTTTATAGCATTATCGCTGTCGATCAGGTCACTTTCCTCGGTGATAATGGTATGCCCTTCCAAGGTTGCTTGCAGGCTATGATGACCTACCTGCGTAATCGTCATGTTGTAGAAACCCTTACTGTCTGTGCGTACGCCTACATCTTGGCCATTCAGCAGAATAATCGCATCCTTGACCGGAAGCTTGATGCCCGATCCGGCTACCCGGGGATAGTAGACATAACCCGTGACGCTGTAGCTGGCCGTGTCCAGAAAATCCACGTTACGGATATTGAAATCCTGTAGGTCCAGTTGTCTTTCCAGCGTTTCATGTTCCAGGCGTCGTTTGGTCGATCCGGGGATACTGGCATGAATCGTAAAGATGGCCAAGGAATCGTAATATATATTGGAAACTTGATAATTCCCTTGTATATCAGTCGTCGCTTTATAAACCGTATCGAGTAAAACGATATCTGTACCATTCCAACCCCGCTCTAAGACACCATGGCTCTTGACTTCGATCTCTACACCACTTATGCCTGCTCCCGTTGAGGTCTTCACTGCACCGCTGATTCTCCCATTGTAGGTCGATTGGCCATAGTCGGAGAATATAGAAGGAACGCCGGGTAAAACTACGGTGTCATAATTTTCATTCAGCAGGTGTATGTCATATTTGTATATCTTGCCGGGGATGATGTCCATATCCTCGTAGGTAGTATTGCTTTTGCTGTAGATACCAAGCGATTGTCCATTTCTGAAAAGTTCAAAATAGGTTACGGTTGGTACATTTTTTCGGGCGATGGCATCCCATCGGAGGGTAATCTTACTGCTCTTGTCGTCTGTGGCTGAAAGTGAAGCCGTACCAAAAGAGAAGATAATATCTCCGGTCGCTTTTACTTTAGGCTCGGAGTAAGTGTCCAGTTCTCTGCCAGCGAGGCTGAAATTATCACGCCAGGTATTGTTGAGGTCGGTCTGCACAAAATATTCGTATTCACCTTCGTCTGTGGGTATCGATTCACTATATTGTGTTTGGGAACCTGGGATGATACCCACCTGTACATAGTTGGAGGTTCCTGCTTTTTTGCGGAAAATGGTGTGCCTTACTATATCGGTAGGATAGGCTGTTCCCTTTTCGAAGGTAACCACGACTTTGAAATCGCCACTCCCTTCGTCCTGTACGTTCACCCTTACATTTTTAGGTGCCATGAGTTTGGATGTATGTACTGGAACGTCTTTCCTGAACCAATTGACATTATGTATCAATGTATCACTCCCTGAAAACACACCATACCAACTTACATCAGCGGTTAAGTGAGCAAAGGTCAGGGTGCCGCTATATCCCGGCCCTACATCGGCAATAAGTGCCGTCCCATCATATCCTCTTGGGCCGAGCTCGATAACGGATTCATTTAGAAATATATAAGGATCAGTCGTGTGGTTGCTCTGAACGGAAATATCTCCTCGTACTGTTATAGGATAAGATACTCCGGAGACGTCCAGCCTATACATCGTTGTCGTTGTCGTTCCCTCGTTCATGATGCCGAGTCTGTTAATATGACCAATTTGACCATCGTTGCTATCGTCCCACAACATGCTCTGTGGCCATTCCGCATACAGTGTACCTTCTGTCTTTACGAACGTGGGGCTATCTCCATGATTTAGATTTTGGTAAAAGAATGTGTTATAGATTGGATCGTTCGGATGGATATGTCGTAGGGTGTATGTCTGGTTCAAGGGACTTGTTGGGAAGTTACCGTTCACCCTTGTGTTTTTATTAGAAAATTTACCTACATACTCAAATTGTGCTTGCCCATAGCTTTTTCCAGCTGCTATCCATAGCAGAAACAGTACTAAACATCCTGCTAATTTGATTGTGGTCTTCATATAGAAATAAGTTAATTCACGTTATTGGTTCGTCAAAATACACTGCCAAAAGTAAGTGTAACAGTTTAAAAATAACCTATACTTTTAGTCTAGTTTTAAGAAAAAAAGCCTTTTTTGGAGATGTTTTGATGGTATTCATTTTTTAATAGCAGTATAAGGGGAGTTAACTTATATTTGTAGTAAATCAACTATTAAAAAACAATGAAATATAGACGCTACCTACGCAGTGTTATTTTTCTTTCTGTTTTGTCAATAAGCTTCGGACAAGTTTTGTACGCACAATACCCTTCTAAAATTC
>JBEBWF010000016.1:0-76465 GCA_040392285.1 Sphingobacterium sp. | reverse complement strand
GAACCGGAATCTGAAATTCTATCCATTGAACTACGGGAACAGTTTCGCAAAAATAGAACTTTTAAGCGAAACTCAAACTACTTTTTTCTGAAAGTATTATTTTAATGACCACCGTGACCCTCTTCAACCAAGTGAAGCTCAATTTTGAGGTCAAGATCTGTGGCGCCTGTGAACTTCGCATAGTCTTTATTATTCCAATCTGCTGCGGTTATATTTTCCTTCACACCAGGGTTGAGGTGGCGCATGATATATTGGAATACAAATGATTCTGATTCTTCTACCACTGTAATATATCCCGTCACACCTACATTGACCTTTTTATCATCTGCGTCTTTATCCGCATAGACATATTCCAACGAACCAACCGGAGCCCCTAAGAGAAATGCCTGATGGATATCCGCGCGGCTAACAAAAGTGCTTTGGGTCTCTCTACCGGCAAAATCAGTCGCTTTCAATTCGAGCCGGTAGGTTTTTCCAACTTCAAGATGCAAATGTGCACCTACAGGAGGCAACAACTTTCCATCCTTTGGTACAAATTTAATCTCTTCTACTTCCGCATCTTCAATGTCATCATAATCGTAATGGTCGCCGTGTGATTCCCTTTCGACTTCGGTAAAGGTCAATGTCGCTGTACCGACTTCTTCCTGATCTTGTTCGGGAGTAGGATCATCTTTGGTACAGGAAGTAAAAGTCAATGCTAAGACAATTGTTAAGTAGTTAAATATGTTTTTCATCGTGTTTTTCTTAAAAAGTGTAATTTAATTTTATGGCAATATTGCGCCCTCGCGCATGTGCGTAGTATCTAAACCTATCCATATAATCCTTATAAGCGGCGTTGAATAGATTATCGACATCGACCAGAATATTGAGCTGTTGTCTGCCGTGAACAGTAAAGGAATAGGAGGCTGTAGCTCCCCACAACTGGTATGCTGGTGGCGGAGCTACATAATCCGACCCTTCCTCATAGCGCTTTTGCTCAGCGACGTAGGTGTGGTTTAACTTGACGTAGGCATCCCTCTTAACCCAACGATACGTGATGCTTTGCTCTATCCTGTCCGAAGGCATAAAAGGAAGGTATGTATCTGTTGTGGAATTGATCCCGATAACAGCCGACATACCAGTCCTATATCTCCATCGATTAGCCAATCTGATCGAGAGGTCCACGTCATAGCCATACAACAATGCATCTTGTTGCATGTACTGAAACAGCGGGAATGTTCCCCGTATCGTTTGGCGGACCGAATCCGGATTGGGTTTTGCATAGATGTAGTCAAATACCCTTTGCGTAAATAGATCGGCATTAGCTTCGATAGGTCCTTTGGCAAACTGAACAGTGTTGACCCATTTTATACCTTTTTCGCTTTTCATGTTTTGGTCGCCAACCTCATATGTTCCGGTACCGTGATGTATGCCATCGCTGTACAGTTCGTTGGCCGAAGGTGCTCTCCAAGCTAAGCCGATGTTGCTTTTCCAATACCAGTAGTTGGCAATTTTCAGCGTGTTGCCGATCATTCCCGACAGGTTGTTAAAATGTTTTTGATCCTGCAAAAGATATTGGTTGAGCGATCCATCAGCATTGGGATGTCGGTAATCGTACCGATAACCGGCGACGTCAAAATATTTGTAGTCGTAGCGCAAGCCTAATTCCATCACATTGTTGGTCCAGCTCAACTTGTGTGCTGCAAATACGCCAAATGTATGGTTGTCAAAATTTGGAATAATGGGTGTCGTACCTGTTCCCGGCACATTATTGTTCACTTGTAGTGTGCCCGATATGCCCAACTTTGTTTGTGCTATTTGATAGAGCACCTCCATGTTTTGTGTAGTCAGCAACATATCTGCCATTGGCGTATCGTCGCTCTGTACACGTCGTAAATCAAACTCCCTTCTATGGTTACGTTGCAAACTATAGGTAGCCTCAATTTTTTGTCGGTCAGACAATCGATACTGCCAATTTAGTCTGCTCATCTCGTGCGAAACTTTTTGTCTCGGCGCACCGATACGATACGAAAAGGTATACTCGTCGTACGGCCTGCCCTCTGCTATCCGAGCAAGAATATCCGCTTTGGTACCAACATGTGCACCGATAAACACGCCCAATTCGGTAGCGAAACGGCTGTGGCTTATTTCGAAAGTATGGTCACGGTGCTGATAGCGCAATGCCATATTGTAATTAAGCTCATTTGCGCCTGTATTGCCCAGGTAATAATCCGCCGTTTTTGCATTTCCGCTTTTAGCGCCTGAGATGTCTGCACGATACGAAAATCCTTGATACGATCCTTTTGCTTGGGCATGGAGGGTGTAGGCTTTGCCATTGGACTGAAATATACTATTGACTGCTCCGGTGAATGGCCTCCGGTTGTCGGTAGTGTCCGGCAGCAGTAAGATCACACCAGCCAAAGCATCTGGTCCATAGCGTACAGCATCTGCATTCTTGACGACTACGATCGTTTCTGCTCCGAAAGGATTTATTTCCGGAGCGTGCTCCGATCCCCATTGCTGACTTTCGTGTCTTACACCGTTGTTGACGATTAATACACGAGAGCTATGCAACCCGTTTAATACCGGTTTGGCAATGTTGCTGCCAGTCCTTAAGAGCGTGACGCCAGGAATATCCGTCAAAACCTCGGCCAAGTTTTTCCCTTGACTCGCTGCCCGTTGCTCGGCAGACAAACGATGTGATGTCATCGTGTGCTGCATAGCGCTATTGCCGACAACCTTCACACTGTCGATATATCGTGTAGTAGCTTGCATCAATAAACTTATCGTCGTGTCGCTCGTTACATTTACCTCTATTTCTGACGTTTGGTATTTGGCGTGTTTGCATAATATATGATATACATCCTTACAAAGATCATGAACCTGAACTTCACCTTTAGGATCGGAAAGAAAGGTCGATAATGCATCGAATTGTACTTGAACGTGTTCGATGGGCAAACCGCTTTCTCCGTCGATAATCCGACATGAAATTGAAATGTTGCAAGAATTACTTTGTCCAAATGACCAAATTGACAGTAGAAGGAAATATAGGAGTATTCCAAATTTCTTCATAAAAATCAAAATGAGTAACCTAAGTGGAGTTTGATATTAGGCTGAAACGGGAGGGTCTTTGTTGGAGCTAAGCCGTATAACCAGACTTTTGTATTGAATGGTTATTTGATCGTTTATCGCTATGCCAAACGGCTTTTCAAAGATGCTTAGTTTGATAAAGGGGGTAGAGAGAGCTGCTGAACCTGAATGAATGAAAAAACAAACGGAACAACTGTCTTCGTCCGGTAAATGTTGGTGGTGGTCTGTACTATCTTCTGTACAATCATGGGGTTGGCTATGCGTATGCCACACAATTGTTCCGCTAACCCACAGGTATAGACAAGACAATAGTAAAACCAAAACCCTTTGTACCACTTTCATCGAGAGCAAATATAGTGTAAATGCAACAAAGTAGCAAATAGAATTTTTTAAATCTTTATCTAAGATCTGGGATGGTACTGGGTGATAACTGAGTGCAGGTAATCGTTGTCGATATGCGTGTATATTTCGGTCGTGGTGATGCTCTCATGACCAAGCATTTCCTGAACAGCACGCAGATCAGCACCTCCTTCGACTAGATGTGAAGCAAAACTATGCCGAAAGGTGTGGGGACTTATTTTCTTTTGTAGGCCAATTTTTGCAGCAAGGTCTTTAATGATAATAAAGATCATGACCCGAGATAGTGAAGCACCTCGTCTGTTGAGAAAAACAAAATCCTCTTGACCGGATTTGACGGGCTGATGTACCCGAATTTCCTTCATATACATTTTGAGGTATTTGATAGCTTGGCTACCAATGGGTATCAATCGTTCTTTGCTACCTTTTCCTTCAACTTTGATAAATTCTATTTCAAGGTGAAGGTTGGATATCTTTAGTTGCGTCAATTCCGAAACACGGAGGCCGCAGCTGTATAAAACCTCTAACATAGCCTTGTTGCGCATACCTTCAGGCGAAGAAAGGTCTATGGCCTGAATCAGTGCATCGATTTCCTCAATGGAAAGGACGTCAGGCAGATTTCTTGGAAGCCGGGGGGCTTCAATAAGTTCTGCTGGATTATAAGGTATTTGATGCTCAAGCTGCATAAAGGTAAAGAAGACCTTAATCCCTGACAACAATCTGGCCTGTGTGAAAGGGGAGATATTGAAGGTATTCATCCAAACCAAGAAAGCTTGAATGTCTTGCGGTGTTAGATTTTCAGTTGCCAATGCACGTTCTTCCGAATAGACCTGCAACTTACGGATATCATTGAGGTAGGCCTGTATGGTGTTGGTTGATAGATTCCGCTCAAATTCTAAGTATCGTTTAAAATCCAGAATAAAATTATGCCACATGCTATTCAATGGGGATAGGTAATTTTTATCAAGATACAGAAAAAGCAAATATTAATCATTATTTTGCTTCAAAAACAACTATCATTTGATATTATGAAGTTATTAAAACCTTTTGTAGTTGCATTTCTTGTGCCCGCAACCTTTGTCTGGGCCGAAGCAAAAATCGCTGACAAAGCTAATATATTATCCGAAGCGCACGAAATTTTAACACAAGATACGTTAAAGTGGGACGCGCAGCTACCTTTTGATCAAGAGGTCATTGTGGGTAAGCTGAAGAATGGATTTACATACTATATCCGTAAAAATACCGAGCCCGAAAAAAGGGTGACCATGTACCTCGGGATGAAAGTAGGTTCCATTCTGGAAACTGAAGAAGAGCTAGGGTTGGCCCACTTTATGGAACATATGAATTTTAATGGATTGAAGCATTTTCCGAAAAATGAATTAGTCAACTATCTGCAAAAAGCAGGAGTACGATTCGGATCTGATCTGAATGCATATACGGGTTTCGAACAAACGGTATATCAGCTGCCTATTCCATCGGACGATCCGGAGTTGTTGAGAAATGGGTTGCAGGTGATGCGGGATTGGGCACAGGATGCATTGCTGACGACCGAGGAAATTGATAAGGAACGTGGGGTAATCTTGGAAGAACTGCGTGGTGGGCGAGGGGCAAATCAACGGATGCAGGACAAATTTTTGCCGGTAGTGCTCAACCAGTCCCTGTATGCTAAGCGACTTCCGATAGGGACAGAAGAGAATATCACAAACTTTGAATCGGATGTCCTCCGCAATTTTTTTCATAAATGGTACAGGCCCGATTTACAGACTATTATCATCGTAGGAGATATCGACCCACAAGAGATGGAAAAAGAAGTTATACGTCTGTTCTCCGATATGCGTGTCAATCCTGATCCTGTAAAACGGAAAGAGTTTACGGTTGACCTAACAAATAAAAATCAATATTTGGTCGTTACGGATCCCGAAATGCCTTCAACGGTGGGGCACATCATGATCAAATATCCGGAAGAAAAGGTGAAAACTGTTCGGGATTACCGCTATTCGCTGTTGAAGAATGTTTTTAGTCAGGTAGTTAATGGGCGGTTGGTCGAATTGGTACAGTCGTCGAATGCGCCATTCTTGCAGTCTTCTGTTCATTTTGGCTCTTTATATGGTGGATTGGATAATCTGACAGCTTTTTTTGTCGCTAAGCCTGGAGAAGTCGAAGAGGGCTTCAAAGCAGTCTTTAGGGAATTGGATCGTGTTCAGAAATTTGGTGTGACGGAAACGGAATTTAATCGTGCCATTGCGACATTGCAAAAGAACAACGAGACGTCCTATATCGAGCGCGACAAACGGAAATCTGATAGTTATGTGAATTCGTATCTGAATAATTTTTTGGAAGATGCGCCGGTGTTGGGTAACGAAGATCGCTATAGATTGATGAAGCAACTGTTGCCTACGTTGACATTAGCAGAGGTCAACGTGATTGTGAAGAAGTATTATGTCGACAATAATAGGGATATTCTCGTATTGGGTCCCGAAAAGGATAAAGAGTTGTTGCCGACAGAGACCTTAGTAAACTCTTGGCTCCGGGAGATTGATCAAGAAGTGCTAACGGCATACGAGGACAAGACGTCCGAGCTTCCTTTATTGGCAGAGCAGCCCGTAAAAGGCAGCATAATCGCAAGTCGTGAAATAGCGGGCATCCATACACAAGAATTGATCTTGAGTAACGGTGTGAAAGTATTACTGAAGCCTACTACTTTCAAGAATAACGAAATTCTGATTTCGGCAAGTAGTCCCGGAGGTTCATCCTTGTATTCGGATGCAGATTATATGTCAGCATCGAACGCTGCAGCGCTCATTAAGAGTAGTGGTTTGGGCCAGTTGAATACCGTAGAACTGCGTAAATACCTGACTGGAAAGCAGGTCAATATATCACCTTATATTTCGGAACGCTCGGAGGGTTTTTCCGGATCTAGTGATAAAGAAGGTTTGAACACGGCTTTTGAAATGATCTATGGCTATTTTATGGAACCCAGATTGGACGAAGATGTCTTTCAGAATATCATATCGCGAATCTTGTCATCATTGAAAAACAGAGATACTGATCCTGATTTTGTCTTTGGCGATCAGGTAGCGAAGAGCCTCTATGGTGATAATATCCGACGTATTCCTCCTGCCGAAGATGCCGTGGCAACGATAAATAGCACCCGAGCCTTGGCAATTTACAAAGAACGGTTTGCCGATGCATCAGACTTCACGTTTACCCTTGTGGGAGCGTTTACCGAAGAAGAGATTAAGCCTTATTTAGAGCAATACCTTGCGGCATTGCCGACGCGGAAGAGGGTGGAAGAACCAAAGGATTTGGGTATAGTTGAACCTGCACAAGGATTTGATAAACAGGTTTATAAGGGTAAGGAAGCAAAAGTAACTGTACAGCTTAGATATTATGGTGATTACGCGTATTCGGAGACTGAGAATCTAAAGTTTGATGCTTTAGAAAGTATCTTGAGCATCAAATTGATCGAAAGGTTGCGTGAAGAGGAAAGCGGGGTATATGGCACAGGTGCTCGAGGAAACGCAAGTAAATTTCCTAAAGGAAGATATAGCTTTATGATTGGTTTTGGTACAGGACCTGAAAAGTATGAAGCGTTGATCCAGTCAGCCTTAGATGAGGTGAATAAGATAAAGGCCGCCGGGCCTGAGCAAGTCGATCTGGATAAGTTTGTTGCCGAACAGAAACGGCAGTTGGAAGTGCAATTACGGGATAATAAGTTCTGGTTAGGACAGATTGCCGGGGCATATCAAAATGACGAGGATCCGACTTATATCCTTCGTTATCGGGATGAACTTGGAAAATTAACCGTAGATGACGTTAAAGAAGTTGCCAATAAGTATCTGAAAACAGATCGTTTGTTTAAATTTATTCTTCTGCCCGAAGAAGTAAAATGATAAGATAGCTCGCACAGTATAGATGCCATATAACATCGCATAAGCGCGATGTTATATGGTGTCAGTGCATATCCGCAGATGGGGTAGTACTTAATTATAAGGTTCTTCCCGGATATACAGCAAGACCTTTTTCAAGGCAAGTGAGGGCTTTTCGAAGATCTACCTGGTTCAAGACATAAGCCAGTCTGACCTCGTCCGTACCGGCTCCGGGAGTACTGTAAAAACCAGTTGCCGGCGCCATCATGACCGTTTCGTTTTCATAGGAGAACTCCTCCAACATCCATTGACAAAAAGCATCGGCATTGTCGATGGGTAAGCGTGCTACGACGTAGAATGCTCCTCCGGGATTAGGACAAAATACACCGTTAATCTTATTGAGTCCCTCTACTAAGGTGTTTCGGCGCGCGGTATATTCTTTGGAAACAGCTTCAAAATAGGAAGCGGGAGTATCCACCGCTGCTTCACCAGCTATTTGTCCCTCAAGAGAGGGGCTGAGGCGGGCTTGTGCAAACTTGAGTGCGGTTTGGTATAAGGTTTTGTTTTTGGTGATGATACACCCAATACGTGCTCCGCAGGCTGAATAGCGTTTGGAAACGGTATCCCAAACCACCACATGTTCTTCCAAACCTTCTAGGTGCATAGGCGATATAAAGTCGCGACCATCGTAACAAAATTCGCGGTATGCTTCATCGGAGAATAAATACAAATCGTGTTTTAAACACAATTCGCGTAACGCCTCCAATTCTTCCCGAGAATATAAATATCCTGTTGGGTTATTAGGACTGCAAATGGCAATAGCCTTTGTCTTTTCAGTAATGACTTTCTCAAACTCGGCTATAGATGGTAAGGCAAACCCATTTTCGATGTGCGACATAATGGGTTTGATAACGATATCTGCCGAACAAGCAAACCCATTGTAGTTTGCATAAAATGGTTCGGGAACAATAATCTCTTCTCCCGCATTCAGGCAAGCCTGCATGGTGATTGTTATAGCTTCGGAACCACCGTTCGTGACCAAAACATCCGTAGGGGTGATATTGTAATGCAGTTTATTATAATATTCTGCCAATTTGCTGCGGTAGGATGCTGTTCCCTCTGAAGGTGTATAAGCCCAAACTTTGAAATCGATGTTTTTTAAAGCTTGGAGCATAATCTCCGGAGTTTGGACGTCCGGCTGCCCTATATTGAGATGATATATCTTCTTTCCTTCTTTTTTAGCCTTATCTGCATAAGGAGTGAGTTTTCGTATCGGGGAGGCAGGCATGTCGATGCCCTTCCGTGAGATTTTTGGCATAATTCTGATCTATTTGCCGCAAAGATACAAAATGTGTGTGTATGGAGAAGCAAATAGTAGCCGGAAGACTACTTTTTCTTTTTATTAGAGTTATTTAAATTTAATTGTAAATCTTTCGATGGTGTCTCCTTGTCCTTTTGATAGGATGACTGACCTTTTTCTTTCGTGCTCTTGGCTTTTTTTTGTTCTTTGCCCATGATGATTGAATTAGTGGTTTTTTATATACTTAACGAAGTATTCTAGTGAAATTTCTTGCAAGATTAGTGACAAAATGCAATGGCTTTAATTAAGTTAAAGAGTACCATTGTATCTTTTAGACGAGCGGATTCATTATAACATAAAACGAGGTGCCTGTATTTGTTTTATGCCTTTAGACTTTATATCTAAAGGTATGTATAATAATTGATATTCAGTGAGTTATATTCTTATTTATTTCAATCTGTATATTCCCTCATGGTCAATCGGGCCATTAAATAGCTCACCGTGGATTCGGCGCCTTGATTGATGTTGATGGACGATTCTTCTACGCCATCAAAGCAACCACCTGTGGTTGGATTGTAGACAATCTGCTTGAGATGGTTCTTGCCTAAAAACCAGTCAAATGCATTCTTCAGCATAGTTTGATATTGCTTATTGTGGTCCAACTGGTGAAAGCGATGTAATGCCATAATGGTGTACGCCACATCGATTGGTTGTTCTCCGCCGTGAGTAGATTTTGGTATTAATTCATCTTTTTGCGCCCATCCTTTGTTGGAGATGACGTGTATCTCATCATTGAAGAAAATCTTCGAAAGTAGAAAATCAAAAGATTGGTAGGCTATTTTTTTATAGTTCTCCTCTTGCGTACGCTGATAAACAGCAATCAATGCCTCAGATAGGACGCTATTGCCGTAAGTCAGATAGCTTTCAAACCATCGCCATTGGGCGGTAGCCTCATGCTCAAACATGGCAACTAACCGATCCGCATATATTTTCATTACCATCTGGTAAGGCGCACTATCTGTAAAATAAAGCCCTTTAATGATAAAAGCCATTGCTCGGGTAGAATAGTATCGTGGAAAATTTACAGAAGCTCGGTCTATTAGCTGCAAAGCCAACGATGAAAGATGTCCAGGCAATACATCTTTCATGCCAACTACTTCCCCCAATGCCCATATTGCTCGTCCACTCGCATCGTCCAAATTCACTTCATCATTTTGTTCGGTAAATTTTTGATCTTGATCAACGTAATTCAGGAACATACCGTCATCCTGCAGACAGTAGGCGATGAAATTAAGATAGATTTCAATTAAGGCAAGATCTTCAGGTGATCTAGAGATCTTATGGTGGTGTAAAAGCGCGATTAATGCTCTAGCGTTGTCGTCAAGTGTGTATCCACTACTTCTATCAGGCGTGTTAATCTGGGCAAATTGAAGCATACCTATTTCAGTAGTCATCCGTTTTATATGTTCCAGATTTATAGGTGGAACAGTATATTGTAAATGATCTGACCGCTTCTGGATTTTTCTGAAAAGATCAACATGTGCCAATGCTACGTTTTGCCAAGATGTAACAACCATTTTCTGCAGGTTGTTTTGACGTATTTTTTCCATTTTTTCCGGATCTGCCAAGATGTTGTTTACCGCATGAGCTAATTGATCGGGAGCTTCAAAATCGATGATGACGCCCATATCTTTTTTTAGGACCTCACGTACATGTGGGATAGGTGTAGAGACGATAGGGCAACCTGAGCTGATTGCATAGGCAAAGGTTCCACTCACAGCCTGATACCTGTCATTCGAGGTGAAAAGATAAATATCTGTAATCAAAAGATAGTCCAATAGTTCTTTCGTGGACAAGAAGGTATTGATAAATTGAACATGTTCCGTCAGTTTATTTTTCGCTACCAAATCTTTTAACTTATTCCGGTACTTTTCACCCTCCTCCTGTAGTAAAGTTGGGTGCGTCATTCCTAGGATCAGAAAGATGATGTCCGGGTTTTTCGCACATATAGCTGGTAAAGCCTCCAGCGTTGTTTCTATGTTTTTGCCCGGCCCCAAAAGACCGAAAGTGCTCAGCACTTTTTTGTCTACGAGTCCATATTTTTTTCGAATGTCTGATTTATTGCTTGCGGGGGCCAAATGAGTTCCATGTGCGATAATTGTTATTTTTTCGGGTGAAATCTGATAAGTGGCAATCAATATTTCTGCAGAGCCCTGTGTCATGACGATCACTTGTTTACACGCCTGGGCCATCTCGTATACTTGTGTGCGTAATTTTTCATCCGGGTTAGGTAATACCGTATGAAAAGTAAGAACTATATCCTTTTGTATGCTTTTCAGAAACAAGGAAAACATATCTTCCTGCTCCTTGAATAATCCGAACTCATGTTGGATGCATACGATATCGATCGCTTTGGAGCTATTCAGATGATCTGCCAGTAAATGATAAGACTGCCTATCACCCGTTTCCAAGATATATTCGGATTGATTGTCATACGTATAATGCATACCACGTGTTTCCAATGGGATTGTCATAAGATTATAGGATGCATTGAACTTACCTTGTATGGTAGCTATTAAATCTGTCGTATAGGTAGCTATTCCACAGGGTCTAGGAGGAAATGTCGATATAAATGCGATACCCGTTTTTGATGTCGTTGACATAGGATTTGTTTAATGTGAATTATCTTTGTAAAATATGCTACTCTCTAAAGATAAGGTTTTAATAATGGATTATGTTATAATAACGTAGATTGCTTTTTGTTAACTCATAGTTGTTTGAAAAAGAATTTAGTGTTGTTTTACATGTGCTGCGTTTAGATATTACTATATAATCGATTTGGTATAGAGGAGGCTTTTGGAACAAGAAATATTACTATTATTTTTGAGATAGATAATATAAATCTTGTATATTAAACGATATTTTTCAGACAATGAGTAATACACATACTGTAAAAGCTTTTGGCACACAAGCGCCTAATGCGGATTTGAAACGGATGAGCATTGAGCGCCGGGAAGTAACGGTAAAGGATGTAGAGATTGACATTCTATTTTGTGGAGTTTGCCACTCCGATTTGCACACAGCCAGGAATGAGTGGCATGGAACAGTTTATCCGAATGTTCCGGGCCACGAAATCGTGGGACGTGTAACCAAAGTCGGTCAGAACGTAACTAAATTTAAGATGGGTGATTTGGCCGCTGTTGGTTGTATGGTTGACAGTTGTCGCGAGTGTGAACAATGTCGACAGGGGAGTGAACAATATTGTGAAAAGGGAAATATCCAGACCTATAATGGACGGGATAAACATTTGAATAAACAGACTTTCGGAGGCTATTCGGAACGCGTTGTGGTCGATGAAGACTTTGTTTTACGTGTGCCTGAAAATTTGGATTTGGCCGCTACCGCTCCGTTGCTCTGCGCAGGTGTAACGACTTGGTCTCCTCTGAAACATTGGAAAGTAGGTCCCGGACAAAAAGTTGGAATAGTAGGGATCGGTGGTTTGGGTCACATGGGCGTGAAATTAGCCAAAGCAATGGGGGCTCATGTTGTTGTAATCACTACCTCACTTTTAAAAGTAGATGATGCCACGCGACTGGGAGCTGATGGGGTCATTTTATCTATCGATGAAGAACAGATGAGAACAAATGCCAACTCATTACATTTTATTTTGGATTGTGTCTCTGCACAACACGATGTCAATGCTTATTTGAAGCTCTTAAAAGTGGATGGTACATTGGCAATAGTGGGAGCTCCGGAACATCCACTACCCATCGCGGCCTTTAGCCTTATTCCCGGCCGAAAGAACTTTGCTGGCTCGACTATTGGAAGCATTGCCGAAACTCAGGAAATGTTGGACTTCTGCGGTGAACACAACATTGAGGCAGATATTGAATTGATCCGTATCGAAGATGTCAACAAGGCTTACGAGCGTCTGTTGAAAGGTGACGTAAAATATCGCTTTGTCATTGATATGGCTTCGTTAAAGAACTAACAGCAGAGCGAATCAATACTATAGAGGACAACACCAACTTTTCCCCACATTCACCTTCTCCGTCATCATTCTCTTGTCGTTCTTAGGTGGGGGGGTGGGGGGTAGGCCGGGCACACCCATGACCGAAGAACGACCGAAGAACGACAAGCGCCGGACAACAGAATGCTAAAGAAAGGGGCGTGGAAAAAGTGAAGACAGGGTTTAGAAAAAAGGTAGTATAGCCCCCCGGGGCATCAATAAGGTCAAAAGGCATACTTAAATACATAAAAAAGGTCCCATCGTATGATAGAGCCTGTATTTCTGCGGAGAGGAATTGAACCCATTAAAACCTCTAAAGGAAATTTTGAGAATTATCTGGAATGTGTATAGGAAATCCTAGAAAACGAAATCGATCGTACTACTCTCGTTTACAAATCAACACAATCCCATTGCGACGCTTAAGCTTTCAATAATTCTTGTTTCCTCATTGTGTCCATCGGTTGATAATCTAAGCAATGGCAACCCGATAGCCTCCAAAATATGATTCTTCTTGCTATCCCTTTCCTGTTGCAATTTATTGTCATGGAATGACACTCCGTCCACCTCAATGGCTAATACAGGAGTTTTGTCAATTTTGTTGTACAGCAGAAAATCAATTCTTGAATTATTCCTTATGAACCTGATTTCATCTTCGGAGAATAGTTGAAAATCCCGAATAAGGTCTCTAAGCCTATATTCTCTAACCATATCAATAGATGAGAATTGCGTGTTGTTTAACAATATATTCTCACTCAATAGCTTATGAATAATAATCTCCGCAGCGGATCCACTTATGTTTTTGTTCGATAAAAGAAACGATGTAAAGACCCTATTGTACTCTTTATACAGAAGATCAAAAACGGAACAGATGCTGCCTTTGACGATTGTTTCAGTTGGATTTGAGGTATAACAGATATAGCGTATTAGATCACCGATATTAGTTCCGTGAGGAAGCTCCATAGATGCGGGTTTTACTACAATAAATTCTTTAACCGCTCGTGATACAGCGACATTTATTAGATTGGGGTTGTCAATAAATGTTCCTATCTTATTTTTGACCGTGTTAAATATAATCACATCCTTCTCACGTCCTTGAAACTTATGTATAGTGTCGGCTTCTGCTCCAGTCGGTAGGTGCTTTTGCAGCATACCTACATGTTTTCTATATGGTGCAATAACTCCGACTTTCGTATAATCCGCAGAATAGTTCTCCCGGATATAGAAATTTGTTTCATCTATCTGTCTCTGGTTGTAATTATCCTTTCCACCTGATATGCTTGTCTCAATGATTCTAAATGGATGATTATCGGCACCAGTCATAATAACCAGCTTATTATTGTAGTACTTCTTATTGCAGAATCCAATAATCGTAGGATGACATCTGTAGTGTTCTTTTAGCAGAACCAGCTTTAGGTTATTCTTATACAAGCTTTTCAGTGAGTTCAAAATATTCTGTTTGACATAGTCATACGCAGGGAAAATGTTGTATTTAGCTTGAAATCGCTCTGCTGATTCTTTACTTTGTTGATCTACAATGTGGGTAAGTTGCATGCTATCTCCAACAACAACCACATTTCGGCAACACGAAAAACATACGGCAGACTTTATAACATCCACCTGTGAAGATTCATCTATAATCACATAGTCAAAAAGATATCCCTTGGGAACGCTCGTGTGTAGTGAGAGTGTAGAGCTTAGAACCACAGGATAGTGCTTTATGAAATCGTCAAACTGGTTACGGTAATTCTTTACATTAAATGCAACTTTGTCCAAGCGGTTATATTTTTCAAATAACACCCCATTGAATACCTTTTTAGATACCTCAATATAACGTTTAAGGTTAGCTTCTTCATTGTTAGATGCCAACCAGTTTTCAACGTCTAGGATTTCGTTTTTTATTTTTTCGATGTATAATTCATAGAATTTGTGGTTAACATAAACAGGAAACTCCTCGCTATACTGACGAATAATATTAAGGTCAAATAAACCATATTGCAGAATAAGTCGCAACTTGTTTATGATAGACAACTTATTTTTGAGGTCTATGGGCGATAGCAAATTTTTCAATTTCAAAGTCGTTCTGAAATCCCATTTGCGGTATAATTTCTTATTGAGCACAGATTCTATGTTCAGATCAAGTGGCTGCTCTACTTTTACATGGCTAAATTCTATTTCGGTGTCTGACAATTCCGTTTTTAAGGTCGCTAATTTATTCCGGTACTGAAAACACTTCGTTAGTATGGAATCCAGATCCAGAGCCTCATTCTTTGCATTTTTCATTCGATCGTCCGACACCTCAAAATCTTGATTGACTGTTTGTTCTTCAAGATTGTTAAAGAATGCAGCTTTGTTATCGTTATTTCCAAGTGATGCCACAACCATTCCGTAGCCATATTTCGCTAACTTCTCCCACACGTTGAATACCGCAGCGTTATTGTTTGAAACAATTGCAACAGTCTTGTTTTGTACTATAAGATTGGCTATAATATTTAGGATTGTTTGGGTTTTTCCTGTCCCCGGGGGACCTTCAACTATACTAATGCTGTTTCTAAAAGCAATCTCAACCGCCAATTTTTGACTCTCATTGCACCCGAAAGGATAAATTAGTGTCTCCTTTGGAAAACGAATAACAGGATTGATCCCGTCAATATAGTTAGATAGTGCTGACCTTGATTCTAATACATCTATACCATCAAGAGCCTTAAGTAATATTTCAAAGCTTATTTGATTTGGATTTTCGCTATCTGTCTCTTCTGATTGAATGTCAAATGATACTCCACCGCTTTCCTTCAATATCTCTTTAAAATAATTGATTATTGATTCCGCCTGGCCAGTATTCTTTTTTGTATCACAGATTTCAATATTGGCATTGTTTTCAATTGGATAAGAACAATTGTCTTCATCTCGAAAAATCAAATAACGACCATAATTATCAACTGTATTATATATTTTATTTAATTTGCCTTTCTCATATATGCGCACATCTTCTCGTCTCGATACAAGCGGATAGTATTGTACTTTGTCAACTCCATAATTATAGCTTCTCCCATTATTAAATGTGATACGATATCCGTTGTCAGTACGAATAATCGTTGAAACATCCCTTTTGTATTCAAATTTTAGAGATGTTTTATTTTTTAAGTACACTATGAACGGATGATCCATCAACCTCTTTTATTACAGACATTATAGTCTCAAAATTACTAATTTAATCCTTTATTCCAGGCACAGCCAAAGGTAATGTCACCCCCAAAGGTGGCATTACTAATTAGAATTAATGCATTGATTGGAGCTTTTTGCGGAGAGTGAAGAATTGGTTCAGCCGGACCACCCCTTTCTGGTTCGCATCAACCAGAACGAGATCTAAATTTGGGTAAAACAAGGCTTAAATACATAAAAAAGGCCCTATCGTATGATAGAGCCTGTATTTCTGCGGAGAGTGAGGGATTGCTTGCGTCCCAATCTCCCCGCACACATATCCGCAAGCATCCCTTGTGGGGAGGGCTCAAATCAAAATGAAGCTATCCGTTTCACTCCTTGTTTTTCTATTTAACAGGTTTCACCCAAGCAAGCTTGGCTCACCCGTTAAATAGAAAAACCCGACTATCGTCGGGCTTCATTTTGTTGTGCGGAGAGCGAGGGATTCGAACCTTGCTCGTAACGCGTTGAAATATATCGATTTATAAACACATGATTTTACGGGTCTCGAAAGGGTCTCGCTAAATCCGCTTTATAACATTCCTACTTCCATTCTCTGATACAAATATACGAAATGAACTGTGGAATAATGTATAATTGAGCTACTATTTGGATACGTAGATAGCTGATATTTGGCTAGGTACAAACTACTTAATCTATCTACTTTTGTTTTTCCAAAGTTCATATTCCTTTTGAAGTGATTGGATCACTTTTTCACTACGTATTTCTTGAACTTTTAGCCCATTAGGGAAATCTCTTACCAATGCATTAACTTGCCATTTCGTTAAATTGATAAGTTCGTTATAATTATAGGTTCCGGATAAATTATGTTCATGATTTTTTAATATAGCCTTAGTTATAGCGCTTTTTGAATTATCATTCCAAGGAATATGGTTATTATCCATTTTATTTACATTGAAGTATAATAAAGCGCACTCCTTGGATACATTGTAAGTAAAAGTGGAAACAGTATTATCATTCATATCAAAATCGGCATTTGGATATTGCGCCATAATTTTTAGCACAACACAGTTTGACCAATTATCAACCATTTCTCCAGAATATCCAAGTTTACTTGCTTCCTTACTAAATTCTTGTAATAATTGAGATTCTTTTAAAAGATGCCATTTAAATTTCGTGGAGTCGCTATACAATAACATTGATTCTTTCATTGGATCTATAAAGTAATTATCTGTTAGCTTAATGTTTTGTTTGAATGACTGTTGGTTATATTTCCTTTTGAAATTTTGCAAAGCAGTTATTTTTACCTTAGACTTACTTTCTGATGTGAGTTTGAAATGTTTTAAATTCTCATCAAAAACTTTTGACACATCACTAATTAATTGATCATAAGATTGGTGAACTCTCTGAGCTTTTAAATTTGAAAAAGTTAATAAAACTAATATAAGTAAGCATATCTTTTTTCTATTCATTCCAAAAATAGTTAATTGTTTTTTGCAAATATATGAATTAGAACGCGCTATTCTATTTAGTTATAATATCCTCATTATAGTCTCACTTTCTAAACCTAAATACGCACATGCCTCGTCAAGACTGATGAGCTGATGAGGCTCTTTGTTGTGCTTCTTTTTGATATTATTATAGATGCGGAGGCTTTGCCGGTAGCTCTTGCCGGTTATCCTGGCTATGTCCTTAGGGTAAATACAAATTCTGTTCATACCAATACATTATGTATTCTTTATCTCTACTGTAGATATGCTTATTACCTACAGCAGCTGACTAATTTTTGATGCTACCAAGTTGGTAACAACTTGTGAATTGTATTGGTGGCTATTCGTTGTTGCAATTTACGTATTATTTATGGTTTGATTTTGTTGGTTCTTGTCTATTAACGCCATATGGGCTGCGTGGTCTTTTTCGTCTTGATTGTTTTGCTAAGATTTGTCTTAGGTTTTCACAATTGCTGCAGCGGTGGTGGGTTAAATTTTAGAGAAATGGCAAGACAATCTAGTATTATTAAATTGAAAGGTACTATCGGTGATATTACCTTTTACAAGAGTAAGGATGGGTATTTGGCCCGTCAGAAAGGTGGCGTAGATCGAGATCGTATTATGAATGATCCAAAGTTTCAGCGCACGCGTGAGAATGCCCAGGAGTTTGGACGAGCGGGAAAAGCAAGTAAGGTTCTGTGTACGGCAATTCGTCCAGTACTGAACAAGACGCAGGATTCGCGTATGATTTCACGCTTGGTGAAGAAAATGATGGCGGTGATCAAAGCGGATGCAGTGAGTGATCGTGGTCAGCGTAATGTGTTGGACGGTGAATTGATTTTGCTGCAGAGTTTTGACTTCAATGGAAATGCAGGACTTTCGGCAACAGTTTATGCACCTTTTACAGCAACTATCGATCGCCCGTCTGGGGTGTTGGATGTTAATGTAGCTGCGTTCACTCCGGAGAGTCAGATTGTGGCTCCAGGAGGAACAACTCACTTCCGATTAATTTCGGCTGGTGTGGAAGTTGATTTTGAGAATGAAACTTTCAAGTTAGCCCAAAGTTCTTCTTCAGAGATTGCGTATGGCAATACGCAATCTGCTGCTATTCCATTAAGCAATGATATCGGCATTACTGCATCGACGAAACCGTTGTTTTTGGTGTTCGGTATTGAATTCCTTCAGCAGGTGAATGGTTCGTTCTATTCTTTGAATAACGGTGCTTTTAACGCACTGAATTTGGTTGCTGTAGATACTGGGGTGTAATGGTTGTGCGATTATTGCGGACTTATCATGGTCAGGGTACTAATGGTGAGATTTGGATCGGTGGTGAATTTGTGTGTTATGCGATTGAGTTGCCCTGGTTAGATAATGTCCGTAGTAATTCTTGCATTCCGGAAGGAATGTATCCGTTGACGAAGCGGTACAGTAAGCGGTTTAAGTGGCATGTGTTGGTAAAGGATGTTGTTGGACGTAGTGAGATTTTGTTTCATCCTGCTAATGATGCTTTACGTGAATTGAGAGGTTGTATTGCACCTGTTAATCAGCTTAAAGGTATTGGAAAAGGTTTAGAGTCAGTAAAGGCTTTTAATCGGTTTAGGGAAATGGTTTATACTTCCATTGATGCTGGTGACTCTGTGTTTTTGGAGGTTAAAAGAAAGGGGGATTTATGAATGTAGTTGAAAGGGCTCAGGCTCCTACACCGAAGTTTTTTAAGGTGCTGCGGAATATTGGTATTGTAGTAGCGACAATTGGTGGAGCTATTTTGACAGCTCCGGTTGCGTTGCCTGCAGCTATTGTTACAGTTGGTGGTTATCTTGCTGTTGCTGGTGGTGTGATCTCAGCGATTAGCCAGGTGACGGTGGATGATAAGCGCTTGAATAAGGATGCGGAGGGTGTGAACGATGAATAGATCTGCGATCGGACATGGTACTTTTGGCGGTGTACTTTTAGGTGCTTATCCTGCGTTGATCGTTGGTGATATCTTGAAAACTATTTTGTTGGCTGCGATTGGTGCTGCTGTTAGTTTTTGTGTATCTTTATTACTCGGGTCACTGACCAAAAGAAAGAAATGAAGTTGTGGTGGCTTTATTCAATTTAATAAAAGCTCGGCTTGTGCCGGGCTTTTGTTATTTTTAAGGATTATGGAAGATAAAACCCCTTGTAAACGGTTGTTGGGAGATATTTATATACTGTACATTAAATCAAAAATTGCTTTAGCAGAGGCTCATCTTTGTCGTAGTCCAAAAAGTTACTTTGAAAGATTCGATTTGAAAGCAGATCCGAAATATGATGTTGATATTTTGGATTATTTAGTTCGTGGTGAGTCTCCAGGATATAATGATCTTTCTAGAAAGAGTTGGATATTGTTTGTAATCGAAATATCGAAAATTCTGTCTACAGGTAAAGGTGATAAGTTTTCAATTTATAAGTTTCATAACAAAATCTTATATAAAGAGTTCGGAGACGCTATCCCCTTGAACTACTTTGAAGATATACTGGAAATCGTGAACGATAAACAAACTGATAATGTGTTGAATAAATTACGTCTATTACGTGATAAGTTTTATGCTCATTCTGATGCTGAAATCGATAAAATGACTGATGCTATGTTTCCTACCTATGATGAAGTTTGGAAGCTGATGGATGAAATAGAGGTGTTTATCACCAAGGTTTATAAGTATAATAATACGGAAGCTGAACTTAAAGTGGATAGATTTTTACAAAAGTACGTTCGGGAATTTGAAAGGATATATCAGTTTTATCAAGTAACTAATGATTTTGCACTCACCTATAGATTAAAGCAGAAGCTAGGAGAAAATCGCTTTGAAGAATTTCGTAGTCACCTTTGAGTTTAAATATGCTTTCAAAAGAAAAAAAGGAAAAAAAGAAAGTTATCTGTACAATTGCAGATGGCTAATAAAGCAAGGTTTTTCGGGGAAATACTATCCTGCCGTAGGCGGATGGAGATTTCTTTGAAAACAAGGCTTGACCTTGCTGTTTAGCCTACTGCATTTATTTTTACATTCTTTTTTGTCTTTTCTGTGATTGCGTGGTTTCTAAATCCGTTCATTTTGCACCTACTGCTGTTAGCAGGTGTTTGCAATGAGCGCAGCGGGTTGCAAAAAGCCTGATATTTTAGACGCTCGCCGTCTGCGAGTGGCGTCTCGGGTGCTATACCGGGAGGTGCTTTGCACCAGGGGATAGCTATGTAGCCCTTGGGGCTGGCGCGATAATCTGCTTGTTTTTGGCTGTGGGTTTGTATTGTGCCGGGGATATCGGGGTGTGCAATTATCGTGACAGCTTCCCATGGCTACACCAGGTCCTTGCAGGTTGTTTCACTTGGCTAGGGTGCCTATGTTGGTTGGTATTTGTGAGGGACGACTAGGCTCCCTGTAGCCAAGTGCTGTCTCTAAAGATGGTGCCAGTATGCCGATAGGCATCCTTTGGATGGTGTGCACTGCAATTTTATTGCTGTGCATCCATACTGGCGACATCTTTGTTTTAGAGACGTTGCAGTGGCTTTGTAGACCGCAGCCCGAGACGCCCAGCAGGCGAGCCAAACTCTAGGCGACGGTGGATGAAACAGGGCTGAATAGATGGTGAATGGATATGTAGCTTGCGGAATGTAATGAGCCAGATGTGATGCGCTGTGACAGACAGAGTAGTCGCCTATGAAGCCTGAGCTACGAGCTGCAGTAATGGTGACAGTCTGCCCTTAGGCACCTGAAAGGCAATGGGGCTCTATAGGATGCCTTATATAATAAATGCTGATCCTATAGTGCCCCATTGGACTGGCGACATAACTGCTGAGTAGTGCAGGGTGAATGCCTTATTTCCTGTTTATGTATCTCCACAATACGTAATCTCAACTTTTTGTATAAATTTACAAAAACACATTATTTTCATGCTTTTCTTTATTTTGAACTTCGTTTAAACCTTGTCAGTATAAATGTCAATACAAAAAACACCTGGAGAGGTCGCTGCTATTGCCAGCTATTTCTTCCAATATGGAATATTCGCAACTGAAATTTATAATCACCTATTAGAGAATAATCTCCAATGGATTGAGTTCGCTAGTAATAATGCCGGTAAATTAGATGATGTCCTATTGGGTACTGACAGTAAGGTTATTGCTTATCAGGTTAAAGAAATTGGTTCATCTAATTTTAGTTATACTCAGTTTACTCAATCAAATACTGAAAGTATTTTTCAGGGAGTGTTCAAAGGTTGGAAGTCATTGAAGCAGCAGTATCAAGGAAAGGAAATAGATGCAAGGTTCATAACTACACAGCAAGTTTCTGATAGTGACTCCATCACTACATTTGATGGAAGGTCCAAACCCTCGTTCTCAAAATTTATCAAAAACTTGTGGTTGCCTATACAAAAAGGAACCTACAGCGTAACAACAATACCTAGTGCATGGAAACCAGTCTTTGATGAATTGGTTAACCTTGTCAGCACAACTGATAATGAGCTTATCGCTTTTATAAAAGATTTCAAATTCGTATTTGATTATAATACAGATCAATTTCTGTACGATTCATATACTCAGGCGAAGAGGAAATCTCATATTGAACGAATCGAAGCCCGTATTCCACAGCTGATTGCTAAAAAAGGCAACACTAAGTTTGACCGTTCGCAATTCTTGCTAGAATTCGATCTGAAAGATCAGTTCGAAACTAGATTTCAGCATGCCTTTTTTGTTGACGATCATCATTATCTACCGATAGCAAGTACTTTTGATAAGCTTAATTTAATAATTCAAAACAAAACCAAAGGATACCTTGCCCTAGTCGGTAACGCTGGTTCTGGCAAATCTACTTTACTCACCAAATGGCTTTCCAATAGCCCCTATACAGTATTAAAGTATTATGCCTATACGAATCTTGATATGAGCTATGATTATGGCTATCGCGGCGAAGCGAAACATTTCTTACATGATTTATTGGTACAGGTTAGAGAAAATGGTTTTAATATGCAGGATCGTCTGCCGGAAAAAGAGCTATTGGATCTTCAGAAACATTTAGGTGAAGAACTGAAAAAACTCAGTGACAGACGTGATAAGGTCTTTATCATTGTTGACGGGCTAGATCATATCGAACGTGAACAGCATGTCAGGGATAGTTTGATAAGTGTTCTTCCTGCACCAAATGAAATACCCGACAATATTTATTTTATTCTAGGAAGTCGTACAGTGAATCAACTTTCTGATCTTAAATATGAAATAAGGGAAAATCTTAAAAGTGAAGGTAGTACAATTTCTATTGACTCTCTAAATAGAGAACAAGTAAAAATACTAACAGATTCACACAAACTCACTTTAGGTGCTGAACAGATTGAAAATCTTTTTCAAAATACTAAGGGACATCCGCTTTTCCTTCGCTATACTATAGAAGAATTGAAACAGGTGGAGGAAGATTCTTACGATAGAGTTATTGATTCTAAAGATTTCTCAGGTGATATTTATATAGAGTACGGCAAGTTTTGGGATAAATATAAAACAGAAGATCAATTTGTACATATTTTAGGAATTATCTCCCGTTTTCGATTTCCTTATTTTGACCTTGGGCTATTAGGTAATTTTGATATTAATAGCGCCGATGCTGAGCGAATTAATAAAATGGCTGAATATTATTTTTATAAGTCTGACAATATTTGGCAATTCTTTCATAATAGCTTTAAAGAGTTTCTGATTACTGAATCTGCCAAAAACCGTTTTACTAGAAAATTTGATAAACGAACTGACCAGAAGTTTCATCTTGAAATAGCAAACACAATCAGAGAGATAGATGATCTGTACCGCTTCAATATTATCTATCATTGGTACAAAGCAGAACAATTTGATTTGATAAGCGAACTTTCGACGCAGTCTTTTTTTCGAGATCAATGGTTTCTTTACCGAAACTCTAACATCTTACGCGAGGATATCCGAATCGCTTTGTTTGCTGGCGCACAACAGAAGAATTATCGTACTATCTCTGCTTGTTTTTTTGCCTTTTTAGAGCTAGATCAACGTAGTTCAAATCTTTCATTTGGAAATTGTTATGATATTTTTCTGAGTGCTGATCTTTTAGATATTGCTTGTTCTTTTGTATTTGATTCCGCCAAATTGTTGTTACCTAATATAGATGCTCTTGATTTTTCTAAAATGCTTTTTGATAAAGGGCATGTTGAATTGGCTCGAGAGCTTTTCAACCGAGCAACTCCAATTCATTTATTGGGGACTTCAACGAAAGTTAGCAAAAGGAGATACGATCAACAAAGCTATTCCGAATTAAATGAGGTCGCACTTTTGGAAACCTGGGCAAATGTAGCAAGTATCTTCTTTCCTCTTAATCACGTTGTCGAAAAGTGCAGGCACATAGTTATAGAGGCTGACGATCATGGAGAGTCTGATGAAGCCCTATTACCAGGATTGATTTTGTCCCTAAAAGACTTCTTGATTAAAAATAAAGAGTTCGATAAACTGGAAATTTTAGCTGATTTAGCGAAGGTTGAACTAGATCAATATAACCAATTCGACTTTTATTTCGATGTTATTTATAAACGTAAGACAACTGAGAATCTCCTCCAAAGCGGACTTGATTTTTTTGATAGTTGGCAATGTGAAGATAATAAGTCAGACGCTTTATCCTACGCATTGATTTATACTTTTGTAAATGATGATGCGGCAAAGAGGAAAAAGGCATTCGAAATGTTGGTAACTCCTATAGAATTAAAAAGAAAAAGATCGCATGTACGGGCGGGAGGATTGGCTAACTACATATTCGCATATACTAGGCTATTTTATATTGTTACAAAAGATTTTAATGTCGACCCACAAAGATTCTTACCGCCAACTGACAAACCTATTGAGCGTACCTTCGACCTAGCTTTTGCTAACCTTGCCAAATCACATGCTTGGTTTTATCATGGTTATGAAGACGCATCAGTAGGCTTCTTTAGTGGAGTTGATAGCTTGTTTTCGATATTCCATTATCGTTTTAACGATCCAATGTATGATTTTGACATTATTAATTCGAAAGTGAAATTTTTACAGCATATTCTACGTGTAAGTTGTGAAATGTCAGAGGAAATCACTGCCGGACTTTTAAGAAAAATAACAGATGAATGGACAGTTAACAGGTCTTATTGGAGTGTTGAGACAAGACAAAGTATAGTTGAGTGGTGTTTAGATTACGACATTGATTCAAAATGGTGTAAAACAACTCTACTTGGAATTGAGAAAGAGTTGTTTTCCAAAGGCTATCTCAATCAACGAATCGCGGACGGCATTCAACAGGCAAGACTGTGGTCAAGACTCAAAGAAACTCCATTAGTTGAATCTTCTATTGTCAAATTGATGTCCATTTCGTTGGGGGTATTGGGAGAAGATGACCAACAGCTAGATCAAATGGTTAAGTGGATTGATAAATATCAACCAACGCCAATTCTCGATATTCAATATTATCTTGACCGTCTAGTTGCTTTAAAACAAAATGTGAGTTCTTCTAATCATACACCAGCTCTCGAGATTCTGAGGTTATCATTCTATCACGGAAACGGTTATCAAGTGTTTGAACATCTACTATTTAACGAACTTGTAAACTTGCTAGATAGCTTTGAATCATTATTAATTTATTTACTAAAAAAAGGATGGGGAGCGAAAAAGATATTGATAAGATTGTTTACTAGAATCATCGTAGCATTAGACGATGCACATTCTACCAGACGATTATTCCTTAATGCCTTTTTTAAGTCGACACCACAGATTCATGAAATCACGGAGTTGGTAAAAGAACTGAAAATTTTCTCTCTTGCAGAGATTAGAGATAACTACTTTTATGAAATTTATGAGCAAATAACCAAGCAAGGAGTTAATCCAAAAGAGGTTGGCTTAGAAGAGAATACCATATTAAAGAATAATCAAGGAGGTAGTTCAAATAGTCTCCGTTTAAAAGACGGAAGTTCTTTAAATCTTACTGATGTTTTAAATAAAATAACATCTTTGGATGATCTCCTAGCTTTAAAGAATGAAGAAGAAAATACCAGTTACTTCAATTGGACAGAGGCCTTCATCAAAGTTATTCCTACAGCTGAAGCCGCTGGCATCGATTTATTCTTAAGCAATTTTAGTCTTGACATCAATACAGAGCATATAATTAAGATTGCCAAAGTGCTTTCCGAAAATGGTAAAACTGAGATTGCTAGCAAATTGTTAAAGAGAACTATTGAGAAATCTCGGTATTGTCAATGGGGGGATGACTATTATGCTAAAGGTAAGATACCAGCATATGATCTACTGGAAAGACTTATTCCTGACGATCAAGTTTCAACTGGAGCGTTAAATGACTTTGTGGAAGCTTTACCTAATATGGGTAATAGAGAACGAGAATCAATTATTGCTGATCTAGATAAGGTCTTTACGCTTTTTGATAAGGCTATGGATAGTAATCTAATCTATGAAGAGATTAATCTTTACCGTAATCAATTATTATTTAATGAGGATAGCTTACAGTGTGTTCAAGTAAAAGGAAGTGAAAGCGACGATGAGTTATTTACCGATTTCCTATATTTCTTAATAACGATGCCAAGCCAATTTGAAAATATCATCTACCCTGTGCTTATAAAGGATTGCGATCAGTTACAGAATATACTGCTCAAGTTACTTAAGAAATTATTTGATGAAGGATTCACTTTAAAATTCCTCAAGTTAATGCATGGACTTGCTAATATTACTAAAAAACACATTGATGTCTTCAAAAATGAACTAGAAATACTGATAGATTCTTCACGATTTGACTTAGTGTTACTTGCTTCAGAACTGTTAAATAAGGTAGGCAATACAGCTCAAAGAACTCTACAGTCATTGGAATTACCTCTCGGTTATACTTTAGAGCTTACAAAAGCCTTTGGAATAGTGGATGCTTCGAAAAAGGTAAACGAATATATTAGTGAGGAAGGTTACCTTAAAGACACCAATGATCCTATTGTATATACACAGATTGTACGCTTTGAAATACGGATTTTGGAAAAGGTTACTGGGTTTGATCAGTATAATATAGCTTATCGGATCATGGCATTAGGTGATGATTTACAATTTCCTGACTGGTGTGCGAGGTTGACTGAACAGGAATTGCGTGGCCTGTATGAGTCTATGCTTGATCTAAAGATTCCATACAACCGTCCACAGGTTCAAAAAGTATATGCTGGACTTGCTAAGGTAATGATGGAGTTGATTGACCTTGATTACTTAGATTTTGATACTGCTAAAAGCCTTCAATCTGACTTTGAACCAGCTGCATATTTGATAGAAATAGTTTCTAAGCCGCCATCAATTGAATCAATATTAAGAGATTCAGGGTCTGCACCCGCCGTAGACCGAAAGTGGGCTCACGAATTTGATGAAACGTATATTTCAAAAGTACTTACCTCTCAACATGGAGATTACTTTGTTCTCGCAGAAAGAACATTAATGCAAGGTATGGGCCATGGCAAAGCAATAGAAATTCGGGAAGCTTTCATCGATATTAATACGTCGATGGATTGGACTGATTCTGTTATTTTCCAATCAGAATCATATGTTAATATATGTGACTATATTGATCTTGATGAAGATGGTATCGTCTTTTACAACTCGGCCAGAACAACGGTATTTAAAGAAAATTGGCTTGCAATAAATCCATTAATTGCTAAAAGCATAGGTCTAAGATTTAATGAAAATGTTGGTAATTTTAGATGGGAAAATGATGCAGGAGAGGTTGTGATAGAATCTGTCTTTTGGCAGGTGGGTGATTCTAATAATCAAAGTGGTCATCATGATTCAGAATCGGGTAGCGGTTGGCTAGTTTTGATTACGCGTGAAGGGCTTGAGGCTGTCATAGAAAAATTAGGTGCTCCTCCTTTTTTTCATTACAAAAGAATTCAACGAAATTTAGAATTTTATCAGCGCAAATATAACACTCATATCAATGAAGAGGATATGAAGTTTGTTGTGGAGAATTTCAATCTGATGACTTAGGTTTTTTTTATGGGAAAAGTCTTGATTTGAAACCCTCTCTTTATCTAAGAAGAGCTACCAAACTAATTTTGCTTCGTATTTATTGATAGAAGCGAAGGCTATATCTGGGCTTATTTCTATCATAGAAATAAGCCCTAGTCATTATTTGGTATCAACTCATTGTGAATATTGACCTCTTGCTCAATTTCTATTCTATTTTCTACTTCAAATTGCTGATAAATTGATACGTTCGTATCTAACGCCTCAAAACTTACAACCAACGAATATGGTGTTTCAGATTTCAAATCTTTATCCCATCCGCTATGACCAACTACAGCTATACAAAACTCATCGGGCAATTTATTGGAGCTGACTATAGTCCAATCTTTTTGCGTAGTGCTATCTTGTCGCTTAACGCTTCTTACAAGACCATTATTCCCTCTATTAAAAATTGTCCATGAAAATCCATTTTTCCCTCCTCCATTCTTGACATTTGGATTATTAATTGATTTAATTACTCGAGTACAAAAAACTTCATAATCTTCCTCAGGAGTAGAAATTTCCCAACTAAGCCAAGTGCTGAGGTATGACTTGGTGTATTTTCTAGTCCGTCGTACTTTAGATCTGAAATTTAAAGTTATTTCCAACAGAATTTCATTATTTAGCCCAGGACGGTTAACACCTTTTGGTACCTTTATTAAAAACACATCAGCTCCTTTCGCTGTAACGACCCCCTCGGTCAAGAATGTTACACGATTTTCTGAGTTTTGTGTGGCACGTTGTAATGTCGGAATGCCATATCCCATGCACTTTAAATCATTAAGAGAAGGATGACGAAATATATTTTCAGGAAGACGAGCAGCTTGAACAATCAGTGCTTTATAAGATATCGCACTAAGCAAAGGGAAATTTTTCAAGAGCCACCCAGCTATGTGAGTAACCATTGGTGTTGAAAAAGAAGTTCCGACAGAGCTCTTTGATATTGCTGCACTACCTCCCAAAGTAGAAGAAACAAGTTCAGGACTTACCGATTCATGGTTTGTTAATAATCGAACTCCTGTTTTTTCATGGACGAAATCACCTCCATATTCAACAACATCTGGCTTAATCATATCCCATAATCCAAGTCCTGCTCGCGAAAAACTTGAGGGTAATCCTCTACTTCCAAACGATTTCTTATCTAAATCATCGTAACTACCATGACATACAGAACCAACAGTTAAACTAAAAGCAGAAATCGCAGGATTTGACATTTTAGAAGAATCGAGACTAAACAAATAGTCTGGATATTCATATCCAGATGCTAGTAATTCAGATAATCCTGGGTTTGGAATTGGTGAAGATCTAGCAATATTTCCTGCTGCAATAATAAATAGCTTATCTTGTTCAAAACTTATCTTATCGATGGTTGTTGCCCACGGCGTCATATGGGTTCCAGAAAAGGCGTTATCGCTTGCTATTGATAAATTAAAAACTCTTGTCGTATCGTACCTATCAACTATATCAATCATGAGCTGTGATGGATCTACTCCAGATGGTAGTTCATTCTTTGCATTTAGAACTCTTGCATTCTGAATCCAGAATGGAAATTTATATTTACCATTTTTAGGTATAGATCCACCATAAAGAACTGCGCCAGCAACTTTAGTCCCATGCCCTCCTCCATTAACCTTGTCAGATACCGAGATATCATCTGGAACGAAAGAAAACGAACTTGCGAGATCCATTGCTGGAGCTAAAAGTTTATGTTGTTCCTGTATTCCGCTATCAATCACACAAATTTTAGGATCGTCAATTGCAGGGGGTATAAGTTCGGGGTTTATTTCTATGATGCCCTCTGCTGAACCTTCAGGCAATTTATAAGGATTAATTTCGCCTAACTCATACAAGTATGGAAATGAAAGAGCTATGTCCTTTAAGCCCTTACCAACAATTCTAAATGATATATAGTAACTATCTTCGAAATCAATATACCCACTAATATGTTCTCCTCCGTATAGTGTTATAAGCTCATCAAACTTGTCCTGTCTGGCAAACGCCTCATTATCTCTAGCTTCTCCAGCCGCGTTTCTTTCCGCTTCCCATTCAGTTACCCTTTTTTGAAAAACAGTATCTAATTCACCTTCCTTTTTAACAGGATAATCTTTTATAAATTTATAACATGCAATACCAGCGTATACAACATATTCATCATCATCCAAAATCTGATCCCACTTTTTACTTAATTCAGAAGTAAGTATATGCTCTAAGCGCCACTGCATTCCATCATTTATCTGCCACATCTGAGCAGCCTTGTCTTTATAGCGACCTTTGCTATTAAGGAATTGGTCTATTTTCTGTCTTAAGGAACTAAAATCATCAACCGAGACTCCAATGATATATCCATTTTCCTGCTCAGACAATATTTCAATGCCCCAATGCCGAAGTGATTCAAGGGTAAACGCATCTAAGTCTATCTGTAAATATATTGGTCTAATTTCTGAGTTATACACTTCCGGTAACCCCGCTTCTTTTCGTCTGTCCAAATGTCCGTCCCATGAATTTTGAAAACTAGCAAGTTGGTACTTAAGTGTATTACCATGGACTTCTCGCTCTTTAAGGTTTTTTGTTGTTAAAGGATTTGTAACGGAACTTCCTCCAACTGGAAAATTATAGGCGCCAAAAAGTTTACGTGTAAGTTTGAGATGCGGGAATTCAGCCATTAGCACTAAGATTTGTTATATAGCTTATTTTCAGCTAACGATATTTTAAAATGTTCCTCCGACACAATTCCATTTCCGTTAATAACTGATTGTTTAGCTGCATCATTGGCAATTTTAACAATCAAGGCAGCTGAAAACCCTTCCATCTCTGATGCCATTACCCTCAGAGATACGTTATCGTCAATTTTCATGCTTGATAGAGTGGCTCTTAAAATTCTTTCAATCTCAGGCACTCCAGGTTTTGGTATTTCTATAATATCATCGAATCTCCGGAAAAGAGCTTTGTCAAGCGAACCTTCCAAATTTGTGGTTGCTACAATTATACCAGGCCCATCATAGTCTTCTAGAACATTCAATAAGATGTTAACAATTCTATGCATCTCTCCTACATCTTGCTTGTTTTCTCTAGATTTAGCGATGAAATCAAACTCGTCCAATAATAGCACGCATGGATAGTGAATGATCATCTCAAATAATTTTTTTAAATTATTTGCAGACTCCCCTAAATAAGAAGAAATTATAGCCTCAAATTGAACCTTCAAAAATGGCAAACCAATATTCCAAGCTATCCTTTCAGCACTCATACTTTTCCCACATCCTGGAGCGCCATGAAGTAAAATACGACACCTGTGTTTCAGCCCAAATTGAGCAAGTCTTTCTCTTGCCACAAATTCCTGTTCAATTCTCTTAATTTTAAACTCAGTAGATTTATTGAGTATCATTTCATGACGAAGGTCGTCTCTTCTTATCTCGAATGCAAGAGGGATATTGTTCCGCTTATCAGTAGGAATGGTTGTCGAACTTCCAAAAATATTCTTTAGTTCACCTTTAAAATGTTGGTTGTTTTGAATATTTTTCGATAATATAGTCTTAAGACGGTCTGCTAGCTTTTCATGCCCTTTTCTTCGCTCATCCTCAATAATCGTTTCAGCGACCTTTACAATGTCATCGTTTTGATCACCATCAATAGATCGGAAAAGACGGACTAACAAATCTTGATTCATGATTTTACTTTAATAAATTTTTGTACTTACAATATAATAAAAAAGTTTTTATATTGTTAGCAAATATACTTCAAATGCCCAACTTTTATACTATCAAAACTTAGATACCTTGCGGTCTGGATTAAATTCGTGTTTTTTGAAATGTAAGTTTTGAAAAGTTTAAAGAATAGTTCTGGTATTCGCAACCATCTTTATAGAAATGTAAAGTTTAATATTGTATAGCTAGGGGGTAGATTATGGTTGGGTAGTATGGTAAAGTAAATTTGAACTATAAATTTAAGAATAAAGTAAAATGGGGAATATATCGTTTTTATTGGGTGCAGGTTTTTCTGTTAATCAAGGCTATCCGACTGCGCACAGGTTGGCACAAAGCTTAACATCTCTTCAATATGGTGATTTTATTGTTAGTCCTGCAGGAAATGTTGCGCCGACATCAAATGGAGAAGATATCTGGACATTGGGTTCATATAAATTATCGAAGAAGTGTGTTTTAGAGTTAATCAAACTATTTGATGACAGGGATCCTGGTAACTTTAATTACGAAGTGTTCTATGACTTTCTTGCTTTGACTGAAGAAAAAAAGTTTTCTGAAGAAGAATTAGTAATCTTAACAAAATATATCAGTGAAGATGGTTCGTACACAAATTTGTTAAATCTAAGGTCAGATTTGATTAAAATATTTACACAAATAGTTTCATGGAAAATTTCAGATGGAGGTGAAGATAAATTCTATTCGTCAAATGTTGTAAGTGATTTTAGTCGTCAGAAGTATTTTGGTTTCTTGACGCTAGTTAGACACTTCAAAGATGAGGGCAACCTATTAAATTTTCACACCTTAAATCACGATTTGTTTCTAGAATCATTAAGGCATACTGAGGAGTTCGGTGGCGAGATGTCAGATGGATTTACCGATGACACAGAATACTACGAAGATAGTGATGGATACGAAAAAAAACTTCTGAAGTTCACCAATGAATACCCAAGTAATATCAGATTATTCAAACTTCACGGGAGTTTTAATATAATCCCCTTTCACGGAGATGGCCATATTACTGATTACGTTAAATTTCCATGGAGAACAGATTTGACCAATATAAAAAAACGTGATAACCAGAGAGATATATTAGATTTCACTAATTATCATTCAGATTTTTTATCGGGAACTATATTCAAAAAATCCAGGTATGCTGAACCGAAATACTTTGGGGTAATGCTTGGTCACTTAGATAGAAACCTTTCGGAATCTGATAAATTGATTATCATTGGTTATGGTTGCTTAGATAGCGGCATTAACAAGATAATAGATGAAAAATTGAAAAAAGGTACACCAATTTATGTTGTGGATCCCTTTCCTTCTCCGGCGGTTTTAGATTTTGTGGCTCAAAAAGGAGCGAAATTAATTAAGAAAACTCCTGAAAAGATTATTCTTGAAGACTTTGACGAGAATTAGTTCACTAAAAAGGTGTGTTCATACCTGCAGAACACACCTTTTTAGTGAATACTTTTCATAAGTAAACCTACTTACCCTTCAACAACTTCTCCAAATACTCTACCTTAGATTTTTCGGCTTCTAGCAGGCGTTCGTAAAGCTTCTTGTTTTCTTCGTAGATCTCGATTAATTTGTCTGCCGTATTGAAAGTAGGTTGATAATTTACAGAACTTGCTATTAAGGTTGAATTATCACTACTAGTGTTGTGATATGTGTTATTAATAATACTAAACACAGCTTCTTCGTCAAAATTACGTATTGCATCTGGAGTAACACCTAGTATCTGTGATACCTGGGCTAACAAGTCTTCTTCTATCTCAGCACTGCGTTCGATATTGGATACTGTCTGCTGACTTACACCTAATGCAGTAGCTAATGCTTCTTGCTTCATGCCGCGCAATTCGCGTAAGCGGCTGATTTTTGGTCCGATCTTGTTTTCCTTACTCATAATTCCAAAGTTAATAATATTCTCTCATTTGTTTGTCGAGAATCTTTTCCATTGGTAATTTACAAAATAGCTTTTGTTTTTTACTAATGAGATTGGTTCTTTACAAGGTGTCTTGGTTCGGTACATCGATGATTGTTAGGTTCTTTGGTGTAAACTAAATGTAAACAGTTATGGGGAAGAAAAAAGAGAAAATTGTAGAGGTCGACATGTATCACAAGTATGCTGATATCGATGAAATGTATTCTAGTAAGAATAGAGAACTAAAGCTATCTGTTCCAAGTAACCTTAGAATGTTGTGCGCTATATTAGATGTTAAAGTCGAAGAATTATTAAATGATTTTATGTGGATGTTAAGTTATTCGCATCATAGATCTGTATCAGATGCTCAGCGTAAAATCGGAATGAAATTCTTTCTTTCTAATAAATACGGACAACCACTTTATTCCAAACAGCAAATCAAACAGATGTTTCAGGAATTAAAGGCAGAACGCAAAGTATATGAAACCATCGATGGTATGAACCATGAAGACAAGAAGTTGTTTTGGAAAAGTAATCATATGTATACGCAACATTGGTTTAAAAGATGGTTTGAAAAGAATAGGCATAAGGATGATATTTCAATCCTTAGTGATTATTAAACCAAAAACACTATGATGGAATTTGATAGCATTGTTGTGCAGACCCGATGTAGGGTTTCGCTTCAAAAGGGAGAAGTTAATTCGTTTAGTATTGATGAAGATTCTGACAGAGCGGGATGGGTCGATATGGACGTTGTTAATGGAGAGCTGGTCATATATACCAAGCCTGAATTTTACGGATTCTTATTGTTACATGACTATTACCCTAAAATAACTATAACCTTCACTAAGTTGAAAGGGCTTAAACTACTAGATCGTTGCTTTGTTAAATCAGTAGACACATTGTTTTTACATCAAACTGGTATTATAGTAAAAGAAGGGGGTTTAGATATATGCGTAGATGCATTTTCAATAGACTGTACGGTGTTAAAAAGTGCACGTGTAAAAATATCCGGTGAAAGCATTATTTCACGTGTTTTAACGAATCAAAGGGGATATTATGATGGTGCTAATTTGGAATGTTCCGAAGGAACTGTTCATGCACATTTCGATTCGACAGTTTCAATCTGGTTTACAGAAGAAGTAGAAATAGGTCTTTGGGGGCGCAGTAAGTTAACTTATCGAGATAATCCTAGAATGAAGATGATTCAGATTGACGAAGGTTGTGCTCTGAAAGCCTTAGAGATGCCTTTAACGTAATACCTAAATTGAAACATTATGCATCACGTAGAATACGAAAATAATTACATCACATTATTGACAAAACAAGAAATACTAAATCCATATTTAGTATTGGAGAACTTGTTCGTTGATTTTTCATCGGCTGAAACACTGCAAGATGAATTGTTTGAAATATTGACAATTGCTATACGTCGAAATTATTGGTTGACTTATGATTCTCCTCTTGTTTTATACAAGAAGTACAAAAAACTTGTGCAGCTATTTGAAGCTGGATGGTTAATCTCTAAAATAAGGCCTTCGTCTTCTGAACACGAAAGTCTTTTAATTCCTTATGAGGATATTGAGATTGTAGTACCTAAAAGAAAAAAAGTCAAAACTACCGATGATGGAGTTTCTGAGGTCTATCGTACAATTGTCTTTTCTTACAGCTCTAGCTCGCTAGATACCATACGATCGGATCTTTTCTATTTACTATTTGAGGGACTAATGCCTACATGCGTGAAGTACTCAAATGAAATCGATCCATATTATTTTAGAGTGACCCAGCAAATGAATGATCTAATTAGTGCACTTCATGCAGTGTATTATTATGAAAAAGATAATACGTTATCGGTATCTGACTTGAGAGTTTTGAAGAACATGCATGATGAATTTATGGTAAGGGAAACTTTTTTTGATTACCACAGCGATTTGCAAGAAGGATTGAGCTATACAAATAAGGAAGAGGTTAAAAATACTGTAGCTATATCACGTAAAATTCTTTTTAAGGCTGATTTTTGGAAACTGCATGGTAATCCAGGGAATATATTATACTACTATCATGATTTTTTGTTTATCCTTGATTCTTATTGGGTTCACTATCTAGAGTTGTGTAATGAAGAAACAGATTTTAATACGAAATGGAAATACCCTAAGGAGAAAAAGCATGAGATATACAATTCTGGATATGAGTGGATAAAACGGCCATGGAAGTTGTTACATGATAAATTTGAAAAGCGGTCGATTTATGAGTGGCGGAACTTACTTGAAAAATGCTTAGAGGATGTCCTGAGTAATCGATTTATTGGTTATAGCACAGAGTCTCATAATGAAGATATTTTGGATTTTATTAATTCTTTACTTTTCTTGGAATCTCTGCAAGAATACGAGCCTGAAATATATTGATTCAGTTTGATAAAGTCGTTGGCGTAAAACCAACGACTTCTCTATTTCCTCTTATCCTGCACAGTCATATCAAAACCAATCAGATTGACCATTTCGCGGAGCCTTGAGCGGAGTCTATTTCCGTAGGCCTCCTCGAGTTCGGTAGCAGACAGATTGGTGGTGATGTGTGTCTTTAGCTTTCCGGCAATAAACAGGTCGTACCTGGACAGTAAAATCTCGGCCAGTACGTTGCATTCGTTGCCGTAGTGCTTCATGTTTTTCTCGGTACCGAGATCGTCAAAACAATAGTTTCTGAACTCGCTGGCGTAAATCTTTCCACGGCTGTAGCGGTGTATGGTTTCGTAGCCATCTTGAATGAATTCAAATGTGATATCCCTAGCGCTCTTTACAACAAATCTGTCCTCCTGGCTACAGATTAATCGGAATAGGTTCATAAGTGTGGTCTTGCCACAACCGATCGGGCCAGTGAGCATAATTCCTTTTCGAAGGTCGATACCGTGATCTTCGCATAGTGCCGTGTCCTGAAGAAAGTAGCCGGCTAATTTCAAGATGGTCGGAATGTCTTCGTGTTGCAGTTGAAACTTGGGACCGTAGAACTCTTTACCTTTCTGATCGAGAAACCGCAGGACACGATTGTAGTCATAGTGGTTCGAAATAGTTTTTGCTTGCTGTGCTATGTAGCTGTTGTGCTCGGGTTGGTTTTTCGTGTTTTGCATGTGTGTTGAATTTGACTGTGTTTGCGATCCAATTTCTTGCTGAAGCTTCCCAATCGATCATGGGACTCTTGCCACCGACCAACCATCCATTGGCGGTGTAGTGATTGATGAAGCGACGGGCCTCCTGAATGGTAGAACGTTGACCGAGGAAGAACTCTTCGACTTGGTGTGCAGCAGGTGGAATCTTCTTTTCTTTTTTGACGGAATTTTTTTCTTTTGTTTCTGCAGTACCTACGAATCCCGAGCTGACCATTTTTTGATTTCTATTTTCCTTTTTCTCTCGCGCGGTTGTACTGATATTATCTGTGATAATATTAGTACTAGATAGTTTATTATATGGCTCGTTTAATGGTCTTGTGGTCAAATTTTGAACGGGTTCGTCTGTTGTACTGCTTTGGGGTTCTTCTTTCGGAAAAAAGGAAATCTGACTTCCCTCTAGGGGATTGTAAGATGGCTTGTAATTGATGTAGTGCTGCGCATGGAGATAAGCCATGGCTTTGTGGTAGGTAGCCTTGGAATTGATCTTGCTGAGGCGCATCATGTCATCGCGGATGATCTGTATCTGCTGTGGAAAGCGGGACTGGTTCCATGTCTGGAACAGAGCCATAAAGAGGCTCAGGTGTGTCGGTGTCAGATTTGGATCTGAAGTTGACTTGTTGAAAAATAATGTTAACTGCTTTATGTAGTTCATGTTGGGTTGTTTATGATACTGGGCTGAATGAGTTCTCGTCAAATGAATCGTTTAGGGCATCTAAACAGTAGAAATAGGTGCTGCCGATTTTTCGCCATTTGATGGTACCATTGATCCGGTAGTTCTGCAATGTTCCGGATGATATCTTTAACAATTGCTCTACTTCTTTGGAGCGAAGCCATTTCTTTTTGTTTGACTCGTTGCCTTTCATTAATGTTTTGAGTTCTGCGAGTAGCTCGATTTTGAAATTGAGAAGGTCTTCTTTGGTTAGAATCTGTAGTGACATATTTTTATGATTTTGATGAATGATAAAGTTGGCTATTATATAAATTCTTTTTTCCCAACTTGTTACCAACTTGGGAAAGATATTTATAGAAACAGCTCGCTGTCAGTATCTTTCATTCTTTTGGTTAGTGCGTCCCGAAGTGAGTCTAAGAACTTGGTCTTGTTGTTTTTGCGTGCCCGTATGTCGTAGAATACGCGATTGTACTGTCCTAGGTCGAGATCAAAGATCTCTTCGAAGTATTCTGCTATTTCTTTGAGGTCTGCCTTACCATTATTGAATACGCCCGCGGAATGGAGCGCATAAATGGATTCGATGAGATCTGATTTGGAGGAGGTCCACTTTAACCTGGACTGTTTGGGCTGGAGTGTAATCTGGGGTGAGGTCAAGGATTTTATCTTCTTTTTAAGGTAATGCCTGGTCATCTCTAGGGCTTCGACATTCGCAAATATGTACACGGATGGTGTGGTGTATCTTTTGTCTATATCCATGATAATGCCGTCATTGGGCAGAAAGAAATCGTGCTCCAGTCGTGTGAAAAACTGTCTGTCTAATTTGTTGGAGTTGGTCTTGTAGTAATTGTAGAAGAAATGATTGGTGCCGATCTGTTTCTTTATCTTACAGAGTGCCTTGAGATAATATTTTTTAATCTTGCGGAGGGGAATAGCTGGCTTTTTGATTTCGATTCGCTGCACAGTATAATAATACTGGATCAGGGCCAATAGATGGCATTTGATGTTCTTGAAGTAGAAAATCTCGTCTTCAGGACTTAGGCTGTTTAGGTTCTCAAATTTGTCTTTTACAAATTCGAGTCTTCCGGAGATGAAGTGTATGGCCATCTCGGTGATCTGGGAGCTGTCGTGTCTATACTGTTCTTCTAGTTTTTTGACATAGGTGGTGATGTCTTCATTGATTTTTTGAAAAATTTGATTCATTGTTGTTTGTATTGGCTCGTGAACCTCAATTTTAAAGATTATATCCCTAGGTGTCTTTTGAATCGTGTAACATATGTATGGTTAACTTGTTCTTTTTATGTAGTTTGCCTTTTGGCTTTCTATTAATGCTTTTAGATTGTCCATATCGTTAGCGACTTTGCTGTCGGTGATCTTGGCATAATGCTGTGTGGTCCGAATGCTCTTGTGGCCAAGCATCTTGGATACGGATTCAATCGGTACGCCGTTGGATAACGTAACGGTGGTGGCAAAGGTGTGTCGAGCACAGTGGAAGGTGAGCTCTTTCTTGATTCCGCAGATGGTTGCTATTTCTTTGAGGTAGGCATTCATCTTTTGATTACTGGCTACGGGTAAAAGGGTGTCTTCATTGTTGCATTTGGGATGGTCGCGGTACTTCTGGATAATATCCAATGCGGTGCTGAGTAATGGAATGCGTGATGGTGTATTTGTTTTCTGCCTCTTGGTGTCTATCCATAACTGTCCGTTGATGCCTTTAATGATATTATCGGGTGTGAGCTGCTTGACATCGATATAGGCTAAGCCGGTAAAACAGGAGAATAGGAAGATGTCGCGAACTGCATCTAGACGGTCGATGGTAATCTTCTTTTCGGTGATGGTCTCTAGTTCTTCTTGGGTGAGGACGTTGCGCTCAACTTCCTGAAGCTTGACTTTGTAATTGAGACATGGATCTTGGGTGAGCCAACCATTGGCCAGACATATTCGGATGATCTTCTTAAAGTTCTTGATGTATTTGACGGTGGTGTTATTGCTGCAGTCTTTTTCGGTACGCAGATAGAAGTCGTATCCGGTTACGAAGGCGTGGTCTATTTTGTCGACGGCGATATCGTCGGTGCCGTATTGGTGCTTTATATAGTTTTGGGTGTGCTTGAGTGATGTTTCGTAACGCTCGTAGGTTCCTTCAGAATAGTCTATGCCTATCAGTGCTTTTAGTTTTTTGTTGTGGTCCTGGAAAATGGGTATGAGTGTACGCTCGCGTTTGCTGCTCTTGCCTTGATAGGCGTTCATGAAATTGTCCAATGTGATATTGACGGATTGATATTCGAGTATGACTTGGGTCTGAGTGAGTTTGTTTTTGATGCTCTCGAGATAGTTATTTATTGAACGGGCTTCTTCGGTGCTGCCTTTGATTTTCATCGTTTTTTGATCCCACTTGCTTGGGTGGATGAATTTTCTGGTTGAGAACTCAGTGCGCTTGCCCTGAATGGTAATCCGTACATAAATGGGATGTTGGCCTGCTGCATTGGCTTTGGATGCGCGGGCATAGGTGTAAACGGTGACTTGACTGCTCATGGTTGTGGTGTTTTATTTCAATAATCAATTTATTCCTTGTGCATGGAACTATCAAGATGTTCAGGCTTTGGTCTTGTGTGGGCCATTTGATGCTGATTCTTGAAGTTCATTTTAGCGAGACCCTAGCAGACTAAATATTAGGGTCTCGCTTGGGTCTCGCTGAAAACGAGAAGTATTGAAAAAAACGGGATTGGTCTATAAACAGAAAACCCTACAAATCTTTGAATTTGTAGGGTTTTGATACATTTTCCTTGTTAGGACGCGGAGAGCGAGGGATTCGAACCCCCGAACCTGTGACAGTTAACGGTTTTCAAGACCGCCGCATTCGACCACTCTGCCAGCTCTCCGCTGCAAAAGTAGAAAAATAAACAGAGCTGCCAAAACTTATTTTTTAGGCTATTGAAAATGAGGATGATGGATTTTTTTAAAGAAAAGATCGCAAATCTGTTCGTGAAATAATTTATATTTCCGTCCCGATATGGTGAAATCTAGTAGACGTGTCAAAAGAAAAATCCGAACAGTAGCAGATGAGCGACGAAAGTATCTGCTATGGAGTGTTGGCATCCCATTTTTGCTTATTCTTTTGTTTGCGGTCTGGTACTATAGAAAGGAGATAAATTATTACCTGAAAACCTTGTTTGCTGTAGTGAATATGGATAAGAAGGATCGGAGTAAGCATGATGCACGTAATGTATTTTTAATGTCGCTCCATTCGGATCATATTTTCGGTATTGATGTCAGTGAATACCAAGGGGGGATACTCTGGGATAGTGTAGGTGTGATCCATGAACAATTTCCGGTTGACTTTGTTTTTGTTAGAGCAACGATGGGGACAAGGGGAAGGGATAAGAAATTTGCTGCGAACTGGAAGGGTGTGCAACGAATTGCTCGATTACGTGGAGCTTACCATTATTTTAGACCCAATGAGAATTCCATTAAACAAGCAGAAAATTTTATTAAAGTTGTAAAACTGAAGCCAGGTGATCTCCCACCGGTATTAGATATTGAAGAACGACCTCGAAGTCAGTCGATGGATAGTCTTCGTGTTGGACTTAAGCGATGGTTGGATAGGGTGGAGCAACATTATAAAGTACGGCCGATAGTGTATTCGGGTGATAGTTATTTTTCCGATTTCTTGGAAAAAGAATTCGACGACTATACGCTCTGGATAGCGAATTATAATTTTTGGATAGAGAAACCAAAAGACCATTGGGATTTTTGGCAATTTTCAGAGAAAGGTCATGTAAAAGGTATAAAAGGTTTCGTAGATTTGAATATGTTCAATGGCGAGATGGAAAGTTTGGAACGGTTGTGCATGCCTTTTGAATAGGAAGTCTAGATCAATATTTTAAGCGATAAGATATGGCGAACTTTAATGAAATAATCAATAAGAGTGACATAGTGCTGATTGACTTTTCAGCGGAATGGTGTGGACCTTGCCAAACATTGGCTCCTATTCTGCAGGAAGTGAAACAACATTTTCAGGATAGACTGACCGTAATAAAGATAGATGTGGATCGCAATCAAGCACTTGCGACAAATTTTAAAATACAGGGGGTGCCTACTCTACTACTTTATAAAGAGGGGAATCAGGTATGGCGACAAAGTGGTCTTTTGACAAAATCACAGATCGTGCAGGTTATCAGTAAATATGTCGCTTAATGTGTATATTGGTAGATGTTTAATCCGTTGCCCCAGATTGCTTGGAGATGGAAATCTTATCAATCCTGTTGCCATCCATGTCAATAACTTCTAACCTATACTCGTAAAAGAGGATATAATCTCCTTCAATAGGAACACGATCGAGTTTTAAGAATACGAGTCCCCCCAGTGTCGTGACATTACTAAATTCGTCATCCTCTTGTTCGGAGAGCTCGATGTCGAATTTTTCAAGAAAGTCATCCAACTGCCATCTCCCATCTACCATAAAAGAACCATCCTCACGTTGTCGTATGGAGCCATTTTGACTATGTTGGGTTGAGTCAGAGTTGCCTACTAAGGTGGCCATAATATCCTTGATCGTTATTATACCTTGTGGGATACCATATTCGTCGACAACAATCGCTTGGAGGACTTTGGTGTTTTTTAACATGTCCAGTACAGTATATATGCTGCTGTTTTCGTTGACGAAGGGAATAGGTTGTATTAGCTTTTCCAGATCGACCTCCTCTCGACGGATGTAGGATTTTAAGAGCGTTTTGGCATGGATAATACCTCTAATATTGTCAAAATTTCCGTCACACACAGGATATTCTGTATGGTCGTTAGTCAGGATATACTCTTGATTTTCTTCAAAACTATTCTGCAAGTCTAAATAGGTGATATTGCTTCGGTGGACCATCATGTTGATTACTTTTTTGTCGCCGATATCTAATAACCTATCCACCAGATCATGCTCAAAGTTTTCAATCACTCCACTGTCTACACCTTCGTCTACTAAGGCGCGAATTTCTTCCTCCGTCACCATATTTTTGTCCGTTTTTAGTTGGAATAGCTTCACCATCAGATCCGTCGATACACTTAAGACCCATACGAAAGGTTTGACGACTTTACTCAGAAAACTCATCGGGATAGCCACTAGTGAGGCATATTTTTCGGGTATAGCCATTCCTATGCGTTTTGGAACCAATTCGCCAATGACCAACGAAAGGTAAGTAATGACGAGTACTACAATTATGATGGAAACGGTTTCGCTATAAGGGGCCAGAAGCGGAATAGTATTAAATACCGAGGCAAGATGTTTGGATACAGTGCCGCCGGAGAAAAAACCGGTTAATATGCCGATAAGCGTAATACCTATTTGTATGGTCGATAAAAACTGGTTAGGTTTATCCTTCAGTTTGAGTGCGGCTTTAGCTCCAACATTCTTTTCGCCTAGATTTTGTAACCTTACTTTTTTACTGGATACGATGGCTATCTCCGATGCAGACAAGATTCCGTTTAATAAAATTAATAAAAGTATAATAACTATTTCTGTAATCATGAAGATGGTATTGATGATCTTCTAAATTTACGCAAAAATCTATATAAAACACCATAGTCATTTGTAAATCATCTAATAGTTTACTGAACGCAATCGATTGTTGTCAAATAATGTTTTAATCTGTATCAATTTTTGTAGATATTGCTTTCAATTTTTACATTTTTTAAAAAACAAATAGAATTTTCATGTCTTTAGTGAGCATAGAGGAAACGATAAAGGTTATAGCTAATCAGTTTGATGTCGAAGGTGAAGTGGTAGATATTAGACGATTTGGATCGGGACACATTAACGATACGTATAAACTAACGGTAGTTTCGTCGACAGATATATCTTATCTTCTGCAAAAAATAAACCATCATATTTTTACAGATGTAGACGGATTGATGAACAATATATCTTTGGTAACCAACCATCTTAAAACGATATTGAAGGAGACTGTAGCAGATGTGGATAAGCATACCCTAACGATCGTCCCTACGAAAGACAACAAACTGTATTATGTTACACCTGAAGGCGAATACTGGCGTATCTTTGTCCTGTTGGACGGCACGAAGAGTTATGATATTGTTGAAACTACCAAACAGGCTTATTCCGGAGGACAGGCTTTCGGTAAATTCCAAAAACAGCTAGCTACGTTGGATGCAACAAAGTTGGTCGAAATCCTGCCGAATTTTCATAATATCGACTTTAGGTTAAGCAATCTGAAAAATGCAGTAAGTCACGATATTGCAGGGCGTGTGGCTGAGGTGAATGATATTTTGATGTATATTTTTGAGCGCGAAGACAAAATGCGTCGAATTATCAAATTGGCAAACAGTGGACAGCTCCCATTACGTATTACCCATAACGATACAAAGTTTAACAATGTATTGTTGGATCAGGATGATAACGTGCAGTGTGTCATCGACCTCGATACGGTAATGCCCGGCTATGTAGCGTATGATTTCGGCGATGCTATCCGTACCATTATTAATTCTGCTGCTGAAGATGAACAGGATCTCCATAAGATTGTGTTGAATATCCCATTGTTCCAAGCTTATGCGGAAGGATATCTTAGCGAAGCTAAAGAGTTTTTGACAGATACAGAAATCGATTCGTTAATGTATGGCGTGCTACTGCTACCCTATATGCAGGCGGTAAGGTTTTTGACGGATTACCTAGAGGGAGATGCATATTATAAGATTCATTATCCTGCACATAACCTTGTACGTACGAAGGCGCAACTGAAATTAGTGCAAGAATTGGAAAGTCATGAGGAAATGCTAACAAATATTCTAAACAAGAGTTTGGTAGGCCAATAATTCTTTGTTTCTTTGTTTATGACATCCATTTTAACCGTTAATAAAGTCAAAGAAGAAAATATATCTTGGGAGAATGGTCAAGTGAACACCTTGTTTTCATCGTTCCCGTGGTATCCTATTCATAAATCTCCTTGGCAGGGCACATTTCCCTATAAACCTCAGGTACAATTCCAAATTGTACATTCGGACAGCATGATATATATCCGTTATGAAGTGGAGGAGGAGTTTGTGAAAGCGCAATATATACGTCCAAATGAAAATGTATGGGAGGATAGCTGCGTCGAGTTTTTTATCTCTTTGGACAACAAACAGACCTATTATAATTTTGAATTCAATGTGTTAGGGACAGGTTTAATAGGGTATGGTACTTCTGTGAAGACAGATCGTCGACGTCTTGACCCTACTGTTGTAGAACAGATTCACACTTTCACACAGGTGTCGAATGTAGCAGGAAAGAAGAAGTGGAGTATCGCTCTTGGTATCCCTAAAACTATATTTTCTGAAGACCTTGCGTCAGGCCGCCGAGCATTTGCTAATTTTTACAAATGTGGCGATCAATTACCGCAGCCTCATTTTTTAGCCTGGAATAATATAGAGAACCCAACGCCTAATTTCCATTTACCTCAGTATTTTGGTGAGATAATTTTCGAATAGCAAGAAATTTGCGGCACTGTGCTACGATAGACGTTTCGGGATTAACAAAAATTCCTACCTTTGTTTTTATGCTTGTAAAAACTGCCGAATTTGTCACCAGTAACACAGAAATCAATAAATTGCCGCAACCTACATTGCCGGAATACGCCTTTATCGGGCGTTCTAATGTGGGGAAATCGTCTTTAATCAATGCGCTCACTAGCCGCAAAGGATTGGCAAAGATCTCCCAAAAGCCCGGTAAAACACAATTGATAAACCATTTTATTATTAATGGCAATTGGTACCTGGTAGATTTGCCAGGGTATGGCTTTGCACAGACCTCAAAAAAAAATCGTGCCGAGTGGGAGCGTTTCATTCGTAGATATTTGACCAGACGTGAAAACCTACAGTGTATTTTCGTATTGATCGATAGCAGGCTGGAACCGCAGAAGAACGATTTAGAGTTTTGCTGTTGGTTGGGGGAACAAGGGTTGCCCTTTTTGTTGGTTTTTACCAAAGCGGACAAACAATCCACTGTGAAGTCAGATCAAAATATAGCTAAATTTAAACGGGCATTGTTGAAATGGTTTGAAGAAGTTCCCACCTGCTATCTTACCTCGTCTGAAACTAAATTGGGTATAGAGAACATCTTGGCAGAGATTGATTCGATAAATACAAATTTTGAGCCTCCTGTTATTGCTTAGTTTTTCCATGAAGAAGTACATGTCATTAGTGCTATTTGCACATAGCATATTTGCACTACCTTTTGCGATTATCGGTTTTGTCTTAGCTACCACGACGACGACACATGGTTTTAGCTTTAAATTGTTTCTATTGATGTTGCTTTGTATGGTCACTGCCCGAAATGCAGCTATGGCTTTTAATCGCTATCTGGATCGGGATATTGACGCCTTAAACCCGCGGACGGCTGTACGGGATATCCCGGCAGGACGTATTTTAGCGAAGAATGCATTGATATTTACGATCGTCAATTGTATCGTTTTTGTGGGAGCAACTTACTTTATTAATCCGTTGTGTTTGGTTTTGTCACCAGTGGCACTTTTCGTCATCTTATTCTATTCTTATATGAAGAGAATTTCGCCCCTTTGTCATTTGGTGTTGGGTTTGGGATTAGGATTAGCTCCCGTTGGCGCTTATCTGGCGGTAACGGGAGCGTTTCACATCGTTCCTATATTGTATGGGTTCGCTGTATTAACTTGGGTAAGTGGCTTCGACATTATTTATGCCTTACAGGATGAGGAGTTTGATCGGGAACATGGTTTGCATTCCATTCCAGCCTATTTAGGAGCTCGGAGAGCCTTGTTTGTTTCGGAAATATTGCATGTTTTGTCTTTTATCTTTATTTCAGTACCTCTGTTTTTTATGCAGGTGGGTATTTTGTATTATGTGGGCGTGGCTTTTTATGCTGGGCTTTTGATTTATCAGCATCGCATCGTCCATCCGACAGATTTAAGCCGGGTTAATAGAGCATTTATGACAACAAATGGTATTGCTTCTGTGCTGTTTATGTGCTTTTATCTATTGGATGTGTGGTTCACAAATTAAAAATACTGAGGCTTTTTATAAGATAAGTGACAAAAATTATTGTCATTCCATTTTGAAATACTAATATTTGCAGAAATCTAAAAAATTAAATGGCTAAAAATTTATTAATAGTAGAGTCGCCTGCGAAGGCAAAAACGATAGAAGGTTATCTTGGTAGTGATTTTTTGGTAAAGTCGAGTTATGGACATATCCGGGATTTGGTGAAGACTGACGATGCGATAGATACTGCTAATAAATTTGAACAAAAATATGAGGTCCCTTCTGATAAAAAGGCTATAGTCAGTGAGTTGAAAAAACTGGCTAAAGCTGCAGAAACGGTATGGCTAGCTTCCGATGAGGACCGAGAGGGGGAGGCGATTTCTTGGCACTTGTATGAAACGTTGGGATTGAAGGAAGATAATACCAAACGGATCGTCTTTCATGAAATTACAAAGCCTGCTATTCTAAAAGCTATAGAGAGCCCACGTAGAATAGATTATAATTTAGTAAATGCACAGCAAGCCAGACGGGTATTGGATAGATTGGTGGGTTTTGAACTGTCGCCTGTACTATGGCGGAAGGTGAAGCCTTCACTATCTGCAGGACGGGTTCAATCTGTGGCCGTACGTTTGATTGTAGACAGAGAACGGGAAATCAATAAATTTAATGCAGAGGCATCCTACAAGATTGTTGCACTATTTCAAACCGGAAAGAACAAAGAATCGTTGAAAGCGGAATTGCCACAGCGATTTGCACAAAAGACAGATGCAGAGCAATTTTTGAAAGACTGTTTGCAAGCTGAATTTGAAGTTTCCAGTTTGGAGAAAAAACCGGCAAAGAGAAATCCCGCGGCACCTTTTACCACTTCGACGTTGCAACAGGAGGCCAGTAGAAAACTGGGGTTTTCGGTAGCGCGTACGATGCAGGTAGCACAGCGGTTATATGAGGCTGGGCATATTACCTATATGCGTACCGATTCGGTCAATTTGTCGGACACGGCTATTCAGGCAGCTCAGGCGGAGATCCTAAAGGCCTACGGAAATGAATATCATCAACTTCGTAAATATAAAACAAAGTCGGCTGGTGCACAGGAAGCGCACGAAGCTATTCGGCCTACTTATTTTTCAGAGCATACTATAGGTGGGGATAATTCGGAGAAGCGGTTGTACGATTTGATATGGAAGCGTGCTATAGCTTCGCAAATGAGTGAAGCTGAATTTGAGAAAACTGTTGCGAAGATCAATATATCAACGCGTTCTGAACTTCTTAATGCTTCTGGCGAAATCATGAAGTTTGATGGTTTTCTTAAAGTATATATGGAGTCTACGGATGAAGATTCGGAAACAGGGAATGAGGAGTCTACGGACAATACATTGCTACCTCCTCTGGAGAAAGGGCAACCCTTGTATTTGAATGAGATGACGGCTACCGAGCGTTTCTCCAGACCTCCGGCACGCTATACAGAAGCTTCTTTGGTGAAAAAATTGGAAGAATTGGGTATAGGTAGACCGTCGACTTATGCGCCTACAATATCAACCATTCAAAATAGAGGTTATGTAGTCAAAGAGGATCGCGATGGCAAAAGCCGTGATTATAGGGTGTTGACATTGTCCAACGCGACGATAAAGGAGCAGATTAAGACGGAGATGACCGGTGTGGAGCGCCACAAGATGTTTCCTACAGATATTGGTGTATTGGTCAATGACTTTTTGGTAGAGCATTTTAGAGGGATTGTAGATTTTAACTTTACTGCTAAAGTAGAGAAGGAATTCGACGAGATCGCACAGGGACAGAAAGATTGGACAGACATGATGGAAGGATTTTATCGCCCATTCCATGAGGAGGTACAAGATACCTTGGAACATGCCGATCGTGCTACACATGAACGAGCATTGGGTGTAGATCCAGCCACAGGAAAACAGGTAAGTGTTCGGGTAGGACGTTTCGGTCCGTTGGTCCAGATTGGATCTGCAGAGGATGAAGAAAAACCTCGATTTGCTTCCTTACGTAAAGGACAAATGATTGAAACCATCACCTTTGAAGAGGCGATGGATTTGTTTAATCTGCCTAAAAAAATAGGGGCATTTGAAGATAAGGAGATGACAGTCGCTATTGGCCGTTTTGGACCCTATATTCGACACAACTCGGCGTTCTATTCTTTGCCTAAAGATTTGGATCCTTTGGATGTGACCGAGGAGGAGGCAATTGAAATTATCCAAATTAAACGTCAGAAAGATATCGAAAAGGTGATCAGGGTATTCGACGAGAACCCAGAGGCACAAATTGAAAATGGACGTTGGGGACCGTTTGTACGCTTTGGAAAACAGAATCTCAAAATTCCCAAAGGCACTGATGTTGGACAAATTACTTATGCAGACGTTTTGATGTGGGCTGAGCAAGACAGCAAAACTGGAAAATCTAGTAAAGGGCGTACAAAAAAGGCGACGGCGAAAAAGAAATAGCATGAAACATGAAAAAGGACTTACCACCGAATATCGTTCAGGATATTTCTATCGCCATAGTATTGGAGGGTGAGACACCCGATTCTAAAAATTGGCTGGTTTATCTCATCAATGAGAAGAGTGATGTCATAAATAATGTTTTTGTGACTTCTAAAGGCTACGGTATGAAAGATAATAAAGAGGTCAAAACGACTACCTTGCGTCATTTTATCGGAGATATGCAACCTAGGAGTGCTGTGAAAGTTGAAGCTATTGATCATCAGGTGTTTGGCCTGACGAATGAGTATTGGTTGAGTTTTTATATTGCGGGTACTATTTATGATAAGAAGTATATTTTTCTGCCTGAAAGTATCGTCGATGATAATCTTTCCAAGATTCCCTTAGTAAATAAACCTGGAGTATTGATAGGCGGCAATAGTTAACGGAGTATGGTACGAGATAATTTCATCATTGCGATTGATGGCTTTTCTTCCTGCGGGAAGAGCACGGTTGCTAAAGCACTAGCGAAGGCCTTGGATTTTGTTTTTGTGGATAGTGGAGCAATGTATCGTGCTGTGACACTTTATTTTCTGCGTCATCATATTAATATTAGCCACATCGAAGAGGTGCTAATGGCTCTGGCAAATATCCATATCGATTTTATTCCTAAGAAGGACAGCACACAAATCCTTTTAAATAATGAAGATATTTCGGAAGAAATACGTTTGATGGAAATATCGAATAAGGTCAGTGAAGTTAGTGCTATTAAGGAGGTACGTGAAGCCATGGTGGCTCAGCAGCAGCAGCTAGGGGCCAAAAAAAATATAGTAATGGATGGTCGCGATATAGGGACAACCGTTTTTCCGGATGCGGATTTAAAGATATTTATGACAGCGAGTCCTATGGTGAGGGCGCAAAGACGATATGATGAGTTGGTAAGCAAGGGTGAACGGGTTACTTTGGAGGAGGTGATGGCTAATCTTGCCCACCGGGATCACATAGATAGTACACGTAAAGAAAGTCCATTAAGACAAGCTGAAGACGCCGTCGTACTGGATAACTCAAACCTGACCCAAAAAGAGCAACTACAGTTCGTCGTTGAGGAATATAATAAAAGAAAAAAGGTGTAATCCAAAAACTTCGAAGAGACCGAAATGTTAAATTGATCTTAAAATTTACCTATACACTACACATTAGGCATTTGTTTTGCTAGAAGAATAGCAAAAGCAAAAAAGACTATGGTAAAATCGCGTAATATATTGCTTGTGTCTCTCCTGCTTGGAGGGACATTCATGACGGGTTGTGTGAGCAATAAGAAGTATACGGCATTAGCCACCCAACACCGGGATTTGGCTGAACAATATCAAAAAGGACAGCTGGATCTAGCAGAAAGCCGAGCGAAAATCAAAAGCTTGGAAGATCAATTGGAATATGAGCGTAAGAATAATGCGACACTAAAGGAAGCTTATGCTCGTCTTCAGGGATCTTTGGACAAAAGCATTGATCAGAATTCCCAAGGCAATGTTAACATTTCTAAACTGGTCGATGAGATCAACGCTTCAAACAAATACATCCAGCACTTAGTAAATACCAAAAATAAGAGTGATTCGTTGAATTTAGTACTCACTAATAATCTGACGAGGTCATTAAGCCGGGAAGAACTAAAAGATGTTGACGTACAAGTTCTAAAAGGTGTAGTCTATATTTCATTGTCTGATAATATGCTCTATAAGTCAGGTAGCTACGAGATTTCCGATCAAGCAGGCGCTACATTGAGTAAGATTGCCAAGATCATCATGGATTATAAGGATTATGAAGTATTGATTGAGGGTAATACAGATACGGATCCGATTTCCAAAGCGAATATTCGTAACAATTGGGACTTGAGTGCCTTGCGGGCTTCCTCTGTAGTACAAGCTTTACAAAATGAATATGGCGTAGATCCCAAACGCCTTACTGCCGGAGGACGAGGGGAATATAATCCGATTGCTGATAATACGACTGTGGCCGGTAAAGCCCGTAACAGGCGTACACAAATTATTATCACGCCCAAATTGGATCAATTTATGGAGTTGATCGATAAAGCGCCTGAAACCGAACAGGTTCCTTCCGATATACAATAACTTAACCGGATAGTTCTTTTGAAATATTCTGAAGCCATTCTTTATGAAAAAAGATAAAGAATGGCTTTTTTTAAGCTATGTACAATTAGATTTATGATTTTTAACCCCGATTGTTACGCGCACAGAAATATGAGACGCTTGATAGATTATACGAAGGTTTTATTTTTGATGGCCTTCTGCTCCAGTTGTTCGTCTATTTATATGCCCAATGTTCCGGCTACACCGATGTTAAAGGAGCAAGGAGAAGGTTATCTAGCTGCTCATGTCAATCCAAAGGGTAACATCAGTGCATCTATAGCTGTAGCGGCAACTGATCATGTGGCTATTTTGGGTAACGGTTCTTTTGTAGATCAGGGATTTGATTCCAATAATTATCTCAAACAATGGTTAATTGAAGGAGGGTTGGGTTACTTTACGAAAATCGGCAAAAGTAAACGTCAAGTTTTAGAGGTATATGGTGGTTATGGATTAGGAAATGCTTTACAGGTGGATAAGCGTGCTACTATAAACGGATATGAGGCTGTAGAAAACAGGGAGATGGATTTTAATAAAATCTTTGCCCAGATTAATTATTCTTCCACAAGAAAGCAAAAAATAAGTATCTTCGGTGAGAAAAAAGAATTAAACTATGGTACTGCAATTCGTCTGAGTAGAGTCGCGATGGATCAGTTTCAAGTGGATGGCAGTGACAGTCAAGAAGAAGAAAACTTTTTTATAGAACCTGTATTTTATACTCGGTTAGAATTGATAAATGGTTTTCAATTGCAATATACATCAGGGTTTAATATCGGTTTGAACAACAACGAATATCTGAAGGCCGGGAATGCGGTTTTCACATTAGGTATATCCTATAATTTTTGAAAGTAAGCATGGATGATATGAAAAAGCGATTAATTTATTTAGGAGTTCTTTGTTTAACAGTTGTGGGGTTGTCTCGATGTGCGATGAACCATCGAGCACAGGTGGAAGCTTTAGCCAAATTCAACTATACTATTGAGTCGCTGGATCAGGTAAAGGTAGCAGGCAGAAGTATTGAGTCGTTTCAAGGGTCAGAAGGAGTTTCCTTAGCATCGTTACCTGCTATTGCTTTTGCTTTGTTGCAACAGGATCTACCGCTCGAAGCAAAAATAAACTTGAAGGTTTTTAATCCGACAACAACCAGAACTTCAATTAATGAGTTTAAATATATTGTTGAAATTCAAGGGAAGCCTCTTTTTGAAGGATCTGTAGAGGAAAACATTCGCCTTGCTACCAATGAGAGTATGGTAATCCCGTTGACGTTCAGGGCAAATATATTTGGTGTGGCTAAAGAAAATGGATTTGACAGATTATTGAGCGATATCCTTACACGCAAGAGTGACGCTTTTTTAGCTTTAAAAATCAAACCATCGGTTAAAATAGGAGGGAAGAACTATTATTATCCAGGGTATATCACAGTGGATAAAGACTTGGGGAAGGGGATTGTTAGGGAGATAGAGAAGAGGATGTAAAAATAGACGGTTTATTTATTTTCATAATTTTTGTATATTAGCCTTAAGACTAACATACAAAAATTATGAAAACCGTAAAACACATCCTCCAGACAAAGGCGCCTGGTGTTTACTCCGTAAGTCAAAATACATCAGTTTTGGATGCCTTACAAATCATGATGGAAAGAAATATCAGTGCATTGCTAATTATTGAAAATGAAGTATTGATTGGCATATTCACGGAGCGTGACTATGCCCGAAAAATAATTCTGCATGGAAAATCGTCCAAAGATACCTTGATACATGAAGTCATGACACGTTCTCCACGTACCGTCATGCAGGATGAAAAAATTGAAAACTGTATGGAATTGATGACAATCAACCATTTCAGGCATTTACCCGTAGTGGAAAACAATACGGTAATCGGTATGGTCTCAATCGGTGACCTAGTGAAATATATTATCGAAGACCAGAAGCAGACAATCAATCATCTGCAAAGCTATATCAATAGTTAATAACGTTCAATTCCATTTTTCCTTCACAAGGACATGTGAAGAGGATGTCCTTGTGAAGGAGAGGGGATTAGACTAATTTACCTAAGGCTTCTTTCATGCGTCTTAAGGCTTCTTTTAGATTTTCATCCGAAGCGGCATAAGAAAGGCGAATGTAGTTGTCGTTGCCAAAGGAGTCTCCTCCAACAGTAGCGATATGTCCGTAATTTAATAGGTATAGCGCTAAATCACTGGAATTTTTAATCTCGTTGCCTGCTGGATCTTTTTTACCGAAGAAAGAACTAATTTCGGGGAAGAAATAAAAAGCGCCTTCAGGAAGGTTGGTTTTTACACCCGGAATATCATTGAGTAGATCGTAAACTAACTGCCGACGTCTAGTAAATGCTTCTTTCATTTCATACACACTGTCCAATCCTTGCTCGTAAGCGATAATGCCCGCACGTTGTGCGATGGAACAGGTTCCTGATGTAGTTTGTCCCTGCAATTTATCATTAGCGGCAGCGATTTCTTTGTTTGCAGCGATATAACCTAATCTCCAACCTGTCATGGCAAAGGCTTTTGAAAAACCATTGACGATAATAACCCGGTCTTTGATGCTTGGGAACTGTGCTATGGATTCGTGGTTGTCTATAAAGTTGATGTGTTCATATATTTCATCCGATAGAATGAAGATGTCTGGGTATTTCTCAAATACTTGAGCCAGCGCCGCCAATTCCTCTTTACTATAGACTGATCCGGTCGGGTTGCAAGGTGAAGAGAACATGAAAAGCTTTGTCCGCGGTGTGATGGCAGCTTCGAGCTGGTCGGGTGTAATTTTAAAATTGCTGTCGATATCGGTATTAATGAATACAGACTTCCCTTCCGCTAAGGTGACCATTTCGGAATAGGATACCCAGTAGGGTGTGGGGATGATAACTTCATCACCTGGATTGATCAAGGTCAGTATGACATTGGATAGGGACTGTTTAGCACCCGTAGAGACTACAATCTGTGAAATATCGTAATCCAAGTTGTTTTCGTTCTTGAGCTTGTTGACAATAGCCTGGCGTAAATCAGGATACCCTGGAACAGGAGAGTACCTGGTGTAATTTTCGTCTAAAGCTTTTTTTGCAGCTTCCTTGACATGATCCGGTGTATTGAAATCGGGTTCACCTACACTTAGACTGATAACATTGATGCCTTTGGCAGCCAGCTCACGACCTAGTTTAGTCATTTTTAAAGTAGCTGACTCGGATAAATTATTGATCCTGTTTGATAAAAAAGATGTTGTGCTCATGGTACTGCAAATATATTACATTAACTTTATTTTCAACGGTAAAAATTTGACAAAATCAAAATCAAATAAGTTTTGAATAAAGATAGCTTTAGAATAATGGCTCAACAAAAATAACGTATGAAGTTTGATAGTTTTATTGTTGCATTGCTTGGCTGTATAGGCTTGGCTTACTTCTTTCCTCAGGGTGTCTTATATCAGGATGGGCAATTTATGGCATTGCTAACCGGAATTGGGGTATCACTGATCTTCTTTTTTTATGGATTAAAGCTTCCATTTTCGACAATCAAGTCTGGTTTGAGCAATTGGAGGTTACATCTCGTTATCCAACTGGCTACTTTTCTGCTGTTTCCATTACTGTTGTTGCCGTTCCGTTTATTGGTGGATACTGTCGAACAAGAGCACTATTGGCTCTCTTTCTTTTTCTTAGCAGTTTTACCCTCGACAGTCTCTTCTTCTGTGGTCATGGTATCGATTGCAAGGGGTAATATTCCGGCGGCTATTTTCAATGCCAGTATTTCCGGCTTGATCGGTGTGGTCGTTACACCATTATGGATGAGCCTTTTTTTAGATTTTCATACGGAGAATGTTTTTGTAGATGTGTATTGGGGACTCATACGTGAAATTATTATTCCCGTGATTTTGGGATTACTGTTGCAACGTTATTTCGGTCAGTGGGCGACGCGCCACAGTAAAAAATTAACCTTATTTGATAAATCCATTATATTGCTGATAGTTTATAGCAGCTTTGCAGAGTCCTTTGTGAGTGGTGTGTTTAATCAGGTCAGCACTTCTTATCTGATTTGGGTTTTTGTCGGGGTTATGGTTTTCTTTTTTTTGGTTTACGTATTAATATGGGGGTTGGTAAAGTATGCTTTTAAATTTACCGTAGCGGATCAGATTACCGCGTTGTTTTGTGGCTCGAAGAAGTCCCTCACACACGGGAGTGTATTTGGAAAGTTTCTCTTTGTCAATAACCCCTATGCCGGGCTGTATTTTTTACCGATTATGTTGTTCCATGCTTTTCAGATCTTTGTGGTAACAATCATTGCTCAGCATTATAACAATAGAGGGCGCGGGGGCTAGCTCTTTACAATTCTTTGCGCAACCTGGCAACAGGAATGTTCATAGCTTCCCGATATTTAGCAACGGTACGTCGGGCAATATTGTACCCTTTCTCTTTCAGTATATCGGTAAGCTTTTCGTCGGCTAAGGGCTTTTTCTTATTTTCGTTATTGATACATTCCTCTAAGATTTTCTTGACTTCTTTGTTAGAAACCTCTTCACCTGTTTCCGTCTGTATGGCTTCCGAAAAAAATGACTTGAGTAGGAAAGTCCCAAAATCCGTCTGTACGTATTTAGAGTTGGCTACACGAGATACCGTCGAAATGTCCATGTCTATTCTGTCTGCTATGTCCTTAAGGATCATCGGTCTCAGCATACGATCATCACCAGTTAGGAAGTAATCGTACTGAAACTCCATGATGGCATTCATCGTTTTGAGCAACGTTTGTTGACGTTGTTTGATGGCGTCAATAAACCACTTGGCCGAATCGAGCTTTTGCTTGACGAATTGAACGGCTTCTTTCATTTTTTTATCCGTCTTTTCCGTTTTTTCGTAGTGCTCAAACATATCTTGATAAGAGCGGGAGACACGAAGCTCTGGTGCATTTCTGCTATTCAGGGTAAGAATTAATTTTCCATCGTTGTTGGTGATGTGGAAATCAGGAATGACATGTAACTGTTTGCCGGCTACAGCGCCCGAATCGCCAGGCTTGGGATTTAATTTTAATATTTCATGGATAATATCTTTCAACTCTGCCGAATCAACATTGAGCTGTTTTTCTATTTTATCGTAGTGCTTCTTTGTGAACTCATCCAAGTGTTGTTGGACAATTTCCATGGCTTTGCTGATAATGGGATTAGTTTGATCTTTCTTTCGTAATTGAATTAAAAGACATTCCTGCAAGTCGCGGGCACCAATACCTGCTGGCTCAAATTCTTGAATGACCGCTAGCATATCCTCTACGTCACTTTCTTCGGCGATTACATTTTGAGAGAAGGCCAAGTCATCTATCAACGAGAGGATTGGTCTTCGCAAATAGCCATCATCATCAAGACTGCCTATTATTTGGTTGCCAATGAGGTATTTTTTGTCACTCAGCGCAAGAAGGTCCAATTGATTCTGCAATTTTTCAAAAAAAGAATCCTGCACGGCGATGGGAATTTCTTTCTGTTGTTCCTCATCATCATTACTGTAGTTGCCCCCGTAATCTTTAAAGTCGTCTTCCTGTATATATTCCTCTACGCTAAACTCTTCGTCGAATGAATCTTCTGAAGAAGAGAAATCCTCTTCTGTGTCCCTGTCGGGGTATTCTTCTATGGGATCAGACAAATTGGTCAAACTACCATCTTCCAGAGCAGGGTTTTCTTCTAGTTCCTCCTTGATCCTAGTGTCCAAAGTGGCTGTGGGTACCTGCAAAAGCTTAATGAATTGGATCTGCTGAGGAGATAATTTTTGTAATAATTTATGTTGTAACGTCTGTTTTAGCATGATAGCATTGTTTCCAACGTAAAAATAATGAATAATACTGATTTAATTTAGTTAACAATTTACAACTTTTATTGCTTCTGGAGGTTTTACGATGAAAAGATATTTTGTTTATCATGAGATTCAGGGGATTATTAACTTATGTTAAAAATCGTTAATTTTATTTTCCGGGGATTTAATTGCACTATTTGTTCATCGTTTTTCGAAACATTTTATTCATATTTACCGTATGTTTAGACGTGTTAAAAATAAGTTTTTACGGTACCTATTGATACTGGCCTATAGTATTGTCCTAGTTACTTGTGCCGTCCAACTTAATTTTTTTGGTTTATTTGGATATTCCCCGACGAAGAAAGATATCGTGATGCCTACGCTCAATGTGGCTTCCGAAGTATATACAGCAGATTCCGTTTTAATCGGCCGGTATTTTGAAGAGGATAGGGATCCGGTGCCTTATGATAGTATCTCTCCCCATATTTTACAAGCGCTTATTGCTACCGAAGATATTCGTTTTTACGAGCATTCAGGGGTAGACTTTTTCGGATTAATAGCAGGCGCAGTGTCTACGTTAAAGGGTGACCCTCGTGGAGCAAGTACAATTACGCAGCAACTAGCCAAGAACTTATACCGTACACGTTATGCGCATGCGCAAGGTTATCTAAGTAAAATTCCTGGGATTCGTATTTTGGTGACGAAGTACAAAGAATGGATGACTGCTTTTAAACTAGAAAGTAAGTATTCTAAAGATGAGATCATCACGATGTACTTAAATACGGTATCATTTAATAATAATGCATACGGGATTAAATCAGCATCGTTACGGTATTTCAACAAGCTACCTAGTACATTAACGGTCAACGAAAGTGCAATCTTAATAGGTATGTTGAAGGGTACAACGATGTATAATCCTATCCGAAATCCTAAAAATGCACTTCAACGTCGAAATGTGGTTTTGAGTCAAATGGAGAAAGCAGGTTATTTGAGCAACGATGAGGTAACCGAGCTGTCAAAAGATTCCTTGAAATTAGACTTGAATTACCAAGAGACAAGAGATGCAAGTGATTCCTATCTAAGGACAGCGGTGGAGCGGTGGTTGGATAAATGGAGCCAGGATAATGAAATCGATATTTATAAATCCGGATTGAAGATATATACTACAATAGACTCCAGAATGCAGAAAATTGCGGAAGATGTTGCTGGACGTAAGATGAAAGAATTACAGCGTCGATTGGATAATACTTGGGGAAATGAAGAACCATGGCGTGATAAAGAGGGAAATGTGATAGCTGGTTTTTTAGAGAACCATGCACGCAAATTGCCTATCTATCAAGAACTGATGGAAAAATATAATGGCGTAGAGGATAGTGTCTTCGCAGTCTTACATGTCAAAAAGGACATGCAGGTCTTTACTTGGGATGGCTTAGAAAAGGTAAATTATTCTACGATGGATTCGTTGGAACATTATATCGCTATGTTGAATATGGGTATGATGGCCATGAGTCCTTACACCGGTGAGATCAAAGTGTGGATAGGGGGCATAAACCATCATTATTATAAATTTGACCATGTCAATCAAGCAAAGCGGCAGGCGGGATCTACATTCAAACCGTTTGCTTACCTGGCGGCATTAGAAGCGGGGATGAATCCATGTGACAAGTTTGTAGATAAACCCGTCAAGATTGAATTCGTCAACAAGAAAGGTGAACATGAGGTGTGGGAGCCGAAGAACGCCGATTGGAACTTTTCTTACCAAGATATGTCCTTGCGTTGGGCGATGGCACGCTCGCTCAATTCGATTACGGCACAGGTGACTGAAGCAGTGGGTTGGGATAAAGTAGTGGACGCAGCTTATAAATGTGGTATCGATAGCAAATTGGAATCTGTACCTTCGGTGGGATTAGGTTCAAACGATGTTTCGGTATTTGAAATGGTAAAAGCATATGGTACCTTTATGAATCAAGGCAAACGAGTGGAACCTGTACTGGTATCAAAGATCGTGGATATGGACGGCAACATAATAGCGGAATTTAAATCTGAACCTAAGCAGGTCATTGATCCAGAGAATGCATGGCTGATGACCTACATGCTTAGAGGTACAGTTGAAGAACCCAATGGTACCTCTCAAGCACTATGGGAGTGGAATCTATTTAAAGAAAATAATGAAATAGGCGGAAAGACGGGTACTTCTTCCGATTATGTGGATGGATGGTATATGGGATTGACGAAGGATTTGGTCACTGGTGTGTGGGTCGGATGTGATGAACAAAGTATACATTTTAAAAATTCAGCTACCGGCGAAGGGTCAAAAACAGCATTACCGATATATGCCTTATTTATGGAGGAGCTATATAAACATCCGGAATTAGGGGTGACCTTCGGTAAGTTTCCCGAGCCTACGATAGCGATTAAAAAATCCTATAAATGTCCGAGTCCGAGAATATTGGTACAACCTGATACGACCGACGATAGTGAGGATGTGGGTCCGGGAAGCCCAACATTTAAATTGCCAGATCTGCCACAAGTAAGGCCGGTTATTGTAAATCCTGAGCAAACAGAAGATAAAATAGAAGTGCTATTGTAAAAGAACATACTAATTAAGTTGGGAAAGCTAATCTAATGAAATGAATATGAAGATTGTAAATATATTGGGGAAGTTTTTGATTTTGATCGGAATAGGGATTCTGGTCAATCAAACGGCTTATGCGCAGTATTTTGGTCAAAATAAGATGCGGTATAAGAAACTTGATTTTAAAGTGTACGATACACCACATTTCAACCTTTATTATTATTCCGATAATGATACACTAATGAGGTGGTTGGCCAAAGAGAGTGAAGTTTGGTATGAACTACATCAGCAGGTGTTTCAGGACACCTTTGCCCGAAAGAATCCGATCATTGTGTATAATAATCATCCGGAGTTCCAACAAACTACGGCAATATCGGGCGAAATAAGTGTTGGAACAGGTGGTGTTACCGAAGCTTTTAAACAGCGTGTCGTTATGCCGATCATGCAGATCAACCAACAGACCAGACACGTTCTGGGACACGAGTTGGTCCACGCTTTCCAGTATAGGGTCTTGATAGAGGGAGGTGATTCGACGCGTTTGGAAAATATTGCCAATATCCCATTATGGATGGTGGAAGGTATGGCAGAGTACTTTTCGATCGGTAAAAAGGATGCCTTTACGTCGATGTGGATGCGGGACGCCTATGCCAATCAGGATATTCCCAGCCTTAAGCAGCTGACTGAAGAGTCATATAATTATTTTCCTTACCGATATGGACAGGCTTTTTGGTCATTTATTGGTTCTACTTATGGTGATACAGTCATCATGCCACTATTTATCGAAACCGCTAAATATGGTTATGAATATGCCATGCGGCGAGTTTTCGGCTACGATGCGCAGACGATGTCTACCCTATGGAAGAATACCATGGAAAACACCTATCGCAGCTTGAATAAGGATACGACCTCCAGGCCTATAGGTATGTCATTGATCAACTCTTCCAATGCAGGCAGGATGAATGTTTCTCCTACTATTTCGCCGGACGGTAAGTATATTGTCTATTTATCGGAACAGGATTTATTTAGTATCGACCTTTATCTGGCCGATGCCAATACCGGTAAAGTGATACGTAAGCTGGGCAGTCGACTGACGAACAAAGATATTGATGAATTCAGTTTTCTGGAATCTGCCGGATCGTTTTCTCCTGATAGTAAGAAGTTCGCTTTCTCTGTTTTTAGTGAGGGTAAAAATAAACTCATGGTGCTCGACGTAGCAAGCGGAAAGACACTTTTCGTGGAGGCTATGGGAGATATCGTAGAATTTACAAATATCACCTGGGCACCAGACGGTGATAATGTGGCATTTTCAGGATTGAAAAATGGTTATAGCGATATTTATACCTATAATTTGAAAACTAAAGTGCTGAATCAATTGACCCATGATATGTATTCAGACTTTCAACCGAGTTTCTCGAGAGATGGAAAGTTTATCGTATTCAGCACAGATCGGGTAGCGTTGCAATCCGATTCCAGAGCAGTAGATATTCCGATGAGCCTTGCTGTGATCGATGTAGCCACGAAAGAAATTAGAAATTTACCTCTTTTCCCAGGAGCGAATAATTTAAACCCTCATTTTTCTTCAGATGGCAGTCAAATTTACTTTTTGTCGAATGGTGATGGTTTCCGTAATATGTTCAGATATACTTTGGCTACCGGCACTGTAGAACGTCTGACGGATTATTTCACAGGTATCAGTGGTATTACGGAATATTCACCGGCAATGAGTATATCGAATGATGACGAAATTGTGTATTCTTATTTTAAGAAAAATCAATACACCATCTATAAGGCAAAAAGTTCCGAGTTTACGCCAGAAATAGTGGATGCATCGGTGGCAGACTTTAATGCAGCTATGTTGCCGCCAAATGTAAATAGGGGTGTAAATGTGGTCAATACCAATCTCCGTAATTTTAATGTTTTTGAACGAATTCATGATAACCAGATCACTAACATTGCCTATAAGCCAAAATTTAAGTTAGATTATCTGGCCAACAGTGGGGTAGGTATGTCGGTAGGTTCACGGTATGGCGCAGGCATATCAAGTGGTATCCAAGGTATGTTTTCGGATATATTGGGCTATAATCAAATCTTCGCCGCTTTAAATATCAATGGTGAGATATACGATTTTGGAGGTCAGGTTGCTTATATTAATCAAAGAAGTCGATGGAACTGGGGAGGTGCTATTTCGCATATTCCCTATATGTCGGGATTTAATTCTTACGGCTTGGAAGATTTCGGTAATGGAGACGAATTATCTCTTAATACTTATATTATTCGGACTTTCCAGACACAGGTTGAAGGATTTGTAGCGTATCCGTTCAATCGTCATCATCGGTTTGAAGTCGGGGGAGCAGTTGCCCGATACAGTTATCGTGTAGATAAATGGCGGCAAAGCTATTATGGTTATTATGGCGATCGTCAGAAAGTGACCAATGAAGAAGCCTCACAGTTGGGTTTTGGAAATATGCAGCCTTTTGTTATTCAGCAGGTTAATTCGGGTTTTGTAGGTGATAATGCCATTTTCGGTATCGCCGCTCCATTGCAAGGGTTTAGATATAGACTAGGGGCTGAACAATATTTTGGCGATTTCAACTTTACGGCATTGAATATTGATTTAAGGAAATACAATCGCTATAAACCCGTGACAATTGCCGGAAGGTTTTATTCATATATGCGTGTAGGTAAAGACGATGGTGCGCTTTATCCGCTATATATAGGATATCCTTATATGATTAGGGGTTTCGAAAGTGGAAGTTTTGACTCGGGAGGTGAGGTGAGCTTTTCTGATTTAATGGGATCTCGGATGGCGATTGCTAATTTGGAAATTAGGATACCTTTTACTGGCCCAGAGAAATTGGCCGTATTAAAATCTGGCTTTCTTTTTTCGGATTTGAATTTCTTTATAGACGGGGGCGTTGCTTGGTCTAAGGGGAATACGATAAAAATGAATAGAACAAATGCGGATTTGGTGCCTTCGAAAGATATTGATGGTAATCCTGTTACTGACCCGATTACGAGGCTGCCACAAATGGAGTATGATCCAAGCATTCGTGTTCCTGTATTCAGTGCGGGTGTATCTTTACGGGTTAATCTATTTGGTGCGATGATATTGGAACCCTACTATGCGATACCTTTCCAAAAAACACGAGCTAAATTCGGAACATTTGGATTAAACTTTGCGCCAGGTTGGTAGTCTAACTTTTACATATGCGATATATGTTGAGGTTGTTAAGGTCGTTGCCTACGCTTAAAAAACGTGGGCAACGACTTTTTTAGGGGTATGTAGTCTAGTGACTGTCGTAGCGATATTTAACCAATTGGGATTGTGTTTCCGAATAATACGCTCTTTCATCATTCGCGTGTATGTATAAAGCGCAAGCTTTCTTTTTTGTGCTTCTTCAAAGGAATGGAATTCTTCCATATAAACCATTCTTTTCAGTTCAATATGGAGAGGGAAAAGTTGCTCAATTATATTATTACAATACCCAACCTCTATATTTATCCTATTGGCATCTGTTGCTAAATAAATGATATGTCTTTTCATATTGCTACTAAAATATTTGGTTGCGAAAAAAATATTTACTAATTTTATTGGCACAATATTACTAATAAAATTAGTATTTACAAATAAAATTGAAAAATATGTCAAATATTTCGTCTAATCTTAAGTTTCTACGTAAGAAGAGTAATTTAACCCAACAGCAGTTTGCTGATATTATGGCGATTAAACGTGCTTCTGTTGGAGCTTATGAAGAGAATAGGGCAGAACCTAAATATGATTTGCTAAAAAAAATTGCAAACTATTATGAACTATCTATGGATGAACTAGTCAATGAGGTGATTGACGAGAAATGGAAACCCATTCCGAAAAGTAATGCTTCGAATCTGCGGGTTTTAAGCATAACGGTGGATCAGGAAGATCGTGAGAATATCGAGTTGGTTCCCGTGAAGGCTAGTGCAGGCTATCTGAATGGTTATGCTGATCCGGAATATGTAAAGGAGTTGCCTAAATTTAGTTTACCGATGTTTAATCAGGGAACTTACCGAGCTTTTGAGATTAAAGGCGATTCAATGTTGCCATTACCTTCGGGCAGTATTATTATAGGCGAGTATGTGGAGAATTGGCATGATATTAAATTTGGTCAAACTTATGTCGTTATTTCAAAAGACGAAGGGGTCGTATATAAACGTATTGGTGCCAGATTTAAAGAAGACAAAGGTTTGAAACTGCTGTCCGATAATAGGGTATATGAGCCTTATTGGGTAGATGCAGCCGATATTTTAGAAATATGGAAAGCGAAAGCATTTATTTCTACAGAATTCCCGGAACCGACTGCAGAACCGACAATGGAGTCGCTGACATCTATGATGGCACAAATGCAAAAAACGATTAATGCAGTGGTGGATAATAAAAATTAAATGCGATATTTTAATATATGAAAAAAAAGTTATACTTTTGTGTATTCTGAGAGGAAGGGGGCAACGTATGCCCCCTTTTTTAATTCAATTTTAAAAGTATGCACATTGAGCAAAGAGTTCAAGAATTAGTTGAGGAAAAACTAGCAGATCGAGAAGATTTGTTTATTGTTCGTATCAAAATGCATAATAATGGTATTCTCGAAATATTATTGGACGGAGATACAGGTATTTCGATTGCGGATTGTGTAGCGGTAAGTAGGCATGTTGGTTTTCATTTGGAAGAGGAGAATGTAATCGACAGAGCATATCGTTTGGAGGTTTCCTCCTCCGGTGTCGATTCGCCTTTATCGTTGCTACGTCAATATGTAAAAAATGTTGGAAGGGATGTACGGGTGACGTTAGTCGACGAACAGAAAGTAGAAGGGACACTCTTGTCTGCAACAGACACCGTCATTGTATTGGAACAAAAGATAAAAGAAAAAGGGAAAAAAGCAGTATTAAAAACTGTCGAATTTCCGATGAATCAGATAAAAGAAACAAAAGTTTTAATTTCATTTAAGTAAAATGAGCAGTAATATAAATTTGATAGACTCTTTTCAGGAGTTCAAAGAGTTTAAAAATATCGATCGTCCGACCGTTATTACGGTTCTTGAAGAAGTATTCCGTAGCATGATACGTAAGCGATTTGGTACAGATGAAAATGTGGATGTCATTGTGAATCCCGATAATGGGGATTTGGAAATCTGGAGAACACGTGTCGTGATGGACGATGGTTTTTCCGAAGACGATGAATTGGAAATCGAGTTGACCGAGGCACATCAGTACGATCCCGATTTGGAAGTAGGGGACGATTATATTGAACAGATCACCTTAGAGAGCTTTGGTCGTCGTGCAATATTAGCCGCTCGTCAAACGCTCGTTTCTAAAATATTGGAATTGGAAAAAGACGAAGTCTTTAAAAAATATAAAGATCGCGAAGGAGAGTTGGTAATCGGTGAAGTATATCAAATCTGGAAAAAGGAGATTTTGGTGTTGGATGAAGATGGTAATGAGCTAATTTTACCAAAGACTGAACAAATTCCTGCAGATTATTTCAAAAAAGGCGACAGTATTCGTGCTGTTGTACATAAGGTGGATATGCTGAATAGTAATCCTAAGATTATTATATCGCGCACAGCACCGGAGTTTTTACAACGTTTGTTTGAACTTGAGGTTCCAGAAATATTTGATGGTTTGATCATGATTAGGAAGATCGTGCGCGAACCAGGTGAGCGTGCTAAAGTTGCTGTAGAATCCTACGACGACCGTATCGATCCAGTAGGAGCGTGTGTGGGTATGAAAGGATCACGTATACATGGTATTGTGCGGGAACTGCGTAATGAAAATATTGATGTGATTAATTATACGACTAATCTTTCTCTGTATATCACTCGGGCATTGAGTCCTGCACGGATTTCTTCTATTAAAATAGACGATGATAATAAGACCGCTGCCGTATATTTGAAGCCTGATCAGGTTTCTCTGGCTATTGGTCGCGGGGGGCATAATATTAAATTAGCTGGTAGATTGACCGGTTATGAAATAGATGTGTACCGTGAAAGTGATGAAGTAGAGGAGGATGTAGATATTGAAGAATTTGCAGACGAAATCGATGGTTGGATCATCGATGAATTCAAACGAGTAGGTCTTGATAGTGCTAAAGCAGTATTAGCGTTGTCTTATGAAGAACTCGTTCGTCGTACAGATCTGGAAGAAGATACCATCCAGGAAATTGTGCGTATTTTACAATCTGAGTTTGAATAATCTTCGACAATGGGGTATAAAGATATTCTTATTTTAATTGTTAATTGCGTGTAAAAAAACATATTTTTGTAAAGACTAGATTTTTAGAAGGTAATATATAAATGACAGAAGGTAAAAGCATAAACTTACTTAAAGCAGCAAAAGAACTCAATATAGGGATTGGTACTGCTGTAGACTTTTTGGGTAAAAATGGGTTTGATGTAGAATCAAAACCTAATACCAAATTGTCTTCAGATATGTACGCAGTTCTTTTGAGAGAATTCCAAGGAGATAAAAACGCGAAGGACGAAGCAAAACAAATCATCATTGGTAAGATTCGTCGTGATGAACCTACTTTGGAAAATACTGCTGCCGATCAGGAGTCTATTTCTTCTAAAAATGAAGAGTTTGCAGGTGGTGACGAGATATTGATTAAGAATGTATCGACAGGTGCTGTGGAGAAAGCTCCAACAGAAGAAAAAGAAGAGCAGAAGGTAGAGGAACAACACCCATCGACAGGGCATTTGAAGGTCGTTGGTAAGATAGATTTGGATAGTTTTAATAAAAACAGACCAAAGAAAGTTTCCGTTGAGAAAGTGGAAAACAAACCTATTCCTGTGCCAAAAGAAGAACCCATAGTCGAAGAAGAAAAAGTTGTTGCTCCTGCTCCCCCATCTCCAGTGGTAGAAGCTCCGGAGATAAAGGTTGAGGAAAAACCTAAGCCTGTAGAAGTACCTGTACCTGTTGAGGAAATCAAGAAGCCAGAAGAAAAACCTGTTGTTAAGCAAGATCAACCAGCTTCCAAAGAGAGTGGAGAACAGGATGAGATGATTCCGACGCGGTATGAAAAACTTGAAGGACCTAAGGTTATTGGAAAAATTGAATTGCCAACGTTCAAGCCAAAGGATAAGCCTGTAGCTTCATCGTCTAATCCGAATCAGGATAATAAACGTAAGCGCAAGCGCACAAATAAGCCTGGCACGTCAGCACCTGATCAGAGCCGTCCGCAACAAGGAGGACCTGGAAGAGGCAATCCACCGGCAGGAGGAGTACGTACAGACAATAGACATCCCAATGCCAATCGTCCTGCACCAGGGCCTCATGGAGCTAAAGGAAGACATGATAATCGGGGAAAGGGAGGAAGAAACGAGACACCTAAAGAAGAGCTTTCAGAAAAAGAAATCCAAGATCAAATTAAGGCAACCTTAGCGCGTTTGAGTGGTGCGGGTAAGTCTGGTAAGTTTGCACAAAGAGCTAAGTTACGTCGTCAGAAGCGTGACGATATAGCTTCATCAGCAGAAGAAGCTGCATTAGAGCAAGAGGCGATGTCCAGAGTATTGCGAGTTACAGAATTTGTAACAGCAAATGAATTGGCTAACTTAATGGACGTACCTGTGACGGAAGTCATCGCTACATGTATGAGCTTGGGTATGTTTGTATCCATCAATCAACGATTGGATGCAGAGACTTTGTCTATTGTTGCAGAAGAATTCGGTTATCAGATTGAATTTATCAAACCAGAAGATGAGGAAATCGCCGAACTCGAAGAACCAGATACTGAAACAGATCTAGTGCCTCGGGCACCTATCGTAACGGTAATGGGACATGTGGATCACGGTAAAACATCTTTATTAGATTATATTAGAAAGGCGAATGTTACCAAAGGTGAAGCTGGAGGTATCACGCAACATATCGGTGCTTATGCTGTGAAATTGGACGATGGTCGCCGAATGACTTTCTTAGATACGCCGGGTCACGAGGCTTTTACAGCGATGCGTGCTCGGGGTGCTAAGGTAACCGATATAGTAATTATCGTAATTGCAGCAGATGATGCCGTGATGCCGCAAACAAAAGAAGCTATTAATCACGCTCAAGCTGCAAACGTACCTATTGTCTTTGCTTTCACGAAAGTCGATAAGCCGGGAGCTAATCCAGACAAGATTAGGGAACAATTATCGGCTATGAATATCTTGGTAGAGGATTGGGGTGGAAAATATCAAGCTCAGGAGATATCGGCCAAGACGGGGGAAAATGTTGAGTTGCTATTAGAGAAGGTTTTACTCGAAGCGGAGATGTTGGAGCTAATGGCAGATCCAAAAAAGCGTGCTGTAGGTTCAGTAATTGAAGCAGCATTGGATAAAGGCCGTGGCATCGTGACGACTATTTTAGTGCAGGGGGGAACTTTGCGTGTTGGTGACCCAATATTAGCAGGGTCTTATTCGGGCAAGGTAAAAGCCTTGACCAATGAGCGCGGTGAGCGGGTTAAAGAAGCTGGCCCATCGGTTCCTGTTCAGATATTGGGTATGGCTGGAGCACCTACTGCAGGAGACAAACTATATGTGCTGGAGAGCGAGTCTGAAGCACGTCAGGTAGCCAACAAACGTCTTCAGTTGCAACGTGAGCAGGGAATGCGTGCGACGAAGCATATTACATTGGATGAGATAGGTCGTCGTCTTGCTATTGGAAACTTTAAGGAATTGAACGTTATCGTGAAAGGTGATGTGGATGGTTCTATTGAAGCGTTGTCAGACTCTTTATTGAAATTGTCTACAGCTGAGATCCAAGTGAATATTATTCATAAGTCGGTGGGAGCTATTTCTGAGTCGGATGTATTGTTAGCGTCCGCATCGGATGCGATCATTATCGGTTTCCAGGTAAGACCAACGCAGGGGGCTCGTAAGCTTGCTGAAAACGAGCAGATCGACATACGTCTTTATTCAATCATCTATGATGCCATAGAAGAGCTCAAATCAGCTATGGAAGGTATGTTAGCACCTAAGTTTGAAGAGAAGATTGTAGCAGAAGTCCAGATACGTGAAACCTTTAAGATATCGAAAGTTGGAACTATCGCCGGCTGTATGGTGTTGGATGGTAAAATCAATCGTAATAACGATATCCGTGTGATACGGGACGGCGTAGTCATCCATACTGGAAAACTGGCTTCATTGAAACGTTTTAAAGATGATGTGAAAGAAGTTTCTCAAGGATATGAGTGTGGTCTGAATATAGATCGTTTCAACGACATCCAAGAGGGAGACATCGTGGAAGCCTACGAACAAGTAGAAGTAAAACGTAAGTTGTAAAAACTATAACAGACGATATAGAAGAAGGAAAATCCTGATGTAGCACATCAGGATTTTTTTATATCTTTAAGCCTATGCACAAGTTTAAAATTACAGAGATTATTCAGCAACCCAATCAAAATATTTCTATCCGTTTTGAAGATGTAACCGGAAATTTTCCGAAATACAAGGCTGGACAATTTTTGACTTTATCCTTTCTGTTTGGTGAGCGCGAGGTGAGGAGATCCTATTCATTTAGCAGCTCTCCGATGATAGAGGAACCCTACGAAATTACCGTAAAGCGTGTTGATAATGGCGAAATTTCTCGCTTACTACACCATAGTACGCGAAGTGGCGATATCGTTCATGTCATGGATCCGCAAGGCTTATTTGTCTATGATCCACAGAAGGAGAGCTCTCGTACTATTTTCTTGTTTGCAGCTGGGGTTGGGGTGACACCTCTGTATTCCATACTGAAGACGGCTTTGGTAGCGGAGGCGAAAAGCAAGGTCGTATTGATCTATAGCAATAGTTCAAAAGAACGTACGCTGTTTTACGAGGAGTTACTTGCCTGGCAAGCTAAATATCCGGATAGATTAAAGATTGAATTTATCTGGTCAAATACTAAAAACCTTCTTAAAGCGAGACTGAATAGGGACTATATTATTCAACTTGTGAATGAGCAAAGGGAGACGGGCATTGATTCTATTTATTATACCTGCGGTCCATTGTTCTATATGGACCTATGTCGATTTACCTTACTCGGGATGGGTATTCCGGACGAACATATAAAAAAGGAAACGTTTCATTTTCCAGAGGAAGAAGATGATGATGACGAGAAGGAAGAAGAACCGGTCGATATGAGCAGCTATGATGTTGTGGTGAGATTGAACGGCATAAATCATACTTTGACAGTACCTTATAATAAAACAATATTGGATGTTGGCCTTGAACATAAATTACCGCTGCCATACTCTTGTAAATCAGGGATGTGTAGCACCTGCATTTCGCAGGTAGTCAGAGGAGCCGTGAGAATGGATTACAATGAGGTATTGACAGATCGAGAGGTTGACAATGGAAGGTGTTTAATCTGTACAGCCCACCCATTGGAAGAAGGAACGACTATTCAAGTGCTATAACCTTTCCAATAGAAACAAGAATGGACCATCTCTTATTTCCGGTCCATTCTTAGCAATTATATTTGAGAAATAACTGTCTCAGTAATATGATACTTTTGATTGAGGTAAATTTTACACTTTATAATATTGCTCCCAACCTTTTGCAGGAGGGGGGCCAGTTAGTAAAGCATTTGCGAATTTATTGTTTACAATTGCCTTTTTGCTCGGGTCGAAGACGAGTTTGCTGTTCAAACGTTGTGCGATGACGCCGAGACAGAACACTTGACTTAGTGGACCTGCTATAGCAAAAGATGAACGTGTTTTTTCTTCTCCTTTACAGGCTTTAAGAAAATTCTCAAAATGATTTGAAGGAGTAACCGGTACCTGAGGCAACTTGTTGACCAAATCCTTAGCCTTTTCTTCGGGGATGATCTCCAACGTACTTGCATGTGATCCTCCCTTGAAAGTTAATTCTTTGGAATAGATGATTTTCCCCGGGTTTAATTTCGCTGGCTTCAATTTCCCGGTGCTTGGAGGTGGAATATTAGGATCTAAACCCGATACGCCATAGCCGTTAGGGATCGGAGGGAGGTTGTCCAAACCGTCGTACCAGTTGATATCCAAAGCCGGCATTTTTTTGCGTTCGGGAAACTTGAACTTTATCGTCGATGACATCGGGAAGAAAAAAGAATTATGGCCTTCTAACATGACGGCCTCGACTTCGGTAGGTAGTCCCAAGTCAAGAAACTCGTGTGCGGTGTCTAAAATGTGCGCGCCCCAATCGCCTAATGCGCCCATCCCAAAATCATACCAGCATCGCCATTGTCCGTTGATAAAGTCTTTGTTGTAACTATGGCCCACTGTATGCATTTGCCAAAGATCCCAATCCAGTGTTTCGGGGATTCGCTCCGGATAAGGGAATCCCTTGATATGGGTATCCCAACCGTGCCAACGTCTAGGCATATTCATATGGGCATCGATGCGCGTCACATCTTTGATGATCCCTGCTTCTTTCCAAGCCTTAAATTGGAAGTAGTTAGCTTCGGAATGTCCCTGATTTCCCATTTGGGTGACGACTTTAGGAAGTTTTTGGGCTTTTGCCATCAGCAGCTCAACCTCATTAAAGGTATGTGCCAATGGTTTCTCCACATACACATGTTTTCCAAGATCCATGGCCATCATCGTTATGGCAAAGTGTGCGAAATCGGGTGTTCCAATAGAAACAGCATCAATCTCGGAATTTATCTCATCAAACATTTTGCGGAAGTCCTGAAAGCGCTTAGCATCGGGAAAAAGGTTTAAGATCTCCTCTGTCTGCTTTGCTCCCAAGTCTACATCACACAGGGCAACTATATTGCAGAGGCCTGTTTTATACAGTGCTTTAATAATTTCTGCTCCACGGTTTCCGATGCCGACACAAGCTAGATTTACGCGTTCCTGAGGCGTAGCCATTTTCACCTGTCCCAATAAGCTATTGCTGAGTAAAACAGCACCTCCAGCCATTGTTGATTTTTTTATAAAATTTCTTCGCGAGAATACATTATCCATAATGGTTGATTTGGGTTATTTTAACTCTTTGATCTTTATATTTCGAAAAGAGACACGATCTCCATGATCCTGCAAAAGGATATGTCCGCTTGCAGCCCCGCCAAAGTCTTCCCAGTCTTTATACTTACTGATCGCCACAAGATCCTTGTATTCTTTCGATCCACGGGTGTAGGACACCACCTTAAAGCCGTTCAGATAATGTGTAACCTGATTGTCTGTCGTTACGACGATTCTTCCCCGGTTCCATTCGCCAATTGGCCGACGAGCGCGGGCATTCTTATCGGATGTGATCAGGTCGTAGAGGGAAGCTAATGTCCGATTACCATCACGACCCATTTTTGCATCGGGATGTTCCTTATCATCCAATATTTGGTATTCCAAGCCAATGGCAGAACCACTTGTCTGTTCTTTAAGGGTTACAAAGTATTTAACACCACTGTTAGCTCCAGGAGTCAATTTGAATTCGAAAGATAGATCAAAAGCCGTATACTGATCTTTCGTCACGATATCGCCCCCGTTGGTGGATTCACTTCCATCCGATTTTAAGACGGTTAACTGTCCTTGGTTGATCTCCCAGCCCTTGCTCGGGAAATCTTTACCACGCACGCTGCGCCAACCATCGGAATCCTGGCCATTGAACAATAGTTTTATCCCGGACTTTTCCTCTGCTGAGCTTAAGTTATTTGGTTTTAAATTCACGATACGGATGGTTTCCGGGAAATCTTGCGGTTTTAGATTTCTCGTCTGAATACGAATATTTTTGAAATAGACCTTTTTGCCGGCCAGACGGTCGGGAATACTATGTACTTGCAGTGCGATAAATCCCGTTGGATCCAGCGTGTCTATCACGTAGGCAACCGGTATGCCGTTGAGCCATGTTTTTGTTTCGTCGCCGATGGCCTCGATGCGGAGGTGGTTGTATTCTTCCGCTTTGTACACCGTTTTAGCGTCTTCATTTAAATCCACAGGATATAACCAAAGCCTTCGTGCTTCATCGTAGATACCTCCCGACCAAGCGCGAGGTGTCGGATCAATTTCTACCTGGCGACCATATACACGCCCCTTGTCGTTTATATGGCTTCTGGTCTGTACACCGGAGTTTGTTTCACTTCCCTCCAATTTTATATCCAATTCCAGAATGAAATCTCCATAATCCCGTTCAGTGATTAAAAATGAATTGGGGGTTCCTTTTGCCATGGTACCCACAATCGCACCATCCTCTACGGCATAGGGTGCATTTCCACCAACGGCCTTCCATCCCTTCAATGTTTTGCCATCGAATAGGTCAAGCCATTCTGAATCAGATCTATTGGATTGTCCATGTAATGGATTGCTAAACAAAAAGAAGGTTAACAAGCCTAAGATGACTACATTGTTTACAGATAATTTATTGTTCATGTTCTTACTTTTGAATAGTTTAACTTGTTTATCGGTTCTTGTTCGAAGACAAAAAAACTAGTCCAATGCAGGGGCCAGTTTTCGTTTTCTTGTTTCATTGTTAAGCTAATATAGCTATTATAGTTTGGGACTTTCCTTGTTAGCAAAGCAAATTTTTACGAAAACGATTGAGAGGTCATGCTATTTCAAAAGCGGAGGGGAGATTTGCTAATCTTCCTAAAAAATAAAGATATTCGGAAGATTAGCATAGATTATTGTTCCCTAATGTAAGGGTTAGGAAAGTTCGGCGAGCAATTTGTCGAACTCTTCCCGAAGGGTTGCAAGTTGTTCTTCCAGACTCGTGACTCTTTCCTCCAAGATTTGTACTTGACTACTGTTGGTGACGCCACTAGTGGATGCTGCTTCATATTCTTCTTCATTAAACTCACCGAAAAGATGTACGAAACGCGCTTCTTTCTGTCCTGGTTTTTTAGGCAATAATTTGACATAAGGTGGCTCGTCTTCCGATAGCTTATTCAATAGCTCCTGCACATCATCCAATGTTTCGAATTCGTAAAGTCTTCCTGAGTTGGAATTTATTTCTCCGGCTGTTAATGGACCTCTGAGAAAAAGCAAACATAAGGCTGCTAATTCAGCGGGTACTAAGGGATATTGTATGGCAAGATTATGCTTGTATTTGGTTACTCGGCTACCTCCACCAATTACTGTAGAGACAAGACCGCGCTTTTTTAATGAATCTAAGGTTGATATGATTGTTTCTTCATCGTAAGATACCACAGGTTTTCTCGAAGTTTTCTGATTACAAGCTGCCTGTAATGCATTGATAGTCATTGGATAATATTCTGGGGTTGTTTTGGATTTTTCCAGTAGCGAACCCAGTACACGGATTTCTTCGGCATTTAATTGCGGCAGTAATTTTATTTCTTCCATATAGATTTATGCGTGATTTAGAACTCGAATATAATAATAATTTAGTTCTTCGCATGATATAGTTTTTGACTTTTTTAATTTTTACTTTTGGCTTTTATCTTTTGACTTTGAAATATGTTTTTTTATCAAGATGCTATTTTAGAAAATTTATCGATACATCATGTGGGCAATAAAGCCAATGATGAATTTTATATATTATCTGAACAGACAATAGATCTCAGGAGCGACGAAGTGCTTCCGGACTTGTTGATGCGCTATTTTTTGCGGCCATTTGCTAAAGTCAATGAGGTCTATCAACTCTATCATCCCAATGACGAATTAAACCTCAATGAAATTTATCATTTTACGAAGAAGTTATTTGGAGGAGAAATGGAATTTCTTACCTATAGTCAGCAAGTTGCGAAACATCTATATGATATTTCGGAGCATCCCAAAATAAAAGCTGGTGAAGTATATGTGGTTCGGTTAAAAAATATACAGATGGAAGGAGAGGAGAGGGATGCTGTAGGTATATTTAAATCCGAAAATAAGGAAACTTATCTTAAAGTATATCCGGATCAGGGGGGATTTCAACTGAACTATGAACAAGATGCTATTAATATCAATAAGTTGGACAAAGGCGTTATCATCGTTAACGATGAGGAACAGGAAGGTTACAAAATATTGGTTGTAGATCAGACAAATTCCTCTGAGGCGGTCTATTGGAAAGATAACTTCTTGCAAGTGAAGTCTCGAAATGACAATTATCAACAGACCGGTAATCTGATGAAGGTGTATAAAAACTTTGTGAATGAAAAGTTAGATGATATTTTTGAGTTGCAGACAGCTGACAAGATTGACCTGATGAATAAGTCCATGAACTATTTCAAATCCAAAGAAAGTTTTGATAGCACTGAGTTTGAGGAGGAGGTAATAGGCAATCCCAAAGCAATAAGCTTATTCAATGATTACAAACAATCCTTTGCAGATGAATTTGATCAGCCTTTTCAAGCAAACTTTAATATTGCATCTCCAGCAGTCAAGAAAATGCAGTCCAGTTATAAGAGTGTCATCAAATTAGACAAAAATTTTCATGTTTATGTACACGGGAAGAGAGAATATTTGGAGCATGGGTTTGATGAGGATAAGGGGTTGAATTATTACAAGTTGTATTACGAAAATGAAAGTTAAAAAAAATAGTCTTTTTCGATATAAAAATGCCTGTTATCTTGGCATAATCGTACTTTGCTTGTTGATTCAGTTATTCATAACTATTGTGCAAACAAACTCGTATTGGATAGAACATTATTATTCGCGAGGATTCTATACTAAATTTTCGTATCTATCTATTGTTCTTTTTTCTTGGTTACCCTTTAGTGTAGGTGATTTACTATATGGCATAATTGTTTTTTTCTTCTTGCTGCTGGTATTCCGTGGATTACAGGCCTTATTTCGAAAAGAATGGCAAGCTTTAGTTCGAAAAGTTATTCAAATCATTGCTCTCTTCTCCATTATTTATACATTCTTTTATATCAATTGGGGATTAAACTATTATCGGATTCCATTGGCTGATCAGATTGGGTTAGATACGAAAAACATACATATAGACGAACATACGCAGACTCTTGAAAAATACATACTTATAGCGAATAAATTAAGGGATAGTTTAGATTGGGATAAAAAGAACAGGAGGGGAGTGAGTAAAGACCTGAAGGAATGGATGAACAAGGATACCTTATTTTATCAGATATTATCCAGAAGCCAGATTCACGGAAAATCTCCGATTTCTAGTGGTGTCGTCTCTTATTTTGCTGTTTCGGGGTACTTTAATCCATTTACGCTTGAAGTACAGGTCAATCAAAATATACCCTTAGCGTCCTATCCCTTTGTAAATGTGCATGAACTAGCCCACCAAATGGGTATCGGCTTTGAGGACGAATGTAATTTCATCGCTTTTCGCAAATTGATGAATCATAAAAATAGTTGGTATAGGTATTCGGCCTATTACGAGGCTATCCAATATTTGCTCTATCCATTGCACAGCGATAAAGAACTGTTTGATAAGTATAAAGCCATGTTATCCCCGGAAATTAGGCGTGACTTGGTGTATGAACGAGCTTTTTGGAAGCAGTATAGCGGTTGGATTGACCGGTTGTCAAATATCTTTTATAATCAATATCTTCTGCATAATAACCAACCGGAAGGTATGGAGCGTTACAGTATGATGGCGAAACTCGTGGTCGCTTGGGAAAAACAACAGGGCAATATATCAGCAGTTGCTAATTAAAACTTTTCGATCCATTCTTCGAAAGCTTGAATAAACTTGTTGAATAGGTCTATTGTTTGTTCCGCTTTGAATGTTCCGTCGTCGTTCAGAAGTTCGGCAATATTACCGATATACATTTCCGGTTGTTGTAACGCAGGCATATTGAGGAAGGTCAAACATTGACGCAGGTGATGATTGGCTCCGAAACCGCCTATTGCACCGATGGAAACGGATATTATCGCAGCAGGCTTGCCATTCCATACGCTCTTACCATATGGTCTTGACGCGACATCCAATGCATTTTTGAGGACAGCAGGTATAGACCGGTTATATTCTGGGGTTAAAAATATAAAAGCGTCCTGCTGTGTAATCTCTTGCCTAAACTCGTCGATACCGGACGGAGCACCTTCCGCGTCAAAATCTTGATTGTAAAAGGGCAGATGCCCTATTTCAATAATATGATATGTATGTTGACTTTTCTCGGTTATGGTATTCACTAAGATCTTGGCTACCTTTTTGTTAAAGGACTCTCTACGAAGACTGCCCACAATCAAACCTATCTTTTTTTTCATTTTTGAATACTATTAATGATGTTGCATCCTAATAACAAACATAACACCAATTGGTTTGCTTTGATCTTAAACATTCTCTATCGTTGCGAGGATATCTTTAACCAAAGGATAGGTGTTTTCTTTTATTTTTTTTAAATCTGTTTTCTTTAACCAAATAGCTTCTGAGATATCTTCCTCAGTCTGTGGCGTTAGTTTAGGCTCCTTATTGACACCCATATCATACCATTGCGTTTGTTTTAGAACAAATTTGCCCCGCATATAATAAGTATGGTAGGTAGTTGCAATTTTATTACCTAGATAGTTTATGTGGATGCCACACTCTTCTTCGACCTCACGCACGGCGGCCTCGCGCATTTTTTCGTTTTCTTCAACCTTTCCTTTGGGGAGATCCCATTTCCCTAAACGATGAATAAACAGGTATTCCCCATTGCCATTCCTGACCAACCCACCAGCTGCCTTTATTAATTTGGAAGTTGAGAGGAGGTTTTTGACCGTTCTATTTATTTCAGGGTGAACGCACAAATAAGTCATCTCCGAGTTCTTTGAAATACTGTTGAAAAGTTTTTCCAAATCAACATCTTGGATACCAATAGTTTGTACATTCTTTTCAACGAGTGGGGCAAAATCCGCCATAATTAGCAGACTTTGGTTCATATAAATTTTATAAATTTGTGCCATGAATAGTTTAAATGAGGTTGAACAAAAAGTTGCTGAATCCTTATTGCAAATTAAAGCAATA
>JBEBWF010000015.1:0-76788 GCA_040392285.1 Sphingobacterium sp. | reverse complement strand
CAGACCATCGTAAAAGGAACAAAGTTTAATATTGCGGCATATGCTTCAGACAAGGAGATGGTAACTACCTTGGTGGAAGGATCGGTGTTAGTAAGAGCAATGAATAACCATCGTGCCATCGATGAAATATTGCTACGTCCCAATGAACAAGTCGTGATGAATAATAATGTCATGACCAAGTCAAATGTAGACCCTATAGAAGCGATAGCTTGGAAGGACGGCAAATTTATATTCAATAATACCCCATTGTCGAGAATCATGCAACAATTGTCACGTTGGTATGATGTGGAGGTACACTATCTTGATGCAGTAGACAATATTACATTTACAGGTTCTGTATCGCGATTTGATGATATACAGGACGTGCTGCGCAAAATTTCGCTAACGGAAAGTGTACGGTTCGAGACCAAAGAAAGGAGGGTTATGGTGAGGCGCTGATTAATTTTAGTGATTACCTTAACATGAAAAAACCGGACTTCGATTGCAGCGAAATCCGGCAAAATCAATAAGGGTATCGCTTACATATTTAAATAGGACATATAAACTTGACTACTTACCCTAAATTGATATCAAATATATGAATTTTTATCATTATGTTATTGGATGGCGATTATCCATACATCCAGTAGCGCTAAAGAGGACCATTATGAGAATACAACTTGTATTACTATCTCTTTTTGTTCTGATTTTACAATTGCAAGCTCATGATTTAAAGGCACAAAGACTGACACTCCATACGAAGCAAATGTCGTTGGAGAATGTGTTAAAAGAAATTACTAGCCAAACAAAGTATGATTTTCTGTATAATCCAGAACTGTTAAAAAAAGATGCCATACCTGTAACAATAAGCGCGCAGAATATGGCATTGGATGAGACACTTGTACAAATATTTGAAAGTCAACCCAATCTCTCCTATACTATCGACCAGAAAACGGTAGTTATTCGGCCAAAGAAGGTGAGTACGAACCCTAATAAAATACGGGAAGTGGAGATGTCACAGCAAACTATCCGTGGGCAGGTGACCAACGAAAAGGGTGAGTCTATGCCAGGTGTTAGCATCCAGGTAAAAGGATCTACTGTAGGCTCGGTGTCTTCATCGGATGGGAGATATACCATAGTAATTCCTGATGGAAATAATATTTTAGTTTTTAGCTATATAGGCTATGCGACACAGGAAGTAACGGTATCTGGACAAACGGAGATAAATGTTGTCTTAAAAGAACAGAGTAGTGATGTGGACGAAGTAGTGGTGGTTGGTTATGGCACATTATCCAGACGATCGGTAACATCGGCAATATCCAATTTAGATGGTAAGGAACTGGAAAGTAAACCCATCAATACTGTGGGGGATGGATTGAAAGGAAAGATAGCTGGTGTGCGTGTCTATAGTACCGACAATCAGCCAGGGGTAGGACCGACTTTCCGTATTCGAGGTGGATCCTCTATAAATAAAAGCAACTCACCTTTGGTGCTTGTCGATGGCGTTGAGCGTGATATTGTCGGGCTAAACCCCAACGATATCGAATCTATTTCTGCGCTTAAAGATGCAGCTTCCACGGCCATTTACGGCGCAAAAGCATCGAATGGAGTCATCATGATTACGACGAAAAAAGGGATAGTTAGAACGCCTACAATTACCTTCGATGCGAGTACCGCTTATCAGGAAAAGGCACAGGGTTTCAAAACGATGAGCTCTGAAGACTTTATCAGGACGATGCGCACAGCTGTTGCGGAGGGAAAATATCCGGAACGTAATTTTGCCAATAACTATGCTGCTAGTTCAGCGAATACAGAGAATAGTATATATACAACGCGATACCTTGAAGATGGGGAGGTGATTCCGGAAGGATATAAATCTATGAGCGATCCTCTTGACCCAAGTAAGACGCTTGTCTTTCAGGATAATAATTTTATGGATCGCTACTTCCGCCCTAATATGTGGCAAAACTATTACGTAGGAGCGCTTGGTGGAGATAATCGGGTAAAATATAACTTTAGTTTAGGCTATACGGATGATGATGGCATCGCTGTTGCTACTGGATACAAAAGGGTCACTGTACATGGTAACACCGAATTTAAAATAACAGATAATCTTTCCCTAGAGGGGGGATATGATTATTCCGAAAATGTGACCGAGGATCTGCCGGACAATAAAACAACGTTTTTGCAACGTACGTTTTCTATACCCAATGTCCAACGTGTTTTTTGGCCAGACACGGGTCTTCCGGTACATAGTATAAACAAAACGACTGTAGCACCTGACTGGTATGAATATTACTATAGCAGAGGACGTACTCAAAAATATTCGACAGCTATTGCTGCATTGACATGGCAGCCCATCAATGATTTGAAGATTGTTGCCAAGGGCACAAATTCTGACCGTTATTCCCGTTACAATGGCTTTATAAAAGAAACCAACTATAAAGATCCACGATCGGCAAGCGCAACATTTACTTCTACAACCAGAAGGAATTTTCAAGCGTATGCGAATTATTTCAAAACGTTTTCCGAAATCCATAATATTAATCTGATGGCCGGTACGGAATATCAATTAACAATTTCTGATGGGCTGTCTGCTGCTGCTGAAGGAGGGGCCTCAGACCTGATCCCTACATTGACTGCTCAGCCAACTATAACAGCTGCTGCGAGTGGACAAACATCTCAGGCATTGTTAAGTTACTTTGGCCGTGCAAATTATTCTTTAAAAAATCGTTATTTGTTTTCTACAACGTTACGCGCGGATGGTTCGTCAATTTTTGCTCCCCAAAACCGCTGGGGCTATTTTCCTTCAGTGTCTGCTGCATGGATATTGTCTGACGAAAACTTCATGCAAGGTCTGGATGTTGTCAACAGTTTAAAGCTACGGACAAGTTTGGGACAAACCGGTAATAATGCTATAGACCTTTTCGATGCGACGGGTTCGTATAATGTAGATAATAAATACGACGGGAATGCGGCATTATATGCTGATGTAATGGGAAACGAAAATCTTAAATGGGAAACAACCACACAATTTGACTTGGGTTTGGATATCGAAGTATTAAAAAGACGTATTTCATTTAGTGCCGATTACTACAATAAAGTTACGAACGACTTGATATTATCCATGACATTGCCGAATACTACTGGATTTAATTCTGTGAATATCAATACTGGTAGTGTCAAATTCTATGGTTTCGATTTTGAGTTGCACACCCGTAATATCGAAACACAAAACTTTTCATGGACTACCGATTTTACCTATTCTTATAACAAGAATAAAATATTAAAGCTTCCTGAAAATGGGCTACCTCAGAATAGGATGAATGGAAGGGTTATTGGCGGCGGTTACGATTATATTGGGGGGTATGCAGAAGGAGAGAGTCTAGGCGAGCTGTGGGGTTATAAAGTGAAAGGAATCCTCGAAACACCAGAGCAGGCTGATAATGCTTATTACGATACCCGTTCGTTGGGCTTCCGTTATTCGGATGGAGCTTCTGTAACCGGCCGCAAAGCTGTTGGAGACTATGAGTGGTTAAACCGAGAAGGAAGTACCTTACGTCCGGATGGAAGTATCCAGATTGATGATGAAGACCAGTTTTTGTTGGGATACACGATACCCCATACGACCGGAGGTGTTGGGAATACCTTCACCTACAAAAATTTGTCATTGTACGTTTTTCTAGATTATCAAATCGGTAGTTCGATGTTCAATTATCAATATGGTAACTTCTTCAAAGGAACTTTTGCCTATAACTATAATCTTCATGAAGACGTTATGAAATCTTGGACACAGCCTGGTGATGATACCAAGTTTGCCAAATTTTTTGCAAACGATGCTGATGATGGAAATCGTAATTATGGACGAACAGCCGATATCATGGTACAAAAAGCGGACTTCCTTTGCCTTCGTGATGTCACACTTTCCTATGATCTGACCCTAAAAAGTTTAGAAGCCCTAAAGATAAAAAGGATGAATTTGTATCTGTCGGGAGCAAATCTGTTCTACTTCACAGAACTGATAGGTCTCTCACCGGAAAACGCGGTATCTACGACGAATAATGCAAGTTACTCGCCCTATCCTACCAGCCGTAGGTTTTCGGTAGGAGCAAAGTTGACCTTTTAATTTTTTAGATGATATTAAATATTCAAGAATATGAAATATATAATAATATTAATCCTGTGTGTAAGTTTGTCATCGTGCGATAAATGGCTCGATATCGATCAAAACACAAAGGTGACCACAGGAACCGCATGGGCAACTGAAAATTCAGCAAAAGCCAATGTTACCGGCATGTACCACCTCATGAGGAGTGCCTTCAGCCAGGGATTTATTTATTGGGGCGAATATCGTAATGGCATGTGGGGCCCCGGACGTGTCATCGGTAGCCATGAACCTTTCTCAACTACTTATACAAATACGATGAATAGTAGTAATGAGATGTCAAACTGGTCGGAAATCTATACCACGATCAATCAGGCTAACCTCGTCATCACGCATCTTCCAGAGGTTTCTTTTGCCAATGAAGCGGAAAAGAATGAAGCACTAGCAGGTGCTTATTATGTCAGGGCATTTTGTTATTATTGGATAGCCCGCATCTGGGGAGACGCTCCGCTTGAATTGACACCGTATGAATCGATAGGAAGTAACCAATATTCGAGTCGTGAACCGGTTGCCGCTGTTTTTGCGCAGGTGGAAGCTGATTTGATCATAGCCAGAGAATTGATGCCTGAAACAGCTAAGTCGAAATCAACGGCTTCTTATGCAGCGGTAGAAATGTTGGCGGCTGATTATTTCTTATGGAAATATACCGTCCGCAATGGATCTAATGGTGATCTTGATGCCGCAGCTACAGCAACTTCTAATGTGCTTCAGGCAAGTTACGATTTGGAGTCGGTCTATGGGAATGTCTTCCAGAATGAAAATAATGGGGAGGTCATTTTTAAGTGGCCTTACATAAAGGACGAATATGAAGGGGGATATCCTTTTGACTATCTGTACAATTCTACGAATGTAGCTCCTGAATTCATTGAAAATCCGGTTCCAATTTTTACCTCTCGCCAACAGTGGGTCAACATTACCGTTGATTATGCGAATTTTATTTACACAGGTCCGACTGATACGAGATCGGGTGTTAGCTATGGTTATATAGAAAATAATATAACCAAAGGCTGGGTTAACAAATTTCCTGGGCACCTTATTGAGTCTGCACGTGTCCTTGATTCGGATATCAATGTATACCGATTCGCTGATGCCATCTTTTTTGATGCTGAGATAAAACTTGCGCAACATGATATTGGCGGAGCAAGGAGTGCATTGAACCGAATTGCTAAGAGAGCTTATGGTAGCGATGGTTATTACAATGGATTGTCCAATGAAGATGATGTGAAAGAGGCCATTGTAGCGGAGCGAAAAAAGGAATTTGTTGCGGAAGGTCGTTTGTGGTGGGACTTTATCCGTCTAGGTGTGGTTTTTGACGAGTGTGAATGGTTGCAAGGTCGTGAGAGCGATAAAAATGTGCTTTTGTGGCCAGTGCATAATTCGACACTAAATTCCAATCCTAATATTAAGCAAACAGAGGGTTATTAACATTAATATAAAATACGATGAGACAGATACATATAATCATACTGTTTTTCATGACTGGACTGCTTTTCGTGTCCTGCCATGATGATCAAAGTGCTTCCGATTTTCAATCGCTAGATTATTATACCAAGGTCAAAGCCTCTATATATAATGTAGATTTTGACCGCCATGGTAACTCGTTGACTTCGGGTTCTGACGCGATATCGCTGACCATTTCCCCAGCAAATGAGATACTGGACCTTTCGAGTTCGGAAGTCTGGTGTCATGTGGAGCGTGTCGAATCTGGAGAGACTGTGCAAATAAAAATAACTGCAGACGTTAATGAAGGAGAGCAACGTACCGCTAAGGTATACGCCATGATTGGACAGGGAGCTGACAAATCGGGCGCGATTATCAATGTGACCCAAGAGACGGCTTTTGTTGTGCCTACAGTATCTACGAACAGTGAAACTGTCATCTTTGATAAATATGGGGGTGAGGAAAATATAACAGTAACGACAAATCTTGGTTCTTGGAGTTATGCGGTCACCAATTTACCTGGAGGATCAGGAAGTACAGACTGGTTAAATGTGGTAAAAGATGGAGACAAGTTGATATTGACCGCACCGGATGCCGGATCTATTGATCTACGGGAGTTACAAGTTGTTATTACAGCTACAGAAGACGATCTTACTGCTTCTACTACAGTTAAAGTGACCCAAGATAAAAACCGTAAGATGGTAGCTGGTATAGAATTGATATTGGTGGAAGGTGGGACTTTCCAAATGGGTGCGAATAGTGGGGATGTCGGCTATGTGGCTAGTGTTGCAACAACCAACGCTCCGAAACATGCTGTTACACTCTCAGATTACTATATCGGAAAGTTTGAAGTCACGCAAAAACAATACGTGGATATGATGGGTACTAATCCGTCGAGATATCCTTGGGCTACGTATCTAGGTGCAGATAATGATAAATACGACCCTACCCGGCCTGAAACAGCCAAGTATGGTAATTACCCTGTAGAACAGATTACTTGGAACATGGCTATGGAGTTCGTGTCAAAACTGAACGATGTGTATAGCAGCCAGGGAACGTTTTATCTACCAACAGAGGCACAGTGGGAATATGCGGCGCGCGGAGGTAAACATATCAACGAGGCTAACCGTCTGTTATACGCAGGGAGTAATACCGTTGCTTTGGTAGGAAATACAGGGACAGGTGCCGGAACCGAAGCACAAAACCGACCTGTATCTGTGGGACAGTACTTACCTAACGAACTAGGTATCTACGATATGACTGGAAATGTGTTGGAACACGTTTTTGACTTTTTCGGACCGTATCCTAGCGGCTCTGTGACAGACCCGACCGGTCCAGCACAACAAAATACGACAGCAGGGACAACAGGGGCTACCTTTCATCATTTATTCAAAGGTGGTTCTTATTGGCATACCCCATATACCGTATACCAACGAGCAGGTAATGCCAATGTAAATTACATAGGGAATGGATTGATGGGGATGCGGGTAGTATTTAAACGAGCTACTCCGTAATACATGTTTAGATAGAGAGTGGAGTTCTCCGCTCTCTATTTTATAATTAATTTTTAATTGGACGATGATGATAAGAAAGAAGAAACCAAGAGGAATGATTTTAGGGATAATGTTTGCATTGCTGTTTTCAGGATTGTTTTCCTGTTCAGGATCAGGAGCCCCCGATGACCTTGAACCAGAGATACCTCCTGTTGAATATCAGAAACCATTAGCCGTAGACAACAATGTAGTGGCTCATCGTGGTGCTTGGAAGAAAAACAATACACCGCATAACTCATTGGCTTCACTTTGGGATGCAATCAACTTGCGACTGTATGCATCCGAATGTGATATTCATATCACCAAAGACGGAAAAGTAATCGTGTTTCACGATGATGTTTTTCACGGATTGGATATCGATAAATCAACCTATGCAGAGTTAAAAGCAGCCGGAAAGCTGGCAAACGGAGAAGACCTTCCTTTGTTAGAAGATTATATTAAGACTGCTATGCAGGGGAAATATACTAAACTCTGGATAGATGTAAAATCACTGGACGAACAATATGGAGGAGATGCTAACTCGATAAAGGCGGGAGAGGCTGCTGCCAATATCGTGAGAGAGTTGAAAGCAAAATATTTTGTGGAATTTATCGTGGGCCGGGAAGCTGTATTGACCAAGTGTATTGCTGCAGCAAGAGGAGATTTTCCTGTCGCATATATGGGTAACTCGACTCCGGCTCAATATCAGTCCAAGGGCTATGTATGGACCAATCAGATTACGACCTCTTTTTATCCCGATAATGCATCTAAAATAGCAGATTTTAAGAGTAAAAATATTAGGATCAGTACCTATAATGCAGACGATGTGACCACGATAAAATGGTTTGTACAGCAAGGTGTTGATCAGATTTGCTCCAATGATCCTGAATTGGTGCTTAAAGTATTGCGCGGAGAAATTTAGGTTTATAGCATACGGCCTTTACCTTAAAGCTAAATAAAACAAGAAGTAAAATGAAACAAGCCATACAATTCGGGGCCGGCAATATAGGTCGCGGCTTTATAGGTGCATTATTAAGTCGGGCAGGTTACCATGTTGTATTTGCGGATGTCAACACAGAAATGATCGATGCGCTTAATCACGAGGGACGATATACTGTTTTTATAACCGATGACGAATCTGAGACTATTCCCGTGGATCATATAAGCGCCCTGCATACCTCGGATCCTGTACTTATCACTAAGATATGTGAGAGCGAAGTAATAACGACAGCAGTCGGTCTAGGCATTCTTCCCAGGGTTGCACCGGTCATCGCCACAGGCCTCGAAGAACGGGCGACGCGTGTCGTACAGGCTCCATTGAATATTATTGCCTGTGAAAATGGCGTTTGTGCAAGCACCACATTGAAAAAAGAAGTATTTGAATTGCTTTCACCGAGCGCAAAACGGTATTGTGATGAATGGGTAGGATTTGTAGACTGCTCGGTCGACAGGATCGTACCTCCGTTCCAAACAAAAAACCTTACGGATGTTTGTGTGGAACGTTTTTATGAATGGAACGTGGATCGGACACAGATTAAAGGAGAACTACGTATTGATGGAATGAATGAGGTGACCAATTTGCCCGCCTATGTAGAGCGTAAGCTTTTTACGCTCAATACCGGTCATTCCATTACCGCATATCTCGGCTATCGAAAAGGATACGAGACGATCGAACAAAGTATCGCTGATGCGGATATCCTCGCTGTGGTCCGTGCGGCCATGCACGAAAGTGGGGCAGCCTTAGTACAGAAGTTTGGTCTGGATACAGCAGAACACGCCAGTTATTGTGACAAGATCCTCCAGCGTTTCCGTAACCCTTATCTACAGGATGCCGTAACCCGGGTCGGACGAGAGCCATTACGCAAATTATCTGCAAACGATAGGCTGATATTGCCCTTGACCACTGCTTACGACTACGGGCTTCCTATTGATAATTTATTGCTGGGTATAGGAGCCGCATTGCACTACCATTATCCCGCAGATGCGGAGAGCAATCAATTACAGGAACTAATCAACGAATGGGGAGTCCCTGCAGCCGTAGAAAAGATAACCGGTATTGCCATCGGATCACCGTTGAACAAACAGATCGTAACGGCATATCATCATCTTGAAACTTTGCTAACATACACCCGTTGATTTTAATACACGAAGATGTTCATACGTAAACATATACAATCATTCGGCAGTAAATTATCAGCCATGATCATGCCCAATATAGGGGCATTCATCGCTTGGGGACTTATCACTGCCATATTCATACCCACGGGATGGTATCCTTATGAGCCATTGGCAAAACTGGTAGAGCCTATGCTTCATTATCTACTGCCCTTGTTGATTGGATATTCGGGAGGGAGCTATATTGCGGGGACGCGTGGTGGTATTATGGGGGCAATCGCGACGATCGGGGTAATCGCAGGGAGCGATATGCCCATGTTCCTTGGAGCGATGGTTATGGGGCCGTTGGCCGGATCCCTGATCAAATGGTTCGACAGGGTCATTCAAAATAAGGTGAAGACTGGATTTGAGATGCTAACCAACAATTTCTCCATAGGTATATTGGGTATGCTGTGCGCGATTGCCGGGTTTTTGGTTATCGGGCCGGTGATGTCGGTACTGACACAATTGCTTAACGGAGGTGTGAGCTTTGTGCTGGAGAAAGGCATACTGCCATTGGTTGCGCTCTTCATAGAGCCAGGCAAAGTCCTATTTCTCAATAATGCGATCAACCATGGTGTGCTAACCCCGTTGGGTATCGAACAGGCACGGGAAACAGGGAGCTCCATCTTGTTTCTTTTGGAAACCAATCCCGGTCCGGGACTTGGCGTATTGTTGGCCTATGCCTTTCTTGGCCAAGGAGAAGCAAAGAAAACAGCTCCGGCTTCATCCATCATTCTATTTTTCGGAGGGATACATGAAATATATTTTCCATATATATTGATGCGGCCAATCTTGATCATAGCCAGTATTGGTGGGTCCGCCAGTGCGATGATATATTATCAGATCACCGGCAGCGGACTTGTTTCGGCAGCTTCGCCGGGCAGTATCATATCGCTAATAGCCATGTCACCCCGTGGTATGACAATACATGTGGTCATCGGAATTATCTTGGCTGCATTGGTGTCTTTTCTGATCGCTTGTTTTTTGGTTCAGGGAAATTACAAAAAGAGTCTGGAAGAAGCGAAGCAGGAGAAAAGCACACTTAAAAATCCTGGAAAAATCCCGCGTAAGATCGTCTTTGCCTGCGAAGCAGGAATGGGGTCAAGTGCTATGGGTGCTGCTGCATTCAGAAAAAGGATAGAACAAGAGACGTTATCCGTGACAAATACTTCCGTCGACACCATTCCGGCAGACACCGATATTGTGGTCTGTCAGAGGGCTTTTTTGAACAGAGCGAGGAACCGTGTATCGTCCGCGGAGATTGTGGTCATCGAAAAATTCCTTTCCGACCCTGTATTGGATGATCTGGCAGTACGCTTTTCCCAATCTGTGGAGGTTTTAATGCCGGATTCGATCATTATCGGGGCCAAAGATGACAATATGGACGATGCCATAAAACGGGTAGGAAATTTATTGGTCGATGGGGGTTATGTAGAGCGCCCATATATTGACGGTATGTTGGAAAGGGAAAAGATGACCTCTACCTATATCGGTATGGGGATCGCCATTCCCCATGGCACTTCCGGGACCCGAAGATATATCCGCCACTCCGGAATAGCTGTTGTGCAATACCCGCAGGGTGTGGACTTTGAGGGCGAAATGGCATATCTGGTCGTGGGAATAGCTGGAACAGATGATACGCATCTCGAAATCTTAGCCACACTAAGTACGGTATTAGGAGAGGAAGAAACATTAGAAAAGATAAGAACAACAGATGACAGGATGGTGATATACAATCTATTGTCAAGTGTAAAACAAGGTATATAGCGATTAGAAATAGGTATGGAAACAATAAAGATAGAAATAACGGAAGCTAACGGACTACACGCGCGCCCGGCCGCAGAATTGGCTGCTTTGGCAAAGCAGTTTCAGAGCACTATTATTTTAGGTTTTGGTGCGAAAGAAGCCAATGCCCGGAATATTATCAGTGTGCTTGCATTAGGTCTGAAGAAAGGGAGTGCGATAGACTTGAAAATAGAGGGAGAAGACAGTGGGGAGGCCCTGCATAAAATTGTTGATTTTTTTGAAAATCTTCATTCATGAAAGAAATAAGGGGTATACCGGCATCGTCGGGACGGGCAGTTGGGAAGGCCTTTCGGATAAAAAGAGTAACTAAGATCCAGGAGCCCGATAATGTCATGGAAAATAACCCGAGCGAGCAGGAGATCGAACGTTTTCGACAAGCCTGTTCTTCTGTGAGGGACAGGCTTGTGCCACATGCCGCGGATAACGACATCTTTGCGGCTCATATCGAAATATTGGAAGATATCACCGAAAGGGTGATCGCAAAAATAGCAGAAGAAAGAATAGATGCTGTCTGCGCGGTGGAAAAAACTTCTGCGGAAATATGTGCGCTGTTTGCAGATCTTGACGATGAATACTTGCGTTCCCGTTCGGACGATATCGTCGATGTGTGTGGGCAGATCAGTCTTAGTCTTACAGGGAATAACGACAACCCCTTTTTGGAAATGCCAAAAGGTAGCGTGATTCTAGCCGACAACCTGTTGCCGTCGGACAGCATCTGGATCGATTTATCCGAATTGGCTGGCATTGCCCTAAAAAAAGGTAGTATAAATAGTCATCTGGCTATTTTGGCAAGGAGCCATGGTATACCACTCGTCTTGGGAATAGGCGATGTGCTGGATAATATAGCTGATGGACAAACGGTCGTTGTCGACAGTGAGCATGGGGTAGTTATCACAGATCCGGATGGATCCCTCTTGTTAGAGGTATCCCAAACAACACAAGAACATCGGGAAGTGGATCTCAGTCCTGCTGTTACAAGAGACGGTGTGGAAATAGCGGTATACGCGAATGCCGGAAGTCTTTCTGATATAGAAAGGGCCATTTCCACGGGGGCTGACGGTATTGGACTGCTACGTACGGAATTTATATTTATGCAAAGCAGTGACTTTCCAAGCGAAGACGAGCAGTATCATATCTATACAGCATGTGCAAAAGCCTGTCAGGGTAAAATCCTGACGATACGCACCCTGGATATAGGAGCCGATAAACAATTGCCTTATTATAGGATGGAGGCAGAAGAAAATCCCGTCATGGGGTTACGTGGAATTCGGTTTTCCCTTTCTGCACCGGCTATTTTTAAAGCACAGCTACGCGCTATCTTACGGGCTGCGGTATTGGATAATATCCGCTTGATGTTTCCGATGATCACTTCGATGGAAGAGTATAACAGGGCTTGCGCATTATTGGAAACCTGTAAGCTAGAATTGATAAACGAAAAGGTAATTTTTGCCGAAACGCTTCGTGCCGGTATAATGATAGAAACCCCCGCCTCGGTAATGTTGGCAGATGATTTTGCACAGAAAGTGCCATTTTTCAGTGTTGGTACAAACGACTTGACGCAATATATGCTCGCCGTGGACAGAGAGAATCCCTATTCGATTAGTGCCTGCGATAGTTTTCATCCTGCCGTATTAAAAAGCATATCGAATGTGGTCGAATCAGCGCGAAAGTATGCTACGGAAGTATCTGTATGCGGTGAGCTCGCATCCGACACCCGCGCAACAGCATTGTTGATCAAATCCGGTATATATAAACTGAGCGTTACAGGCCATAGTATTCCAACTATAAAAGAACAGATACGAAAACAAACAATAAAAGCATAAATTATCATGAGAGTATTATCCTATTTATTTTTATTAAATACAGTATTGATTTTTGGTTCGTGCAGCACCTCGAAGCTGCATACGGTACATATTAAAAACATGGTAGAGCTGCAGGAATATTTTCGTTATTCGCCCGATAAGGACATTATCATCAGCGGTCATAGAGGTGGTATGCAGGAAGGTTATCCGGAGAACTGTATAGCTTCTTGCGAAAAGACACTGAGTCTGATGCCGTCGTTTTTTGAGATTGATCCCCGTCTGACCAAGGACAGCGTGCTGGTACTGATGCATGATGCCACAATTGACCGTACGACTACAGGAAAAGGAAAAGTATCCGATTATACATATGCAGAGCTGCAGCAGTTCAACCTCAAGGACCGACAGGGCAATGTGACTGAGTATAAGATACTGTCACTGGACGAAATACTGGAATGGGGAAAGGATAAAACCGTATTCAATTTTGATAATAAAGGTGTGCCTTGGCAACAGTACTCCGACAACCTGAAAGGGAAATGGAGCAAATATCACAATATCATCCTTTCCGTACGTTCATTGGAAGAATGCCTGTTCTACTACCAGCGTAACGATAACGTCATGTTCTGCAGCGAGATCAGCAACATGGAGATGTACGAAGCGTACAAAAATTCCGGCATACCTTGGAATCGGATTATGGCCTATGTTAAATATACCATGGATCCGGAACAGCAAGAAGTCTATGATTTATTGCGCAGTCACGGAGTGATGTGTATGACCTCCATCCATCCTACGGCGGACAGGGTGAAACCCCGTGAGGCACGGATAGAAGCTTACAAAAAAGAGCTTGCTGTTAACCCCGATATCATCGAAACAGATTATCCAGCAGATTTTGTCGGACTGCCGGTACAAAGGAAAAAATAGCGGTAACTATGGATAGTAAAACTAATACCGAAACTCTCGCCTCGGAAATGAGCCCACAGGAACAAAAGAAATTCAAATACTGGGAAACCCGTACGATGGTAGCCTGTATACTCGGTTATGCCATGTTCTATTTTGTTCGCAAGAATATCAGTATCGCCATGCCCTACATGAATACGGAGCTTGGCATTTCGAAGACGGACCTTGGGTTGTTTCTTACGCTACATGGCCTGGTTTATGGTCTTTCCAAATTTATCAACGGTATTTGGGGGGATCGGAGCAACGCCCGTTATTTTCTGGTAGCAGGTCTTATCCTGTGTTCCCTCTGCAATCTCCTGTTTGGGTTGTCCACCTCCATTATCGTTTTGGGTGTGTTTTGGGTACTGAACGGTTGGTTCCAGGGAATGGGCGTACCTCCGTGCACCCGTTTGATGACACACTGGGTAGCTCCCGAGAAACTGGCAACCAAAATGTCTCTCTGGAATACTTCCCATTCTATCGGAGCGGGTCTGGCCATTGTATTCTGTGGTTATATCGTCAGCATAGACTGGGGAAACTATTTTATCAGTACATCTATTTTTTCGCAACATTGGCGTTGGAGTTTCCTGATACCGGCAGCTCTCGTATTAGTCAGCGCAGTATTCGTTTTCTTTTTGGTTCGGGATACCCCATCGTCTGTCGGTCTCCCCGAATTGAAGGGAGGAAAAGCTCCAAACCGGTTAAAAAAAGAAGATTCGATTGCGTTTAAAGCATTTTTAAGGGAAAAAGTTTTCCTGAATCCGACGATATGGATTTTTGCTGTCGGCAATTTCTTTTTGTATATCACCCGGTTCGCCATCTTGGACTGGGGGCCTACGATGTTGAAAGAGCATCTCCACTTGGATATTACCCATGCTGGGCTGTCGGTCGCGTCTTTTGAAATAGCGGGTATAGGTGGTATGCTTGCGGCAGGCTGGGCGACCGATCGGTTCTTCGGGGGAAGGGCAGCCCGTACCTGTACCATTTGTATGTCTATTGCAACCTTATGTCTGATTTCACTCAGCCTACTCGATGAACATAGTTCCCTTTTGTTGGCCAATGTGATTCTCATGGCTTCCGGATTCTTTATCTATGGACCACAGGCCCTAGTGGGTATAGCAGCTGCAAATATCGCGACCAAACGTGCAGCAGCCACAGCGGGTGGATTTTGTGGATTGTTCGGCTATGGAAGTACGATTGTTTCGGGATGGGGAATAGGATTTTTGGTGGAAAGAACGGGCTGGGATATAGCCATCTATTCCCTGATAGGGATAGCTGTCATATCGGCTCTGGTCTTTGCCCTAGCCTGGAAAGCCAAAGCAAATGGTTACGATGATTAGGCTATTCCTATTATTTGTTTTATTTTAGCGACAAATTTACAGGAGTTATTTTTAAAGATTTATGAGAGTTATTATTCAACCCGATCCTTCCGCTATAGGTATCTGGGCAGCCCAGCATATTGCGTCTGCCATTCGTAAAGCGGCTTTAGAAAAGAAGACATTTGTTTTAGGTTTGGCTACCGGGTCAACGCCACTTCCTACCTATGCTGAGTTAGTGCGTATGCACAAGGAAGAAGGTCTTTCGTTTGCACACGTGACAACCTTTAATATGGACGAATACGTCGGCTTGCCAAAAGAACATCCCGAAAGTTATCATTCCTTTATGTGGAACAATCTATTTTCGCATATCGATATTTTGCCTGAAAATGTCAATATACCCAATGGAAATACAATTGATCTCCTAGAAGAATGTCAAGCTTACGAACATAAAATTACTGCAGTCGGAGGAATAGATTTATTCCTTGGCGGAATAGGAGTAGATGGGCACATCGCCTTTAATGAGCCATTTTCTTCACTTTCATCTCGTACCCGATTGATGAATCTTACAGTAGAAACACGTATTGCGAATTCACGCTTCTTTGGTGGGGATATCCATGCTGTACCTAAGCAGGCAATAACAGTTGGTGTAGCTACGATCTGCGATGCGAAACAAGTGATGATCTTAACAACAGGCTATAATAAGGCGGCCGCTTTGAAAAATACGATCGAAGGGGAGGTTTCTCATGTATGCACAGCCAGTGCATTACAAATGCATAACGACGCCATTATTGTCTGTGACGAGCCGGCATGTAAGGAACTTAAAGTTGGAACGTATCTATATTTTAAGGAGATAGAAGGATAAAATTAAATATATCACGATGAACTAGAGGGAAGCTTTCGAGCCTCCCTCTGTTGTTTTTTATAGTATTGGTTTTTTGTCAGTTGTTGTAAATGGATATTTTTTTTGTAGTTTTGAAAGTAGTTTTCAAATATTGACATTAGCTGGCACCAGCGTGTATACACGATTGATGCAGGATGGTTCAAGATTAGAAAGACGTTAACCGAACTCATAATTATGAGAAAACCACTTCAACTCGAAAAAAAGCAATTTAAGAATCTTACGGCAGAGAATATTTGGTGAAAAACTAAGAATGGACATGCAACGTATCGATAATTCTGGTGAAAAGGAGCTCTTATTCAGACTGAAAGCGGGGGATCACGATGCTTTTGAAACAATCTATCATATCTATAAAGACAGACTGATTGGAAACCTATTAAAGGTGTTAAAATCCCGGGAGTTGGTCGAGGAGCAGGTACAGGATTTGTTCCTCAATATTTGGATAGGCCGTGATAATATAGATCCCCATAAGCCGTTCAAAGCCTACCTATTTCGTATTGCAGCCAATATGGCCAAAAATGTCATCAGACGAGCTTATTATGACATCAAAATGCGTGCAGCTCTACTACCTGTTGAAGAACGCATGTATACGCATATTGAAGAGCGTATAGCTTCGCAGGAAAACAAAGAAGTGCTGGACAGCCTGCTCAATAAGCTTCCTCCGCAAAGACGGACTGTATTCACCTTATGTAAACTGGAGGGAAAATCATATCGCGAAGTGAGTGAGCTGTTGAATATTTCCGAAAATACCGTAAACGACCATATCCGAAAGGCAAATCTTACCCTTAGACAACTCAGTGTAGACCTTGAAACCATGGGTTTTCTGCTAGCTGTTTGGTTGTGTTCTCAAATCTAATAGGAGATTATTGATAGCTATTTAGTAATATTTTTCTATCTGAATATCAGTTAATTATTAAATTTTTTCAAAATCCAACCGCTGCTTTTTTCGGCTTATTTGTATTAGCCTTAAAAAGCCAGTGGAAAATAAAGAACAAATAAGCCTATTATTCAGAAAGTATCTTGAGCAACAGCATACCGAGGCGGAGTTGGAAGAGATACTCCGCTATTTCCAGCTGACTGAACATGATGAGTTTCTTATTCAATTGATTGAACAGGAGCTAGACAAAGTTCCTGATTCAGATCCTTCTCTTATTAAATCCATTGGAGATGACGTTGCACATAATTTATTCAAACAAACGAGACCCCGAAAAATTCATAAGACTCGTCGGTGGTTACCTTATGCAGCAGCCATATTGGTCTTCTTTGCAGGAGGAGTAGCACTATATCAATACCAATTTAAAAGCCATGCTGATGATAATATCCTGGTAACGGAAAATGTTATTCTGCCTGGAAGCAACCGTGCGACGATTACATTAGACGATGGACAAGTATTGACGTTGAGCGAAGATCAGGAAGGGATTATCAATAAGGGCGATGTGTTGGTCTATACGGATGGGTCGACCATCCAAGCACTAGAAAGTGTTCAACTTGTCACGCTAGCAACACCGAGGGCAGGTCAATATGCAGTCACATTAAGTGATGGTACCCGTGTGTGGCTTAATGCCGTATCGGAGTTGGTATACCCTACACGCTTCGAGGGGAACGAGCGAAGCGTCTGGGTAAAAGGCGAAGCTTATTTTGAAGTAGCACATGATTCTGACCGACCTTTTATCGTACATTCGGATAAACAGCGCATTCGTGTGCTAGGGACGCAGTTCAATATCCACGCCTATGCGGATGAAGCCATCCAACATACCACTCTCGCTCAAGGGTCAGTAGAAGTCACGAGTATAGAAACGAAAAAAATATTCCGTCTCAAACCCGGCCAGCAAGCCATTAGTAAGTCTGATGGTGAGCTATCAATCGTACCTGTAGATCCCCAAGAATATACATCTTGGAAGGACGGCATTATCCAATTCAATGGTTATGAGCTCTCGGAGATTCTCCGTCAATTAGAAAGATGGTACGACGTTGATTTCGGAGAAATACCTGCAGGAATAAAATCCGACAGACTGTTTGGGCGGATACAAAGAGATGTACCCCTCAATGATGTATTGCAAACTCTTAGAGACAATTATAATACTATTCAATTCAAAATAGATGGAAGGAGGATTATGATATCACGTCAATAACATTATTCCAAATATCATTTACCTGACAAAAAAACCGGAGGTGCTACGAACACTTCCGGCCGATGTTAGATAATACATAAAAGCTGTGTAACTATTTATAAACCTAACAATACAAAAGTATGAATAATATTGTTTATGCCAATACCAATGTCACAAGGCATTGCCGTGTGCTTGGAATTGGTTGTCAACCGCATATAATATGGCTTATCATGAAGTTAACTTTATTCCTCACCCTGCTGTTGACCTTTCATGTAAGTGCAAATACCCTCGCACAAAAGGTAAATCTTGATGTAAGTGGTGCTGCATTTCGAACCGTCATGATGACTATACAGCAACAGACCAACTATTCTTTTGTTGCGAGAGAGGCATTATTAAAAAAGGCCAAACCAATTTCAATAACCATCAAGTCAAAAGAGATTTCAGAAGTCCTGCCTTTACTATTTGCAGGGCAGCCATTCACTTATCATGTCAACGGAAAGGTCATCACCTTAAAGGAGATCAGCGAGACAAAAAAAGCAGAAGTAATTCCGGTATCTGATAGGGATATACTTCAACAAACCATCCATGGAAAGGTAACTAATGATAAAGGTGAGCCTATACCTGGCATAACGGTCACCGTAAAAGGGACGAACATAGCCACTAAGACCGATAGTGACGGAAATTATCAGATTAATGTCCTCGCAGCAAACAATATCCTGTTGTTTACAGGTGTCGGATTTACCCCAAAGGAAAGTCCGATCGAAGGATCAGGAACGGTGAATGTTACCTTAAAGGAGATGCTCAGCACGCTTGATGAGGTCACGGTAGTTGTCGGTTATGGTACACAGAAGAAAGTAAACCTGACGGGAGCTGTGAGCCAGATTTCCGGAGAGGATTTCGCGCAACGTCCCGTCACACAAATTACACAGGCTTTGCAGGGAGCTGTTCCAAACCTGAATGTAACTATTGGATCAGGAAGGCCCGGTACAAGTGGTAGTGTCAATGTGCGGGGAACAACCTCTATCAATGGCGGAGGGCCGTTAATCCTCATTGACGGTGTCCTTGGAACACTGGATCGTATTAACGTAAACGATGTCGAATCTGTTACTGTGCTGAAAGATGCCTCCGCAGCAGCCGTATATGGAGCACGCGGAGCCTTTGGCGTCATCTTGGTTACCACCAAAAGTGCGAAAGACGGTAAAACGAACATTTCGTATACCACCAATGTAGGCTATACGACGCATGCCGTAAATACCGATTTTATTACTTCGGGGTATTGGAATGCGAAAATCAATGACGAAGCCATGTACAATGCCCTTGGATATGGAACTACGCGGTATTCTGAAGAAGACTACGAAGAACTTTGGTCACGCGTTAACGACAAGACCGAAAATCCCGATCGCCCATGGGTGGTTATCAAACAAAATGGTAGTGGGCAAGATATGTACCGCTACTACGGGAATTTCGACTGGTTTAATTACTTTTATGACAACAAGCGTCCAAAACAGGAACATAATGTGACTGTGTCTGGCGGAAATGACAAAACTCGCTATTCATTAACCGGAGCGACCTCAAAAGAACAAGGAATTTTCAATATCAACCCCGACTATTATAAGCGGCATAATCTGCGCGCAAAAGTCCAGAGTGAACTGAAAGATTGGTTGACCGTAAGTAACAATACCCACTTCTTTAAATCGAAGTATGATTGGCATGGGATGTCTACCAATTTCAATACGGTGTCTAACAATGTCAGCAATGATCCGACCTATCAGTATCACCCGGCATACGTACCTCGGAATCCGGACGGTACACTGACCGGTTATTCGGGAATCAATACCTATCCTATAGGCTATGGTATGCATAATGCCCTAGAAAGTGGTACGATGAAGGGAAACAACAACAATACAGAAATGACCAATACGACCGAAGCTGTATTTACGTTGACGAAGGGGTTGACCCTGACGGCGAACTATTCATATAGGGAGTTTCGGACGGAATATTCCTATCGACAGACACCACAGTATTATTCTAAGTTCCCGGGCGTCATGGAACGATCTAATCTGGGTGCGCTTTCTGTTGATCGACTCAATGAAAACATGACCAAATATTATTGGAATATTATTAATGTTTTTGGTAATTATGAAAGGACATTTGGTGAGCATTACTTCAGTGCTACAGCAGGTTTTAACCAGGAGGACCGTACGTATAAGCGCATGGGAGCAATCGGTGATAACTTGTTGTCTGAATCATTGAATGATCTAAATTTGGTCGTGGGGAATAAGCAACTTAGTGGTGGTGCTGACGAGTGGGCGGTGCGCGGCGGGTTTTATCGGTTCAATTACAATTTCGCCGGAAAATACCTCTTCGAAGCCAGTGGCCGTTATGATGGAACATCACGTTTCCCGCAACATAGTCGATTTGGTTTCTTCCCTTCTTTCTCTGCTGGATGGAGGTTGAGTGAAGAGTCTTTTTTCGACAATATACGTCCTGTAGTGAATAACCTGAAGATCAGGGGTTCTTACGGCTCGCTCGGGAATCAGGAAGTGGGTACCTACGAATATATTGCTTCTATGAATACAGGTCGTCAGATTGACTATCTGGTGGATGGCCAACGTCTGAGTGTGACCGATCCTCCGGCACCTGTAGCCAATACGCTGACTTGGGAGAGTATCACCACAAGCAATCTGGGCGTGGATTTTAACATGCTGAGAAACCGGCTATCGGTAGAAGCTGATTTTTATATTCGCGATACGCGTGATATGCTAAGTGTTGGTCAACAACTGCCAGGTGCCTTTGGTGCTGGCGAACCTCGTATTAATGCAGCTAACCTCCGCACGAAAGGTTTCGACCTTACCCTCGGCTGGAACGATAAGTTCCAACTGGCGGGAAAATCTTTTTCCTATAACATCCGGGGCGTTTTGTCTGATTACGTCGCGCGCATTACCAAGTTCGAGAATCCGGATGGACACCTCGGTTCCCATTATGTGGGCAAACAGTGGGGCGAAATCTGGGGGTACACATATGATGGTTTCTTTAAAACCACAGAAGAAGCACAGGCTTGGGCTTCCATCGTGAATCAGGATCAAATCAATAAACGTCGTGTGGCAGCACCTACTGCCGAACTCCGTATGTTGCAGGCGGGAGATATTAGGATCATGGATCTCAATGGCGATGGAATCATCAACAGTGGGGCGAATACTTTGGACGATCCAGGTGACCGACGGATTATCGGGAACAGTTTGCCACGGTATTCCTACGGTCTTACTTTAGGAGGAGACTGGAACGGTATCGACCTGACGGTGTTTTTTCAGGGGATTGGTCGCAGACACTGGTACCCAGATCTTGAAAGCCAAGCATTTTGGTCGGTATACGCCCGTCCATATGACTCGTTTATCCCTGTTGATTTTCCGAGCAAGGTCTGGTCACCTGACAACCCGAATGCCTATTTCCCCTTCCTACGCGGATATACAGCGCAGAACTCCGAATTGTCGGTCGCCAATAACATGTATTTGCAGGACTTGGCATATTTAAAGCTGCGCAACCTGACTATTGGCTATACCTTGCCCAAATCGTGGATGGATCGGATCAAAGTGAATCGATTGCGCGTGTATGTGAGTGGAGAAAATCTCCATACATGGACGAAATTGAAATCCGATTATCTCGATCCGGAAGAAGTGATGTCTGACCCGACAGGCCGGACGTATCCAATGGGGAGGATTTACTCCTTTGGTGCATATCTAACTTTTTAATCACGGCAAAAAGCATTAAAAATGAAACAAATGAAGAAGATATTCCATTATATCGCTATATGCATAAGTGGTTTCGTAATGTCCTGCAACGACAATTATCTGGAACGTTATCCACTGGCTGAATTGGCTCCGGAAAATTATTTCCGCAATGCGCAGGAACTGCGAAATTATACGAATGCATTTTATGATCAATTGCCGGATGCACTGGACATCCATTACAACACGCCTCACCAGGCGGATGACGAAGCCCGAAATACCTTAGCGGATGAAATCCGGGGCTCACGGATCACGCCGGGGAGTGGAGGAGGCTGGTCCTGGAGCGCGTTGCGGCGGATCAACCTTTACCTTGAATATTCGCATCAATGTGAGGATGAGGCAGCCCGCTTACTGTACGATGGGGTAGCCCGGTTTTTTAGAGCCTATTTTTATTTTGATAAAGTAGTGCGTTTTGGTGATGTTCCCTGGTTTGATTCGGTATTGGGTGTAGACGATGAAAGGTTAAAAAAACCGCGTGATTCCCGGAAACTGGTGTTTGCAAAAATGTTGGAAGATATTGATTTTGCTATTGAGCACTGTCAAGAGCAGAAAAGTGCACAATTGATTACTAAATGGACCGCGCTGGCTTTAAAATCACGTATGTGTCTGTTTGAGGGAACATTCCGGAAATATCACGGCTTAGGCGACTGGCAGGAGATTCTGCAGGCAGGAGTCAATGCATCAGAGCAGTTGATGAATGGTCCGTATAACATCTATACCAGCAGTCCTGATAAAGCGTACCAAGAACTGTTTATTGCAGATGAACCTTTCATGGCTGAGATGATTTTGGCACGTCAATATACTGAGGCAGTGCCACTGATACATGCGGCTAACTTTTATATCCTTTCTGCTTCGTATGGTAGGCCTGGCTTGCAAAAATCCGTCGTAAACAGTTACCTGATGAAAGATGGTAGTCGCTTTACAGACATACCGGGATATGAGACGATGCAATTCTATGAAGAGACTCAGAATAGGGATCCCCGTATGGCACAAACGATTCGTACGCCGGGATATCGACGAATCGGAGGCAATCAGGATGTTGTCCCTGATTTTGCAACTTGTGTGACAGGATATCAATATGTGAAGTATATCTTGGCACCTAGTTATGATGCTGGACGGAATATTAATGATATGCCCATATTCCGGTATGCAGAAGTATTATTGAACTTTGCCGAAGCCAAGGCGGAGTTGGGTTCTCTCTTACAGCCGGACATTGATCGTAGTATTAAGCTTCTGCGTGATCGTGTAGGTATGCCTAATTTAAACCTGACGGCAGCTAATGCCAGTCCTGACCCCTATCTCGTTTCAGAATATCCAAATGTAGAAACCGGAGCGAATACAGGTGTTATACTTGAGATTCGCCGCGAACGTCGGATTGAGCTTGTCAAAGAAGGACATCGTTATCGTGATCTCCTTCGCTGGAAAGAAGGTGCCCGGCTTGCTAAGCCCTTTTATGGCATGTATTTTCCGGGTATAGGCGAATATGATTTGGATCATAACGGTACAATTGATCTGGTCATTTACCAAGGTAGTGCACCTACACCGGTACCGGGCAGACAGTATCAACGACTTGGTGAGTTGGTCCTAGAAAATGGCACGAGCGGTGGACGGATCGTTAATTTTCCCGATATCACCAAGGTTTGGGACGAGCACAAAGATTATTTCTATCCTATACCGCTGGAAGAATTGACGCTAAATCGAAATCTTGACCAAAATCAGGGCTGGGATGATATTACAGATTAATTGAAAAAAAACAGAAAAAATGAAACCGAGATGTAAATAAATATTGACACACAGGGCAATGATTATTTACATCGAGCTCTCATCAACCATTGACAAAAAAATTAAACAGATGAAAACAAGAAGTTTGACGCAATTACTCTTTTTTATGTTCCTGTTGGCTACGGCGTGCAAAAGCAGTGGAGAGTTTGATCCCGGCCCTTTTGCAAGAGTTGATAAAGGAGATAAAACCTTACTGACATTTCAGGTGTCAGATGCGTCGGGAAACCCTATTCAAGGTGCTTATGTGGTGTCGTACAGGCAACTGCCACCCATACATATTCGGGTAGGTGAAGGTTATACGGATCCACAAGGGGAAATACAATTGGAAGACGAGACACATAGCGCAAAAGGCTATGCAACGGTGGTTGCTCCAGGATATAATTCCCGAAAAATAACCCTTAATGTGGAGGAGAAAATGGAAAATACTATTCCTGTCACCCTAGCTGCACAGGATGTGCTTAAAGTGATGAGTTACAATATATTAGAAGGATTTAAAAATGACACGAAGTTACGCCAGGATTTTGCGGACTGGGTCGTTACTTATGATCCGGATATTATTCTGTTTCAGGAAGCACGTAGCTTTACAGATGCCTCGTTTACCACGTTTGCAAAAACTTTTGGACATGACTATGCCGTGCTGTCGAAAACATCGGGCTTCCCGACAGGTATCACTTCCAAACAACCCATCACGGATATTCGAAAGGTAGTACAAGCAGGACTGCTGCACCATGGCTATGTGACCGGTGTCACTTCGGGTATACGGATATTTTCAGTTCACCTCTGCCCCTTTGAGCTGGACGATGAGCGGAATATCAATAACATCGACCGTAAAGATGAAATAGCCATTATTCTGAATGACGCGACGCAATACACGAGCGTTCCAGTTATTATGGGTGGGGATCTAAATTCGCATAATACATTTGATAGAGATAGTTATGGACCGGGATACCGTTATGCAGATAGAGACCATGCTGTTTACAATACGATTAAGGAAAATAATTTCACTGATACCTATCCGTTGCTCAACAGCGATTTTAAAGCGACCGCACCGGTAGCAGAGATCGCGGTGAACGGTCCCAATAGAGGGTACCGAATAGATTACATATTTGTAAATAATCCTCTAAAAAATGATGTTGTCTTTTCGGATATTCTACAATCGGTCTATACGGACAAATTTTCTGATCACTATCCGACATACATGGAGATTAAAAAATAAAAGTAATGATGATGAATAAATATATATTATTCGGTCTGCTGCTGATCATATTGCCTGCTGTACTCTCCGCGCAACAAAAACTGAGCGTACTTTCCTACAACGTGTTAAAAGGACTTCAGGCGGATTCGGTCAATCAAAACACCTATGTAGATTGGGTGAAAAAGATCTCACCGGACATTGTGGCCTATCAGGAGATGAATGGCTTTACGCAGAAAAAACTGGAGGATTTCGCCGCACAATACAATCATCCGTATGCTGTGTTGTCGAAAACGGATGGTTTCCCGGTGGCGCTTTCATCTAAATATCCTATAGTAAATGTGCAAAAGGTGGTAGATAATATGTGGCATGCCTATATCTACGCCAATATCAATAATGTACATGTGTTTGTATTACATCTTTCGCCATTCAGTTACCGGAAGCGTCAAGCGGAAGTAGCCGAAATTCTTGCACGGGCAGCGCTGATTCCAGAAAATGAGCCTGTGATGATCATGGGGGATTTCAATTCACTATCGGCAGATGATAGTGTCGCATATGATGGTGCGTTTTGGGAAAATCAAAAAGCAGCCGAAAAAAAGCGAAAAATTATACAAAACCTCAATAACGGGCAACTGGACTTTTCCGTGACCAATGCAATGAAAAAGGCGGGCTTTCACGATGCCCTACATATGCACAATAAAAAGTTCCGACACAGTGCACCCACGAAGAAGTACTTCCACGATATCGTGAAGCGTATTGATTATGTGTGGGTAAACGATGTACTGGCTAAACAGGTGACGAAGGCGGACATTATCTATGATGATGTCACGGATAGTATATCCGATCATTATCCGCTATATATCGAAATTGAAAACTAAACAAGAACCGTTATGTTAAGTAAAAAATATTATAAACAGATATTATCTCCTGTTTTTGGAGTAATATCGATGCTCTTTTTGCTCCTTACGATGATGGGTTGTAGCAAAGAGTTGGAGGTAGCTGACACGCTAGAAGTTAGTAGCCTAAGTCCGGTCGTCCGTGCCACGGGTGGTGCGGTTTCCCTTGATATCACCTCGAATGTTTCATGGAAAGTGGGTGAGATAAATGCTGATTGGCTTCATATAGAAAATACAACTGGAACAGGTGATGGCCAATTACATTTGTCGTGCGATGAAAATAATACAGTTGATTCCAGAACAGTAGAGTTTTTTATTGTGACTACGCAGAGTGGGAAATATCATAAAGTTATACTCACTCAGCTGGCTACTGATCCATTCTTAGCGCTGGAACAGCATGAACTCGAAGTCGGATCCCGGCCGAGGAGCCATGAAATCAAGCTGAATACCAATATCCCGGCAGGAGCAATCCGTACAGAAATCTTGTACGATCAGGAAGAAGAAGATTGGGTAGTCGGTATAAACATTGAAGGGGAAGCCCTGAAATTCCAGACCGTATTAAATACACGGGCTGAAGAGAGAACAGCTACCATCATTCTGTCCTATGAAGATGTTTCTGGTGAGGATTTGGAGGTGTGGGATAAAATAACGGTGACCCAAATGGCCGCAGGCAACGACGGTCCACCGGAACTCAAGGATTTCAGCTATATAAAAGGACTACCATTGGGTGGAATAGATGAAAATATATCCGTGACGGGAAATATTGTTTCTACAGGAGTTTCTGCCAACTTTAGGTCAGGTACCTATATCATCCAAAATGCTAATGGTATAGCATTAGCTTTTGAAGCGATTGAAAGCTTGGCATTCGATAAATTTGACAAGGTGGATCTGCTTTTGGACGGTGCTCAGATCGAAACATTTGAAGACTGTGGCGTACAGTACAGGGTGCTCAAAGGGATAAGTGCAGCTAATATACTGACGAGGGTGGCTGACTCGGGTTTTGCCCCGCCGACTGTGCATATCAGTGAGCTGACAGACGATCACCTCTTGTCTGTGGTCACACTACCGGATGTGGAGTTTGCTATGCCGCATGGCGGGTATACTAATTTCCATGAGAATTACATAAATTATTCCTATGCCGCTCTTGCTACGAAACATTACCCTGCCCCTATACGGGATATAAATGGTGACGATATGTATCTCATTACGAACAAAGAGGTAACCTATCGACGTAATTCGGTGCCAAAGGGATCGGGTTCTATCACTGGACTGGTGGTCAAAATAGCAGATAGTAAATATGGCGATTTGGGCCAATATTCCATTCGTCATCTCGCAGAGTCGGATATTGCCATCAATCCGAATCAGGCAAACGGATTTTCAGAAATATTGGTAGAATGGGAGTTCCCAGATCTGTCCACATTTCAAAATACTCTTCCTGCAGTTACTACAGCTCCAGGCAATCCGGGAGCAGCTTTCCTCGTACCCACGACAGGTCCTACCACGGCAACACTGACCAAGTATGAAAGTACAGGAATTTATGCTGGGTATACTGCAAGTGGAGGGACATATCTCATCGATAAGTACAGAGGGGATAAACCGGTTGTTGGTAATAGCATTATTACAAAAGGCGGTTATAATGTAAACAGATGGGGAACAGGTAAATATTGGCTCATAGATAATATTTCTACCGTGGGAATCACAGGCTCTCTGTCTGTAACGTTTGAGAGTAACAGTTCTACGACCGGTCCCCGGGATTTTGCTGTCGAATATTCACTCGACGGGAATAACTGGAATCGGGTGGCAACCTATCAGACCTTTGGTCAGATGTCGACAACTGAGCAGCAAGAATACTTAGTTCCAGGTTTCAGGGTATTTACATACAGTCTGCCTGACGAGCTACTCAATAAGCCGAATATTCAAATCAGGCTGATGAATATCAACAATACGTCTGTAACGGGTGGTAGTATCAATACGACATCAGCAACAAATCGATTGGTGTATTTCTCGATAAAGTACAATAAATAATGATCTAAAAATGTAATTTTTGAGGGTGTCTCCTACTTTGTCCCAGATAAATGTAGGAGACACCTTCGTTAATAAAGAAGGAATGGACAAAATAAAAGTAGTATTCAAAGGCGTATTATGTGTAGTTTTCATAATCTTATCCGTTGCCTGTGCCAAGGAGGGCGACTCGCAGGACGACAAAAAGGGGAATGAAACAGATAAGCTTGCCGCTCCCTATAATGATGTTAACATTCAATACGAAGGCCGTGTAGATATAAAACAACAGGATGGTGCTTATCTATATTGGCCTGGGACAGCTGTACGGATGAAATTTCAGGGGACAGGTGTAAAAGCCCTCTTACAAGACTTCAGTTCCAACAATGATAATTATTTTCAAATTATTATTGACGGGACTCCACGTGGAAAGATAAAGCTCGATAAAACAAAACGATACTATACATTAGCCAGTAACCTAGGAGAGGGTGAACATCTTGTTGAATTATTTAAGCTAAACCACATGAACACAGGATACAACCGAGGATATTCGGTGTTTTTTGGTTTTGATTTAATTGGTGAAAGCAAAGTGTTAGAAGTGCCTTCCTTGAAGGAAAGAAAGATAGAGTTTTATGGCAATTCAATCACGTGTGGGCGATCCAATGAAGATAATACAGGAACAGACAGCCCTGCCAGTGAATATGAAAATAATTATTTGGCCTATGGAGCGATGACAGCGAGGCATTTTAATGCGCAATATCATTGTATTGCTATGAGCGGTATTGGATTGACGGTTGGTTATACCAATATTATTATGCCGGAGTTGTATGACCGGGTTGACCCTTTTTCGAGTAGCCGGAAGTGGGATTTCAAAAAGTATGTACCTGATATTGTCGTTATCAATCTGTTTCAGAATGATGCTTCTATTCTGAATACCCCCGCCAATAATTCAAGTGAGTTCCAAAAGAGGTGGGGTGGTGTACAACCTACCGATCAGCAACTTGTTTCCAAATATCAGTCTTTTATAAGCACCATGCGACAAAAGTACCCGCAGGCACATATTATATGTACATTAGGAAGTATGAATGCTGTGGTGTTTAAAGAAGGGAGATATGCGCATATTATAGAAGATGCTGTATCTGCTATGAATGATGCCAAGGTGTATGTCCATCTTTTTTCGTATAAAGGTACGTCTGGACATCCGAGTGTTTCAGAACACCGGGACATGGCCAATAGCTTGAATGCTTTTATCGAAGAAAATATAAATTGGTAAGAGGATTCTATAGTTATATTATTTTTACCTTTAAGCTAGTTAATGTTAGCTATGCAGGATATAACAAAAGTTTGGGATGCTGCCATTGGGGCCGTGCATCCCTTTACATTGATGCGGCAGCATATTGCAGTAGAAGACCACTTCCTGCGGATAGCTGACGACAGATTACCATTCAATATTTTCAACAAGATTTACCTTATCGGGGTAGGGAAGGCCTCCGCTGCCATGGCTGTGGAAGCAGAGGAAATCCTGGGCGACCACCTGACGGACGGGTTGATCACGGTAAAGCACGGACATGAACTTGCCGCTAAAAAGATCCGGATGTTGCCTGCATCGCACCCCGTCCCCGATGGGTCTTCGGTGTCTGCCGTGACGGAAACACTCCGGTTCCTCGAAAAAGTCCGGGGCGATGACATCGTGATCTTTCTGCTGAGCGGTGGTGCTTCCTCGCTGTGGTGCGACATCCCTCCGGGCCTCGATATGGCCGAGCTGAGCCGGACCTATAACCTGTTAATCAATTCGGGTGCAGCCATTGACGAGATCAACAAGGTCCGCAAACACTTGTCCCTGGTAAAAGGAGGACAGCTGGCCCGGTACTGTAAGGGCAGACTATTTTCGCTGATCATCAGTGACGTTCCGGGCGATGACCTGAGTATCATCGGCAGTGCACCGACCTATCCGGATACCTCTACCTTCACGGAAGCACTGGGCATACTGAATAGTTATGCTACCCCATCGGATATCCCGCAGAGTGTGGTGCAATACCTGAAGGACGGTGCCAGTGGATTGATAAAGGAAAATCCCAAGCCCGGTGATCCTCTTTTCGCAAGGGTGACCAATACGATTGTGGGATCTAACCGGGTAGCACTTTCAGCCGCCGCAAAGGCCGCGGAAGAACTTGGGTATAAGGTGTATCCGTCCGAGCGGCCCATCACGGGCGATACCTCATCGGAAGCCCGGCAGTTCGTCGGCCGGCTGTTACAGAAGGAAATTAAAAGGCCCTGCTGTTTCATACAGGGCGGAGAAACGGTCATCAACGTTACGGGCAGTGGAAAAGGAGGGCGCAACCAGCATTTCGCCCTGGTGGCTTTACAGGAACTAAGCCGGATAAAAAACGAGGTAAGGGCCGATAATATCGTGCTGTTGAGCTGCGGCACGGACGGTACGGATGGCCCTACCGATGCTGCCGGGGCAATGGTAAGTTTTGGGACATTGGATAAGGTGGCCCGGACCGGTATATCGATAGGGGAATACCTGGGTAACCACGATTCGTACCATTTCTTTGAGAGGGTCGGGGGACTTGTCCATACCGGCCCTACACAGACCAATGTGATGGATATACAGCTCATGATTGTTGTTTAAAAATAAAAGCTTTTATGCTCTCGATAATAATTTTACTGGTGGCGGTGGGCTTCGTGATATGGAGTACCGCGCATAAGAAACTGAACCCCTTTTTTGCTCTGGCCCTGGCCGCTTTGGGCGTAGGCCTGTTAAGCGGTATCGGACTGAACGAAGTGGTGGGACAGATGAAGGCAGGCTTTGGCCATACGATGGAAAAGGTTGGGGTCTTGATCATATTGGGTACTACCCTGGGTATCCTGCTGGAAAAGACAGGGGCAACGGTCAGTATGGCGGAATACATCCTGAAGAAGGTATCCGAAAAGAACGCACCTTTGGGCATCGCCTTGACGGGCTATATCATCGGCTTTCCAATCTTTTGCGACAGCGGCTTTATCGTCCTGAACGGAATCAACCATTCGATCGTCAAGCGGACGCACTGGACAATGGTGGTCATGGCGACCGCACTGGGCACTTCCCTGTATGCTGTGCATTGCCTGGTGCCGCCACATCCCGGTATTACGGTTGCGGTGGAGACGGCAGGGGGCGATTTTGGCATGGTCATCCTGCTGGGAGCCCTGCTTGCGGTTCCGGCAACAGCTGTGGGTCTGTTGTATGCCTATTGGGGCGGCAAACGGGTCGCAGATGATTATGCACCGCTGGCAGATAGCGGTGAAGTGAGGGCGGAGCGGAAACTGCCCCCTGTAGGGCTTTCTTTTGTCCCGGTTGTGCTTCCGGTCCTGCTGATCGGATCAGGTGCATCTGTCAAGCTGCTGATGGAGCAGACGGCGGGCAGTGGAACTTTTGAACGTGTCCTGCTATTTTTTGGGGACCCGATTGTCGCTTTGGGTATAGGTATCCTTGCGGCTCTGTTGCTGTTGAGGAAAGAGGACAAGGGGCATTTATCACACTGGCTGACAGAGGGTGTGGAGAAAGCCGGGGGGATCCTGGCCATTATTGGTGCGGGAGGTATGTTCGGAGAGATACTGCAACGCTCGGGCGTAGCAAGTGATCTGGGGAATATGTTGACGGGGGCATCTTTGGGCATATTTTTCCCTTTCCTCATCGCTGCATTCATGAAGACGGCCCAAGGGTCGTCTACTGTTGCTGTGATCACAGCTGCTGCTTTGGTAACCCCATTGCTGAAGGACCTGGGGCTGGATAGCCCGTTGGAACTGACCATGGCTATACTCAGTCTTGGAGCAGGGAGCATGTGCGTGAGCCATACGAACGATGCCTATTTCTGGGTGATCAACCGTTTCTCTAACCTGAGTACGGCATCGACCCTGAAGGTATATTCTGTAGCGACATTGCTCATGGGTGTAGTTACACAACTATTGATATGGTGTATCTTGCTGGTTTTTTAAATGGATCGCTGAAGTCTTTATGTTGATTTTTAGATTTTATCGAAAGGAATATCTGTCTCACTATATCATACAAATACGTTTTCGTATAGATACCGCTGTCTATATTCAATAGGCGTACATTTCGTAATACGCTTGAAATGGCGAAAAAAATTAGACCGATTGTTAAATCCGCAATCAAAGCAGATGGACTCTGTCGTAAGGATGTTGTTCTCAATAAGCAAACGTTTAGCATGGCTAATGCGTACTTCTATCAAAAAATCACGAAATGTCTTTTTTGTCATCATTTTGAAATAACGGCAGAAAGAAGTAACACTCAAATGGGCTATGGAAGAGATTTCTTCCAATGAAATTTCGTCTCGGTAATTGGTGAGAATATAATGGTATATTTTATTGATGCGATCCGTCTCATCTTTGTTTGCATGGTAAGAGGTAAGTCCAGAAGTAATCTTTGTTGTTTCCTTACTATTGGCCAAGATATGCACCATATTGAGTAAGGTGATTAACCTGTTCATCCCTTCTTGCTGTACAGATTCTTTCATTAAGTTGAGGATTTCTTTCTTCGTTTTTCCATAAATGATCAGTCCGGATTGTGCTCGTTCATATAGCGTGTGGATGGCGGTAGCCTCTTGTTTTGAGAGAAAATCGGCACCCATGAAATCGGGTAGAAAATGTATCACAATAGCTTCTGCGGTTATGTCCGGATTTCCTTCGAAATATTGCTTGTTGCATCTCCACATATGTGGGAGGTTTTCACCCAATAGGAGCAACTCTTCAGCATCAAAATTACTGATGTTATCTCCTACAAACCGTACCCCTTCCCCCCGTATAATATAATGTAACTCTAGCTCAGGATGGTAATGCCAGACCGTACCAAAGTTGGGTAGGGTATGTTGGCGTGAGAGATAGGGATATTGCGTACTTCTTGGCACCAAATGAAAATGTGCTTTCATGTTTATAATCGCTAGTTTCTATATGCAAGTTTACGTAAAAGAGTATACAAAAACAAAGTGCCTTGATATCTTGATATGACTTGTTTTATTTGTAATCCTTGGTTTTTAGTGTTTTGAATTGTGTTTTTTGCATTTTTTTGATAGTGATACAATTGTGGGGATGATAATATAGTATACAATGTAGGCAAACAGATGAACTGGATTAGCCATTTTTTCTGTCATATTTGTACTGTTGATCGATGATAAAAGTAGATCGGTAATATTGTATCTAACCAAAATTTATAAATATGATAATATACTTTTACATGTTTTTACATTGTCACGGATGCTGAGCAGATACACGCAAGAGAAACATGTTTTCATTCGTTGACAAAGGAAGGGTAAGTATAACATACACCGATAATCAAAGTTATAGTGAACAGATTTCTTAAAAATGTAATCGGCGCTAAAAAATATGACAAAGAGCAGAATAATATACTAATCAAAATATGATGATTATGAATAGATGTTTTAGTACAACAATAATTTCCTGCGCGATTTTAACCCTTAATAATCTATAAATATATGAGACAACATTCTTTGTTCGGTAAGTACTGGAGGTTTCTAGTACATCGTCGAGAATTTCATTTCTCGGAATTAGATCACTTTCCACTTTTCTTATCGTACACTAGTATGACGATTCTTCTTTTGCTGATCACATTACCGAGCGTTTTTGCGGAGAATGTAGTACAGGATGCTGTCACTGTAACGGGAAAGGTACAGTTAATGGTGCAAAACACGCCTCGGCCCTATGAAGGTGTAAACGTACAGGAAAAAGGTATTCGAAACCGTACAACTACCAATTCGCAAGGCGATTTTTCCATTCGTGTGCGTAAAGGTGCAGTGCTGGTGTTTTCCATGCTAGGATATGTGACCCGAGAAATCGCTATTGGCTCCAATACTACCTTGAATGTCGTGCTGGAGGAAGAGTTGAAAGATCTGGATGAGGTCGTGGTAACAGGATACCAGACACAAGAGCGGCGCACCATCACTGGGGCTATGGGACAGGTAAAGGCTGCAGATTTCGAGAACATGCCTATCCAGACCTTTGATCAGGCGATGCAGGGGCGCATGGCCGGGGTATTGGTACAGGGGGTGTCCGGAACACCCGGTGGGCCAATGCGGATTGAAGTCCGCGGGACGGGTTCCATCTCTGCCGGCACTCAACCGTTGTACATTGTGGATGGTGTAGAGATCAGTACAGAGGAGGGGGATGTGTCGGATATCACGGCATCCAACCCGTTGGCACTCTTGAATCCTGATGACATTGAATCCATTGAAGTGCTGAAAGATGGCGCTGCGGCTTCTATCTATGGTGCGCAGGCAGCTAACGGAGTGGTCCTGATCACGACTAAGAAAGGGGTTTCGGGAAAAACAAATATCTCGCTCAACTATTACAGAGGGATTCAGGAGCCAGTGCCGTTGTTGCCCATGATGAATACGCAGCAGTATCTGAACGTTCGTATGGAGGCTATAAGCAACCTAAATCCTGATTGGGCATATGATCAGGTGCGCACAGAGGTGCTGTCGCAAAACCAATTGCCCGTGACGTTGACTGATGCAGAGATCGCGGCAATTCCAACCTATGACTGGCAGAGCGAAGCATTTCGCTTGGGGTATACCGACAATGTGCAATTGGTCGCGTCGGGGGGTACGGAACAGACTACTTTCCGGGTTTCCTCATCGTTCAACAAAACGGATGCTACGGTGGTGGGCAATGACTTCATGCGGGCAACGCTCAGTTCACGGTTAGACCACCAAGTCAATAAGCGTTTGCATCTGTACCTGAACACCATTCTGAGTACGCAGGAATATAACGGCAGCTACGGTTCGTGGAATTCCAGTAATTGGTTTGCTTCTCCCCAAATGAGGGCGCCTTTGATGTTACCTTTTCTTCCTATCTATCTGGAAGATGGTTCGTACAATGCCCCCATGGACAGGTTCCCGGGGGAAAATCCTTATAATACCCTTCAAGTGACGGAAGTGAACACGCAGCGGGCCAGAACACATAACTTGCTCGGTCACCTGAGATTGGGTTATGACATTACAAAAGCCTTGAAATTCGAGTCGCGGTTTGGATTGAACTACCGGCTGCTCCACTCCGAGTTTTATCAAGACCCTCGTACGGTATATGCCAATCCGTTTGGTGGGATCAAGCAGTTCCGGATGCAACCCACCCTGACGTTCACGACTTCACAGACGTTGACATACAACAAATCCCTCGGGGGGGGACACAACCTGAATACACTGTTGGGAGTGGAATACAGGAATTACCATCGGTACAGAGTAGGAACCACTGCCGAGGGGTTTCCTTCCTATGAATTCAGGTATTTGTCGTCGGCCGCCGTCATCCGGGATGCCTATGAAGACATTACAGGCAACAAGCGAGCGGGGGCATTCAGTCAGGTAAACTACAACTATAGGAAAAAATACATGTTCAGTGCCGTGTTGAGATATGATGGTTCTTCGCGTTTTGGCGCTGACAACCGCTATGGTTGGTTCCCTTCTTTCTCGGTAGGCTGGGATGCTTCCCAAGAGCCGTTCCTCAGGAGAACCCATTGGGCGCAGCAGCTGAAATTGCGCGCGAGCTACGGAGAAACCGGCAACAGTGCCATCGGCGATTTTGCAGCGAGGGCACTTTCGGATGGAAGCGGTTCTTACGAAGGACAGCCGGGTACGTCAAGATCGCAAATAGGCAATGACGACCTTCGCTGGGAACGGAACATCATGACGAATATTGGTATAGATTTCTCGTTTTTCAAACGTCGTCTCTATGGGTCGGTGGACGTCTTCCAGCGTCGCAGCAAGGATTTGCTGTTACAGGTACCCCTTCCAAACACCAGTGGTTTTTCGAGTGTATGGCGGAATGTGGCTGAGGTGAGAAATAAAGGACTGGAGGTAGAGCTGGGCTCTGACCTCATCAGGAGAGGTGACTTTCGTTGGACATCGACGTTCAATATTACGTTTATCCGTAATCGGGTAACAAGGCTTTATCGTGGGGTTGTTGATGACCTTGTGGACGAAGGAATCGACGGCAACGAGATAGTAGAAGATGAAGTGATGGTTTTGCCAGGAGATCCCGGGATTCGAGTAGGTTTACCCATGTATACCAACTGGGCGTTCCAGTATGCCGGTGTGAATGCAGCGACGGGCAAGCCTATGTGGTGGCAGGGAGAGGATAACCTCACGTATGCACCCACGGGTATGACTGCTCCTTATGGATTAGGCAATAGGTTGTCTGATTATTATGGAGGAATTACGAACAAGTTTCGATACAAACGTGTGGAACTGGGTATCTTCTTCCAATACGATATGGGTCGGGAGTTATATAACCAGACCAATACATATCACTATGTAAATGGCAACAGGCAGTCCAATTCGCTTGCCAGGGTTTACGATGCGCGGTGGACAACACCCGGACAGATGACGACCACTCCACGCCCTATTGATGGTGCAACAGAGGTGTTAGCACAGCCAATGGACCGGAATTCCTCCCGTTTTCTGGAGGATGCGTCCTACATTCGGCTCAAGGAGCTGTCACTTAACTACCGAGTGCCTGACAAATACATCAGCCGGTTCAATCTGCGGAATGTAGACTTCTATGTCCGGGCGGTGAATATCTTGACCTGGACAAAATGGACAGGTTACGACCCTGAGTTTTACATTAGTGACAGTGTTTTTACCTCGAATCAAAATCAAATTCCGCCGGCACGTACATACACCATCGGCTTTAAGGTAGGATTTTAAAATATGGAGTTATTATGAGACAGATATATGTTTACTTTGTGGCCTGTTTTGCCACGGTGCTATTGACCTTGTTTTCGTGTAAGGATTTGCTTGACGTTCAGCCCGGGCAGGCGGTAGACACCGAGTTGTCCCTCACATCGGTAGAAGGGTTTGAGGCAGCTACGATGGGTGTGTATGCCGTCCTGAGATCGACCGCTCAATACGGACAACAACTGATCGTGTACCCCACCATCATGAGTAACACAGGAGCGCATTCGGGTGTTGGATCAGCTTTGTTGAACCTTTCCCGGAATGCCCGGCTGAGCCACATGAATCCGTGGGCAACCGGATACAAGGCCATCTCGCAGATCAATGTGATTCTGATTGCGTTGGAAGGGTTTGAGGCTGACCAGCAATGGAAGAACAGTATTGCCGGGCAGCTACATTTCCTAAGGGCGTTGTTTTTTCATAACCTGTCGAGGGTATATGGGTATGATCCGACGGCGATCGGATCGACTAACAGGGGAACTGTTCCATTAACCTTACAACCGGTATACAGTTGGGACAACCTCGAATCGTTGGCCAGGGCTTCTATTCCGGAGATGTATGCTTTCCTGTATGACGAACTTGAAAAGGCCTATACGTATCTGGAAGGAACATCTAATGAGCGTGCCCCCAGTTTTGCGACCCAGGGAGCGGTGGCTGCATTTTTTTCCAGGGTAGCATTGTACAACGGAGACTACCCAAAGGTCATTGAAGAGGCGAATAAGGCCATTGCATCCAATGTGGCTAGATTATCTACCACCGCTTCGTATTATGCGGACTGGCGTACGCCTTTTCACCCCGAATCGCTGTTTGAAGTAGGGTTCAGGACAGATCAGAACGTAGGGCCCAACAATTCCATCCGGGCCTCCTATACCAACCGGGTGTCTGAAAATTCCGAAGCTGTTAGTGGCAGTAGCTATGTGATGGTATCAAACATGCTCTACGCCCAATATGCTGCGGGGGATGTACGGCGTACCCTGATTATGAAAGGAGTGGGGAACGAAAGTGGAAACAACCAGATGACTAAATTTTTCAGCCGGGGCGGACAGATTAATCTGGACAATGTACCGGTCATCCGTCTATCGGAAGTATACCTGAACCGGGCGGAGGCCTATGCCAATATATCGGGTATGGAACCACTGGCGGTGGCTGATGTCAATCTGATCAGGAATCGTGCCGGGCTTACGTCGGTGCCAACACTGTTTGACGTAGAGTTGATGGAGGAAATATTGTTGCAGCGCCGTTTGGAGCTGGCATTCGAAGGGCACAGCTGGTTTGATTACAAGCGATTGGGCAGGAATATACCGAAACCAACAGGAACCACATTCCTGTTTAGCGATTACCGGATATTGCCGAGGATTCCTGTTCGGGAAGTAGCAATCCATCCAGACCTGAAGCAGAATCGAGGATATTAAAAAAAGAATAGTTATGAGACGTATTTATATTATCATGATAGCAGCCATTACGCTCGGGGTATTGGGTGGATGTTTTAAAGATTACGACGAAAGATATTTTGTAAGGGATAACCGTGTAGAATTCCAGGATGCGGTCATCAACTCCAACACCGGAACATTAGGCTTTCCTATATTGCCTGCTGTGCTTGGGGATGCAGTTGGCACGGTGCGATTCCGGATCAATATGACCGGCGAACAGAAAGATTATGATCGTACGGTAAATTTCCGCGTTATACCGGATAACACTACGGCACGCGCGGGCATCGAATACAATCTGCCTCAAGGTTCGTTTGTGATCCCGGCCAACAGCAGTTTTGGCTGGGTTGAGGTGGAGATTCTGCCGGGGGGTAGCGGCAATCGTGTGATCGCTTTGGAGCTATTGGAGACAGGTGATATTACGGTGATGAAACGTTACAACCGTATCGGGTTTAGGGTGCTGTATTATTCCAGTTCCCCGGAACCCGGTACAGTACAACAGATCAATGATATCACCTATTTCAATACAATCACATTTGGTGGACAGAGCAATACGGAAATCGGCAATTACATTGATCTTCTCACCGGGAATGCCTATGTGATACAGGGTGCCAATGTAAATCAGGATAACATCGATCTGGTCTACATGGTTGGGGCATCGACGCGGCTCAACTTTATATCACCTTCCGATGATTTTGCCGGGTGGGGCGGGGCTGCTAGTCATATCCTCAATGACTGGACGGTACGAAATCATGGTACATTAGTACGGTGGCAAGGTCCGACTCCCGAGGAGGTGGAGCTCTTTGATAATGCCGAATCCGTGGCCGACTTGATGGCTGCCTTTGTACAAGCGCGCACTACTGTTCAGGACCGTCCCGGATATAACGCCACCAATCATGGCCCAGGATCACGGGTGCAGCTTATAGATGTAGAAGATATTGTACTGTTCTATTCGCCCGATCGCAATGTCGTGGCCATGATTAAGATCATCGGCGGTGCGGGGTCCGCTGACGGAGACGTTGTGCTGGAGATCAAATCCGGACAGGTAACCGAAGATCCCAACGCGATGCACCATGTTGCTGAAACCACGTTGGGGCCACAGGCGAGCACTTCTGTAGCTGGCATGATCGACCTCTTGACCGGCAATACCTATTTTAGGGACAGTTGCCCCACTTGCACACCGCAATCAACGCCTGCTCAGGAAACTATAGATCTCATCTATGCATATGGTGGCAGTGGACTGAACTCTCTCTATACACCCATGGGAATTGATCCTGCGTTTACTCAGTATAGCTATATCGCTGCCAACTGGACCAAGCCCAATAATGGTCTGCTTGTGCGACTGGTGAATCCCACCGCAGAAGAACTGGCAATGTATGCAGATGCTCAATCCGTGGCCGACCTGATGCGGACTTTTGAGCATGCGGTGGTTGCAGCACCGGGTCGCAGCTACACGGGTTATGATCCAGCTACATACACTAGGACTACTCATGGGCCTGGGGCTAAAGTTCTGCGAGTGGATGTAGGTGAATTGGTGGCGTACTATTCGCCGGATCGCAATCTCGTGGCTGTGATACGGATAAATGATCTTTATCTGCAAGGTGGTACCGCGGCTGTAAATAGAAGGATCGATATCGAAATTAAATCGGGGCAGTTCGGGCCCTTGTAGGTCGGAATTTCCTTTGCGCCCACATTTATCATGAGGGTGTAAAAAAGAAGATTGATAAATGGAATGTTAAAACATACACAACAATGAAAAGCTTCAATAATAATCTAAACTTAGCGTGTCTGGCAGCTTTTTGTCTGCTGATTATGACCGGGTGTAGCAAGATGAAGATTCAGGATGATCTGGCGGGATTTGACCCCGCCGGGGATATGGGGTACTTCAATGTACTGTTGAAAGGACCCGGGCAGGCATCCGGCGAGCGTATCCTGGACGTGGGCAACGGACAGCTGTACACATTAGAGCAAGCTTCCGAATCTCCTGAAAAAATTGATTTCCTCACCTTATGGGATCCGGCGTCCGGTATAAATCTGGTCGCGCCATTGGACATGGAGCATTTGGCACACTGGGAAGACGGACAAACTGTCAATGCTAATTGGCAAGTAAAGAATGCCACTAACTTTATAAAGCTTGATGCATCTGATAGCCATCGTCAACTTTTTGCTTCCATCGCCAGTGCGGAGGATGTGAAGGCTGCATATGCCCAGGCACTGGAAGAGGTGGCTGAGCAGGAAGGGTACGATATTGCCAAACACGGCCCCGGCCTTTTCGTACAACATATATCTGAGGGGGATCTGATCTTTATGGAGACGGATAAAGGTGTGTATGCGACGGCCTGGGTGCAAAACGTTAGTGGGGGAGAGGCAGGTTCTCTCCGGTTATCTGTCAAGATAGACAAGCGAAACTATAGCGATGTTCCACCGCCTGATCCATCTGAAGTGATGGATATCTACGAAACACAGGTGGAGCAACCGGGCGCTGTTGGTGGACTGAGATACCTTGATTTTTCGACTGGAGAAACGTATATACAATCCAATGTCTTATTTTATCAAGGAGCTATCTACCATCAGGAAAAAATTGATATGGTACTGTTTAATGCTGCAGGTTTAGGATTGTACAATTTTGTCAGCCCGGACAACGATGAAAGATTGGCTGAATGGCCAGGATCGGGGCAGCAGATTATTGACCAATGGAAGGTTAGAAACTCAAGCCATTTCATCAAGCTGGCGTCTTCGGAGTCTTCACACATTTTGTTTTCGGAGATCTATAATAACACCGGTATCCGCAATGCCTATTACCATACTCTGGCCGAGCTCGAAGCCGATCCGAACTATGAACCCAACGGTCGGGGCCCGGGGAAATACATCAATGAGGTCGAACTTGGTGATGTGATCCTGTTTAAATCGGAGACAAAGAATATATATGCTATTGCCCAGGTCATCAGCCATGTACCAGGGGATGATGGACACGTAAGACTGTCCGTCAAGGTAGACAATTCCGCCCAGCAGTATGTGGCACCAGCTCCTTTGCCAGAACCTGTCGGAGAGGTTACGGAGTTGCATGTGGATTTTTATGGGGCTTCTAATAATCCGGCATTAATAGACCTTGCTACCATAACGCTGCATCTGGAAGCAGACGCCGAGCAACATCCGGGCAATATAGACATGGCAATACTTGAAGGATTATCAACCAGGACCAACTTTAATGTAATAGCTAATAGGGCAGGTTTTGATTGGGTTACAGCATTACGCGGACGAATCGATAATTGGTCTGTGAAGAATGACGGAGAGTTTATCAGGCTGGAAGCTGGTCCTGCTGCCGATGCCCTCTTTGACCAAACGGATAACAGTTATAACGATCTTAAGGAAACATTTGAAAAAGTGGCCGAGGAGAAGGTGCTGGTACCGCACTTGACGCTTGTCGACACAGGGCAGGTTATCTTTTTCCGCTCTATAAGCCGCAATTTCTATGCAGTCATGAAAATGATGAATGTGACCAAGCAAGGTAATAATGTTGGGGAGTTGACCATGCTCGTAAAGGTGGGGCTTCCCTAATTTTGGATAGGGCTCATAACGAGAATTGAATGGTCTGGGTTTTTATTAATATATTAAATTGAATTTAAAAATAAAGGAGTGAGTTTATGAGAAAGTTGATTTTATTAGCTGTGGTAATGGTGTTTTCCTGTACCGATGTGGTATTTGCACAGCAAAAAGAAGAAGTGAAAAGTTATGATGTCGAATTAGGGAGCTTAAACAATAAAAATGTGGGTGGTTACCTCGATTCCCGCGCTGGGCTGGCATACGGCCGACTTGAGGCCAGCTATAGTGCAGACAATATTGATTTACTATTTTATCATGGCAAAACCTCCGGGGCAAATCTGCTTGTTCCAGCCAGCAACAGCGGGTTGGCGGTATTTTCCAAGTTTTTGTTGGAACGTATAGGAGCCTGGAGCCAACGCAATAACGGTATCCTCATCAGTCTGGGCACGAATGGGAGTAAAACGTTCGACGGAATAAAAAGTGCCGATGACGTGAAGAGTGCCTTTGAGCGAGCCTATCGATCCATTAATAAAATAAAGGGCTATGATCCGATGAAACATGGCCCCGGGGATCGATTGACCCAAGTTAGTGAAGGAGATGTCTTTCTTTTCAAATCCTATGAAAGGAATACCTATTTCATCGGGAAAGTGAATAAGATCAACAGTGATGGGCAGGCCACAATTGCAATGAGCATCAAAGTGGTCGATTTTGAATAATTTGTCTTTCTAATAGCATAATTGACCAATGATAAAAATAAAACAGTTGCTACTTACAGTGTCTTTTGTGATGCTACAGGCTTCGGCTCTCATGTCACAGGATGCCCAGTTGGATATTTTGATCAAAAATGCCTGGGTATTTGATGGCACAGGGAAAGATTCTGTACAGCAGGATGTGGGCATCACTAAAGAGCGGATTAGTTTTGTAGGCAAGGCTGGGGACGGTGTGAAGGCTAAACGTGTCATTGATGGAGATGGATTATATCTTTCTCCTGGATTTATCGAACCCCATACCCACCATGATAGGAGGCTTTCGGATGAAGAAGCCGAAACTCGGGCCTTGCTACGTTGCCTGCAACAGGGGGTCACCACGGTGTTCATGGGTAATGATGGTGCGGGGCCTATGCCGGTGGGCGAGAAACTCAATGAATGGGATAGAGACGGAATAGGGGTCAATGCAGCGTTGTTAGTACCGCACGGCACGGTGCGGGCCGCAGTGCTCGGCTACCGCAATATCGGCGCTTCAGAGGAGCAAATCGAGCGGATGAAGCGTTTGGTGGATGCCGGGATGAAGGAAGGAGCCTTTGGGATGTCCACGGGTCTGTTCTACACGCCAGGTTTTTTTGCCAGCACGGATGAAGTCATCGAACTTGCCAAGGTCGCTGCCGCCTATGGAGGGATCTACGATACACACCAGCGTGATGAAGGATCACAGAGTGTGGGTGTTATTAATTCGGTGAAAGAGGTGCTTGAAATTGGTGAAAAGGCTAATATTCCCGTACATATTTCCCACATCAAAGTGGAGGGTGTGGATTCTTGGGGCAAGAGTGTTGAGATCATCCGACTAATTGAAGAGGCCCGAAAGCGTGGCATAAAAGCAACGGCAAACCAATATCCCTATTTGGCCTCCATAACGAGCTTGAGCGCCTCAACAGTACCCAGTTGGGTACGTGATGGGGGCACAGAGGGTATGAGAAAGCGGTTTAAGGATGAGTCATTGCGTGATACCATTCTTCGGGGCATAGCCGATAATATCCATGCACGGGTGGGCACTGCCGACAGGCTGGTGCTCTTTACCTCGGATCGCTTTCTCGGTGGGAAAACCGTGGATCAGGTCGCTCAAGCATGGGGCGTATCACCTGAAGAAGCCATCGTAAGAATCCTTGAGGACAAGACGCCTGCCGCCCTATCGTTCGGCATGTCGGAGGATGATTTGCTCAATTTCATGCGCCAGCCCTGGGTAATGGTGGGCTCAGACGGTGGAGGCAATGCACACCCTCGATCACATGCCTCATTTACCCGCGTACTGCGCCATTACGCCATGGACAAGGGTATCATTACGCTGTCCGAGGCGATTCATAAGGCATCCAGTCTCACTGCGGAGACATTCCACATCAAAGACCGGGGGGTGATTAAGGAAGGATATTATGCGGATATAGCGCTGTTCGATCCAAACACCCTCCAAGAGAATGCGACTTTCGAAAAGCCGGCACAGTTGTCATCCGGTATGGTCTATGTCATCGTGAACGGGCAGGTAACCATTGACAAAGGGGAGTACTCCGGAGTACTGGCAGGAAAAGCTTTGCGGTTGAATGCGCAATCTGAATAGCCCGGAGACTGGCTTTGTCATGAATTTAGAGGAAAAGATATACTATGATGTTCTATACACACAGATTGACGATATTACTTTTTACGAGTGCATGCTGTGTGCTCCTATTTTCCAAGGCTGCGGGTCAACAGAAAAATAACAGTACGTTTGATATATTGATTCAAAACGCATGTGTATTTGACGGTACCGGGCAGGACTCCATGTTTGTCGATGTTGGTGTTCGGGGAGACCGAATTGTATTTGTCGGTAAATCAACCCCTTCTTACCATGCCGATAGAGTGATTGATGGAGAAGGGTTGTACCTTTCCCCTGGGCTAATTGATCCACACAGCCATTACAATCGATACTTGTCGGATGAAGACCCCTATGAGCGTGCACTGATGCGGTGCCTGAGTCAGGGTGTCACCACTGTTTTCATGGGGAATGATGGCGCTGGCCCATGGCCGATAGGCAAAACCCTCTCGGAATGGGAAAAATTGGGGGTAGGTGTGAATGCTGGATTGTTCGTTCCTCACGGCACAGTTCGGACTAAAGTCATTGGTTTCCGGAATATCGGGGTTTCATCCGACCAACTGGAGAAGATGAAAACGTTAGTTGAAGAGGGTATGAAAGAGGGCGGTTTTGGCCTGTCTACCGGACTATTCTATACACCAGGGGCATTTGCCAATACCGAAGAGGTCATCGAACTGGCAAAAATAGCGGCGGCATATGGAGGTATCTATGACACACATCAACGTGATGAGGGGGACCAAAATATAGATGTAGGTATTGTTAATTCTGTAAAAGAGGTATTGGAAATTGGGGAAAAAGCGAATATCCCCGTACACATTTCACATATTAAGGCCACAGGAACTTCCGTGTGGGGGAAAAGCAACGAAATTATCAGGATGATTGAAGAAGCGCGGCAGAAAGGAATGGAGGTTTCCGCCAGTCAATACCCATATCTTGCTGCCAGGGCCAACCTTCGATCGTGGCTGCTCCCGGTTTGGGTACGGGAAGGAGGCTATGAAGCTATGAGGAAACGGTTAGAGGATCCCCAGCTCAAAGACAGTGTGCTTCACGGTATCAGACAGCTTATTGAGCGACAAACGGGTACAGCAGACAGGTTGCATTTATCGACTACTACACATGAGTTCCTCAATGGAAAGACCCTGACAGAGGTGGCTCAGGCATGGAACGTTCCTGTGGAAGAAGCTGTACTGCGTATAGCACTGAGTGAGAAATCCAGAATGACTATACTCGTGCATTCATTTAGCATGTCTGAAGAAGATATGATTAATTTCATGGTACAACCGTGGGTGATGACCGGATCAGATGGAGACCGGGGACACCCACGTGCATTTGGCACATTCGCACGTGTCCTCCGCAAGTATGCGTTGGATGAACGGTTATTTTCAATGGCTCACGCTATCCACCGATCTTCAGGGCTCACTGCTTCTACACTAAATATTAAGGATCGTGGATTGATTAAAGAAGGGTATTATGCAGATTTGATGTTATTCGATCCGAACAAAATTCAAGATAATGCAAACTTTGATCAGGGGGAACAACTGGCTTCAGGCGTTTATTATGTGCTTGTCAATGGTAAGCTGACCATTGATAAGGGGAAATATACCGGTGTTTTGGCGGGCAAACCCTTGAAGCTGAATGAAGCCAACATAAGTTTTTAACCGATACAATTTTTATGTACAGATGAAAAACAAAGTATTATTTATTGCCCTTACACTAGTTGTCGCAGGTTTGGCTACAGGATGTGCCGTACAACGAGGCAATGTTGAACGAGAGCTGAAAACAGTATTGAATACCGATCTGGACAAAGCCATTGTCGGTGTCAGCATATACCACGAACAACAACAACGGTTTTTGGCCGAACAGAATGAATATTTGAAAATGATTCCTGCCAGCGTTACTAAGTTGTTGGCGGCATACGCCGTTCTAAAATATATGCCTGATAGCCTTCCAGGCTGGTATGTACATGAAACCGCAGATACGCTTTACATCAGACCCAATTCCGATGGCACTTTTCTGAATCCAGCTTTTAAAGAGCAACGATTTTACGACAAACTGGCCGCTACGAACAAACCGATTGTACTGAACATTCCAGAGGGTCTTACCAATTTTGAACCTTTAGGTCAAGGCAACGGCTACCGTTCTGCGCGCGAGCGTTCCCTGATGCCAATTTACGGAAATGTGGTAAGATTCCGCAGGACTGGAGACAAACTCCGCACCATACCTTCTTATTTCGAACGCTATCTGCCTGTAGACTTTCAGGTTAAGCCTGAAGAGAAGTATAGGGTCAGCAGAAATCGGCACGACAATTATTTTAAAGTCATTCCTGCGAAAACCGCTACGACGCAGTATGCATTTACCATGGCCGAAGACGAACACTTGGCTTACCACTTGTTGCAGGATACGTTGAAAGGAAAGACCATCGTACTCAATACGGAATCTTTAGGGTTACCCTATCAGCCCTTTTATACGCATAAGACCGATGCTGTACTGGAATTGATGTTGCATACCAGCAGTAATTTCTTGGCAGAACAGTTTTTGCTGATGGTCAGTGACAAAGTTCTGGACAATCAGATCAGCGATCTTTTGACGATGAAAAAAGTGATAGCGGACAATTTTGCGGATTTTTACGATCAACCGGTGTGGGTGGAGGGCAGTGGTCTGAGCAGAGAGAATACGATGTCGCCCCGGTTTTTCATCAGCTTATTGCAGAAGATGAAGCAGGAGTTTTCGGAAGACCGTCTAAGAAAAATTCTCCCCCAGGGCAATGAAGGTACGCTGAAAGGCTATTATTTGGGTAATGAGAAGCATATTTATGCCAAGACCGGTACGCTTGTTTCTTCTACTGTCGGAGTCGGAGTAGTGGCACTGTGTGGCTATGTGGACACCAAAAAAGGCAATTCGGTGTTGTTTTCATTTCTGGTCAACAATCATCAAGGAACTGCTACCAGTGTTCGTAAGTCGATTGAACGGGTGATTACGAATATTATTAATCATTATTGAGCCAATGGTCATAGGAAGATGAAAGAGATAAGTAAGATATTGAAAGTGGCCGGTGTGCTTTTGGCTATGCAATTGTATGCGCATGGGCAAAGCGTACAGCATTCTCCTAATCAGGGTGCCGGTGGCGAGAAGTCTGTCGAGATCCAAGTGGGTACCAGGACAGTCACGACCAGTAAGTTCAATAAAAAGGGAACCCCTGTGGTACCGATGTGGTCGGCACCCTTGGCTACCGGAAGCCTCCGCAGTGGGGCAGGTTTTCCAGTGCTGTCCCAGGCAGAACATGCCGTGGTGTGGCAGCCGGCAGTGCGGGAGGATGGCACTTATAATCACTATGCCTGCCTAATTCACCACAAGGGACGGTTCTACGCCATGTGGGGCAATCATCCATTGGCTGAAGATGCCCCAGGACAGCGCGTGCTATATGCATATTCCGATGAGTGGGGTAAATGGACAGCGCCTAAGGAACTTTTCCCAGCTCCCGGTCCTGTGGCCCCACGCAGCGAAAAAGGTATTCACTTGAAACCCGATCGTTGGGCGATCGTTGCTGATAAATTATACGCCATTACTTATGTGCATGGTGCTGGCACATACCCTATCGCCCGGGCAGTGGGGGAAGATGGAGAATTGGAGGAGCCTTTCTTATTGCGCAAGCTTTCCAGTAAAGCAACATTGCCTTCCTATATGAAAGGCATCGATGGTTCGACTCCCTCTGCGATGGGGGGACGTATAGAGCAGTGGTACCGAGACACGGACCAGATCAGCTGGTGGACAGGTGCCGCTCAGGGTGCTGCTCCGAGGAAAGGTGTTGATGGGGCAAGTCTGATTGAGAATTTCATGTACCGTGCCAAGGACGGCGGACTGGTGATCATGTTGCGCGATTGGGGTACGTCACGGAACCCTGTGCACACCAACCGGCTGTACGTGAGCTTTAATAATGGTACAGGAAAATGGGGTGCACCTTACCCCACAGATATTCCGGATTCGCCGAGCAGAGCACAGGCTATTACACTTGATGATGGCACGGTGCTGCTCATTGGCAATCAGAATGCGCCGGAGTACGATCAGGCATTATACCTCGATCGCGATCCGATGACCATTTCGGTCAGCAGAGACGGGTACACCTTTGATCGGGTATATGCATTGCGCACAGATTCGCCTTTGAAATACCGGTTTACTGGTGTGGGAGGACGTAATCGGGGCTATGGATATTCCAGTTCAATCGTACATGAGGGGTGGCTGTACACGCTGTACTCCATCGGAAAGGAAGAAATCGGGATTACCCGGCTTCCGCTATCGGCTTTAGATCTTTAAAACTATAATTTCTATATGATGAAATCAATTTATTTAAAGAGATTTTAAGAGGTTATTAAAAAGAGTATACGATCAACATTGCTGCGATTGAAAAATAGGGTTGTTTTTCTTTCATCTGTTTTTATTTTTTTGTTGGTTTTGTGGAGACACAGGCTTGTTAAGTATGACAATTTAGTATACAACATAGATAAATAGAAGAACTGCACTCGCTGTTTTTTCGGTCATATTTGTATTGTTGATTGTAGGAGAGAAACCAACAGTATAATATCTAATCAATTATAAATTAAGATATGGGGTATTTGGGCTATTCGAACAGACAATCCAGAAGCGGGCAATCCGATCTGGACAGCGTCCTATGTTTAAGTGACGGACTCCCCAAGGTAAACCTATTGTATTGTCTATCAGGGAACAGCAACTAGGTAAGTTGATAATTTATGAGAAATTTAAAAATAATCGCGCAAGTAGGTTTTAGTATTATGCTTTGCCTAGTATGGAATGCCTGTAGTAAGGTGAATTCAGATCCACCATCGTCATCAGGGGATAACGATCAGGAACTTATTAAAATACAGGTAGGAACAAGGGTTGTACAAACAAGCAAAATGACCAGCAAAGGAACTCCGGTCGTTCCTATGTGGAACACCCAAATGGCAACGGGAGATCTTCGTGCCGGGGCAGGTTTTCCGATACTTTCCGAGGCAGAACATACGTTTGTATGGCAACCACCTACCCGTGAAGATGGCGCTTATAACCATTATGCCTGTCTAACCCACCATAAGGGTAAATTCTATGCGATGTGGGGAAACCATGCGTTGGGGGAGGATGCCCCGGGACAACGCGTACTGTACGCAACTTCTGATACATGGGGGAATTGGACGAATGCTCAGGAATTATATCCTGCACCTGGACCGGTACGGCCACGTAATGAAAGCGGTATACATTTAAAGCCCGATAGGTGGGCTGTTTTGAACGATGTATTGTATGCGATTACTTATGTGCATGGTGCCGGTGTGTACCCTATTGCTCGGTCAGTTGGTGAGAACGGTGAGCTAGGGGATCCTTTTTTAGTACAAAATCTGCCAAGTAGCGGTGCATTGCCAAGTTATATGCAAGGGCCCGGTGCACCTACAGTAGCTCCAGCCCGTGGTATTCAACTGTATAATTGGTATCGCCAGAATGATCAGATCAGTTGGTGGGCAGGGGCAGCTTGGGGGGTGCAACGTACGGCTGTAGACGGGCAAAGGCTTATCGAGAGCTTTACGTACAGAGCAAAAGACGGAAAATTGGTATTAATGCTAAGGGATTGGGGTACTCCCAGCAACCCCGTACACGGCAATAGGATGTACGTGAGCTTTAATAATGGAATAGGCGGATGGGAGCCTCTTCATCCGACAGATATCCCTGATTCTCCCAGTAGAGCACAAGCCGTTACATTGGATGATGGCACCGTACTATTGATAGGCAATCAAAATGTCAACCAGTTTGATCAAGCATTGTACTTGGCTCGTGACCCAATGACCATATCGGTCAGTAAAGATGGATATACTTTTGACAGTATATATGCCCTGCGGACAAATTCGCCCACTAGTTATCGCTTTTCGGGAGTAGGGGGGAGAAATCTTGGATATGCTTACTCCAGTTCAATTGTAGTGGATGGCTGGTTGTATACCTTGTATTCCATAGGTAAGGAGGATATGGGGATTACTCGGGTTCCGTTGTCAGCTTTGGGTCTTTAATAAGCAAAGCGTTGTACGCTTGTATGATAAAATCAAATCGTTTGGAGAAGTTGTAACGTATCAAGAACTATGAACCATTTACTTTTCTGCTGTGTATGCTCTTATCTGCTAATTGCCACAATGAAAGGCTATGCCGAGCAACCTCAGGCTAACCATCATGATGTGACTGCCACTTTGGTCGATAGTAACGATAGGGTATTGTATAATGGCATCCGCCTGCCCCACATATGGCCCCCAAAAACACAGGATCCGCTGGCTACTTCTCCTATGCGTGTTCCCTATTTGGAAAACCCTCCTGAAATCATTCCCATAGATGTTGGAAGACAGTTGTTTGTGGACGATTTTCTCATTGAAGAGACGACATTGGAAAGGGTATTCCATAAGGCAAAGAAGCATGAAGGCAATCCAGTCTTTTATCCAGAGACAATGTATGAACTGAACGAATATCATGGCAATAGTGCAGTGACTTATCTGGGGCAGGGCGGTGTGTTTTATGATCCCTCAGAGGAGATTTTCAAAATGTTCTATACAGCAGGGTGGAGAGGAGGTTTGGCTCTTGCAACAAGTAAAGATCTGTTGAATTGGACACGTCCTGATCTCGGTTTGGCAGGTCATAACATTATTTTGCCTGCAGGATTGTTAATGGCAGGGGGAGATAATGCCATTTGGCTGGATTTAGATGCAAAAGATCCTCAACAACGCTATAAATCGATCACAGAAAGATGGGTAGATGGCGATTGGAAGAAATATTTTGCCACTCGGAAAGGATTGCCAAGGCATACCATACATACATCGGCCGATGGCAGGATATGGTCTCAAGGCGTACCTACAGGTAGTGCTTCGGATTATACCTCTTTTTTTTATAATCCTTTTCGAAACAAATGGGTTTTTAGCCTTAAGCAGAATACCGAACGAGGAAGAGCTCGTTTCTATTCCGAAAGTGATGATTTTATACAAGGAGCATCATGGAAGGATGCTGTCTATTGGGTTAATGCGGACGAAAAGGATAAGCCCGATCCTGCTATAGGTGATGCTCCACAGCTCTATAATCTCAACGCTGTCGCTTATGAGAGTCTTTTATTGGGACAATTTTATATTCATCTTGGTCCGGATAATAAGGTGTGTGAAGAAGGTGCTTTTCCGAAGATTACCGAGCTGCACATGGGGTTTAGCCGGGACGGTTTCCACTGGGATCGCCCGGATCGACGTCCATTTATAGATGCAACGCGAAAGGAAGGAGATTGGGATCGCGCTTATCTGCATGGAACAATGGGGATCTGTTTGGTGAAAGGTGACGAATTGTGGTTTCCTTATACAGGCTTTTCCGGAATCGCGCCAGATGGATCAAGAGGTATGTATACGGGTGCAAGTATAGGGATGGCTGTACTCCGTCGTGACGGGTTTGCTTCTATGGAGGCGGGTAGTCAAATAGGTGTGTTACTTACTAGGCCCGTTGTGTTCACAGGCAAGTATCTTTTTGTCAATGTGGATTGCCCAGATGGTGAGCTTCGGGTGGAGGTGCTGGACGATCGGAACAAAGTATTGAAACAGTTCACCGCGAAGGCGAGTCGTCCAGTTCGCGCAGACAAGACCTTGTATAAAATGGAATGGGAAACAGGAGACGATTTATCTGCTTTGGCAGGTAAGCCCGTTAAATTCCGTTTTCATTTGACCAATGGGAAGCTTTACTCCTTTTGGGTGAGCCCTGATGATAGTGGTGCCAGCTTTGGTTATATAGGAGCGGGTGGGCCGGGTTATAATGGTGTGGTGGATGACAAAGGAACAAATTATTCACAAATTAAAAACTAACAAATTGAAAAAAATTCTCAACACATTTGTCAACCTATATCCGGTGTGGATTATTGGTAGCTCACTCTTAGGGTATATTTATCCGCCCGTTTTTCAATGGTTTTCGGGAAATTGGATGGTAGGTGCATTGGCGCTGGTCATGCTGGGTATGGGACTTACCTTACATGTAGATGATTTTAAAGAAATCACCAAGATGCCCGGTGCTGTATTTATGGGAGCAGTGTTACAATACACGGTAATGCCGTTTTCGGCCTTCCTCATCGCCAGATTTTTGCAATTGGATCCTGCACTAGCTGTCGGTCTGATAATTGTCGGCTGTTGCCCGGGGGGAACGGCGTCCAATGTGATCACTTATTTAGCACGGGGGCATTTAGCATTGTCTATTATCATGACGACGGTCTCTACCATGCTAGCGATCATTGTAACGCCTTTAATGACGGAGGCATTGGCTGGAACATACGTGCCGGTCGATGGATGGGGACTATTTTATACAACTGTACAGGTCGTACTGTTACCGGTCGCGCTTGGCGTATTGATAAACTATAAATTTCCGAACATCGGTAAGAAGCTGGCTTTGGCGGGGCCAGTCACTTCGGTCTGGGCAATCGTTTTTATTGCGGGTAGTATTGTCGCGCAAAGTGCTGATACTGTAGCTGCTAACGCTTTCACATTGTTCATCGCAGCGGGTGCGCTGCATATCGTCGGGTTCGTGTTAGGATTTGTAATTTCACGCTTGTTTAGGTACAATAATGCGATCGCGCGAACCGTCGCAATCGAGGTCGGTATGCAAAACGGGGGACTCGCAGCGGTACTGGCCAAGCAAAATTTTTCTATGCAGCCACTTGCGGCCGTGCCAGCGGTATTCAGCAGCGTGATGCAGACCCTGATCGGTGGGTTGTTGGCGGCTTATTGGCGCTGGAAAACAAGCCCAGAGAAGGTCCAACCACAATCTGGCAGTGCAACATCCGTTCCGTCATCTTTGGTTGAACAAAATATCGTAGGCGAGGAAAAGTAAAAATATGATAAGTAGAGAGAATGTTTATTATTGGAAGTCCGATAGGCCTTACGCAGCAGGGAACACCCATCGAACGGCGGCGCATGATTTCGCGACAATAGAAAGCCAGTTGTTTGATTATTTAAATCAGTATTTTAGGAAAAGACTTGTTGAATTGGCCCTTGCGGGTGGCCAAGGTAATCATATTACCTACATAGCGAATTACGGGGATAAATCCTATTTCGTACGGTTAGAGAATGGTCCAGAGAAAGATGACTACATGCTTGTGGGATCAAAAGTGATGGAGAGCGTAAAATCAATGGGCGTACCTGTACCAGCCGTTTATCTTACGGATGTCTCGCGACTGTATGTTCCATTTGCAATACAGGTCATGGATCTTATCCCCGATCAGGATTTGAATGTGTTGGAAAAAAATGGGACTTTGGATGTACTTAATGTAGCAGCCTCTATAGGAGAAAATATTGCGAAATGGCAATCGGTTAAGCTAGATAAATATGGTCTTTTCAAGCCGGAGAGTGTTCGGGATCAAAATATACTAGAAGGTTACCACGATTCGTACGAACAATATTTTTTTCTGAACTGGGACATCCATTTGGACTTTTTGCAATCCTCGGGTTTTCTCGGAGAAAGTAAGATACAAGAGCTAAATGAGGTGGTGGTTAGTTTTCGGCATTTATTGCAATTAGATTCGGGATGTCTGGTGCACAAGGATCTTGCTTTATGGAATATCTTAGGAAACAACGGTGGAGTGAGTGCTTTTATTGATTGGGACGATGCGGTGTCCGGTGATCCGATTGATGATCTGTCTCTATTAGGATGCTTCCATTCCGGAGAGGTAATACTTGCAGCAGCAGAAGGGTATCAACAGGTGAAATACTTGCCCGAAAATTTTGAACAACGTTTCTGGTTGCACTTGTTACGAAATATCATATTTAAATCTGTCATCCGGGTTAAGGGGAATTATTTTGGTATGTCCAATAAATTCTTTCTTAACAATGCGAAGCACGCTAGCTTGGAGAAATTTACTTTGGATCGGATAGATAGTGCTGTTAAAGGGCTGAAAAGCAATTTTTCCATAGAAATGTTATGAAACCGAGATGGAAGTAATATTGCTACATAGGGCAATATTATTTCCATCGAGCTCTCATCGGCCATAACAAAAAAATAAATAGATGAAAAAGAAAAATGATTTTTTAAATAATTCAGTCAACATCGGTACTTGGATAAGTACCGGTTCTCCGGTGGTAGCGGATCTGGTTTCTTGCTTTCCCTTTGATTGGCTTTTGTTAGATTTGGAGCACGGTAGCGCGGCAGAATCACAGCTTCCGGAAATCATCCGGACCATTCGGAACGAGCAAGTGCGCATTATTGTTCGCGTACCAGATTCGAATGCGGCTACGATTGCCAGGGTGTTGGATTGGGGTGCCCATGGGATTATGCTGCCTCATGTGTCGTCAGCTAAAGAGGCACAAGAATGTGTTGCGGCTATGAGGTACTCGCCTTTGGGAAATCGGGGATATTCATCAACGGTACGGGCATATCAATATGGATTAAAACCTCCTTCAGATCCAAGTCTCGTGGAGACATTGTTTTTTGCTCAGATCGAGAACTATGACGGGGTGAAGAATGTTGAGGAGATTGCTGCAGTTGACGGGGTAGATGTGCTGTTTGTGGGGCCAGCCGACCTTAGATTGGCATTGGAGCATCAGAAAAGTGATCAACGCATCGAGTTTGACGATGCTTTAAGACGTGTAGCCGAAGTATCTTTAAAGCATGCCAAGAAAGCAGGGATTTTATTGAGAGAAAGATCTGCTTATTCTGATTTGAGGGCTTTGGGATACGATAATATCGCAATAGATTCTGATCTAGGGATTCTTAGGAAAGGATATGCTGATATTATTGACTGCTTTAAAGGAGGATAGACTCTTAAAAAGCATATTGACCTTAGGATAGAAAAGTGGACAGGTGATGCCATTAGTGCAGCTACCAAAGGTAAATTGGACGATATGCTCGGTGGGTTTTTCAAAAAATAACTTAAAGTAGTACAAAAACACTCCGTATCCAATTAGGAGCGGAGTGTTTTTGTTACTGAACATAAGAATTAAGCATAGCACGCTTAGCTCTGGTGAGGCGTATTTGCCCCTAAAAAATTACGCTCCTAACTGTACGCGTTTGAAAGCAGTAACAGTTAATCCTTTGGATACTGAATCCAAGAATTGAGCGATATTTTTAGAAGAATCTTTCACAAACTCTTGATTCAACAATGTGGTATCTTTAAAGAATTTGTTCAATTTTCCTTGCGCAATTTTCTCTGCCATTTCAGCAGGTTTACCTTCGGCAACGATTTGCTCTTTAGCAATAGCGATCTCACGATCGATTGTATTTTGATCTACACCATCTTTATCAATAGCGATAGGGTTCATAGCAGCAATTTGCATCGCCACGTCTTTACCAGCTTCTTCAACTCCTGCAACATCAGCAGATAAGCTTACCAATACACCTAAACGATAATTTGCGTGGATATAAGCAATAACTTTCTCACCAGTTACCGTTTCATAGTTAGAAACGTCGATTTTCTCACCGATAACACCCGTTTGTTCGATCAAGGCATCAGCAATTTTCTTTCCGTCTATTTCTAACCCTTTTAGATCTTCCAGTGAAGCCGGTTTGTTTTGTAAAGCTACGGCTGCAATTTTCTCCGCGAATGCTACGAAATCTGCATTTTTAGCTACGAAATCTGTTTCACAGTTTACCTCAACAACTATACCTGACTTGCCATCAGCTGAAGCCTTTGCGATAATGACGCCCTCATTCGAATCGCGGTCTTGACGACTAGCGGCTACTTTAGCACCTTTTTTGCGCAAGTAATCCACAGCAGCATCGAAATCACCATTAGCTTCGACTAAAGCTTTTTTACAATCCATCATACCAGCGCCTGTTTGTTGACGCAATTTGTTTACATCCGATGCAGAAATTTGTACTGACATGTTATTTTTCGTTTTTATAAAATTACAATTGAACTATTTGGATAGCTTTAAATTAACAATAAGCTATTACTAAATAGTATGAATAAGAAAAACCGGAAAGACGTGGTACGGTTAAGGAAGCAGATCTTCCAGAAACCAACACTTGTCTATCCGGCTTTATATAGAATGTATTATTCTACGTCTTTCGCTTTACGAGTGCGTTTTCCAGAAGGAGCTTCTTCTGTAGCTGTAGCTACAACTTCTTCGCCACCATTGTCTATGGCTGCTTTAGCTGCTGCAGCTTCTTTTTCAGCGTCCTCTTCTTTATCACGCTTACGCTCTTCCAGTCCTTCTTGAATAGCTTTTCCGATGATGCTAGCAATCAGGCTGATAGACTTTGTCGCATCGTCGTTAGCAGGGACCGGAAAATCAATGTTCGTAGGATCCGAGTTGGTATCGACCATCGCAAAAGTAGGGATGTTCAATTTCAGAGCTTCAGATACCGCGATGTGCTCTTTTTTCACATCTACGATAAACAAAGCTGCTGGCAAACGATTCAAATCGGCGATACCTCCCAAAAGGTTTTCCAATTTGATACGCTCACGCTGAATCATCAACTTTTCTTTTTTGGACAATACATCGTATGTACCGTCTTTTTGCATTTTGTCGATGTTTGACATCTTTTTGATAGACTTACGCACTGTTGCAAAGTTTGTAAGCATACCTCCTAGCCAACGCTCTGTCACAAAAGGCATATTGACAGCCTTTGCTTGCTCAGCGATGATTTCCTTTGCTTGTTTTTTCGTTGCTACGAATAAAACTTTACGACCTGATTTTACGATTTGTTTGATAGCTGAAGCAGCTTCTTCCAATTTCGTAAGGGTTTTGTTTAAGTCTATAATGTGGATACCGTTGCGTTCCATGAAAATGTACTTAGCCATTTTCGGATCCCATTTACGTGTAAGGTGACCAAAGTGAACACCTGCATCCAATAAATCTTGATAAGTAGTTCTTGCCATTTTTTGAGCCTCCTTTGATTAACGTTTACTGAATTGGAATTTTTTACGTGCCTTACGACGTCCTGGTTTTTTACGCTCAACCATACGGTCATCGCGTGTCACCAATCCTTTTGCACGTAATGCTGGTTTTACTTCTGGGTCAAGCTCGATCAAAGCTTTGGCAATAGCCAAACGCACTGCTTCGGCTTGGCCTTTAACACCACCACCATTCACGTTAACTTTCACATCAAAGTTTGTTAATGACTCCGCTACATTTAATGATTGTGTAACGATGTATTGCAAAGGCAATGTTGGAAAATATACTTTGTAGTCTTTACCGTTTACGGTAATGTTTCCGCTACCAGCACCTAAGTAGATACGAGCAACAGCGGTTTTTCTTCTTCCTGAAGTGTTAGTTGTTGACATAATTGTTCTCCTTAAAATTTAACTGGTTTTGGACTTTGAGCTTCATGTTTGTGCTCTGTACCCGCATAAACGTATAGGTTTTTAAATAACTGACGACCTAAACGATTCTTAGGTAACATACCGCGTACCGCTTTTTCAATAATGCGTTCCGGATGTTTTTCCATGAGTTCTTTCGGAGAAACAAAGCGCTGACCACCGGGGTAGCCTGTGTAGCGAACATAAACTTTGTCGCCCAACTTGTTTCCTGTCAACCTAATCTTGTCTGCATTGATAACAATGACGTTATCTCCGCAGTCTACGTGTGGGGTAAATGTAGGCTTGTGCTTCCCGCGAATTACTTTCGCAATCTCGCTGGCCAAGCGCCCCAAAATCTCGCCTTCAGCGTCAACAACAATCCATTCCTTGTTAACGGTGTTTTTGTTGGCAGAGACAGTTTTGTAACTTAACGTATTCACTTGCTTTCGATTAATTTATTAATATTTCTAATATATCCACATGTATTCACTACAAGCGGACTGCAAAGGTAGGAAAGATTTTTTTGAATTTGAAATGTTTTTTTATTTCAAACCAACCGCTCTTTAATCTGTGTCAGGAAAGAACTACCGATTGGAATTGTATGTCCGGCGACTTGCATTTGGCTTCTTTCCAGTTTGTCCATAAGATTACAGTTGACAATAAAGGAACGGTGTACTTGTAAAAACTGTTCTTCCGGTAACAGACATAGGACTTCTTTCAAGGTGACACGGCTTAAAAACTCCTCATTGCGCAGTACATATCGCATATAGTTCCCTGTTGCTTCTACATACAGCAAGTCTTCCAATGTTATACGTATCACATCAAAACCATGCTTGATGAAGATGTGTGTAACAGAGTCTTTCCTACTTTCTAGAACTTCTTTTACCTTGTGACAGGCTTTCAAAAACCTGTGTAGAGGAAAAGGTTTGAGTAGATAATCAATAGCTTCCAATTCGAAACCTTTTACAGCATGTTCTGAATAAGCCGTTGTAAATACCAACAATGGTTTTTTTACGAGGCTTTCGTAAAATTCTATTCCCGAAATATCCGGCATCTTAATATCCAGAAATATAAGATCCACATCATTGCTGGCCAGGTAGTCAATAGCTTCCAAGGCGTTTATGAAAGAAGCTTCCAAATGCAGGAATGGTGTCTTTTCCGCATATCTACCTATGATTTCCAAAGCCATAGGTTCGTCGTCTACCGCAATTGCTCTAATCTGCATAGCTTTCTAATTCAGTATAAATGCCTGATTATTCTTCATGATCAAGACCTAAAGTTAAAAAGATAAAAAATTCTCTTTGCGTTTGTTCGATATTTAATTGATGCGTATGCGGATAAAGAAGGTGTAATCTTTGCTTCACATTCTCCAGCCCGATCCCGGATTGGGCGCTCTCCAAATCGCCTTCTAAGCCTCTTGAATGTATGCTGTTATACACGCTGAGTTTTAGAATCTCCCCATCCAGCTCCAATTGCACCCTGATCCAGGACTGCTGCGCAAAGCTTATCCCGTGTTTGAAAGCATTCTCCACAAATGGAATAAGTAGCATAGGCGCTATATAATACCTTTCTAATACCTGATCCGGGATAACATAGGAGATATCTATAGATGGCAGATCGGCTATCCGCAGCTTCTGCAGATCGATATACTCCTTCAGATAATCAAGTTCGCGAGAAAGCAGAATACGTTCCTGCTGATTTTCATGGATCATGAAGCGCATCATATCGCCTAATTTTTGTATACCTGTAGCCGTTCGTTCTGCATTTTCCTGTAAGGCCACCCCATACAGCGTGTTCATCATATTGAACAGAAAATGCGGGTTGACCTGTGATTGTAATAACTTAAGATCCGCTGATGTCCGCCCCAGTTCTTTCTGCAAGCCAAATACCTCCTTCTGCTGTTTTCGCTGACCGAAATACAGCACATACGTCAGCGGGATAATTGCCCCACTGATAAAAAGCCCGCCTACAATCTGTAACCCATCAAAAGATGCATAGCGCCCTCTGGCGACCTGTAGTAACAACTCCATGCCGCTGGAAAATACGACCAAACAAACCAATCCCACCAGTAACGATAAAGCACCCAAGGTAGTCTTATTCAATTTATTCTTTTCTGCATACGGCAGCACCCAGTAGGTATGTAAGGCATATAGGCAATAGGCGTAAGGAATAGCCATGGCCGAAAATGTTCCTATTGCCGGAACAATTTGCACGACAATAATAAAGACAGCAATACCTATTGCCGCAGCTGCTCCTATTTCTTTCATCACCCTATGTCCTATACTTTTTTTACTGTTCAGCAAGAAACGTATTAATGTGTAGCGCAAACCCACATAACCTGATAATACAAGTAAAGAAACAAAGCTAAATCCAAAAGCAGGGCCGTAATAGTAATCCAAACCATGAGAGGGGTTCTCTTCAGCCCAATAAAACCCAAAGGACAATACAATCCATTCCAGCACAAAGGTAGCCAAAGTCAGTCCTACGCCCCAGTCGATCTTTCCCTCTTCAAAATAACGCGGCCATATATAATGTAAAAAGAAAACTGGTATTACTGTTCCAAATAAAAGCAATGACTCATATATCCAAAGGTTCGGATCCCCTTTTTTGTTGTCCAATACGACAACAAAGAAAAATACATACAAAGCAGCTAGAATAAAAAGCTCGATCCTTTTTATTTTTTTCTTCAATTTAAGATAATCTGTACGATTCATGTTTATAATTTTTTAATCAACAATAAAACGGAGTTGATGTTAGGGTCGGCGATTGTTCCCTGAAGACGACATATTTTTCCATTTTTTTGTGCTGAACCTGAAAAGGTGACTAGCATTAGGACAAACAATACTGTAATTCGAAAATTCATCTTTATCTTTTCTTTAAGTTTAAAACTCCTCAAAAATAAAAGGACAATAAAGGCTAGGCAAGTAAATGGGACGAAAACCCTTTTTTATGGGACGTATCTGGCTTGTCCTTGAAAAACGTATTTTTGCGAATACAATCGCAAAATTTATATTAATTTTGCGATTTTGGCTCCATACGGACGAGATACTGATCGGTGTCATCTTCAAATAATATCTGGACAACCCAGTTTTCTTCATGCGCTATGCGGATGAGTGTCCTCTGATCGAGGTAAAGCCATTTGAAAGGTGCCCCTTTATGCATTTTATATTCGTATTGGTATTCGATTTCACCAAAGTAATGTGTGGGCCTCGGAACCTTATACTCCTCATAAAGATAGGAAATGTCTGAGCTGTCGAAGATCAGTTGCCCTTTTTCGGTTAACAGGGATTTACAATGCGCGAGTAAGGCTCTGAATCCTTCGACTGTTTCTGCTAGACCGATACCGTTCATTAAAAATAATAACGTATCGTAACGTTGATCTTTCCATTCCAGGATATTGGCATGGAGTACGTTTTGTACACCCCGTTCTTGCATAATATTGCAGGCTATGGGCGATATATCTATCGCAGTTACATCCTGTTTCTTTTCTTGTAAATATAATGTATGCGTGCCGACACCTGCGCCCACATCCAATATTTTACCATCACACAAAGCTAGGGCGATAAATTCGAGTTCAGGAAGATCATCTTCTTCCCGAAAAAATACGTCTACAGGCATTTCCTCTGGATCTCCATAGGAGTTATGCAATAGGAGGGGGGCTGACAATGCACCTGTTTGAAAGTAGTCATACAAGGCTTCTCCATAAACGTCTCTATTCATGCTCGTCGATTTGTAGGTATTTAATGGCCATCTCAATCTCCTCGGGATCACCGGTGTGTTTTATCGCTTCGTCCGACAGCTTAATTACCGGTGTCCATTCACCCTCCTCAGGGAGTGTTTCCGTCATCTTAAGGACGATATTCATTCTTGGCACACCGACATCATTCGTGAAGTCTGTGCCTATTCCAAACGAGTAGCCAATTTTGCCTTTACAGAAGTAGGAGATCTTTTCGACTTTGTCGTAATCCAGTCCATCGGAAAAGATAATGGTTTTAGACAGAGGATCTATGCCTTTGCTACTATAATGATCGATAGTTTTTTGTGCAAATTCAATGGGGTCACCACTGTCATGGCGCACACCATCAAATAGCTTGGCAATTTTTTTGTCAAATTGTTTAAAAAACACGTCCGTCGTATACGTGTCTGATAACGCAATCCCCAGATCTCCTCGATACACTTCGGCCCAATGCTCCAATCCGAGAAGATTAGCCATCTTATAGCCATATTTGGCGGCATGAAACATAAACCATTCATGCGCATGTGTCCCGATGGGTCTGGTGTTATATTTCATAGCGAAATGAACATTGCTTGTGCCAATAAAAGTTGGGGATGGATGGTTTTTTAAGGTCTGGATAACGAGATCGTGCACCTCGTAGGAATATCGTCGTCGTGTGCCGAAGTCAGCAATGGTAATATCCAACTTATCATATTTATCCATTTTACGTCGGACGATGTTCACGACTTCTTCATTATTACCTCGCTGTAGCCCCGTCATTTCGTAGTATAACTGGCAGATTAACGCCATGATAGGCACTTCCCATAAGATTGTACGATACCAATAACCGTCGATATGTACAGCGAGATGTGAGCCGTGTTGCTGAATCTTCACTTCTCTTGGGTCATATCGATAGCCTTGGAGAAAATCAAAGTAAGTAGGGTCGATGTATGGGCAGATCTTGGCAAAAAACAGTTTCTCTTCCGGTGTAAGCTGGAGTTCTGCCAGACGACTAATCGCTTCTTTAAGGCGGTCGCTAAAACCTATTGGAAACTGATGCTGCCCCCGGTTGATAAATTGATACCTGGCTTTTGCATGCGGAAAGAGCTTAATGACGGCATACTGCATCGTGAACTTATAGAAGTCGTTGTCTAATATGGAATGAAGTCTTGCCATATGCTTAATAAGGGATATCTATAAATTTTCAATATACATAACAACAGCAATAAAAGTAGTAAAAGTAAATTTAATACGATCAAGTAATGACTCAGAAGCAAACACTTCGATTACGGGAAAATTTGCAAAGTTTGTTGAAAGGGGTGTTTAAACCTTTGTTTTTGAGTGTTTTGTTGCTTTTAAGAAGTGTTTGTTAGCGCATAAATAGTAACTGAAAACCGTAAATGGTAGTAGGAATTCACACCCAAAAACCCAAAAAAGCGTCACAAACACAATTGCTTCTGTGGCGGACACAGTATAGTTTGGCCCAGACAACATGTAGTTAATGGGAATCGCAGTACAGTTTGTCGCAAAAGCAATTGCTTTTGTCATAAAGTTGCTTGCCAATGAAGGTAAACGCACTTGCAGAGGGGCGACATTGACAACATAGAAGGCAAACGCAACACACATAGCGACAAAAGCAACACGATCTACACCAAACACAACACCGTTTACGACAAAGTGTGTATACATAGCGCTCAGCTACACTGTGTCCGGAACAAACTGTGTTGCGTCCAAGACAGAAGCAATTGTGTCCGGAACAGACTTTTATCTATTTGGGTCGGATAATCTTCTGGACAAGGTACGCTCAGGTCTGTCGATGATGACTACTTTTTGTTGAGGCTTGAAGAATATTGTACGCGTTATACAAGCTATTCTGTCAGGGTCAAAGAAGGTTGCCTTTATATAGGGGTTGATGTACTTTTACGCGAACCTTAAAGACTCCACATCCATTTTAGTCAGGAGAATGATAGAGTCAGCAACGTCTGTATTGCCGTGTTTTTTAAACAAAAGGGTGTGTTCTAAAAAACACACCCTTTAAGGTTTCAATTAAACAAAAAAACTATAAAAACTATCTTCTTCCAGTGCTACTACGTTCGTTACTTCGTCCCGAACGGCTCGAAGTCGTGCCTGCGCTTGAGGATTGCCGGGCAGGAGTGCTTCTTTCTACACGAGGCGTACTTTGACGTGTTACGGCACTGCTTGAACTACTGGCGCGGGTTTGATGTACCTGTTGCGTGGTCGTTCTTTGGCGGGTAGTCGGTTGTGTACGTTGTTGATTTCCCTCTTGTCGCTGTGCTTTGGGTGCTGACGAACCGGAATTGCTTCTTTCTGTACGATTGTTCTGAACACTTGTTTCACGTTGATCGTTCCTCCTTTGCACCTGCTCCCGCGGCTTCTGCTCTGTCTGACGGTTTGCCGGTTTTTCAGCGGTACCTGTCGTATTGCGATTGGTATTCGTATTCTTTACCTCACGTGTACGTGTGCTATTGCTTTCTCGTACTGTTGCTTTCCCGTTGTTATCGATATGCATCTCCCGTCTCGGGGCAGTACCTGCTGTAGTTCGGTTACTTGCTGCAGGTCGCGTAGTTCCAGTGGTACGACTGACACCTGTTGATTGCCTTTTGTCAGTACTACGGGTGTTGTTTTGACTGCTTCTAATGGATGTCGCCCGATCGTTTCCACGAGTTTCGCTGGTTCTTCCTTCCACGCGTCGAGTGGCTGTCCTGTTGGCATCACGATCTGGTCTATATATCGATACGGATTTTCTATCCACTCTTGATGCACCCGGACGTGCCGATTGACGAACATTGTGCACTTGTATACGACGACCGATTGTTCTTTCCATATCCCTGCGTGTGGGACCACCATAATAGGTGCGGTTGTTGACGATATATGTATTGTTGATGATGGTCGTACGATTATAGATATTGGTTCGGCCGACATGGCTATACCGATATATATCTCGTGCGAAGATGCGTCTTGTTGGTGCAAAGATCCATAAGTTGATGGGAAGACCGACGGAAATATGTACTCCAACACGAGGCATCATCGGTGCCCATCCGTAATAACCATTACCTGAGCGCCATTCTACCCACGCTGGTCCCCATTCATATCCGGGAGTCCATCCCCATCCTCGATAAGAGGTATAAACCCATCGGCCATAATGAAACGGAGCCCATCCCCAGGCATAGTTCGATACCCAGGTGTTGCCATATTCTGTCATGGCCCAATATCCATTGGTATTATAAGGGCGGAAACCCGAAGAAACATTTGGAAACCAAATATCACCGTATTGGGGATCGTTTTCCCAGAAGCCATAAGGAGATAATTCGTTATAGAAAAGATCAAATGATACTTCTCCGTAGCCTTGGGCATTTGCTTTTGGCAAAGAAAAAATACTGACTAGCATAATAACGGCTACCGTTATAATGGATGCGATGGATCTCTTTTTCATGGCTCTACCTCTTTTAGTTAATTTTGGTAGTATGACACTTCGCAAATAGCGAGGGTTTAAAAGGAATAAGGTTTAATATGCTAGTGTTGCTGTTTTGTTACAAAGAACGGACGCGAGATAAAAACTTCATTTGAAAATCGAAGATATACGAAAAGCCGGTCGCGGCTTAAACGGTCTAAATAATGACAAATATCACATTTATTCACACTGTATATCATTACAATGTCATCAAACTGTCTCTATTTTTACTCCGAAAAATCAACAATAAGAGTAATGTATTTAGAGCAGTTTAATTACGACAATAAAATTGTCCGCAATTTTGGAATTGCAACGGTAGTCTGGGGTATCATAGGAATGTCTGTCGGGCTTCTGATTGCCTTACAGCTGATCTGGCCAGCGATGAATTTTCTTAACCAATACACTACATTTGGTCGTGTACGTCCTGTACATACCAATGCTGTTGTATTTGCATTTGTAGGAAACGCCATTTTTATGGGCGCGTACTATTCATTACAGCGTGTGCTCAAAGCACGGATGTATAGTGATGTGCTGAGCAAGATTCATTTTTGGGGATGGCAGCTTATCATTGTGGCATCGGCTATTACCTTGCCTTTGGGCTATACCACCTCCCATGAGTATGCCGAGATGGAGTGGCCTATTGATTTGGGAATTACGCTTATATGGGTCGTCTTTGGGATAAACATGTTTGGTACGATTATCAAGCGAAGAGAGCGACATATGTATGTAGCGGTATGGTTTTATATAGCCACATTTGTAACTGTCGCTGTATTGCATATCGTAAACTCCATTCAACTTCCTGTAAGCATGTGGAAGAGTTTTTATGTCTATGCGGGTGTTCAAGATGCCTTGGTGCAATGGTGGTATGGGCACAATGCGGTAGCCTTCTTTCTGACTACACCTTTCTTAGGAATGATGTATTACTTTTTGCCCAAGATGGCAAACAGACCGGTTTACTCTTACAAGTTGAGTATCCTGCATTTTTGGTCCTTAATATTTATCTATATATGGGCAGGTCCTCACCACTTGCTTTATACCTCATTACCTTCTTGGGTACAGTCTTTAGGTGTGGTCTTTTCAGTGATGTTGATCGCGCCATCGTGGGGAGGAATGATCAATGGATTGCTAACGTTGCGTGGAGCATGGGACAAGGTCCGGACGGAACCGGTATTGAAATTTATGGTGGTGGCGTTAACCGCTTATGGTATGGCTACCTTCGAAGGCCCGATGCTGTCATTGAAGCAGGTTAATGCGATAGCCCATTTCACCGACTGGATTGTGGCGCACGTTCACGTAGGTGCCTTGGGATGGAACGGGTTTATGACTTTCGCGATTTTATATTGGTTAATGCCCCGAATTTACAAAACACAGATCTATTCAAAAAAATTAGTAAACGTCCACTTTTGGATAGGCACTATAGGAATTTTATTCTATGCTATTCCTTTATATTGGGCTGCCGTTGTGCAAGGTTTGATGTGGAAAGAATTTACGCCTGAAGGTGTGTTGAAATATCCCAACTTTCTGGCTACAACCTTAGAAATTCTTCCGATGCACATGATGCGTGCTTTAGGAGGAGCATTCTATCTGACAGGGGTTATTATCATGACCTACAACTTGGTGCGGACGATGAAAGGGGGTAAGCTCGTTGCCAATGAAGCTGCTGAAGCTCCTGCATTGGAGCCCGTGAAAGTCACCGAGCGTTCTTCACATCGCCGCTTAGAGCGCAAGCCGGTACTATTTATGGTCTTGGCGTTGATTGCGATATTAATTGGTGGTATTGTCGAAATGATACCGACGTTCACCATTCAGAGTAATGTGCCCAAGATAAAAAGTGTCCAGCCTTATACTGCACTAGAGTTGCAAGGACGGGATCTGTACATCCGTGAGGGGTGTGTGAACTGTCATTCGCAAACAGTGAGACCTTTCCGCTCGGAAACGGCACGTTATGGCGAATACAGTAAAGCAGGGGAGTTTGTCTATGATCTGCCTTTCTTATGGGGATCGAAGCGGACGGGACCTGATCTACATCGCATAGGGGGTAAGTATCCGCATAAGTGGCACTTCGATCATATGCTTGATCCGACGATTACATCTCCGGGTAGTATTATGCCAGCCTATCCGTGGTTGATTGACCAACAGCTAGACAATAGTTCACTTAAAGCAAAAATGAATGCCATGCGTATTCTAGGTGTTCCGTATTCCAATATAGATGTAGAGCATGCTGTCGCTAATGCGGAAAAGCAGGCCGACGGGATTACGAGAGATCTTGCTTCAAATCAAGTGCAAGTACAATCGGATCGTGAAATAATAGCATTGATCGCCTATTTGCAAAGACTAGGTACGGATATTAAGGCCGAGCCTAAAACTGCGGCGACAGAAGATTAAATAAGAGGTTATTCAATAATACCAAATAGTATGTTCAAGCAAATAACAAACTTACAGGGTGACGAGATATATTTGATCGTGTCACTTTGGATATTCATCGTCTTTTTTGTGGCAGTAGGATGCATGTTGTTCTTTATGAAAAAAGACCATATCCAATACATGAAGGAGATACCGTTCGATGAATCGGAGCAGGAAATCGATTATTCACCTGAAGAACACAAGAAACCATGAGTTTATATTTATCAGCAGCAGAGGCAACCGTATCTCCAGCAACTAGTTGGTTGTCTGGTTCGGGAAATATATATGTAGATATTTTGATTGTCACATTCGCTATTGTGATGGTGGCATTGCTCGTGTTCGCGATTGTTATCCAACGTGCTATTCGCTCCATCTTGCAGATAACGATGCCTGAGGCGGTGGAACTGGAAGCCGAAAAAGTTCGTGTAGCCAAAATTAGAAGCCGCGAAAAATGGAAAAGCACGTGGAATAATATTTTGGGTCTACACCGTCTGGAGGAAGAGAAGGACATCATGATCGATCATGAGTATGACGGTATTGTCGAGCTGGATAACCCTATCCCAGTCTGGTTTAATGTGCTCTTTTATTCGACCGTAGTTTTTGGGTTTATATACTTATTGGTGTACCATGTCTTTGGCTGGGGGATGAACCAAGATCAGGAATATATACATGAGGTAGCTCAGGCTGAAAAGGCTAAGTTAGAATATCTGGCCCAGTCAGCTAGTTTGGTTGATGAAAGCTCGGTAGAATTTAACGAGGCCTTAGCGCCAGCAGGTAAGGCTATATTTATGGCCAACTGTGCTGCCTGCCATGGAAACAATGGCGAGGGTACAATTGGTCCAAACTTGGCGGATCGGTATTGGTTGCACGGTGGTGAAATCAAAGATATCTTTAAGACGGTTAAATATGGGGTGCCTGAAAAAGGAATGGTACCATGGGAGCAGACACTGACGCCTGCCCAAATAGCTGAGGTAAGTAGCTATATCATTACGTTGCGTGATACCAATCCGGCAAATGCTAAGGCTGCCGATGGTGTGGAGGTGAAAGTCTATGAGTCAGAGGGTGGTGGAGCGACGGACGAGAAAGCAGATGATGCAGTGGATGAATAATAGATGGTGTTTAATATTTAATGTCTGGATGTGTTATGGGAGTAGGGGAAAAAAGAAAGCGATTGTATGTAAAGAAGCCTATAGGTAGATTTTACAATTATCGACAGGTAGTGGGGTACGGTTTGTTGGTGTTTCTTCTTGTTGGTCCCTTTGTCAAGATCGGAGGTAATCCTTTTTTGATGTTCAATATCGTCGAGCGTAAGTTCTCGATATTTGGTAATATCTTTTATCCACAGGACCTGCATATCTTCGTCTTCGGTATGTTGATTATCATGGTCTGCATTGTTTTATTTACAGCAGTTTTTGGACGGGTGTGGTGTGGCTGGACTTGTCCGCAGACCATATTCATGGAATTAGTCTTCCGGCGCATCGAATACTTGATTGAAGGAGATTGGACGCAGCAACGGAAATTGGATGAAGGGCCTAACACCGATGCCAAAGCATGGAAAAAATTACTCAAGCATACGATCTTTCTAGCGATTTCCTTTATCATTTCTAATGTCTTTTTAGCCTATATTATTGGAGCGGATGCGCTGTTCCGCATTATGACTGACCCGGTCGACCAGCATATCGGGGGCTTTATTTCCATTATTATTTTTACATTGACTTTTTATGGAGTTTTTGCCTACGTCAGGGAGATTGTCTGTACGACGATATGTCCTTATGGCAGGCTGCAGGGCGTGCTCTTGGATGAGCAGAGTATGACTGTGGCTTATAATGATAAAAGAGGTGAGCCGCGTGGAAAACTGCGGAAAGGAGCGACCGATGGTGACAATGGTGATTGCATTGATTGTAATTTGTGTGTACAGGTATGTCCTACGGGGATTGATATCCGGAATGGGATACAGATGGAATGTGTGAGCTGTACAGCCTGTATTGATGCCTGCGATGCCGTGATGGAAAAAATCGATAAACCGAAGCGGCTGATCGGTTTTTATACATTAGGAGAAATTGAAGGTAAGGGTGAGTTTAAGAAAAATAAAAGCAGGCAGGTGGTATATACGGTTATATTAGTGTTTTTGATTGGTGTGTTTGGTTACATGATCTTTAGTCGCTCGGAGATTGGCGGTTCTTTATTACGGGCTACAGGTAGCACTTATCAGATGCGCCCGGACGGAACGGTCAGTAATTTGTATACCTTGGAGTTGATGAATAAGAGTGGACGGGAAATTGGTTTTGAGTTGGTCCCCGATGCCCCGGACTTGGAGATACAATTGGTGAATAAGATTGATAAACTGAAAAAAGATGGATCGGCAAAAATGAGTTTTTTCTTGATTGGGAAAAAGGAAAACGTGAAAAGCTATAAAACTAAAGTTGGGGTTAATGTGGTGTCGGGTGGAAAAGTGGTTGAAAAACTGAAGACGACATTCATTGCTCCTCTTGGATCTTAAACGAAGGCTATGAACTGGGGAATGAAGATTGTAGTCGGACTGGCTACATTTATGTTATTTATCGTTGGTGCGGGGATCTATATGGTTACGCAGGATTCGGATTCGTTGCTGGATGACGATTACTACGAAAAGGGGCTGGCATACGATGAGGTGTACGAGCGTAAGCAGAATTTGGTGGACGATCAGGCCAAGCCTACTGTCCAGCTGGAGAAGGATACCTTAGCTATCATTTTTAGAAGTCTGGGCATTAAGGGACAGCTTTCTTTTAAACGTCCCTCCGACGGTCATCAGGACAAACAGATCCCGCTATATACGGCTACGGAAGTTTTTAAGCTTCCTGTTTCGTCCTTTTCAAAAGGAAATTGGCTCTTGGAAATAACATGGGAAAATAATCATAAGGCGTATATGGATACCCAGTCTTTATATATTCAGTAGATAGAGATGACCTACCACTATTTAGCTTTTTTTATGGGTTTGTTTGGAAGTGTTCACTGCGCGGCAATGTGTGGACCTTTGCTTATAGCGGTGCAGGGAGATCAAACAATCTCCTGGAAGCAGACTTGGAATAAGCTGCTGTATCAGTTTGGACGTATCATGACCTATGGCTGTATAGGCTTGGTATTGGGCTTATTAGGTAATCTAGCTATTATCCAAGGAGGACAGCAATTTCTTTCTATTTTTACTGGTGTGATACTCGTAGGATTAGGTCTTTTTTATGCTTTTGGTAAAAAATCATCTGGTATTGCACGTTTTCAGACACGGGCTATCCAGCCGTTTGTGAAGATGATGGGTAAATGGCTCTATAGGCCCGGAGGCTCTATTGTTGCGGGTGTACTTAATGGGATTTTGCCTTGCGGAATGGTGTATATGGCATTAGCCTCGGCAATGAATGCTGATGGAATTGCCAATAGTTGGCTTTTTATGGTGCTCTTTGGGCTGGGCACCTTGCCGTTGATGTTGATATTCTCTTTCGGGGCAAATTTTTCCAGACGACTTATCAAAGGTCGTTTTGCGAGGCTCTTGCCTATTTTATACCTTGTTATGGGAGCGTGGTTTATCTTAAGGGGTGCTAACCTGGATATTCCTTATCTCAGCCCACTCATACATGTCCGTGGAGCTATTCATTGCAATTAATCAACTGTGTGAATTGTCTTTATCGGTCGGTATCATTATAGAAAAATCTCACAATACTAAAAGCAAGGTGATTGAAAACATCCATTTATAGGGGTGAAGAAAAACCTGTAGCATCCTTGTATACAGAAGGTTATTGCGTATATTTGGGATTGGTGCCAAACTTAAACTCGACAGCCCGAAAATTGGGAAGACAAGATAGATATAGACAATATAGAAAATGAAAGATTTTTTTAAAGAATTATTTGAATATAGTCATCATTTCAATCAAAACCTGTGGGACATTTTTAATAAAAATCAAGACAAAACCTCTGAAAGATCAATTAGCTTATATAGCCACATTCTTAATGCTCACCAAATTTGGAACAACAGAATTAATCCTGTGCAACCGCTTTATCGGGTTTGGCAAATTCATTCAATCCAAAGCTGTAAAGATATTGACAAGACAAACTACCAGAACTCTTTGCTTATACTCGATAAGTTTGGCCTGAACGATATTATAAATTACAAGAATACCAAAGGACAGGTTTTTAATAATAGTATTCGCGACACACTATTTCACGTCATCAATCATTCAACGTATCACAGAGGACAAATTGCAACTGACTTTAAGCAAAATGGGCTTGAACCTTTGATCACAGACTATATTTTTTACAAACGATGATAAAGCGACGTCCGAACCACGTATAAAATTTTATGGCAAAAACAATTCTTATAACAGGCAGTAGCAGAGGAATCGGAGCCTCAACAGCCTTATTAGCAGCGAAAAGAGGCTATAATGTTTGTGTAAATTATCTGCAAAATCAAACAGCCGCGGAAAAAGTTGTTCATGAAATAACTAAGATTGGCGGAAAAGCGATTGCATATCAGGCGGATACTTCTTCCGAAACAGATGTAATATCACTTTTTTCAAAAATTGATCGAGATTTTGGTAAACTCACAGCATTAGTAAACAATTCAGGCATCTTGGAAACTCAATCACGATTAGATGGTATGAGTCTAAATCGATTTCAAAGGGTATTAAATAGCAATATTATGAGTTGTTTTTTGTGCTCTAAAGAAGCTATTAAACGTATGTCAACTCATTATGGAGGAATAGGTGGCGCTATTGTAAACGTTTCGTCAATCGCTGCAAGAACTGGTTCACCTAATGAATATGTGGACTATGCCACTTCAAAAGGTGCAATTGACACGCTAACAATAGGGCTTTCAAAAGAAGTTGCGGAAGAAGGAATAAGAGTAAATGCGGTTAGACCAGGGTTTATCTATACTGATATTCACGCGAGTGGCGGAGAACCTGATAGAGTAGACAGAATTAAAAATATAATTCCGATGAAAAGAGGTGGAGAACCAGAAGAAGTGGCGAATGCAATTTTGTGGCTATTATCAGACGAAGCTTCCTTTTCAACAGGCACATTTATTGATATTACAGGAGGACGTTAAATAAAAACTACCAAACGAGGAACCATGCGGGGATAAAATGCAAATTTAAGGGAAGTTTACATGGCTTCTTCTCTGACCAAAATTTTGAAACGGCTGTTAATCTATATGCTTAATCGCTTTTTCACGATATGCTTGTATCTGATATACAGTAATAAAGAAGACGTCAAGAGACCCAACGTGAGTCCATACCACACCCCTTGTATACCCATCCCTAATGTAACACCCATAAAGTAGCCACTGGGTAGGCCTATAATCCAATAAGCAATGAACGTGATGAGTGTAGGTATATTAACATCCCCCATTCCACGTAGTACGCCCAGCCCAACGACCTGGGTTCCATCAAAGAGTTGAAACAATCCTGCGATAATAAGTAATTGCGCAGATAGATGGATGACTGCAACATCCTTACTGATTAATAGAGGCAGGTATTGGTTGAAGATAGCAAAGATCAAGGCTGTACAGATCATGAAAGCAAGCACGAGATGATAGGAAACTGTTGCAAATCGTTGGAGCCTGAAGGGGTTATTATTGCCAAAACTATTACCTACTTTAATAGTGGCGGCAGCAGCAATTCCGCTGGCCATCATATACGTCATGGCCGCCAATGTGATGGCTACCTGATGAGAGGCTTGCTCTAATGCACCTATTTTTCCGGCTATCAAGGAAGCACCGGCAAAAGCACCGATTTCAAAAACATATTGCATAGCTACGGGCGTTCCTATACGCAGTATACTTTTTATTCTTTCTAGCTGTAATGAAATGAAATTGAAATGCTCCAAATATTTTTTGAAATGCCTGGAACGCAAGACATATACCATCATGACAAGCATCATCAGGATCCGGTCAATAAGTGTGGCAATCCCTACCCCACGAATGCCCATAGGTGGAAAGCCAAACATTCCTTTAACGAGGATAATGGCAATCACGATATTTAGGACGTTGCCCCAGATGGTAACTTGCATCGCTTGTTTGGTAAATCCCAGTCCTTCCGCAAATTGCTTAAAGGTATTGAAAACCATCAAAGGGACAATAGATAATGCCAGCAGAAGCAGGTAGGGTCTGGCTTCCCGGACGACTAGTGGATCCTGATCGGCATGGGCCATAGCGTACATGGAGCCGAAATAAACGAGGCAGAACAATAAAATTCCGGAAAGCAGGTTGATCCAAAAGCTGTTGGAAAGTAGCTTTGCACATTCTTGGAAGTTTGACTTACCATTTTCCTGCGCAATTAATGGTGTAAGACCATATGAAATCCCTAGGCCGATAACCAGGACAATCATGAAAACAGAATGTGCCAACGATACGGCGGCTAAAGGAATGGTACCCGCAAAGTGTCCGACGATCATGGTGTCTGCTGTTTGTACCATGGTATGGCCCAACTGCGAGATAACCACAGGACCCGCAAGTGCTATCGTACTTAGATAATATGACTTATGCGCTTTCGTACTTCCGAACATGATACTATTTTGGCCTGCAAAGGTACGAAGATTAGCTTGTCTTTAAATGCAAACCAACAGCATTGTTTCTAAATAATTACAAACAAGTATTGCCGAAAAAAAAATATAGACTTACCTTAGCCTATTGTAAATATAAAAATAGTATGGAATTAGCATTTTTAAACATTGGTACGCAAGAGATGATTATGATTGTAATCGTTATCTTGTTACTTTTCGGTGGGAAAAAACTGCCTGAATTAGCAAGAGGACTGGGTAAGGGCATTCGTGAGTTTAAAGATGCTTCCGAAGGGATTAAAAAGGAGATAGCCGATCAGATCAATAATTTCGAAAAGGATCTGGATGTGACCGTAGAGGAGAACAGTTACAATTCGTCCACACCTGTAGATGATACGTATGCGGTTGTCGATGAAGGTGAAGTAGAGGGAGAGGGGATCGAAAGTGATGCCGAGCAGACGAAAAATCTACCTCAATTTACGACTCCTGAAAACACCTTTCAACATGATCCAGGAGCTCACCCTGTGGATGAAACAGACTATTATAAGTATGGTTATAATGATCATTTTGCAACCGATCAGGCGGAAGGCACTTCCGAAGAGCCTGTAGAAAATCCTAAACCTGAAACAGGGGATAATAATCCCACTAAACAAGCTTAGAACAACCCTTTTATTCTTTTTCTTCGATTACTTCACATTGTATGTTGCACGAAATCATTATTTCGAATGAATTGTCTCTGACCGAAAAGCAGGTCAAGACCACCATAGCTCTTTTGGACGAGGGCGCTACGGTTCCCTTTATTTCCCGTTATCGTAAAGAAGCAACAGGTAGTCTGGACGAAGTCCAAATTACCTCTATACGCGATCGTATACAGCAGTTGCGCGAGTTGGATAAAAGAAAAGAAGCGGTGATAAAGTCGATTTCGGAGCAAGGGAAATTGACTGCGGAATTAGAAGGGCGTGTGAGAGCAGCTGAAACGATGGCCGTGTTGGAAGATATTTATCTGCCTTATAAGCCGAAGCGTAAGACGCGAGCATCTATTGCACGCGAAAAGGGATTGCAGCCTTTGGCAGATTTTATTCTTGCTCAGGATTCAAACAATGTAGAAAAAAAGGCGGACGATTATATCAATGTCGATCTAGGTGTGGCAAATATAGAGGAAGCATTGGCAGGTGCGAGGGATATCATCGCCGAAATTATCGCCGAAGATGCCGAAGTCCGTTCTCGTGTGCGTAAGGTGTTTTTAGATAAAGGTACATTTGTCTCGCGCGTGGTGCCGGGCAAAGAAGAAGCGGCATTGAAGTACAAAGATTATTTTGAATGTTCAGAGTCACTTGCTACGGCACCCTCACATCGTGTACTGGCGATGCGGCGCGGAGAAAAGGAAGAATTACTCTATTTAGACATTCAAGTTGACGAAGAGGATACGTTGCCCCTCTTAAGAAAGTTATATATTAAAAGTAGAAATGAGGCTGCAGCACAAGTCGAGTTAGCGCTTCAGGATGGATATAAGCGCCTGCTAAAGCCCTCGATGGAAACAGAAGTAAGGGTTTTGACAAGGCAAAGGGCGGATGAAGAGGCTATTAAAGTCTTTGCGGATAATGTGCGGCAATTGCTGCTAGCGGCTCCTCTAGGTCAAAAACGCCTTTTAGCGATAGACCCCGGGTTTCGTACGGGTTGTAAGACGGTGGTGTTAGATGCGCAAGGTAATTTGTTGGAAAATACGGCTATATTTCCGCATACTGGCGCTGGAAGAGTTGTCGAAGCCGAGAAGACGGTGAAGCATTTGGTCGATAAGCATGCCGTCGAAGCGATAGCGATTGGGAATGGTACCGCTGGAAGGGAGACAGAAGATTTCGTTCGTAAACTGGGGCTGCTAGATGTGACTGTGTTGATGGTTAATGAAAGTGGGGCTTCGATCTATTCGGCTTCTGAAGCCGCTCGTGAAGAATTTCCAGACCATGACGTAACTGTACGTGGAGCGGTGTCTATAGGACGTCGTCTGATGGACCCATTGGCCGAATTGGTGAAAATAGATCCTAAATCCATTGGAGTTGGGCAATATCAGCATGATGTCGATCAGCATAAGCTACAATCGGCTCTGGACGATACGGTCATGTCTTGTGTGAATGCGGTGGGGGTGGAATTGAATACGGCATCCAAACAAGTCTTATCTTATATTTCGGGCTTAGGGCCAGCATTGGCGCAGCAGATTGTTAACTACAGGAAGGAAAATGGTCCGTTCAGCTCTCGTCGGGAATTGAAGAAGGTCCCCCGTTTAGGAGATAAAGCTTTTGAACAGGCTGCTGGATTTTTACGTATACGGCATGGCAAACATCCCTTGGACGCTTCGGCGGTACATCCGGAGCGTTATGCTTTAGTCGAGCAAATGGCTAAAGATCTTGGTGTGGAAGTGGCTGAATTGATGAAAGACGATAACCTGCGTAAGCAGATCGACTTGAAGAAATATAGCAGTGAGGACGTTGGCTTGCCTACCTTGAATGATATATTAGCCGAATTGGCTAAACCGGGACGAGATCCACGGGAGCAATTCGAGACTTTTTCGTTTACCGAAGGGGTGAATGCAGTTTCCGATCTTCGTATAGGCATGAAACTGCCGGGTATTGTGACCAACATTACCAATTTCGGCGCTTTTGTTGATATCGGTGTACATCAGGATGGATTGGTGCATTTGAGTCAATTGGCCAACCGCTTTGTGTCCGATCCGCATGAAATTGTCAAAGTACAGCAAAAAGTAATCGTCACAGTGACTGAGGTCGACGAAAAACGGAATCGTATAGGTTTGTCTATGAAGACAGAGGAACCGACTCCGCGCAAGCGCTCGGAGAAGAGAGAAAACAGGGCTCCGCAAACGGATATGGCGTCGAAACTTGCGGCGTTGGCGGGTAAGTTTAGATAGACCTTTTGATGCTATGAAAAGAAGTTTTGTTATTTTTAGCTTATGACATTACAAGACTTTAAAGATACACTTTCAGATAAACTTCCTCCTCGGGAGTTGTCTGTGCAGCTAAAAGCTTTGTGGTATGATGCAAAAGGGGATTGGGAAACAGCTCATGACTTGATTGATCAATTGGATGATGCGGTTTCGGCTCATGTACATGCTTACCTGCACCGGGTAGAGGGTGACCTATGGAATGCCCGATATTGGTACAACCGTGCAAAACAACCGGAATTTAAAGGTAGCTTGGAAGAAGAGCGGGCTAATCTTTTCCAAATGTATTGCTGAAATCATTAACTTTTGATTTCGAATCCTAAGTGATAGAATCATCAAACTGACTGCGGTATTCTTTGGGTGATATGCCTGTCTGTTTTTTGAAAGCACGTTGGAAAGCTGCCTTGGAATTAAAACCACTCATATATGCCAATCCTTCTATGGTGATATGCGATTGTGTGGGGGCAATCAGTTTTTGCTTGATATCTTCCACGCGATAGGAGTTGACATAGTCTGAGAAATTCTTTCCAAATTGCTGGTTGATAACTTGGGAGATATAATGCGCCGGAATATTGGTCTTGTCCGAGAGCATTTTCAAGTTGAG
>JBEBWF010000014.1:0-84535 GCA_040392285.1 Sphingobacterium sp. | reverse complement strand
ATCAGTTCCCTCAAGGTGCTTGAAAAATTTAACAGGAATTACCTCTAATGATCTTCCCTTATATATTTACCATGCACAAAACAAAGTTACCTAAATGGGTAACGTTATCCAAATTTGAGGGTAATAATCAATAAAAAGCCAATCTCACATCTTAAATATCACTTAAAATCGCTAATTTCGCAACTCTTATACCATTCGTTACAAAGAAAGATGGATTACAATCATAGATCAATTGAGCAAAAGTGGCAGCAGTTTTGGGCGGATAACCAGACCTTCAAAACTTCGGAATCGACGGAGAAACCCAAATATTACGTGTTGGATATGTTTCCGTATCCTTCGGGAGCAGGACTTCATGTCGGCCATCCACTAGGTTATATTGCTTCTGATATATTTTCGCGCTATAAACGCCTCAAAGGATTCAATGTTTTGCATCCAATGGGCTATGACTCCTTTGGCTTGCCTGCCGAGCAATATGCGATTCAAACAGGGCAGCATCCTGCGATTACGACTGAAACGAATATCAATCGCTATAGAGAACAATTGGATAACATTGGCTTTTCGTACGATTGGTCCCGTGAAGTCCGGACTTCGGATCCCAATTATTATAAGTGGACACAGTGGATTTTTATGCAGCTTTTTGATGCCTGGTATAATAAAGAAAATAATAAAGCTGAGCATATTAACATTCTGATTGACAGGTTTGAAAAGAATGGGTCATTCGATGTTTTGGCTGTGTCCGATGAAGATGTAAAGGAGTTTACATCCGAAGAATGGAAAGCCTATAGTGAAGAGGAAAAGCAGCGCGAATTATTGAAATATCGATTGGCTTATTTGCGGGAAAGTACGGTGAACTGGTGTGCTGCGCTGGGGACGGTATTGGCCAATGATGAAGTCATCAATGGTGTCTCCGAACGGGGGGGGTATCCTGTCGAACAAAAGAAAATGATGCAGTGGTCGATGCGTATTACAGCCTATGCCGATCGACTTCTCCGGGGATTGGAAACTGTTGATTGGCCGGAACCGTTGGTCGAAATGCAGCGCAACTGGATTGGTAAATCTGTAGGAGCTTCCGTGAAGTTTCCTGTACCCCAATTGGATGCCAGTATTGAAGTATTCACGACACGTGTAGATACCATTTTTGGGGTTTCCTTTGTCGTTTTGGCTCCCGAACATGAATTAGTTAATGCTTTAACAACAGATGCACAACGTCCTGAAGTCGAAAGTTATATAGAAAAAACGGCAAAAAAATCTGAATTGGATCGTATGGCAGACGCAAAGACCGTATCCGGTGCTTTTACCGGTTCATTTGCCAAACATCCTTTGACAGGTGAAGATGTACAGATATGGATTGCAGACTATGTATTGGCGGGCTATGGTACGGGCGCAGTTATGGCTGTTCCGTCGGGCGATCAACGGGATTACTTATTTGCCAAGCACTTTGGCCTACCGATTGTTGCAATTTCGGATTCGCAGAATATTGAAGAAGCGGCAGACCCAAACAAAGAGGGCCGTTATATCAACTCCGGCTTTATCAACGGTATGACCTATCAGGAAGCGGTACCTGCATTGACGACTAAGTTGGAAGAGTTGAAATTGGGTAAGGCGAAGATAAACTTCCGTATGCGTGACGCGATTTTCGGTCGTCAGCGCTACTGGGGCGAGCCGGTACCGGTGTATTTTAAAAATGGGCTGCCTTACTTGATTAAGGAAGAGGAACTGCCACTATTGTTGCCGGAAGTAGATAAATACCTACCTACCGAAACAGGGGAGCCGCCATTAGGGCGAGCGGAAGGATGGAAGTACCTCGACGAATACGAATATGAGTTGAGTACGATGCCAGGGTGGGCTGGCTCATCTTGGTACTGGTTGCGCTATATGGATCCGCAGAATGATCAAGCCTACGCCTCTAAAGACGCCGTCGATTATTGGAAGGCTGTTGATTTATATATCGGTGGTTCTGAGCATGCTACAGGTCACTTGCTCTACTCACGCTTTTGGAATAAGTTCCTGAAGGATCTGGGTTACCATAATGAAGAAGAACCTTTCAAAAAGTTGATTAACCAAGGGATGATCCAAGGTCGTTCTAATTTTGTATATCGTGTAATGGACGAGGACGGCAAGGGTACGAATACGTTTGTTTCACTTGGGTTGAAAGATCAATATAAGACTGTTCCGTTGCATGTGGATGTCAATATTGTACATCATGATGTGTTGAATTTAGATAGTTTCCGGACATTCCGTCCCGATTTTTCAGATGCAGAATTTATCTTAGAAAATGGAAAATATATCTGTGGAACGGAAGTCGAGAAAATGTCCAAGTCGAAGTTTAATGTTGTCAATCCCGACGATATTATCCAGCAGTTTGGTGCAGATACACTTCGTTTATATGAAATGTTCTTGGGACCACTGGAGCAATCCAAGCCTTGGAATACCAATGGGATAGAGGGTGTCTATAAGTTCTTACGTAAGGTATGGCGTTTGTTCCACGATGCCGAGGGCAATTTGAATGTGTCAGAGGAGGAGCCATCAAAAGCAGAATACAAGGCTTTGCACAAGATCATCAAAAAAGTAGAAGAGGATATCGAACGTTTCTCCTTCAATACCTCTGTTTCGGCTTTTATGATCTGTGTAAATGAGTTGACGGACTTAAAATGTAACAAACGTAAAATCCTGCAGGATCTTATCGTTGTGCTCGAACCTTATGCACCTCACATTACGGAAGAATTGTGGACTTTATTAGGAAATGAGGCTGGAACCATATCCTACGCTACATATCCGCTATTCAACCCGGACTATCTTGTGGAGTCCGAATTTGCTTATCCGGTATCTGTCAACGGTAAGATGAAAATGAATTTGTCCTTGGCACTGGATCTGGATCCAAAAGGTGTAGAAGAAATTGTGTTGGCTAATACTGATGTACAGCGCTATCTGGATGGCAAACCGATGAAAAAGCTCATTTTTGTGAAAGGGAAGATTATTAATATCGTCATTTAGATACTAGATTATTAAGGAAAAGGAAAGACCGGGCACATCGCCCGGTCTTTTTTTATTAACAACTTTTAACAAGGGGAGATTAAACTTACGATAGGTTTTGACATCTATACATACAAACGAGGTTATTAATTGATTTGTTTACTTATTTAAAAAATTGAAAGCATGAAAAAGATATTCACATTTGTAGCATTATTTGTAGGTATGGGCTTGGTCGTTTCCGCACAGGAGAACCAGACTTCAGCAAAGAAAGACGGTAAGTTTCACGGTAAACACCGCCAAGAACGCGTAGAGAAAAAGAGTCCAGAAGAAATTGCTAAGATCCGGACTGAACGTTTGGATAAAACGTTAACATTCACAGATAAACAACGTGAGGATGTATATAGCTATAACCTCAACCAGGCCAAGAAGTTTAAAGAAAGGGCAGAAGTCCAGAAAAAAGATAGGGAAACCCTGCGAAATGAGTTAAAAGCGGATCGCGAGAAGTTTACCAGTCTCTTGACACCGGAGCAACAAACAATTTTGGCGGAAAAAAGCAAGGAGAACCGTGAAAGCCGTATGCGATACAATAAAGAGCGGCAAGGTGGAAAAGGTAAAGTTGGTGATCGGCCCATGCGTAAAAAAATGAATAGCGGTTCCACAGATAAAGAAGAATCTAAGGGCTAAGTTGTTAGTGTAGTTATATGTTTAATTGGTAAGCCTCCCGACGACGGGGGGCTTTACTTTTTTAAAGGTCAAAGTAACCTAACCGGTTAGTAAGTAAAATGATACCTATCCACGAATTTCAATAATAATAAAACAAAATCAGAAAAAACACGTTAATGTATTGATACCCATTATAAAAGGAGGTAAATTATGAACCTTGTAAAACGTGTTGAACACTGGGGTGACACACACCACAGTCATTGGCTTTCCATTGTTAGAATAGGATTAGGCGTATTGCTTTTTGCGCGAGGGATTAGCTTTGTCATGGATAACTATACCGTTTCGCGCCTTATCGCAAGTACGAATTTCGAACTATCTTTAGTTTCAGCACTTCACTATGTCGTATTTGCACATGTGGTCGGTGGATTATTTATCATGCTTGGATTCCAGACGAGGTTGGCTGCTATCGTGCAACTGCCTATACTTTTTGTGGCGGTCTTTTTTGTCAATATTACGAAGGGGTTTAGTTACTTAAATTCCGAATTATGGCTTTCCATACTTGTGTTAGGACTGCTTTTATTGTTCATTGTTGTGGGATCTGGTGCTTATTCTTTGGACAACATGATGAATAAGCCGGGATACCGAAGAGAAATCTAGCAGTCAATACCCTAGATCTATTTGGATTTTTCCAATTTATTTTTCACGATTAGGTATTGGTCACCGTCTAAGGGCAAATAACCGTATTCATAAATGAATAGGTAGGTTTGCCCTTTGCTTGTATGAAGGTGATGTGTATGGTATTCAAAATCGAAACCTTTCTTTTTAAGATAATCTGAATTAACTTTAATCATTTTTTCATCTGCAAGTACTTGGCGCAGTATTCTTCTGTTTTTCCGTAATGCATTATTGATGTTACGGATCCTGTTATTCTCATTGCTATTCAAGCGGTTATTGTAAGCATTTCTACAGGCGTCGTCACAAAAACGCTTATCTGATCTTCCTTTGATCGGATTTTGACACTCTAAACAAACCTTGACTTCCATTATTAATATACAATTGTAAGCGTTTACAAACGATTATAGTCGACAACAATTATTTAAAAACCGAGTAAGCTCTTGGAGTCTGTTCAATTTTGTTTCATCAAATAGCTTATAGGCTTTTTGTTGTTTAGGTTAAATTTACGATTTTTTTACGAATTAAATTTTTTAGAAATGAATGCTTTAATGAATCATGTCCAACTGATTGGACGCTTAGGTGCTGATGCTGAAATTAAAACAACTGCACAAGGAACAAAGTTATCTACACTCCGTATCGCGACGAATGAAAAAATGAGATTGAGTGATGGCGAATGGAAGGAGACTACCCAGTGGCATCAATGTGTCGTATGGGGCCAATTGAATAATGTCGTAGAAAAATTTGGCAAAAAGGGAAATCAGTTGATGATTTCCGGTACATTGAATTACAGAATATATACCGATTCAGATGGAATAAAAAGAACGATTACCCAAATACGGGTGAATGAAATATTGGTATTAAAAAATCAGTACATTCAAGACGTTTCGTCCTCGGCCGAAGAGAAAGAGGATGTTCCATTCTAAGGAAATAAAAGTAAAAAGTCATTCCTGGTCGTATGAAGGAGGAATGACTTTTAAATAGGATTAGGGTAGCAGTTATAATTCTAGACCGGCAGCCTCAGCAATCTTTTTAGGAATATCCGTGTTTTCCATTTTATGGCTAAATTTATCCGCACCTACACCGATCGCAAAGACAGGAACTGCCGCTGCTGAATGACTGGTAGAGCCCCAATTTATGGAAGCTAGTCTGTTCAACAGCGCTATACTGAGCGAGGCAATCTTATCATCGTTGGCATATAACGTCTTTTGTGTGAGTTGTTCGTGATTTACAAAACTAGCTTGGTAGGTTTCAAAGATAGGTTTTGCATCTTTCTCGGATACTTTTATATCTTTCCAAAGGCCTAGATTGTCTGCGAGTAGAGTTTTTACATCTTCCCAGGTAGCCTCGGGCTTGCTCTTACGGAGGTTTGCAATCAAAGCCGATAATTCACCTTGTGATATTTTTTGGCTTTTTAAGATCTTTGTGTTGAGTTTTGAGCCTCCATTGCCAATCGCCAATCCTCCTGTTTCATGGTCAGCGGTGACGACGATAAGCGTTTCATTGGGGTGCTTTTCGTAAAACTCATAAGCGAGCTTTACCGACTCATTAAAATCAAATACTTCATGAAGTGTCGTAGCAGCATCGTTAGAGTGACTTGACCAATCGATCTTTCCTCCCTCTACCATCAAGAAAAAGCCATTTTGGTTATTCGTTGAGAGGGATTCTATAGCGGCGGAGGTAATGTCAGCGAGTTTGAGATCCCCTTCGTTTCGGTCTATTGCAAATTCAAGCGAATTCGGAATTGTGCCTTCTACATTTGTTAATATCAATTTCTCCGCTTTATTTTTATGATTTTTGAAATCATTAGATCCTTTGACAACTTTATATCCAGCTTTTTCCAGTTGCGGATATATCGATGGAGCTTCCTTCTTATCGAAAGTCGTGTTTGGTTTTAAAAATCCAGCTCCAGCGAAAAAGTCGAAATTAGACTTGATGAGGTCCTGTACGATTTCATAATACATACTCCGGGAAGCTTGATGTGCGTAAAACGAGGCAGGTGTGGCGTGATCTATACTGACACTCGTCGTAATACCCACTTTCAACCCTTTTTCCTTAGCTGCATAAGCGACACTTTTATAAGGAATCGTAGCCGTACTGTCCATGCCTATGACGCCATTTTTTGTTTTTTTGCCTACTGCAAGAGCTGTTCCGCCCGCAGCTGAATCGGTTACACCATGAGAAAGGGAATACGTTGTCGCAACAGTAGAAAAAGGAAACTGCGAAAAGACAAGGGGGACTATACCGTTTCGTCCTTCGAGATGGGCTGAATAAACTTCTGCTAGATTTACATGGTTTGCGCCCATGCCATCGCCTATCATGTAAAAGATATATTTGGCTTGTTGACTAAAGGAATAGGTTAACTGTGCTACAACAAAAATAAAAAGAAAAGTGATTTTTTTAGTCATAATGATCTTAATTATAATTGCCCAAATATACATCATCTAGATGAACTTAATGTAAAGGTGAAATATAATACAAAACAATTATTGTCACTTTTTTGTTGTTATTATAATTATAAATCAATGCTATACATTATGGAAAACAACTTGGTCCAACAGGTGAAATCGTATTTTACAGCAGAAATAATTTCATCATTAAGCACACACTTAGGAGAAGATACCGAAAAGGTAACACGTGGAATAGATGTAGCTATTCCCACTCTTTTGCTAGGCTTTCAAAGTCATGTTGAGAATGGGTTGAATAGCATTTTGAACCAGTCTAGACATTTATTCAGCAAATTCCAAGTCGGTCAAATTTTCGGTAATTACTTTGGATCGCATCAAGGAACAGACGATACGCGATTTGAAAGCGATAACCTCCTAGCCACCATACTTGGAGATAAACTGCCGGGGGTGCTTACAGCGATCTCCGGTCTCATTGGTATTGAAACAGAGAGCGTGAGAAGCCTCCTAGGCGCGATGCTTCCGGCAACGATATCGACAATAACCCGTAAAGGTGGCAGCTGGGAGGCGAGGGATGTTCGTCAACGGCTCAGTTCACATAAAAATGAAATCGCTGCAGCGCTGCCGGTAGGAATGGGCTTAGGCATATTCGGCTCTTCATTTGCTCAAGCAGAAGCACCCGTGGAAATTGATCTGCCGAGAGTAGAAAGCAATAATCCACAGCTAACGCCCGATCCTTCAATAACACCTGACCCTCCGATCGTGCATACGGAGCAGGCCGTAAAAAGTCTACGGCGAAACGCCGGACTATGGTGGATACTTGTGCCTCTGCTTTTACTCTTGCTTTGGGTTTTCTTCGGAAAGAGTTGTAACACCGCTAAAGGAGAGATGGGAGGGAATAATACAGTATCAGCGAGTTTAGAAATGCTGTGGCGTAGGTGAATAAGCTTGTTAAAGAATGGTTAGACGCTATTCTTGAATCGTCCAAGTTAGTTTTTCTATCTGATATCCAGCTTTTTCCGCATAATCCAGGTATAGTTGTTTGATATGATCCGGAATGTTTTTTTGACGGGATAAGATCCACATGTAATCAAGATTGTCTCCGAAAATGAGTGCATTTTGGTAGTTTTCGTCAATATGCATGATATTGTATCCTGCATAAAACGGTCCGAAAAAAGAAACCTTTAGCGCACCTTCATGAACAACTTTTGACGCTGGTTTCGCCTTTCCAATACTTTGTTTAGGTTTATTGTCTTTTATGCGGATACCCTGATTGTTCACCCGGATAGATCCATCTTCGTTTTTTGTATATTCGGCTGAAACATTTTTAAGGCCCTTTTCCCAATAAAAATCGATACGGGCTATTTCATACCATTTTCCCAAATACCTTTCCAGATCAAAATCCTGTATGACAGGTAATTTTGATTTAATAGGCTTCCAAATGTTATAGATAATGGATCCGGCGGCGGCGGCGGTTAAAAGGAATAATGATTTCTTTTTGTTCATCATGATAAGTGCTTTTCATTCTAACAGCTTATGGGGAGAAAAGTTTAGTCAAATTCATTTTTGTAAACTTTATCAAATTTCACCGCTAATATGTAACTTTGCGCCATGTCTGAAAAAATTATAATTCTTGATTTTGGTTCGCAATATACACAACTGATAGCAAGGCGTGTTCGTGAACTTAATGTATATTGTGAAATCCATCCATTTAATAAAATTCCGAATTTAGATGAACATGTCAAGGGAATAATTTTTTCGGGAAGTCCTTATTCTGTAAGACAAGAAAATGCCCCTCAAATAGATTATAAATTATTTCAAGATAAATTCCCCTTATTGGCTGTTTGTTATGGTGCGCAATATTTAGCACAACAGGGAGGGGGAGAAGTGTTACCCTCGGAGATACGGGAATATGGTCGGGCAAATCTTCAGTTTGTGGATCAAGAAAGTCCTCTTCTTAAAGGAATACCGACGCAGTCTCAGGTATGGATGTCTCACGGAGATACCATTAAGGATGTTCCCGCAGATTTTAAGATTATTGCAAGTACAGACAAGGTCAGGGTGGCGGCTTATCAAATTGACAACTCCAACACGTATGGGATTCAGTTTCACCCGGAGGTAACACATAGTACTGACGGACAGATATTAATCAAAAACTTCGTCATCGATATCTGCGGCTGTAATCAAGATTGGACTCCAGATTCCTTTGTTGAGTTTACGGTAGCAGAACTGCAAGAGCAGGTAGGCAACGATCACGTTATCATGGCCTTATCTGGTGGAGTTGACTCCACCGTAGCAGCTGTATTATTGCATCACGCTATTGGAAAGAATTTGCACTGTTTCTTTGTTGATCACGGACTACTTCGTAAGAATGAGTATGAACAAGTCCTCGATTCGTATAAGAATATGGGGCTAAATATTAAAGGAGTGAATGCAAAGGATCTGTTTTTTGATAAGTTAAAAGGTATCAAAGAACCTGAGCAGAAACGAAAAATTATTGGTGCAGCCTTTATCGATGTATTTGATCAAGCTTCCAAGGATATTCAAAAGGAACTACCAGAGGGTGCTATTGTGAAATGGTTGGGACAGGGTACAATTTATCCGGATATCATCGAGTCCATATCGGTAAAAGGACCTTCGGCTACGATCAAGTCACACCATAATGTTGGAGGGCTACCAGACTACATGAAACTAAAAGTTGTTGAGCCTTTGAAAACCTTATTTAAGGACGAGGTAAGACGCGTGGGAAAAACATTACAAATAGACCCTAATATCCTCAATAGGCATCCTTTTCCTGGTCCTGGTTTGGGAATACGTATACTGGGAGAGATTAATGAAGAAAAGGTACGAATTTTGCAAGAAGCTGATGCTATTTATATTCGAAATTTGAAAGATTCGGGGTGGTATGACAAGATATGGCAGGCAGGTACTATATTTTTACCGATTCAATCCGTAGGTGTCATGGGCGATGAGCGTACCTATGAATATGTAGTCGCATTAAGAGCTGTTGGCTCATTGGATGGTATGACTGCTGACTGGATACACTTGCCTTATGAACTGTTGGCGAAAATTTCGAATGAAATTATCAATTATGTTAAAGGGATTAACAGGGTCGTTTACGATATTAGTTCAAAGCCACCTGCAACAATAGAATGGGAGTAAAATCATGAGAAATATATTCGTTCTTTATATAGCCGTTTTGTTTATGGGTATCTCCGCATGTACACCTAAGGTGGGTGTCTTGCGTTCACCAGATTATAAAGGAGATGTGGGGGCTGGAACTGAGGTGGATAAGGGAGCAGCTTCTGCAAAAGACCCCAATGCAAAAGATGCCAATTCATCAAAACATTTAGTCGGTTCGAATATAGCTTTAGTGCTTCCATTTCAGCTTGATCAGATTGCAACTCCTTCGATCCTTGAAAAAGACGTAAAAAGATCTGCACTGGCCTTAGATTTTTATCAAGGGTTTCAGTTGGGACTGGAAGAGTTGTCCAAAAAAGGAAAAAACTATTTTCTCCATGTTCTGGATTCTAGGGACAATGATATTCAAAATGCCACATTGGCGAAATCAGAAGCCGTAGATGGGGCCGCGGTGATTGTCGGACCGGTATATCCAAAAGAAATCAAATCGTTTGGTAGTAATTTGGCCGATAGGAACACACTTCAGGTCAATCCCTTGGCTGCAAGCATGCCTAGCGAATTTAATCTACCCAATTTAGTGTCTTTGACACCATCGATTAAAGCGCATGCGAACACGATAGCACGGGAAGTTGCTCGTGCATATTCAGCTGGCGATGTCATCATTTTGTATAACACCTCCGATAACGATGGAAGGCAGTTCTTAAGCGGTATGTTGGGCGCTATCAAACAAGCAAAGAGCAATGCTAATGTGCTATCGGTGTCTACTGTCGCACAGCTTAATGAAAATCTGTCCACAACTGGGGTGACACATGTCGTCACGGGGACAACCGATAAACTGCTCATCAAGATATTGATCGGAAACTTACATAACAAGACCGAGGAAGAAAACTATAACTTTCGATTGTATGGGCATCCCTTGTGGGATCGTTACGATTGGAGTATTTATCCAAAATTTGCTGACCTAAAGCCAAAAATATCTTCTGAAAGTATTTTGAAGGATGGCGTCTCTCCAGTTAGTAAGTTTAAAGAAGTATATCAACAGGAATACGGTGTACAACCTTCCGATCATTCTTTTAAAGGTTATGATTGTGCTATGTATTTCGGAACTTTGTTGGCTAAATATGATAAGGACCAACTGAAGGACAAGCTGGTGGAAGAAGGGTATGAAGGTTTGTTCAGCCGATATAAGTTTACACACAATGACACTTGGGGATATGTCAATGAAGCGGTAGCTATCCGCACTTATCGATACGGCAATTTCGAATTACAGTAATCTCGGATGAGTCTGCATGAAAAACGGGTGTTACAGCAAATAAGGAATTTTGAAAAAGCAATTCTCGCCTACACGTATAACGAACCTTTAGCACGATTTCTCACAAAGTATTATAAACAAAATAAGCAAATGGGGTCTTCGGATAGAAGGATGACCTCGCGTCTTTGCTATAATTACTTTCGTATAGGAGGGTGGAAGAAAGATGTTTCGCTGATGGATCGGATAACCTATGCGGAATACTTGTGTGAAACCGATTCGCCCATCGTCCAATTGCTTGCACCAGAGCTTTATGCCACAATAAAGAATCCTTTAGATCAAAAGATTTCCACTATAGATGCGGTTATCCAGGAGTTCTTTCCTTTTGTGGAGGAGATTTCTGATGACGTGGACCAAGAGAAATTTTTGCAAAGCCAACTTATTCAGCCCGATTTATTTATTCGTCTAAAACGAGGAAGTGAAAACAAGGCGCTGTCTGAGCTAAAAGCTAGGAATGTGGCTTTTGAGCAATTGACGGATTACGCGATCGCTTTACCAAACGGAACCAAGCTGCAGGAATTTGATAAATTGACAGGGCTTTATGAGATACAAGATCTGAGTTCCCAACGTACGTTGGAGTATATGCAGGCACGAGAGGGGGAAAGGTGGTGGGATGCTTGTGCGGCTTCGGGTGGTAAGGCTTTATTGTTTCTGGATAAATATCCCCGTGTAAATCTTTTGGTATCAGATATCCGTCTTTCGATTTTGAGAAATTTGGACGAACGGTTTGAAACGGCCGGGGTAAAAACACCGTATCGTAAGAAGATCATCGATCTTACCCAAAATGTCGATAGCATACTGCAAGGAGAGACATTCGATGGTATTGTCCTCGACGCACCTTGCTCCGGGTCGGGTACGTGGGGGCGTACACCGGAGATGAAAGCACAGTTTTCCAAGGAAAAGCTTCTTGCGTATGCAGATTTACAACGGACGATTACCTCAAATATCATCGGTTCCTTAAAATCAGGAAAAGCATTGACATACATCACTTGTTCGGTGTATAAATTAGAAAATGAGGATATAGCCAATCACCTCATTACAAATCATAATATGGTATTGGATAAAATGGAGATTTTACCAGGATATATGAATAGAGCCGACACCATGTTTGTCGCCTGGCTGATTAAACCTTAATCGCATTTACTCGGAATAACCAACACCGGACAATGCGACTTTCGAATCACGGATTCGGAAACGCTACCTGAAATAAACCAGTCAAAACCCGACCGTCCATTAGAGCCCATAACAATCAGATCGGCAGACCACTCTTGTGACAGATCTAATATCTCTTCGCGGATATTTCCGATTTTGCTGAAGGTGAAGACCTCTTGTGCATCGACAAAAGATTCAGAAAGCTGATCGAGATAATCTTGTGCAGTTTGTGCCTGTATTTCTGAAACCTCTGGGACGACTATCGGTTGCTGCCCAAGTAAAGGATCGGCTCCGTAACTAGCAGGTGAAGTAGGGGGGATGACGGTTATCAGCGCAACGGAAGTCGTGTCAGAGACTAAACTCTTGGCATACTCGATCACTTTGTGTGAGCAAGGCGTATCGTCTACGGCCAATAATATACGTTGAAATTTAGAATAAGCCATTTTTTAATTATTTAAAGTATCTTCGTGTAATAAAACAAATAGGGGCATAGAATTGTTTTGAATGACTACTATATTATGCTAAATATGACCACTCCGCTAAACATTATTCCCCTGCGAGCTGAACCGTCTCATCGAAGCGAGATGGTATCGCAGGTATTATTCGGCGAAGAATTGTTTGTGTTGGAAAAGAAAGGAGATTTTACAAAAATCCGTATGAAGGAGACTTCCTACGAAGGCTGGGTGCAACAGACACAAATATCTCCTTATACTCTTCAAGAGGCATTTTTACACGAAAAGATAGTCGGGTTAGACGAGGTTTATGTAGTTTATGGAAATTTAAAGAATCTATTGCTTCATGGGACCAAGATCAAAGCACCTGAAATACAAATTGGAAAAAAGGTTTTCCATATCGAAGGTGAGTTGCGAGAACCCATCTTGGCAGATTTTGATACCGAGTTTTATCGGTTAATAGATTACTATCTACACAGTCCTTATATGTGGGGGGGAAGGTCCCGGTTTGGCATAGACTGCTCCGGGTTTACGCAGGCTTGTTATGCCCACTTTGGAATGTCCTTGAAGAGAGACGCCTATCAACAAGTTGAAATGGGCATCACAGTTGATTTCCTAACAGAAATAAAGCCCGGCGATTTAGCATTTTTTGATAATGAACAGGGGAGGATCACCCATGTAGGTATTATGATCGATAATCAGACTATCGTTCACGCATCGGGAAGGGTGCGAATAGATAAAATGGACCAAGAGGGGATTTTTTGTCAAGATGAAGATCGATATACCCATAAGCTCCGCATTGTCAAGAGGTGTTTTTAATACCATTGCTATATCTTTAGGTTATTTTGTCATTTTTAGTCTGCCATCCTGTCTTAAAATGTTGGATTGGAACAAGGCTTGATAATACGTATCTAGTTATTTAATCGCTAAAAATTAGAATACATATGCAAGAGAAAGGTAGTATTTCCATTCACACGGAAAATATATTTCCGGTCATTAAAAAATTCCTTTATTCGGACAATGAGATTTTCTTACGAGAGCTGGTTTCCAACGCTGTAGATGCTTCTCAAAAAATCAAACGTTTATCTTCATTGGGCCAATTCAACGGCGAAGTGGGCGATGTTACCGTCGATGTGAAGTTTGACGAAACGGCCAAAACGATTACGATTTCCGATAATGGTATAGGGATGACCGCAGAGGAGATCAAAAAGTATATCAACCAGATTGCCTTTTCGGGAGCAACGGAGTTTATGGAGAAGTTTAAAGAAGCCAACGATGCGAATGAAATCATTGGCCGCTTTGGTTTAGGTTTCTACTCCGCATTTATGGTAGCCGATAAGGTAGAGGTTGAATCTCTTTCTTATCAAGAGGGAGCCGAGGCAGCACATTGGACTTGTGATGGCAGTACTTCTTATGAGATTTCTCCAGGTTCTCGTACCACACGCGGTACTGATGTTATCCTGCATATCAACGATGATGCAACCGAGTTCCTGAATAAATCAAGGTTACAGGAGATTTTAGATAAATATGCTAAATTCTTACCTGTTCCTATTCGTTTTGGTACGAAAACAAATTCGGAGCCAGATGGTGAAGATGAAGAAGGTAAGCCAAAATATAAGTCTGTAGAGGTTGACAACATTATCAACAATACCAATCCTGCGTGGACGAAGGCCCCAGCTGACTTGAAAGATGAAGATTATCTGGCATTTTATCGCGAGTTGTATCCTTATTCTATGGATGAACCGTTGTTCTGGATCCACTTAAATGTTGATTATCCATTCAATTTGACGGGTATTCTTTATTTCCCGAAGATCAAGAATGAGTTGGAAATTCAGCGCAATAAAATCAAACTTTATTCCCGTCAAGTATTTATTACGGATGAAGTGAAGGATATTGTGCCGGAGTTCCTGATGCTGTTGCACGGCGTAATCGATTCGCCGGATATTCCATTGAACGTCTCACGTTCGTTCTTGCAGGCCGATAGCAATGTCAAGAAAATCAACAGCTACATCACCAAGAAAGTTGCGGACAAATTGCAAGAGATCTTCAAATCCGATCGCAAAGGTTTTGAAGAAAAATGGAATGACATCGGTCTGTTCATCAAGTATGGTATGTTGAGTGATGAAAAGTTTGCAGAAAAAGCAAATGAGTTCTGTCTCGTGAAAAATACCGATGGTGAAAGTTATACCATCAAGGAATTTTACGAAAAGGTAAAAGATATACAGGTGGATAAGGATGGTAATGTCGTGTATCTGTATAGCAGCGACCCTGCTCAACAAGATGGCTTTATCGGTACGGCTAAAGCGAAGGGTTATGATGTTCTCGTGTTAGATGGTCCATTAGATAGCCATTTTACAGCCTATTTAGAGCAGAAAGGTGGAGAAAAGGTACAGTTGAAACGCGTAGATTCGGATATCATTGATAAGCTTATCCAAAAGGACGAAAAGATCGAATTAGAATTATCAGAAGAAGAAAGCACCAAAGCAGTAGAATTGTTTCAAAAAGCAATCAACCGGACAGATATGAATGTGCAGGTGGAGGCATTGCATGCCGATGCGCTGCCTGTGTCGGTGACATTGGATGAATTTATGCGTCGCATGAAAGACATGGCCAAAACAGGTGGTGGTATGGGATTCTATGGCACATTACCTGATAACTATAAAGTAAGTGTCAATGGTAATCATCCGCTGGTCAAACGTATCTTGACAAGTAGTGAAGAAGAAGGAGAAAAGCTAGCTAAACAAGCTTTCGATTTAGCTTTACTTTCGCGTGGATTGCTGACCGGAGCTGATTTAACTTCCTTTGTAAAACGGAGTGTAGAGCTGATTTAGGTCTTTTTCAAAAATAATTACTTAATCCTCATCATGTTAGTATATGGTGAGGGTTTTTGTTAAAAAACATTTGGAACGAATGTAGTTTTATACTACTTTTGTAGCATCAAAATCACGGTAGGTATAGCTCAGTTGGTTAGAGCACTAGATTGTGGTTCTAGGGGTCGTGGGTTCGAGCCCCATTACTTACCCGAAAAGCTTCTTAGAAATAGGAGGCTTTTTTGTTATATAAAAAATCAAAAAACACGTTAAATTTTACTGTTTTTATTTATTATTGTAAATACATCGGCTGCATATCGCTAATATGTAGTCTATAGTTATTTAATTATAAACCGTTTCAAATACTCATTTATGCATGTTAACAACACGTCCGAAGAAAAAGAAAGTTTAACCAAGCGAAAATCTACGTTGGGTATACGCTTATTTTTTATTTATTTGATATGTTACGCCGGTTTTGTGGCGATTGGCGTATTCCAATATGAACTGTTAGCCATTCCGGTACTCGGCGGGCTCAATTTAGCTTTAGCTTATGGAATAGGACTAATCATCTTTGCCGTCGTCCTGGGGATAGTATACAATTACTATTGTAGTAGCTATGAAGACGAGGCCGCGCAGACCAATGAAATAAAAGAGGAGGGAACAGTATGATTTACGAAGTTTCATACACCGCCCTAGTATTCTTTTTTGTTTTTGTTGGGTTGGTTCTAGGACTTTCCTTTTATTTTGGCAGAAAGACACGTTCGTCATCATCTTATTATGCCGCTGGCGGACAGATTCATTGGGGTGTAAATGGGATTGCCTTTGCGGGCGATTATCTATCAGCGGCATCTTTTTTAGGAATATGTGGTATGATTGCGGTATCTGGTTTTGATGGTTTTTTGTACGCGATTGGCTTTTTAGCCGGATGGATTGTTGCCTTATTTCTTATTGCTGAACCGTTCAAACGATTGGGAAAATACACGTTTACAGACGCGTTGAATGCCAAATTCAACTCAAGAGCAATCACGCTGTCTGCATCAGTCAGTACCTTGATTGTATCCATGTTTTATTTAATTCCCCAAATGGTGGGAGCGGGGGATTTGGTGATGCCACTCCTTGGCTTGCCTCATTGGGTAGGGGTATTGTTGGTAGGAGCGATTGTGATTGTGATTGTTGCTAGCGCAGGTATGGCATCCACGACATATGTGCAGTTTTTAAAGGGAGGCTTGTTGATCATTCTCTCCTTGGTACTGACATTTTTTATCTTAAAAAACGGGCTGACACTTACCCCGGATTTTAAAGGTAGCAGTAGTCACTATACGTTTATGGAACTAACACCACAGGTCGAGAACGACAAGGTTGTGGGCGTATCTGATTGGGAAATTGTATCGCAGCAGGTCGTTGGGGAAAAGACGTTTGTCAAACTTTCACAAAACGGTGTTGAACGATGGTTTGAGTGGACATCAGTGAATAATGACCACGTACTAAAAGAGGCGCTTTCGGTTACACAGCAGGAGGAGGGGCAGACGCTATACAACGGAGAACCTAAGGAGAACGGGCGTTTTTATCAGGTAGGGCACATGAGCAAGATTGTGGTGAATGGGGAAGAAGTGCAGCAAACGGGACCAGTTGGACCATTTGAATTTCTGTCAACGTTACAGGAAAGCGAGATTGTTCGGTTCTTGCATGTGAAGTTTTTAGATGGAACCGATCAAGTTTCCGTGTATTATCAACAGCCAACGGCAGGGGAATCCTTTATGCTGCCGGGACTTAAATACAAAATCGGTCGTGACGCAAACCTGTGGAGCAAACTAGACTTCATTTCATTGATGTTGGCACTATTTTTAGGAACCGCGGCGTTGCCACACATCTTAATTCGTTATTACACGGTGAAAACACCGCGAGATGCGCGTAAGTCTACGATTTTAGCTATTGCAGCCATTGGCGGTTTTTATATTCTGACTTTATTTATGGGATTGGGGGCTGCTGTTAATGGTGTTTTAGATTTAGAGTCGAGCAATATGGCTGCACCGTTATTGGCACGTGCTTTTGGTGCTGCATTATTTTCGATTATATCCGCAGTGGCTTTTGCAACTGTATTGGGTACCGTTGCGGGTCTGATCGTTGCATCTTCGGGAGCGATAGCACATGATTTCGTCGATGTTTATCTCAAGCGAAATTTAAGTGACGACAAAAAGGTTAAAGTTGGAAAGATTGCGGCTTTTGCTGTTGGTTTAGTCGCTATCCTTTTAGGTATGGTTTTTCAGGGAATAAACGTCTCTTTCCTTGTCGGATGGGCATTCGCTATTGCTGCATCTGCAAATTTACCTGCTATATTATTTTTGCTCTTCTGGAAAAAAACTTCGGAAACAGGAATAGCTGCCTCTATTATAGTAGGAATTGTGGCGTCTTTGACTATTATTCTTACATCTCCTACTATGTGGGATAAGTATGGTTTGGGTTCGACAAATGCAATACATCAATTAGAAAATCCAGCATTGATTTCCTTTCCACTCGCTGTTTTGACGGTTTATGTCGTTTCTTTATGCTATCCAAAGCGGAATGAGATAGTGAAAATATAAAAAAAGAACGGTGATGCGGACGACAAGGCAGCCGAAGATTGGACGGTACAGGTTCATAAAGCTGCAGTTGGCGAAGTATTAAAATTGAATTCCTTTTGTGTTTAATTGACTTCGCTCAAGCAATTTGACCTTTATTAAATAGAAAAACCCGACGATAGTTGGGTTTTTCTGTTTTGTTGCGGGGAGAGAAAGCGCAAATAGACCGCAGCTCTAATTTTCTACCCCGGTATAATATTTTTGTATAAAAGCATTTTGTCCCTTTTTTCCTATTAAATAGCCTTTCTGTAGAATAGATTTGTAATCTATGATCTACAGAATATTCCATCCTGTCCCTTTATTATCCGACGTGGTCGAACACTATTGGTATAGTAAGGTTGAGCTTAATGGATCGGTTGTTCAGCAGTATGCCACCCCATTATTACAAGGCTTGACATTTAATTTCAGAAAGCTGAAGGAACAACATACGTATAGTGGAAAAGTACACGAATTAGACAAGCAAGCCTATATTTTTGGCCAGTCGGTGAACTCGCGTATTGTTACTACCAACCAAAATGGCATTGATATCATAGGTGTAAAATTCAAGCCTCTGGGGATCAGTAAAATCACAGGGATAAATATGGGACACTTGGCAGATCAGATCATCGCTGCCGAAGATATCTGGGGAAACGAGCTGGAATCACTATGTGATAAAATGCAATCCGCACCTACGTTGGAACAAACCCTGTCCGTACTGGAAGATTTTTTGATAGATAATTACCTGCACACACATCTGCATTACAGGGTAGATGATACCAAACATGCTGTTCAATTGATCAATCAGTCTAAAGGAACCATTACCATCAAAACTCTGCAGGAGCAAACCAATACGTCCCGCAAAACGCTGGAAAGAGCGTTTGCACACTACTTAGGTATCCATCCCAAACTATATACCCGTATTGTCCGTTTCAATACGGTAAAAGAACTGCTGGACAGTACCGATACGACCAATATCACGCCATTGGCTTTGGATTGTGGCTTTTATGATAGTTCTCACTTTATTTCAGAATTCAAGGCTTTTGCAGGTGTCACCCCAACGGCATATCTGAAAAGCAAATAAGTTCATTCTGTCAACTTCTGCTATTTTTTACAGTGAATTTTGTCCTTTTTCTCCTATCCTAAAATTTTAGGTCGCTCTAATTTTGTTATATAGAAATCAATGTGATAGCACCACACAGTGTAATGCTTTTTGATTTATCTGCTAAAATAAATTCTAAGTACTCTATATATAAAATCACTAAAAATTAAAAATCATGAAAAATATTTACAAGACAAACCGTATCCTGTGCAGTGTTATAATACTGTGCATAGCAGTTTTTACATCGTGTTCCAAAAACGACCCCAATCCACCAGAAAAACAAGTAGATATTTATACCGTAGGAGTTGAAAGTGGAAAGTCTGTAGTACGCAAAAACGGTGAAATACTTTACCCTTTAACTATTCTCACGCAATATGTCGGAAATAATATTTTTGTATCGGGGAATGATGTGTATATAACCGGAACTGAAGAAGGCGCATCAGGAAACTATATTGCCAAGGTAATAAAAAACGGGAATGAGCTTTATGCTTTAAGCAATGGCTCATTTGATGCCGTTACCAGTTCCATTTTTGTATCGGGGAACGATGTGTATACAGCCGGATATGAAATAGGTGCTTCCGGAAAAAACATTGCCAAAGTATGGAAAAACGATCAGGTAAAGTTCAGCTTATCCAATGGTTCATTTGAAGCCGTTGCTACTTCTGTTGTTGTATCGGGCAATGATGTGTATGCAGCAGGATATGAGCAAAACGCTGCAGGAAACTATACTGCCAAAGTATGGAAAAATGGTAATTTGCTTTATACCTTGTCCGATGGTTCCGAAACTGCTGTTGTTACCTCTGTTTATGTATCGGGTAGTGATGTGTATGTGGCAGGATCTGGAGGAGGTCGCGGCAAGGTCTGGAAAAATGGTATAGACACCCATTTTCTTAACGAAACAAGTACAGGTCTGTTTTCTGTTTATGTATCGGGCAAAGATGTATATGCCGCAGGATATAAATCTGAAGGATCTGGATCATCGCATGTATCAACAGCCAAATTATGGAAAAACGGCGTAGCGGCTAATCTTAGTAATGCAGAGAATATGGAAACTGCTTATTCTGTTGTTGTATCGGGCAGCGATATTTATGTTTCCGGAGGAATCTTTAGCAATAGTGGAGTGGTATGGAAAAATGGCGAAGTGCTTTACAACCTTCCGGGAGCTGCTACTTCTATGTTTGTGCTAGAAAAATAAATGTACAATCAAAAATGAAAACAACAATTAAAATCAATAGTATTCTGTTAAGCACGATCATAATGTTTATGACAGTTTTTATATCGTGTTCAAAAGACGACAGCAACCCCGAACCAACAGACGACAGAGACCAGTTGGTGCTTGCAATATCAAAAACTAACGTGATGGTGAATGAAACAGTAACTTTTGCCGTAACTGCCAACGGCAAAGCCGTAACCGGTGCCGAGGTATATATAGACGACAACCTCGCAAACTCTTTAATCTGGCATTTTTCAGCCGGAGGTACTTATACCGTAACAGCGAAAAAAGACGGCTATAAAGACAGCGAACCGCAAACCATTACCGTAAAAGAACCTGTTAAAATAACGGCTACCCAAGTAATTACAACACCACGAAGTCCCGCTTTGGGAAGATCAAGTAGAATGTGCTATGGCAATGGTAAAATCTACACCTTTGACGATGCCAACAAAAAATTCATGAGCTATGACATCGGAAACAAAACCTGGAAGACTTTGGTGTATGACGGACAACTCAATAGTGGAGGTCAAATGATTTATAATACATCGTCAGGAGTCATCTGCTACTTCAACGGAAATAATAACCAATATTATTTTACAGGAGACAGTTGGAAACCAACAACTCCTGTCGACATTGCGTTTAGAGCGTACGAAGCCGGATATATGATTTCTGGCAGAACCGGATTGATTTACTGTGCCGGAGGAAGAATGCTTGGTAAAAATAGTTCTACCGACCTTAGAGAGTATGATACATACCACAACACATGGAAAAAAGTAGCCGATATGCCAGTAGCTTTAAATAGCGCAAATGCAATTAATGACGGTTCGGGTACAATGTATATCATTGGCGAAAGAGAAGACAATACGCGTACTGGTGTTATTTTCGACACCGATGAATTAACCGTAAAAAACTGGTCGGTACCTCAAGAGATATATTCTGTAAGTAGCAGATACCAAATGGCGTTTCATAGCGGTTATTTATTTTACAACGACGGCGGAAGTGACTTTTACGCATACAATATGCAAACAGAAAAATGGTTGGATGCAGAAGTAACTATTAGCGGCGATTTCCTTTCGGGTTCAGCCAACCTGTTTGTTGTGGGTAGTAATTTTTACGCTGCTGGCGAAAAAGACGGCAATTTTGCTTTGTACAAACTAACGGTTTCTTTACAATAATTGAGAATTACGAATGTGGGAATTTTAATGTACTGTTTGATAATTATAGCTAAATCATATTAAAATGTCATTCTCGATCCCGAAAGCTTTCAGGAGAAGAATCTCTAATAATCAATATTTAGATTTTTCGACTTCACTTCGTTCCGTTCAGAATGACAACAGAAAGTGATTTCTAATAACGGATATTCGAAAAGATGAAGGAACAAAGATTAAGGACGTAGAGTAGCAACTATTAAACAAATACTATTATGAAAACAATATTTAAAACAAATCGCATCTTATTTAGTGCAATCTTATTGTGCTTCATAACCTTTATGTCTTGCTCTAAAAGCGATGACAAAGATATCGAACCAACTGCCAGCCTACCCGAATTAAACACATTGGCTGCCATTGACATTAGTAACATAGATGCCGTTTCGGCTACTGTCAGCGCAGGAATTATTACAGATGGCGGTGGCAGCATAACCGTAAAAGGCGTATGCTGGAGTACCGGGCACAACCCAAACATTGAGGGCGACAAAACCAACGATGGTACAAGCACGGCATCTTTTGCGGGCAATCTTACCAAGCTTGATCCCACTACGGTGTATTATATAAGGGCTTATGCCACCAACAGTGCAGGCACGGCATACAGCAACGAAATTACGCTAACCACCACCTCCACCATTAAAGATATAGACGGCAACAGCTATGCGGTAGTTAAGATAGGCACACAGGTATGGACGAAAACCAACCTGAAAACCAGCCAATACAACGATGGTACAGCGATACCCAATGTAACGGGCGGTACCCAATGGGCAAACCTCACTACCGGAGCGTACGCCATATACGATAATACCGCAAATAATAATACCACGTATGGCAAACTGTACAACTGGTATGCGGTAAATACCGGCAAACTTGCACCCAAAGGCTGGCATATACCTACCGATGCCGATTGGACAACATTGAGTGATTATTTGGGTGGAGAAAGTGTTGCAGGTGGTAAAATGAAATCTACGTCTGCATTGTGGCCAAGCCCTAATACCGGAGCCACCAACAGCAGCGGGTTTACAGGGTTGCCGAGCGGGGCTCGTTTCAGCGATGGTACGTTCAATAATGTGGAACGCTTCTGTTATTTGTGGAGTTCTACAGAGAGCAGTACCACTAACGTCTCGGAGAGAAGTTTGAACTTTAGCAAAAGTTCTCTGGACAGAAGCTTCCCTACTAAAGGAATAGGCTGTTCTTGTCGTTGTGTACGGGATTAAAAATAAATATCCTCTTTTAGATCCTCCTCAATTTTGGGATGGGGTTGGGGGAGCAAAAACAAAATGTATTATGAAAACATCAATTAAAACAAACAACCTCATACTGTGTATCACGATACTGTGCTTAGCAATTTTTGCGTCTTGCTCTAAAAGCGACAACGACACGCCCGAACCAAAGGTTTATCCTGAAGAAAATCCGTTAGCAGTTTATTTAGAAAAAACGGGGTTTAATCAAACAGCCATACCTTTTGAACAAAGAAATCCATTTGAAATAGGATTTAGTTTTAAACCAAAGGTTAAAGGTAAAATTAACGCCGTTATTTTAAAAACACCACACAACGGAACAAACATCAGAGTTACGATATGGAATGCTATTACCAAAACGCCGTTAAGGACACTTATTCTTCCGAGTGTAGTGGCTGAAACAGAAGTTAAACAAACTATTGATCCTTTGGAAATTAACCCTGAAACTGAATATCTCATATCATTTATGAGCAAAATTTATTATTTGAGAAGAAAAACAGATGAGTCTGTCGCTGTATATCCTGTTGAAGCAGGAAATATATCAATAACTAAATGTCATTCTATTAATATAACAAATCCATCAGCACAAGAGTTTCCTCAATCAGGACATTTTAATTTCTATTTAGGAGATATCAGCTTCGTTTTTCAACAAACCGAATAAGTCTGTATGAACGGTGAATTCAATTGATTAACAATAAAAATTAAATATTATGAAAACAACAAATAAAACAACACGCATACTACTATGCATTATCGTAATATGTATAGCAGCATTTATGTCCTGTTCTAAAAACGACGACAATAACCCAGATCCAACAAAAGAACAAACCGATGTATATATCGTTGGTAGATTGAACGATGGCAGTTCGAAGGCGGGATACTGGAAAAACGATGTTTTTACCCCATTAACCGATGGTTCAAAATTTGCCGAAGCTTTTTCTATCTACGTTTTGGGAAACGATGTGTATGCGGCAGGATATGTGGGAAGCATAAGCGAAAACAGAATCGCGAAATTATGGAAAAACGGCACCGAAACCAGTCTTACCGATGGCACCCGGTTTGCCCAGGCGCTTGCTGTTTTTGTATCGGGAACCGATGTATATGTAGCAGGCTACGAAGATAATGGTAGCGGAAACCACGTTGCGAAATTATGGAAAAACGGTGTGGCAACAAACCTTAGTGACGGTAGCACGGCTGCCATAGCAGCCTCGGTTTTCGTATCGGGTAATGATGTATATGTATGCGGAAGAAATGGATATGCTGCGGTAGTCTGGAAAAACGGCACCGAAACCAAGCTGACCGATGGCACTAAAAGAGCGAGTGCAAGTTCAGTGTTCGTGTCGGGTAACGATGTTTACATAGCCGGCGGAGAAGCCGTTACGTCATCTGGAACTGGCTCTAATATGAATAAAGCCAAAGTCTGGAAAAATAAAGACGTACTGTACACCCTGACCGATGGCGGTAAAACCGCTAACGCAAATTCGGTGTACGTATCCGGAAGCGATGTATATGCGGTTGGTTATGAAATGGATAATGCCACCGGAGAAACGGTGGCTACTTTCTGGCAAAACGGCATTGCAAGCAATCTTTCCATCGGAGAATATACATCCGTCAACTCTGTTTGTGTTTCTGATGGTGATGTATATGTAGCGGGCTCAGATGAGGCATTTCCTTACCTATGGAAAAATGGCACCCCACAAAAAATTGCAGACAAAGGAGAAGCCAATGGTGTATTTGTGGTGAAACATTAAGCACATTTTTAAGAGACAACCCTATAACTAGCATTGTATGAAAATAATAAATAAAACAACTTATATGCTATACAGCGTAGTCATGCTGTGCATAGTGGCTTTAACATCCTGTTCTAAAAACGACGACAATGACCCAGACCCAACAGAAAAACAAGCTGATGTATATGTGGCAGGTTACAGTCACGGTAAGGGAACCTATTGGAAAAACGGAGAAGCCATAACCTTGACCGACATAGAAGCACACGGTATTTGGGTGGCAGGACAAGACCTTTATATTGCAGGTGTAAAAAGCGCCGGCGGACCACGAACAATTGCGCTGTACCTGAAAAACGGAGTAGAAACCGAACTTTCTGACGGAACAACAAGAGTTTTAGTGACCGCTATGTTCGTGGATGGTACAGACGTTTATGTATCGGGAACAGAAATCAATCTGGAAACCGAAGAACTATCGGCAGTTTACTGGAAAAACACGGAAAAACATATCCTTTCTCCCGAGCTTTACCGCACCCGAGCAAATGCTATTTTTGTATCAGACGGACAGGTATATGTTGCCGGAGATGAAGAAGAGGAAACCACAGGTCTTACCACGGCAGTTTATTGGAAAAGCGGTACGAAACAAACACTACCCAAAGATTCGCCGAGCACATATACAAGCGCATACGGGCTGTATGTAAAAGGCGATCAGCTCTATATTGCAGGCAATGAATACCAAACTGCTAAACTTTGGAAACTAAAAACAGACGGTACATTGATTGACACCGACAATCTTTCTCAAGGACTTAATGCCAATGCCGTTTTTGTATCGGGCAATGATGTGTATGTAGCAGGCAGAGGAACAGATGAAAAAGCACATTACTGGAAAAACGGAATCATCCAAAATCTCGAAGGAAACAAAGGCACAGCCAACTCTATTTTTGTATGGAATGATGAAGTACATATTGCAGGTATTGATAATAATAGCAGTGTTTACTCTCCAAAATATTGGAAAAATGGAAGCAGATACGATCTTTCGGAAAATGATACCAACGGAGAAGCTTTTTCTGTATTTGTCACGGAAAAATAACGGTTTCCTGCAAATACAAACTAAAATACTTTTCTTCATAAGTGTGTTGGTAGATAAAAGGGATAAAATCCCTTTTGTCTCCGCACATAAAAACAATACCTGATTATGATACCAAAATATCTCTTATCCATCTTATCGCTTATTCTTTACGTTTCCTCCTGTACAGCCAAAGACGATCATAACGAACCAACTACTTCAAACAGCAAGATCATGAAAACGGAAGCATCTCTTTTTTCCTCATTTTTTATTGATGCACAGGGAAATGTGTTTGCCTGTGGTAACAACAGTAAAAACCAGTTAGGCTACGCCCAGGCAAGTTCGCAATACCTGCCCGTAAAAACCATGGAAAAGGTAAGTGCAGTAGCTTCGGGCGAATACCATACGCTGATCCTGAAAACAGATAACACATTGTGGGTTGTTGGTAATAACGATTACGGGCAATTAGGAACCGGAAACACCAATAGCCAGCAAACTCCGGTACAAATCGCGAACGATGTTATTGAGATCGCTGCCGGAAAAAATTACAGCTTTTATGTAACCGCCGGTCACCAGCTTTTTGCAATGGGCAATAATGTTTTCGGACAGTTGGGTAATGGCAATACTGCCAATCAGAATACACCTGTAAAAATTATGGATAATGTACAATCCGTTACCGCTGCAACAGCGCACACGCTTATCTTGAAAACAGATGGAACACTATGGGCTTGCGGACGTAATACCGCTTACGAATTGGGCGACGGCACAGATAAAAATAAAGAAACTCCTGTACAAATTGCCACCAATGTTGTGCAAATGAGTGCGGGCAACCAGTTTACGCTTTTTGTAAAATCGGACGGTACGCTTTGGGGTGTTGGTTTTGATGGTGCCGGACAACTGGGCGACAACAGTACCCTCACCGCGCACAATCCCAAACAACTATTAAACGGTGTAAAACAAGCCCAAGCCGGACACGGACACACGCTTGCCCTGAAAACCGACGGCTCACTTTGGGTAACCGGGCTAAATGATTTCGGACAGCTGGGCAACCGCAACAGCGGCAATATCGGGCGTTTTGAAAAGGTAATGGATGAGGTAGCGTCTGTTAGTGCGGGTGCTTATCATTCCTTGGTACTAAAAAAAAACGGCACGCTCTGGAGTACCGGTAGCAATGGTAGCGGACAATTGGGCACCGGAAAAGGATTGAGCGACAGAAATCAGTTTGATCAGGTGAAATTTTAAAAACATGAATACACGCATCATCAGGTGGTGGTTTTGGCGGCGGGAGCTGGTAGTGAATAGGGAAAATTTCACTATATTTGGGAGGTGTAATCAAACTCTTTTTGGTATGATCTATAGAGTTTTCCATCCCGCTCCGGCACTTTCTCACATTATTGAGCATTATTGGTATGTGTCCGCTCCAGCCGGGGAGATGCCAGATCAGCAATATTTCTATACGCCGCTCTTACAAACCTTAGCTTTCAGTTTCAACAAGCAGGAAGAGCATTATACACTCCCGGATAAAACATTTACGCTGAATAAATCCGCTTATCTTTTCGGTCAGGGTACCGGCCCACGTACTGGCACGGCTAATGCCGTAGATTATCTGGGCGTTAAGTTTAAGCCTTTGGGGATTGCCAAAATTACAGGTATCAATATGGAGCATCTTGCCGACCAGATCATCGATATGGGAGATATATGGGGTAATGAGCTGGAATTACTCTTGGATGAAATGCAATCCAGTCCTGATTTAGAGAACACCATTAATGCATTGGAAAGATTTCTTATTGAAAAATATTTGGCGGTACGTGTAAATCAGAAAATAAATTGCACACAAAATGCTTTGGCATTGATAAACCAGACACAGGGTAATATTAATATTAAAACCATCCAACAACAAACCAACACTACCCGTAAAACCTTGGAGCGAGCGTTTATGCACAACATAGGTATTCATCCCAAATTATATAGCCGCATAGTCCGGTTCAACGCTGTCAAAAACAAGCTCGACAGAATAGACAAGAGTGAAACCCTGACTTCCATTGGATTGGATTTTGGTTTTTATGACAGCTCGCATTTTGCCAATGAGTTCAAATGTTTCTCTGGTTTCACACCACTTCGCTATCTTAAAAAAAATAATATAGATTTTATATTCTAGAATTTCACACTACCTTTTTGTCCATTTTTTCCTATCCTAAAATTTCAGACTGTTCTAACTTTGTTATCAGAACCAACAGCATGATCTGTTCAACAGCTTTTCTATACGTTGGGGTAACGCATTATAAATTTGAACCTGTTTACAATGAAAACATTCTGCAAAACAAAAATAATCCTATCGAGCATATTGATGATATGCTTGGCATTAATGAGTTCCTGCTCCAAAGACGGAGATGACGACAATCCTTTTAAAGAAAAACAAGCCGATGTGTACGTGGCAGGCTCTCAGACAATAGCAGGAAAAGATGTGGCTACGCTATGGAAAAACGGAACAGCAATCCAAATGGCCAATACCTCAAGCAGTGCCTCCGATGTATTTATATCAGGAAATGATGTGTATGTTGCGGGAGGAGAAAAACTACCTTCCACTAAATTCATCGCCCGGCTTTGGAAAAACGGCACCGCTACTGACCTTGTGCTTGCTGGCACCGATAATTCTTATGCGCAAGCTGTTTTAGTAAGCGGAAGCGATGTGTATGTAGGCGGATATGAAACGATAAGCGGCGTACGCCGTGCTAAAATCTGGAAAAATGGCAAACTCCGTTATACATTTCCAAAAAATACTATACAGATGATTTACGAAATAGATGTACAAGGTAGAGACATTTATGTAGTAGGCTATCCGTCAGAACCAAGCTATTGGAAGATTACCGAAACAAATCAGGAATTAATTCCTGTACCAGAGCTGGGATGGGCACACGGCATTTGTGTAAATGGAAGCGATGTATATGTTACCGGTAACAAGGATAACATTGCAAAATATGTTAAAAATAGTACGACGGTTAATCTGACAAACGGAGTAAACTACGCTTATTGTTCTTCCATTTTCATAGATGGAGACGATGTATATGCAGTAGGAGGTGAGGAAGAAGGTGGTGGAAATATGGTTGCCAAATATTGGAAAAACGGTACGCCTACCAGTCTGACAGATGGTAGTAATGATAACAGCGCCAATTCAGTTTTTGTATGGAACGAAAAAGTTTATGTGACAGGGAAAGACGGCGAATCTGCATTTCTGTGGGAAAACGGTAAGCTGACAAAACTTGCAGACGAAGGTACTGCCATGGTCGTTTTTGTAGCGGACAGACCGTAAAGAATCCGCACTTTTTAACCTTAAACTAAAAAATCATGAAGATATGATTGCCGACTATGCCACGCTATCCCTAAAGGCCGTTCAGAAAATATCGTTGTCCGCCATCATTGATAATATCGATCGGCTGGGCGTACAATAACAAAACCCGACGATAGTCGGGCTTCATTTTTTCTCAGCGGAGAGAGAGGGATTCGAACCCTCGGTACCGTTTCCAGTACGACAGTTTAGCAAACTGTTCCTTTCGGCCACTCAGGCACCTCTCCTCATTTCGATAGTGCAAACATAATGTAAAAAAACCAATCTGCAAAGTGTCCTAAGTGATTTTTTTACAAAATTCACACCACATATTTTAAGCGATTGACTATCAAGAATCTTTCTTTTTATTGATGTCATATTCTATACGCACGTGATATATACTCATCAGCATCGTTTTGAATAATTCTGACGCGGCGCTTATATCCTTCAACGTGATATTCGCATTATCAAATTGCTTTTGCATCAATTTATGCTCAATGATTTTGTCTACTAAGGTATTGATTGATTCTCGTGTAGGCTCTTTTAACGATCTGGCAGCGGCTTCCACAGAGTCGGCCATCATCAATACGGCTGTTTCCTTCGAAAAAGGAATGGGTCCGGGATAACGAAATATGGTTTCGTCTACCAATTTGTCCGGATTATTTTTGAGAAACTCATTATAGAAATAATCTACCCGCGTAGTACCGTGATGGGTACGTATAAAATCGATAACAACATCCGGTAACTGATGACGTTTTGCGATTTCTACCCCTTTAATAACATGGGAGATAATGATCTGGGCGCTTTGTTCTGATGTCAGCTCCTCGTGCGGATTACTTCCAGTCTTTTGGTTCTCGATGAAATAGAGTGGATTGATCATTTTTCCAATGTCGTGATATAATGCGCCTGCACGAATCAACAAGGGATTTCCACCAATTTTATATATCGCTGCTTCAGCTAGGTTGGCAACTTGTAATGAATGCTGAAATGTGCCGGGAGCTTTCAAGGAGAGCTCTCTTAATAGTTTTGAATTACTATTGGTCAGCTCCATTAAAGTCAAATCAGACACAATACCAAAGAGTTTTTCGAAAGCATATATCAATGGATAAGCTAATAAAGTCAAACCTACACTCACAATAAAAGGAGTGATATCGCTGAGGTATATACTGTTGAATGATCCATTTCGTGTCAGTACCAAACCGACATATCCAATGATATAAGTTCCCAAAATCAAAATGCTAGAAATCAAAAATTGCTCCCGCTTGACCATGGATTTGATACTGTATATGGCTACAAGGCCAGCAATAAATTGTAAGAACACAAAATCATAGCTGTTGGGCACAAATAGGGCCGCAATAAGTACCATCAGCAGATGAATATTCAGTGCAACACGTGTGTCAAAAAGTATGCGTAGAATAATGGGTACACCACAGTAAGGAATATAGTATAAACTGCCGATTTTCATATTGATAGCCCATGTCAATACACCCAACATAGCCAAGATTACAATGAGAATAATGAATATCAGACGATTGTTGTAGAAAATCTCTATCCTGAAAAAATAAAGAAATACCATGAGTAACGTTATGGTCAATCCTATAATGAAAAACTGACCGAGCGTTACATATTTTTGGTTACCACTGATTTTACTTTCATCCTCAAACACCTTTTTCAATGATTGCAACTTTTGATAGGTCTCATTATTGACAATTTTATCTTTTTCAGCAATCAATTCACCTTTTTGGACCATTCCTCTTGTGGACGAAATATTGGTCAAGGCGGTCTGTTCTATTTTATTAGTTAGCGCCTCATTGTATATATAATTGACTGTGATATAATTTTTCAATAGCTCTGCTAGCCAGCTCTTATTGGAGATCCTCTGGTCTCTCTTTAAGTTTTGTTGCACGTATGCATGTGCCGTTTCAATCGTAAAGCAGTCTACCGTATTTTTTTGCTGGGCGACGTTGTCTGACAGGAGTGTGAAATTATAATTCGCCTGAGTATCGTCTACTTTTTCGGGATCCATGCCCTTATTTTGATACCTGTTCACTAACGATATTATTCCTTTAGTATAGAGGTAGGTTAAAAGTTGGGTGCCTTTCTCTTTATAATTATCTATATCCAGATTAGGAATGGTATCCATCATATTGGATTGCCATTTTTCTGCCAAATCCGTGGTGAACTGATCGATTTGCTCTTTACTGATATGAGGTTGAAGATTGTATATTGGCTGTACTGTTGTTAGGATATGTTGCTTGTCTTTGTCAAGTTCTTCTTTTGTCTTAAGTATAGCGAAATTATAAGGGGATATCAGATTTTCATGATTCCAAGCTTTCCCTTTTTGAAATTCGTACTCAAAACGAGCCTGCTTCGGCAGGAATATACAGATGAGCAACACCGTCAATGCCACCATTCCGTATTTAGCCACGGATGAATGGCTTTGAAGTTTGTTGTTCAGGTAATTTATTTTCAGTTTCGCCACAGTTCTATCGCTTTATCATTATGATTAAACAAATGTAATATTATCCCTTTAATTTTTAAAGGTAAATGCCATGCCTGATATTTCGGTATGCTCGAATTATATTTATCTTTGTATATTAATGATGTAAAAATAAAGAGAAATGTCCCATTCAAAACATTTAATAGCTCCTTCGGTACTTGCTGCTGATTTTTCGAACCTGAATAAAGATATACAGATGATCAATGCAAGTGAAGCAGATTGGTTTCATATCGATATCATGGATGGGGTATTTGTGCCTAATATTTCATTTGGTTTCCCGGTTATGCAAGCGATTTCTAAATATGCCACAAAGCCGTTAGATGTACACCTGATGATCGTTGATCCTGATCGGTATTTAAAGGCTTGCAAAGATTCTGGGGCAGCAATTATTACGGTACATTACGAAGCTTGTACGCACCTTCATCGGACATTAGCAGCTATTAAGGAACTAGGTTGTAAAGCGGGTGTTGCGTTAAATCCACATACCCCCACGCATTTGCTGAAAGATATTATTCAGGATATTGATCTGGTATGCTTGATGTCGGTCAATCCAGGTTTTGGTGGACAAAAATTTATCCAACATACCTATCAAAAGATTGTTGAGTTGAGAGGAATTGCTGCGGGTGTAAATGATACGTTGATGATTGAAATAGACGGTGGAGTAACATTAGAAAATGCCGGTAAGCTGTTAAAGGCGGGAGCAAATGTATTGGTTGCCGGCTCTTTTGTGTTTAATTCCACGACTCCATTAGATACCGTGAAAGCACTGAAAGAAGTAGATCCTTTTCTCCAAGAAATATAGTTAATTTGTCCCTTTAGTTGGAAAACGAGCCTTTTATTGTATAGTGGTTTGTGCCTAAGAGCCAAACGTCTTGTTGCTTTTCAATGGAGTAATTATGATCTTTTTTATAAGATAATATCTCGATGGTATGATAAAGCAGATTATGGATGTTTTTATGGATAATAATCTCTTGCGGTTCGTTTTGTTTGTCGTAATGGATACGTACCTTGGAAATATCCGCATCGGGATTGTCAAGGTAGAGGGTGACAATATGGTCTGAAGAGTCTTTACGTATTTCACCTGCATAAACCGCTTTGTTCACATCTACCGAAGAAAATGCCGCTAGCTCTTTTTTCCAGTCGATTTGCTGAATTGTTTTTGTTTCGGAAGAGTCACCTGTGGAAACAGTTTTGATGACTTCTCTGTTAGCAGAAGAAAGGCGTTTGATCTCGTGTTGGAAAAAAGACGGTAGATCAAACTCCTTACTCACTTGATTTGTCACGGTCGGTGATGAAGTGCAGGCAAAGAAAAGTGCAGCAGACAAGAATATTGTTGCTGCCCCCATTTTCTGTTGTAAGCTTTTCTTAGTCCACCAATACATCTCCAGTCATTTCACTCGGAATAGTTAAACCTAGAAGTCTTAATACTGTAGGCGCTACATCACCAAGTTTTCCGTCTTTAATATGGTTGAAACTTTTGTCGATAAGAATACAGGGAACCAAGTTTGTCGTATGCGCGGTGTTCACCGAGCCATCCTCGTTAATCATATATTCGGAGTTGCCATGATCCGCTAATATGATGAAAGAATACCCATTTGCCAATCCTGTTTCCACCACTTTTTGTGTACATTGATCCACCGTTTCTACAGCTTTGATGACCGCACTGAATACACCGGTATGGCCCACCATATCGGGGTTGGCAAAATTAAGACAGATAAAATCTGGCTTATTGGTCTCCATATCTTTACATATTGCATCTGTTATTCCATAGGCACTCATCTCCGGTTGCAAATCGTAGGTCGCCACCTTTGGAGAGGAAATGAGAAGACGCCTTTCTTCGATAAATTCAGTCTCACGTCCACCCGAGAAGAAAAATGTGACGTGGGGATATTTCTCCGTTTCTGCAATCCGCACCTGACTTTTGCCTTGTGCTGCCAAAACTTCACCTAAGGTATTTGATAAATTATCTTTGTGAAAGACGACATGTACCTTTCTGAATGTATCATCATAGGCTGTCATCGTGACATAGTAGAGATCCAGCGCCTTCATGTCATACTCCGGAAAGTCTTGTTGTGTCAAAGCGATGGTAATCTCTCTTCCTCTGTCTGTACGGAAGTTAAAACAAAATACTACGTCACCTTCTTGTATCGTTGCTAAAGGATTTCCCTGAGAATCTACCATTACAACAGGTTGTAGAAATTCATCCGTAATACTGTTGTCGTAAGACTGCTGTATGGACGCTGTTAGATTTGTCGAGGGTGTTCCGACACCTTTCGTCAACAAATCGTATGTTACTTTTACCCTTTCCCAACGATTATCCCGATCCATCGCGTAGTATCGACCAACCGCCGAAGCTATTGTCCCTACCGAATGCGTCAGATGTTCTTCCAAGGAGCGGACATAATTTATCCCTCCATTGGGATCCGTATCACGGCCATCGAGAAATGCATGAATAAATACTTGTTCGTTGTTCAGACCAGCGGCTTTGCTAGCATCACATAATGCTTTGAGGTGATCGATATGCGCGTGTACGCCGCCATCGGAAAGAAGCCCGATAAAATGTACTTTCTTGTTATATGCTAAGGCATAGCTAAAAGCATCTTGAATCGTTTGCTGGGTTTGAAATTGGCCATCCCGAGCCGCTTTGTTGATGCGTCCTAATTCTTGATATACCACTCTTCCCGCACCGAGGTTCATATGTCCCACTTCCGAATTGCCCATTTGTCCTTCAGGTAAGCCTACAGCTTCTCCTGAAGCCTCCAATTTGGAGTTCGGGTAAGTAGCAAGTAAATGGTCCAGAAAAGGAGTCTTCGCGGCTATGACCGCGTTTGAGTTGTCGTTTTTACCATACCCCAATCCATCCAGGATCAATAGGGCGACTTTGTTTTCATCTAGATTGTCCACATGCAAATATAAACATATTGCCACAGACTCTTTTTAAAAAACGTATTAAAATATTCGGTGGGAGTGAATATACGCTGTTTTTTTTCGATAATATGAACATTCTACTTTTAGAATAATATAATTTTATTCATCTTAGCTTATTATTTTGTGAGCTAATATGGATGAAGCATTTAAAGAGAAGTTGCTAGATTTCGTTCAATTGTCTCTAAAAGAGGATGTTGGTGATGGAGACCATACATCGTTATCCTCTTTGCCTGTAGACAAGATGGGGGAAGCTAAATTGCTGGTAAAGGAAGATGGGGTTATTGCTGGTGTAGAAGTTGCTTTACAAATTTTTAAATTTGTGGACACGAACCTTGAAGTACAAATATTTATTAAGGATGGTTATGAGGTGAAGGTCGGAGATGTCGTATTATTTGTCAAAGGAAGAATTCACAGTATCTTGAAAGCCGAACGTTTGGTCTTAAATGTGATGCAGCGCATGTCCGCTATCGCTACGAAGACTGCATCCTATGTCCATACGCTTGAAGGTACATCTACCAAAGTTTTGGATACACGTAAAACGACACCTTTATTGCGTTTTTTGGAGAAAATGGCAGTACGGATAGGAGGAGGGGTCAACCATAGGTTTGGTCTATATGATATGATTTTGATTAAGGATAATCATGTAGATTATGCCGGAGGGGTAGTTCAAGCTGTAAACAATGCACTAGCTTATAAAAAAGAAAAGAATATAGCCATTCCTATTGAGGTGGAGGTTCGTAACTTTGAGGAGTTGAGTGACCTATTATCCTGTGAAGGGGTGGAGCGTGTCATGTTCGATAATTTTACGCCCGATGAGGTCACGAAAGCTGTTCGGCTAGTTGCAGGAAAGATGGTGACCGAAGCTTCTGGGGGGATCACCATTGATACAATTAGAGATTATGCCTTGGCAGGAGTGGACTATGTTTCTGTAGGAGCATTGACACACTCGATCAACAACATGGACTTGAGTTTAAAAGCTAAATTAGTGTAAGCATATAGTTTGATGATATCTATTTATTTAGTAGGCATAGTGATCTTGGCATATTTGTTTGGTTCTATTCCAACAGCGGTGTGGTTTGGGCAAGCATTTTATGGGGTGGACGTGCGGGAATACGGTAGTGGGAATGCCGGAGCGACCAACACGTTCCGTGTTTTGGGAAAAAGAGCCGGGGCGGTGGTGATGACAATAGACATCTTAAAAGGATGGACAGCGACTAACTTACCCTATTTATTGGATTCATCCATAATCGGCGATTCGCGGTCTCCACATTTTGTCAACTTTCAACTCGCTCTGGGTGTCATTGCAGTCTTAGGACATTTATTTCCTGTCTTCGCGGGTTTTAGAGGGGGGAAAGGGGTCGCTACGTTATTCGGTATGGTCTTAGCCATCCACTGGCCTGCGGCATTGTGTTGTGTTTCGGTGTTTATACTGTGTTTGCTTATTACCCATTATGTTTCTTTAAGCTCTATTCTTGCCGGTTTTACCTTTCCTATTAGTCTAGCATTGATATTCCATACCTCCGTATTGTCGATCATGCTTTATGCTACCGCTATTTGTACATTGATATTGATTACCCATCAGAAGAATATCGAACGGCTATTGAAAGGGCATGAGTCGAAAATTTATCTATTCAAAAAAAAGGAATAGAAATTAAACCTTTAGGCATCAAAATTGTTTATATACTGTTATCTAGGTAACGATATTATTTTTATCAAGTCCTGCATATTATTATGAGAAAAATTTTTAAATATACAGCCTTCGTACTCTTGAGTGCGACATTGGCAGGATGTGCTACATCAGCTATTACGGGTAGAAAATACTTGAAGCTAGTCGATAGCCAAACCATCAACGACCAAGCTTCTTTAGCATACAAAGAATTTTTAGGCGATGCGAGTACCAAGGTTATTACAGGTACGGCTAACGCTACTGCGGTAAAGCAGGTCGGCAATAGGATTGCCGCTGCTACGATGCGCTACTTGCAACAAAAAGGTATCGCAGATCAGTTTAATTTTAATTGGGAATTTAATTTGGTGCAGAGTGATGATATCAATGCTTGGTGTATGCCTGGTGGTAAAGTGGCTGTTTATACAGGTATCTTGCCTTTGACAGGAACGGACGCGGGGCTAGCGACCGTCATGGGGCACGAAATTGCCCATGCGATAGAAGAGCATTCTGTGGCACAGATTTCTAATCAGATGGCTTTGCAAATGGGCGCGCAGGTATTGGGCGCTGCTAGTCAGATGACGAATAGCCAATGGGTATCCATTTTTAATCAGGCCTATGGTATTGGCGCACCTGTGGGTATGCTTTCGTTTTCCCGAAAAGATGAATTGGCTGCTGATAGAGCAGGATTAATTATCATGGCGATGGCGGGATACGATCCTAATGCAGCGGTAACCTTCTGGGAAAGAATGGCTGCAGCAAAAGCAGATACTGGAGGTGCTCCTCCGGAATTTTTAAGTACTCACCCGAGCGATGCACGACGTATTGCGCAACTCCAACAGTATATTCCTGAAGCAATGAAGCATTATACAGGTACTTCAACGACCTCTACTTCGACACAGAATATGAAGACGATACATATTAAATAATCAGACTTCCTTTTTCTTCGTCCTTTCTAACAGTTATGGACAAAGGTATACGTTCTTTCAGCTCATCGACATGCGATATAATACCTACAATCCGGTTTTCTTTCTGTAGGGATAGCAAGGTCTCGAACACGATATTAACGGATTCATTGTCTTGGGTACCGAAGCCCTCGTCAATAAAGAAAAAGTTTTTATCAGCTAGGGCATTGGATTGCACACTTTCGGCCAAAGCCAATGCCAGACTGAGTGATACCTGGAAGGCTTGCCCACCAGAGAGCGTCTTTACACTTCTGCTTTTACCCTCGTTGAGGTAATCGATGATCTCAAAATCGTTGTTTTCATTTAGTGTCAAGCTAAGCTGGTTACGTGTCATGCGGTGGAAGCGCACATTGGCATGATCGCATAGTTGACGCAGGTAGATAGAAGACACATATTCGACAAAGCCTGCTCCTTTGAACAAACCTGTCATAACTTTGAGATTATCCGCACGTTGCTGTAGTTTTTCATGTGTGGCCAGTAGTGCCTTTTTCTCTTCGTACTGTTTGCTTAGGCGTTCAATGTCAGATTTCAGCCGTGTGACCTGTTCGGTAGAAGACTTGACCTGCAGGGACAAGGCCGATACATTCCCCTCCAACTCTTCATACTGTTTTTTGTCAAATTGGGTAGCACTTAATTTCTGTTCTAAAGCCTGTATCGCAGCTTTCAGCATTTCGAACTTAATCTTAAATTCTTCTAGGATCTGCCTTGTCTTGGGAATATCCATTTGCTGCGCCAAGATCGCCTGGATTTCCGTGATATCTTTATATCCTGTTAAAGCCAGTTGTGTAGAGATAGCTGCAGCTAGGTCATCAGCTTGTGCCGCAATCTCTTGGATACGACTGCGCGTGGCATTTACCTGCGCTTCTTGCGCCGCGATACGTGGCTTTAGGTTCTGGAACGTTTCGTTTGTTGCATGATAGGTCTCCTCGATGACTATGATGCTTTCTAGCAGCAAACGGTGTTTGTTTTGTAGGGTTGCTGTATCATCGTTTTGAAATGTGTCAAACCGCAATATTTTCAGATGAGATTTGTTGTTTTGTATTTGGGTTTCCTTTTGTGCTTCTTCGAGTTTGAGCTGTGTTAAGGCTTGATTGTATTTATCCCGATTTTTTTGTTCCTTGTCTAAGTTTGCCCGCAGTTCGGATAGTATTTGTTCTTTGTGTTGTATAGCTTGTTCCAGCCTTAGACTTTCCTTCCTTTTGTTTTCGAAAGCCCCAAAATCTCTGGGATCAAAATTATCCCACTTGAAAGTCTCGGTATGTGCCTTTAGTTTCGTTTCTATAGTGCCTATTTCCTTCTTGGTCGTATTCAATTGATCGAGGAAAATCTGTTGGCGTTCAGTGAGCTTCTGAACAGTATTCCAAGTATGGTGGATACCTTTTGACATATTCTCGCAGTCCTGCAGTTCCCTTTCGAGTATCGTCAATTCCATGGAAACATCTTTGTGCTCAGTGATGTGGGGATGTTCCAAGGCGCCACATAGTGGACAGGCTTCTCCATGCTGCAGGGCGAGTGCATACGCGGAGAGTTGGTGCTGTACATCCAGCTGCGTTTTTTTAGCAAGAAGAGCTTGCCGTTTTTCTTCGATTTGTTGGAGTTTTGCTTCCTTGTACGTATCTATATCGTTCGGATCGATACCTAATGTATGGAGCTCATCGTGTATTTTTTGTAGCTCTTGGGTATTGGCCTCTGCTTTTAACACCTGTTGCGCTAGGGCTTCTTGTAGCGTGCGGTTTTCCGCAAACCAAGCGGCAACAGCCATTAATGTCCCTGATTCGAGTTTTTGCTGTTTTAGCGTATATACTTCTTTTGTCGTGTTTTGGAGGGCTTGTTCAATATGCTGAATGCTTATTTCGACTTCCTTGACTTTTACCTCGCCATTTTTTGAACGAAGTTGGTAATGCTCAATCTCGTCCATATTTTGCTTGATCTGTGCAATCAGTTCTAGATCCTTGGCTTCGGCCTTGTTGTTCTCCAAGCATTCAAATTGTGGTGTAAGTTGCTTTAACTTCTCCTCCAACTCGGTATATTCTTTATGTAAAGCTGCAGCAAGCCCTTGTTGATGGATAAGTTCTTTCTCCTGTTTATCTCTTTCGTGGCTTATTCGGGTTTTGTCTGTCAGTAGGAGATAGAACGACTGATGTACATTTTCGTATTCGGAGAGTCCATTTTGGAGGTTGTCCATTTCGGCTTTTTGTTCGCCCAGTGCGATAAATTGTTCTTTTTTGCTTTGGAGGTCCTCGAACTCGACTTTGAGATTTTTGAGTAATAGGAACTTATCGTTGATGGATTGAAACTCCTGTTCGAGTGCTTTTAGTTGATTTTGTCGGTCGATTAGGATGCTTTGTTCTTCCTGTATCTTTTCGAAGGATACCTCCTCGTAAGTCAGTAAACGACCATTCAATTGGTCCAGCGATGATTTGTTTTCACTATTCAGCTTGGCGACCTTATCTTGGAGATCAAAACGATGTAAGCCGAATATTTCTTTCATCATCCGTGTACGATCCGAAGGGCGCAGCTCCAAAAACTCCCTGAACTGCCCCTGTGGAATGATGATGGTACGTTTGAAATTGTCATAACTCAATCCGATAATACCGCTTGCATTCGTGAACTCCAAAGGAACCCATATGTTGTTTTTATACTCATACAAGACAACCGAAGAGGCTTTGACATCATCAAAGTTTTTGGAATTGCGCTTAAATTCCCTACTGCTGCGGAATAGTCTGTTTTCAAAATTGATAAAGTCAAATTCAATATACGATCGGTTTGACTTCAGATTCATCATATTATAATAACGCTTGTCCCTCAAATGGAGCCTTTCGGTCTCCCCATATAGGGCAAAGGTGATGGCCTCCAAGATGGACGATTTACCGGAACCTACTGTACCAAATATCCCGAACAACCCAGCATCAACAAGGTTAGCGAAATCAATAGTTTGCCGCTCTTGGTAAGAATACAAACCTTCTATAGTCAATCGAATAGGTATCATCTAGTCATTCAGTATTTCGTTAAACAAATCCATGAGATCTTCATGGGGCTCCTGCTGGTTGTTTTCGGCTTTGAAATAATCTTTGAACAAGCTTCTGATATCTTGATCCAGGTTGATGGATGGACCCGTTAACAATGCTTCTTCTTTATTTTTGACTATAGGAATAAGATGAATAATGCCGTCATGTGCTCTATACAGTTGATTGCGTTCTTCTGCCTTCAAATAAGTTTCCGATTCCAAGGTGAGTTCGACCAATGCATTCGGGTTTTCTCCCAACCAAGCTACGGCTTGTTCGACTTGCTGAAAAGTTTTGCAGTAGAGCGGCCTTCCTTGTTCCAAGGCTATCCTTTGGTACTGTACCGGTTGAGCGGGTTTGGCATCTATAAGAACGAGGTATTTGGTTTGTCCCGCCTCACTGAAACTATAACTTAGAGGAGAAGAACTGTATACGATAGGCTTCTCTACAGTACCCAGATTAAGGTGCCGATGGATATGACCGAGTGCAGTATACTGTATTTGCTTCGGGATACTATCGGTGTAAATTAAATCTGCATTGCCGATTTTGATCGGTTTTTCACCATCAGGCTCATCCAACAAGGGAGCTCCCCTTTTGTTCATATAAAGATGAGTGGCCAAAATATTTACGCCGCTAGGATCACAAAATGTATCGGCTATATCCTTCCAATGCTGCTCCAGTAGCGTGTTCAGAGCGGCGTTTTTGTCTTCTCCTAAGTACTGTTTAAGTCTTACTTCATTCGCATAAGCGGTATGCATGATCCGTAGTGGATACTGAAAACCCTGGAGCTGTAATTCCATGAAGCCTGGGGCAGTCCGCGTGATTTGGAAATCTTGTAACGAGATAGGTGTGACTACCGCCTGTGGCTGTCCAATCAAGATAATGCCGCACTCCCTTGCGAGTGGGTCGGGAGCATCAATGAGTGAGGGAGAGTCGTGATTTCCCGAAATAGCGATTACAGGACGTGTGCCACCTTTTGTCAGCCTTTTCAATGTTCTGTAAAAAAGCTCTATGGCTTCTGTACTCGGATTGAAGGCATCAAATAAGTCCCCGGCCACGATGACTACATCCACTTGATATTTATCAGCTTTTTCTACAATTTCATCCATGATGAGAATCTGCTCATCCAGACGTGAAAAGTTGTCTAGTCGCTTGCCAAGGTGCCAGTCTGCCGTGTGAAGTATGCGCATTGTTTATGTTTTGGTGGTGAACAAACTTAGGTAAATGTGGGTTTATATACAAAAGGATGTATATAGATTACCAGCAATATCTCAAGTCTTTGTATGTATTTTTTGATATGTCTTTGGGGTATGGTTGAATTTTGCGGTAAAAACCTTTGAAAAATAGGACGGCGAGGAAAAGCCACTTTGATAGGCTACTTCTGAAATGCTCAGGGAGGATTTCAGTAAATGGGTGGCTTTCTTTAGCCGGATATTCAAAATATAATCGGAGGGACTGATCTCGAATATCTCGTTGAATTTATTGTACAGATTTACTCTGGACATGTTCAACGCTTTTGCCAGTTCGCTGACATTGAATTGATTGTTTGCTATATGCTGATCGATGATATTGTTTGTCTTTTTGATGAATATATCGTGGTCAGGCCTCTTTTGTGCATTTTCGATAAGTGAGAGGTCTTGCTCTGACAGCTTTAAGTGTTTGTTGATTAGTTCTTTTCTATTCTTTTCGAAGGTTGTGACTGCACTTTCTAAGATTTCTAATCCCTCACTTTTTAACAGGTATAGGTCACATCGCTCTCTGAAGGCATGTTCTTTTTGTATGTTGTTTTCATGAGTAGTGAAGAGGGCAAACAATGCGGTAGCGTGATCGGAAGTACTTTTGAGATGCTTGATAAAATCAAGGTAGCTTGTGCTCATTATCTTACTTTCGGTTATTATGATGGAAAATGTGTGCTCTTCTGTTTTCCTTCGGGCTATATCAAAGTTATTTGCTGTATAGACATTGTATAGGTTTTTAAATTGTCTTTTTACAAGAATACTCCATGTATGATCACTGTCGATATAGAGTAAATTTGGTCTGCCGGATAGGATAGTGGAGCTTTCATCTTCTTCGAGGAGTTCAGGCTTGTAATTTGTCTTTTGGATGGTTGTTGTCGGGGATTCACCTGGAGAGGCTGATCCTCCATAGAAAGAAATGTCAAATGTGATAAAGTTTTCCTTGAATGTATAGTCTATTTTTCCCTGATGCTGTATAATGACGTCCTGAAAGAATGTAATGCCCACACCCAATTTAAGATCTTGATCCAATCGGGCTCGCTCCAACTCCTGTGACGAAAAAGGACCGACCGTAACCTTTAGTTCTACACCTTTGTCCTGAATAATATTGCTTAGCTTAAAGTGAATGATACCCTCGGGATGGGAGATATTCAAGAGATATTCCACGTAGTTGTGGAAAGCTCTCTCTATCCATTTTTTACTGACGACGACTTCGTTTGAATTGAGGTCGTTGTCAATCGTTATTTTGATATTCTTTTCATTGACCAAGCTCATGAGCTGATAGATAATTTGATTGAACAATGCAGCGATATCTGTGCTTTCTTTTTCTGTGACGATGTTATTGTGGAGATCTTCCAGATTCTTGATGTCCATAAAAACGTTGTTCAGTCGGTGGTAAATTGTTTGGATGACATTGATTGTGCGCGTACGGAGCATGGTATGGTTATCGTCTTTTTTTTGCAATTCTTTGATGGAGGAGAACAATAGTGAAATAGGATTGCTCAGACTATAGCTTAAATTTTTAAATAAAGTTGTTCGCTCTTTTAGGTTATCACTCAGTTTATTATTCAATAATTCAAGTTCTTCATTTTGTAATGTTATCAACTTGTTGTTCTCCACGATCGTTGATCTGGATTTTTTTAGGTTTCGAAGAATATAGAGAATAATAAGTATAGCAAATAAAGAAAAGATCAACAATAGGAGGAATAGGTTGGATTTATATTTTTCGAACCTATTGATATTCTTTAGCTCGGATAATATAACCTGTTGTTTGTCGATGTCCTCGTATTGTCCGCTGAGCCTATTTTCCAGATCATAGAGCAATTGTACATTCGTACTGTCAATAATCATCGTGCCGAGGTCTATATTTCTTTTGTAGTCGTTTTTGTTCAATATGTCGATCGCCGTCCGGATGGTCTCCTTTCCACCAGTAGGGTAGTGCAATGTGGTGTTGAGGATGCCTTTCATTACTAGATCCAGACCATTACCCTCTCCGGGCAGTCCGTCTACGCCGATGACTTTTGGTTTTTGTTCAAGATTTAAGGAATCCAGATATCGACTAGTCTGATAAGCCATAGGATCGTTAAAGCAGAATATAAATCCGGTATTTGCCAGTATCTTTATATCGATATTTGCTAGGGCTAGCTGAGCAGATTCGGGCAACCAATTTCCTCGCAGTTTTAGGACGGGATTTTGTGTTTTGTAAGTATGCAGGCCATCAAGGAATCCTTTTTCACGTTCTATGGATGCGGAAGAATTGGTTAGTCCTGTGATATATATAATATTGGATTCCTGATCATTATTTTTTGAGAATGTCTCCGCTATCTTCCGAGCGGCGAGTTTACCAATATAGAAATTATCAGAGCCTACATAAGCATTATAATGTTCGGTAGAGGTCTTTCGGTCAACGACAATGACGGGTATGTTTTGTCTATAGACCTTATCCACGATGGGAGATAGGGGCTCTGATTCATTGGGACTAACAATAAGTAGGTCAATTTTCTTCTTTAGGATTTCTTCAATTTGTTTGATTTGCTTACTACTACTGCCTTCGGCATCGTAGAATTGAAAATCTATATAGGGGTGAAACGAGAGTTCCCTCTTCATTTCTATCAACATGTTTTTTCTCCAGGCATCGTTTTGAATACACTGCGAGAAGGCTATGGTGTAATTATTTTGCTTCTCTTGTCTCTGACAAGCGGACAAAAGCAGAGCAATCATTAGACAGACGTATTTCATTTTTGTGCTATTGTAAATATAAAATTATAAAATTGTTAATTACATAATTTGTATTGTTTTTTAAAGATCTGTTTATCAAGTTTTTAATTTTATTTGATTGTGATTAACAAAATTCATATTCAAATATTGAAAATTATCATTCTGCCCGAGTATAGACCAATACCTTTGGGAAGTACGATTATAAACGGTGCATTATCATATGCACAAAATACGCTAATATAAACATGTTATGAAAAGTAAAATTGGTTTTTGGACTTTTATTATTGCCTTGGGTGGTTTCCTTTTTGGGTTTGACACAGCTGTCATATCTGGTGGGGAAAAGAATATTCAATATTTTTGGAATTTGTCTTCATTCGAACATGGGTTGACGATGTCTATCGCATTGATCGGGACGGTGTTTGGTGCGCTGATAGGTGGTATACCATCGGATCGTCTCGGAAGAAAAAACACATTATATTTAGTGGCCATATTGTACTTGTTTTCTTCGTTGGCCACAGCTTTCGCCCACGATTGGACTTTATTTATGGTATTTCGGTTTTTGGGTGGTGTCGGAGTGGGTATCTCTTCTATTGTCGGGCCGATCTATATATCCGAGTTGGCACCTGCGCACAAACGGGGGAAATTGGTCGGTATGTTCCAGTTTAATATTGTATTGGGTATCGTCTGTGCCTATTTGAGCAATTATTTGCTTGCTGGAATAGGTGAAGAGTCTTGGCGGTGGATGTTGGGTATTATGGCTGTACCATCTTTGTTGTTTTTGGTATTGATCAATTTTTTACCCGAAAGTCCAAGGTGGCTGTGGCTCAAACGCAATAACGAGCAGAAAGTAAAGGATATCTTGAAGGCTGTCAGTCCAGATACGTTTGAACAGGATTTTAATAGTATCAAAACAGCTTTCGTAGGAAAAGAAACCACTTCCGTACCTCTTTTTCAAAAAAAGTATTTCAGACCAATCGTATTGGCGGTATTGTTTGCGATGTTCAACCAATTGGCCGGTATCAATGCGATTATCTATTATGCGCCCCGTGTATTCGAATTGGCTGGTTTGGGAGCGGAAAGTTCCTTGTTGTCAACGATTGGTATCGGTACAGTAAATTTTGCTTTCACTTTGTTAGCGATCAATGTGATCGATAAATATGGACGACGTACCCTAATGACGATAGGTAGTATAGGGTTGATCGTGTGTTTGCTGTTGGTGGCGTTTTCCTTTTTTGCACTCGAATCCGGAGAAGGCGGTGTGTTGGCGAATGGAGTAGCTATAGTCATCTTTCTGATGTTTTTTATTGCATTCTTTGCATTTTCGCAGGGAGCGGTGATCTGGGTGTTTATCTCAGAAATATTCCCGAATGAGGTGCGCGCTAAAGGACAGACTTTGGGAAGCCTGACCCACTGGGTTTTGGCCGCGGTCATCACATTTGTTTTTCCTGTTTTGACCGAACAGATAGGAGGAGGGTACACGTTCCTGATATTTGCGGGATTTATGGTTTTTCAACTTGTATATGTGCTTAAGATGATGCCGGAAACCAAAGGCAAGAGTTTGGAAGCAATGGATACGGTTAATTTGCATTAATCCCCTCCATGCCCTCTAAAGGAGGAAGGTATAAGGTGTGATAGTATTTCCCTCAGCAAAGGAAAGAGATTTAAAAAAGGAAACAGCATATAAAAATGGAAAATGAGAAATTACCTATAAGTGGGGTTTGCTTCGGAGAGGTACTGTGGGACAATCTGCCGACAGGCAGGAAATTGGGTGGCGCGCCACTGAATGTGGCCTATCATCTCAATAAACTAGGTGTATCGACCGATGTGCTGACACGTGTGGGAAACGATAGTGATGGAGAGGCCATTCTTGAAATGTGCCGTGAGCTGGCTATCCCGTTGGGACTGTTTCAAAAGGATGAGGTTTTTCCTACGTCTACGGTAGAAGTGCATATAGACGAAAACAGGGATGTGCGCTACGAGATTGTTTTTCCGGTAGCCTGGGACTATATCTCAGTCGGAGAAGCCGAACAAAAGATCGTCAAAGAGGCCGATTTCTTTGTGTTCGGAAGTCTGTCGTCTCGGAACGAGGTTACTTATCGATCACTTTTGGCCTTGCTTCAGGTCGCGAATTATAAAGTGCTGGATGTCAATTTAAGGGCTCCGTTCTATGCAAAGGAACGCATTTTTGAGCTGTTGCAACATGCCAACCTCGTCAAGATGAATGAGGAGGAACTGCACATTATTTCGGATTGGTTGGGAGTACATGCTACCATCACTGACGGGGAAAAGGCTGTCAAAATTATGGATACTTTTGATGTGAATGAACTTATCGTGACGTATGGGGCATTAGGTTCGATTTATCACTCCCATAAAGGCAATCTGAGCTATCATTTTCCTGCATATCGGGTAGAGGTAAAAGATACGATTGGCAGTGGCGATTCTTTTTTGGCGGCGTTTCTGTCACAGCGATTGCAAGCTGATCGGAATTTTGATCCGGAAGAAATCATGGAATTTGCAGCAATGCTCAGCGGATTTGTCACGCAGAGCACTGGTGCATGTCCACCTTATCAGCAGCATGATATCATTCGGTTTCAGTGGCTTAATCCGTTGTACAAAGTGAAATATTGACAATAAACTTAAATTTTTTATTCATTAAATAACCAATTCTATGATTACAAGAGAGAAAGTATTTTTATTTGTTTGTATACTATTTTCCATGATGAATGCCTTTAGTCAGAACGAGGAAAAATTCAGACCTTTGTATCATTTTACGCCACAGGAAAATTGGATGAACGATCCCAATGGGCTTGTATATCATCAAGGTCTGTATCACTTGTTTTATCAGTATCATCCTTATAGTTCCAAATGGGGACCTATGCACTGGGGACATGCGGTGAGCAAGGATCTGGTGGATTGGGAACATCGTCCTGTCGCTTTATATCCCGATTCGTTGGGGACTATATTCTCCGGTAGTGCTATCGTCGATAAGGAAAATACTGCTGGATTTGGAAAAGATGCCCTGATCGCACTCTATACATCGAATTACGAAACCCGTGAAAATGGAAAAAGAAAACGTCTGCAGACGCAAAGTTTAGCTTACAGCCTTGATAATGGTTTGAGTTGGATAAAATATGCCGGCAATCCTATATTGCCCAATCCGGGTAAAAGTGCCTTTAGAGACCCTAAAGTGATTTGGCATGATGAGAGCGCTAAGTGGATCATGAGCCTGACTGCAGGAGATAGCATTGCCTTTTACGGTTCCAAAAATCTGAAAGAATGGGATAAACTAAGTGATTTTGGACGGGGGTATGGTGCGCATGGCGGTGTATGGGAATGTCCTGATCTTTTCAAGATGAATTATAACGGAAAAGAGGTCTGGGTATTGATTGTGAGTCTCAATCCGGGAGGACCGAATGGCGGTAGCGCGACGCAGTATTTCATAGGGGACTTTGATGGGAAAACATTTACTTCTTATGATAAGGAGACAAGATGGTTGGATTGGGGTACAGATAATTATGCCGGTGTAACCTGGAGCAATGTAGATGATCGACACCTTTTGATCGGCTGGATGAGCAATTGGCAATATGCCAATGCCGTGCCTACGGAAAAATGGAGGAGTGCGATGACGACCGTTCGCAACCTATCTTTAGCAGAAGTGAATGGAAAACTCCATCTCAAGAATTATCCTATCGAGGATTACAATGCTAAATTTAGAACGCTCTCTTCCGATTTCACAGCAGATAACAGATTAAATGTCTCGAGGTTAAATAATGCATTTAAGATCAGCATGAGCGAGGTGGATCTTTCAAAAGATTTCAAACTGACTTTTGGCAATAAACTGAACGAAACCCTTACTTTTCAGTATCATAAAAAGCACGATTACTTTGCGATAAATCGTTCGGAAACCGGATTGATTGCATTTAATAACAATTTCCCGAAAAAAGTGATTGCGGATAACCTTGTGACCATGAATGCGTGTGATATTGATATTTATATAGATAAAACTTCGATTGAAGTATTTGTCGATGGAGGTCTGGTGGCAATCACGAGTATTTTTTTCAATGAGGATGGTTTTGAATATATAGAAAGTAATAGAGATCTTAAAAAAATGCATTTTGAGGTTTTTGAATACTCAAAATAGAAGAAACTATTTTATCTTAAAATAATATTACCCTGTAGCACCAGTTTGATCGTCTTATACAAATAAAGTACCTTAGCCTAAAACTAAATACTATGCTAAAAGCCTATCAACTTATTTTGTTTTTTATTCTGGTATCCGGGATATCTGTTTCATCCTTTGCTCAGCAAGATACTGACCTGCTCAAAGAGATCAGTCGTCTTAACAATAGAATCAGCGATTTGTCCTATTCTTTCGATCAGCTGACCAAGAAGATTGAGGATGTCAACTGGTACGATAAGTTAGGTGAGATTGCCTATGTCGATAAGGTTCGGATGACGGGCCCGCCGGCAAAGATTAAAAATAAAACGGCAAAAGGTGCCGGGAATCCATTGGTGTTTTGGTCTTACGTATTTATTCCTAAGGATTTTAATCCGGCGAAGAAGTATCCATTGATCGTGTTGGTTCACGGTGGCGTGCATGGTAATTTTGGTGTGGGTAATGACCATATCGTCAAAGAGTTTATTTCACAAGGATATATTGTAGCTGCACCAGAATACCGTGGCAGCACAGGATATGGAAAGAGTTTTCAGCAAAAAATAGATTATGGCGGTTTGGAAATTGACGATACGAAAGCCTGTCGGGATTATATGGTGGAAAACTATTCGTTCGTCGATAAAAGTAGAGTAGGTGTGGTGGGCTGGAGTCATGGCGGTATGCACGCTTTACTGAATGTCTTTAACTTTCCAGATAGCTATGCCGTTGCTTACGCCGGTGTTCCGGTCAGCGACTTGATTATGCGGTTGGGATATATGAGCGACAGTTATCGCAAGTTGTTTTCTGCAGACTATCATATCGGAAAAGAAGTGAAAGATGATGTAAAAGAATATCGGAAAAGATCTCCAGCTTTTCAGGCACATAAGTTGCAAACCCCGTTGCTGATCCATGCCAATACGAATGATGATGACGTATTGATCGAAGAAGTTGAACATTTAATCAGTGCTTTGAAAGCAAATAATAAGAAATTCGACTACGAAATTTTTGAAAATGCAGCTGGAGGACACCATTTTGATCGAATTGATAGTTACCTTGCTAAGGAGGTTCGATTAAAAGCCTACCAGTATTTACAACGCTATTTGAAGCCGGATAAACCATTTACAAACCTTTCTGAATTGATGAAGGCAAGTTATTACCCCGTTACGAATAATCCATAGAAAATGAATACATAATTGATGAGTTTAGAATCTATCGCAATAAACATTAAGAACGGAGATCATCATGCTTTCATGAAGGTGTATGATCTCTATTTCTATCAGTTGAGTGTTTTTATTAAGCGGTATGTTCATTCCGAAAGTGTATCCCAAGACCTAACCCAAGATGTTTTCGTAAAATTATGGGAGAAGCGGGAGTTTTTGGATCGAGTCACGAACTTCAATTCGTATATCTATCGAATGGCCAAGAACCATACATTAGATTACCTCAAGAAAGTCTCCCGATTAGAAATCATGCCCGATGATCTGCTGAAGGAGTTTAAGTTTTCATCGAATGAGGTAGAGCTATTTGTGACGGAACAGGAATATTTTAAGTTTTTGGACAATTATATGAAAACCCTTCCCGAGAAGTCACAACTCATCTTTAATTTATGCAGGGAGCAGGAGAAATCATATGACGAGGTCGCCAGCGAACTGAATATATCCAAAAGTACGGTGAAGCATCATATGGTCAGCACCATGAAAAAACTGACCAAAGAAATTGTTCAACGGTTTAGGATAGATCGGTTTAATATTATCTATTTGATTCTCCTCTATAAAATATTCTTACCCTAATCGTCGTAGGTATCGTCATATAAGCATCATGGAAGCCGAAGAGAAATATTATAGGAAGCTTGTAGAAGGGTATCTCAATAAGACATTGACCAAGAGAGAATTGGCTGTTTTTTTTGATTTGCTGGCGAAAGGGGAGTTAGATTTCTACCTAGAGGAAGATATGGTGTCTAATTTTCCATCCGAATCAGACCACTCTTCTAAACCATCTCTTTTGAAATATGCGTGGGTGTCTGTTGCAGCCGCTATTCTCGTTGTTATTGGTGTAGCGTTGTATATGACCAATACCAACACGATAACCACTGGGGGCATTACCCCGGTGGCCCAAGTTATTCAGCCCGGTGGCGATCATGCCATTTTAACATTATCTAATGGTGAGCAGATTATCTTGGACAGCTCGGTCCAAGGGGAAGATATTCAAGAAGAAAATGTAGCGATAATCAATAATGCTCAAGGTAGTCTGCAATATGATTTGTCAAAAATAGACTTGAGCCAGGTTTCCCAGGATCAGCTGATTGACAAGTATCATACTATTGAGACCCCTCGAGGTGGGACATACCATATTATTCTACCCGATGGGAGTAAAGTGTGGCTAAATTCGCTGTCCAAAATAAAATTCCCGCTTGTTTTTAATACGAATGAACGGATAGTGGAAATGGAAGGAGAAGTGTTTTTTGATATTGCGAAAAGTAAAGAACGGCCTTTTATCGTCAAATCCAAGGGACAAGAAATCAAGGTGCTAGGTACTTCTTTCAATGTCAATGCATATAGTGACGAGCCCTTTACCCGAACTACACTGTTAACGGGAAAGATAGAACTTAGTGGTCTGCATTCGACGATAAAGCTTAACCCCGGAGAAGAAGTACTCAATACAGGGGCCAACTTAAAAATTCAAAATGCAGATATCGAACAAGCTGTCGCTTGGAAAGATGGCTTTTTTCGATTTGATAAAATCGACATCCATACGTTGATGAGGCAGGTCTCAAGATGGTACAACGTGAATGTCAAATATGTTGGCCCTGTGTCGGACGAACGCTTTGTGGGTAAAATAAAACGGTCGGAAGATATCCATGAAATTCTGAAGATCTTTAATCAAGGAGGGATGAATATAGTGCTGCAAGGAAGGACAATAATAGTAAAAAAATAAATTTTTGAAATTATTGTTACCCTTATCGTTGAGCTGATCGTCCTACTGATATAAAGCGATTAGGATATCCTAATCTTATACCTAAAACATGAATTATTATAGTTTAAAATAGAGTTTATTGCCTTAGTCAGGAAGACGCATCATTCTTCTTGATGAAAAAAGTAGTGCAAGAAGCCTCGGAACTCCTTGCACGAATTAGATAAATTGAGAATAATCGTACTTATTAACTGTTACCTAATGATACAAATTTATGCATTTTAAATTGGATGCGAACAAGTTTTATTTGTCCGCTATTAGTAGAAAAGTATTATTACTAATGAAGCTCATTATTTGTTTATTGATTTTGTCGTTGACACAAGTAAACGCCAAATTATTGTCCCAGACGATTACCTTTCAGGGGAAACATGTGACGATTGAGAAAGTTTTAAAAGAAGTCGAACGACAATCGGGATTTAATTTTTTTTACAAATACGATGAAGATTTGATGTCTAAATCTATTGATGTCCGTTTCAAAAACACCCAATTGAAGACCGCCTTGGAAGAGCTCTTGGTCAAAAATGGACTGGACTACAAAATAGATAACAAGACCATCATCATTAATCGTAAACCGGTTACTCCCAATGTGGAGCTTCCGGTGGTAGCTAAAGTGCAATCCGAAGAACTCCGAGGAGTGATCGTGGATAGCCAGACCGGGGAGCCTTTGGTCGGAGCCACCATTCGGGTGAAGGGTACGACGACAGGTATTGCTGCGGATGAAAATGGAGCATTTATCCTCCAGAACATTGCCGCTGGAAGTCGACTTGAAGTCATTTATACAGGTTATCAATACTATGAATTCGTATTGGGAAGTAACCGGAATGTGCGTATTGTTTTAGTCGGTGAATCGGACAACCTGGATGAGGTTGTTGTCACAGGTTATCAAACGATCGATAAGCGAACATTTACAGGATCTGTCGGAAGAGTAAAACCTGAAGATATGGCCACCGCGGGTATAGGTGATGTTGGAAAGGCCTTACAGGGGATGGTGGCCGGTGTAGCAGTGGAAAATACGAGCAGTACATTCGGTACCAAATCCAAGATCCGCATACGCGGGAACTCGTCGATAAGCGGTAATCAGGAGCCGCTGTGGGTGATCGATGGGGTCGTGTTAGATGATGCCGTCAACATCAATCCCAATCAGTTATATTCCGGAGATGCTTCGACGATGTTGAGCTCAGCTATCTCGGGGATCAATCCAGACGATATCGAAGATATCCAGATATTGAAGGATGCGTCTGCGACAGCCATGTACGGTACACAGGCGGTGAACGGGGTAATCGTGGTCACAACAAAAAAAGGTCGGGTTGGTAAAGCGGAAATTAACTATAAGAATACATTTACACTGAATGTGAAACCCTCCATTACTTCATTTAATGTCATGAATTCTAAAGAAAGAATGGAGTTTTCGGAAGAGTTATATCAAAAGAATTTGATCGATTTCACCAATATGAACCGTACCTATGGGGCTTATGGAAAGCTTCTGGAGCAGATGTCCCAGAAAGAGATCACATGGCCACAATTCTATGACCGCATAGAACGTGCAAAGACGTACAATACAGATTGGTTTGATGTGCTGTTCAAAAATAATCTCACGCAAGAACACAGCTTGAGTATGTCGGCGGGAACTGAAAAATTCCAAATGTATACCTCGGGCTCTTTTTTTAAAGATCACGGTCAGGTGATCGGTCAGAATACAGATCGCTATACCGCTAATATCAGGACCAATTACAATGTTTCCGATCGTTTTTCCTTGGTGACTACACTTAACGGATCCTTGCGAGATCAACGGACTTTCGGTGCTTATGATACACAGGAAACCGTGCTGGGACTGGAAACACGCGAGTTTGACATCAACCCTTTTACTTATGCTCGTACGACTAGCAGGGCAATGAGACCATATGATGATCGGGGAGAGCTGGAATGGTATCAAACAAACTATGCGCCTTTCAATGTCATCCATGAGCTGGATAATAATTTCATCAATCTCAAGCTGAAAGAAATAAGAGCTCAATTTGATGCCAATTGGAAGATATCCGATGTTTTGAAATATACAGGACTTGCTTCAGCAAGAATAACGTCCGCTTATTCCGAACATATAGCCACTGAGTTTTCCAACGTAGCGGAATCTTATCGGGCTATGCAAAACAGTACCGTGATATGGGGAAATGATAAGCTGTACAATGATCCCTACGATTTGTATGAATACCCTATATCGGTGTTACCTCAGGGAGGGATAGCTCTAGTAGACAATACCGAAGGTACCTTTTATACAATCCGTAATTCGGTTAACTATACACCTCGGTTTGAGAACCATTCCTTTGACCTGCTTGTTGGGAATGAGATCCGGAGCAAACATTATTATCGAGACTATTACAAGGGCTATGGTTTTGATTATTATCGTGGCATGACAGCGAATCCCGATTATCGTGCCATTATGCGGGATGTATTGTCGTTGAGCTCTGATCCTTACTATAGAAAAGGGCAAAATACGTACAATGAAGTTTCTTTTTTTGGAAATCTTGCTTATTCCTATAAGGGAAAGTATAATTTGACGGCCTCTATGCGTTCGGATGGTTCTAACCGTTTAGGTGCTTCAGAAAGATTCCGTTTTTTGCCAATATGGGTATTGGGTGCCAGTTGGAATGCAGATGAAGACTTTGGCCTTCAGGATGTGATGTGGCTAGACCAGCTTAAACTCCGCGGTTCATATGGCCTCAGAGGCAATATCAGTGGATTGGGTAGCCCTGAGCTCCTGGCATATTACGGCAATACGACCCGTTTTGATCGTGCGACAGTCGAAAATTTGATTACGATCGAATCTCCGGACAATCCGTCTATGCAATGGGAAAAGGAAAAGATGATCAATGCGGCAGTAGAGTTTGGTTTTTTGAAACGTTTCAATTTCATCTTTGAATATTATCATCGAGACAACTATGACTTGATTAGTGCGATAGAGGTCAGTAGAGCTTCAGGCTTTCAGCGTAAGACCATCAATTGGGCCGATATGACCAACCAAGGAATCGAAATCACTTTGAATTCGCACAATATCAAAACTTCAACATTTGATTGGAAGACGATTTTTACTTTTGGGTATAACAAGAATACTATCAAAAGCCTACAAACCAACAATACCATCTTGCAGCAATCCATAGATCGCGGTGCGGCGATGGTAGGCCGTCCAGTAAATGGCTTGTATTCTTTTGAGTTTGCACGATTGAATGAGAATGGCCTGCCGCTGTTCTATAACGATGCCCGTCAGGAAACGTATCGGATAGATAAAAGCTCTAGAGAACTGGATATGTTAGTCTATGAAGGCAGCCGCGAGCCGCTTTCTTCAGGAGGTCTTACCAATAGCTTTCGGTATAAAAAAATCACGCTTTCTACCTTGTTTACATTCAACTATGGCAATAAGATCAGATTGAATCCTTTTTACAAGGGCTACTATTCGGATGTAGAAGCTTTGGACAAAACACTGGCCAATAGATGGCAGGCACCCGGACATGAACAGTACACGAATGTGCCTCGCATCATCGATGCCGATACCCGCAGCACATTGCTGAGTTTGAATTCGGATCCGTTTACTTTCTACAATCGGAGCAATATCCGTACGGTCGACGGTTCGTTCGTCCGTTTCAAGAGCTTGATCCTGAATTATGAACTCCCTCAGGCATGGGTTCGGAGGGTAGGATTAAATAAGTTGGTGCTCAATGGTCAGGCACAGAATATCTATTTATGGTCTGATAAGGATTTATTAGGACAAGATCCTGAATCTATTGTTTCAGGTATTTCCTTGCCGTTGACAACTACATATACCTTTGGTTTAACCTGTTCATTTTGATCGCTATGAAAATATTAAACAAGTTTTATATTCTCTTGAGCATACTGTTTTTATGCACGAGTTGTGATAAATTTTTAAGTGTAAATCCGGATAACCGCGTTCGGCCTACATTGACATCCGATTATCAGGCTATCATGGCGGGAGCCTATCCAGGAGGTGAGCATTTGTTTACGGAGCTTTACACGGACAACTTTAGGTTTTACAATTACACGGCCTATAACAATGCAACTACTGTTACCTGGTTTTTGCCCTTGTATTTATGGTCGGACGAATACGTCCCCAATGGTATAAGCCCTGATGCGACTTGGCGCAATTACTACAATTATATCTACAAAACGAATATCATTTTGGAGCAGATCGATGACAGCCAAGGGACAGAACAATTGAAAAGAGCTGTGAAGGCTGAGGCACATTTAGTTCGGGCGTATTGCCATTTTATGTTGGTAAATATTTTTGCTAAACATTATGATGTAAGTACGGCTTCTGGAGATTTGGGTGTGCCTATCGTACGGGGTACAGAAAAGGATAATCAGACAATCTATAAGCGACATACTGTTCAAGAAGTCTATGATTTTGTCGAGGAAGAGATCTTTAAGGGATTGAGTCTATTGGACGAATCGGTCTATAAGGTGCCAAAGCATCATTTCACCAAGGCGGCTACATATGCATTCTTAAGCAGGTTTTATCTGTTCAAATCCAATTGGGACGAATCTTTGCAATATAGCAATATGGTGTTTGATATCAATTATTCTATCCGGGATGTCTTTACAGATTTTGATGCTTACTTTCTGACTTCGCAGTTTGGGACATTTGCCTACGAATATTTTTCGGTTAGCAAACCCAATGTCTTGTTGATGAATTATTCGCTCGAATGGATCTCCTATTTCCGTTCAGGATTCTACGCGAATGAATTTAAAAGTACGTATGCTACAAATGATATCCGATTTAGGATGTACACCAACAATGGTGTGACGTATCTCAACTGGAACACATCAAAATACAAATCCCTGTTATCCGATAATGGCAACCGCTATTCGGACGTCCCACTATTTGTGCTCGAAGAGGTTATTTTCAATGCCGCTGAGGCCTATGTCAAAAAGGATAACCCTGACTTTGGAAAGGCAGCAGCATTGGTCAATGATGTTATCAGACAACGCTTTAGAGATGGGACACCCCCTTATCTGGACGCATCTTCATACACCGATGTCCAAAGCATATTTGCGGATATTTTGATCGAAAAGAATAGAGAATTGTGTTATGAGGGGATCAGGTGGTTTGATTTAAAACGTCTGCACATACCTGTAAGCCACTATGATGGTACAAAATATGTCGATCTATTGCCGGACGATCTGCGTAGGGTCGTACAGATACCATTGTCCGAGCTTTCCGCTAATCCAGATATTATTCCTAACCCAAGATAAGTTTAGTTATGAAAAAGATATTATATGGTTTTATGTTTTTTCTTCTGCTGATTGCCAGTCAGGGGTGCGATAGAGAAGAAGCTATCCCCTATACCCCTTATGTAGAGGATATCAAGTTGGAAAATGCTACAGATTCGGCTGTGTATTCGATTTACAGAGATTATCAGACCAAAGTGATCTATGATTGGGATCGCAAGTATGTAGCGAGCAATGCGACAGCTGCTCCGCCTCGCTATGAATTGATCCAACCGTATGTCGAGCACATTATTCGCAAAATGATCATCGCTCCATATGAAAAGCAGCATGTCAATTTTATGCGTGAGAATATGCCGATCGAAATTATTTTGATGGGTACGTCGATAGACTACGCCTCGGAAGAGGGAGGGTTTAGTTCGACAGGAGGAGCTGTTTCTTTGAGCCGGATCTTGTTGACAGGTATTAATCGTCTGGATTTGAAGGATAAGGGATGGACCAAGGGACAAGCGGTCTTATTCGCTCATGAGCTAGCACACATTCTGGACAAAAAGTATGGCAGGCCCATTGGTTTTGATCAGATATCGGCCGGCAAATATGCTGGCGGATCAGCTGTAGGGTCATTCTCCCTTCAAGAAGCTAGAAATCGTGGCTTTTGGAGAAATTACGGAATGTCCAATCAAGCGGAAGATTTTGGAACTTGGGTAGAAGGCATTGTCGGCACGAAGAAGTCCGAAGTGTTGGCATTGGCTGCTCAAAACCAATACTTGGGTGCCAAATATAGATCCGTCTATAATTATTTTTTAGAGAAAGGAATCGATCTGCATGAACTTCAGGAGAGCATAGATCGTATTGGTGATCAATTAAGTGAATTAGAACCATGAAAAAGATATTAATCGTATTTGCCATAAGCTTGTTTTTGTCTTGTGGAAAAGAAACAACCTTCTTGCCCGAAGAAACGGTCTTGAACAAGGAACAACTACAAGCGCAGCACCAGCAATATTATGAAAGACTGGTTGCCAATGAGGAAGGTTGGTTCCTGAATATAGCAGGGGAGGAAAGTAAGGATTCGGTCATGCTACATTTAATTTTCAAAGCTGATAATTCGGTGTTAATCAAATCGACGACACGTGAGAATATGAATTTGGCAACAAGTCAATTTCGTATTGATGGAGATTATCAGTCCCTATTGAAGTTTGAGGGAACTTCTATTTTTTCATTGATGCAGTACAAGGAGCATGCGCCGGAACAGTTTATCATTGCGGATTTCAAAGACAATTCAGTGTATTTGACCCGGGCAGATGGCTACAATGACAAAATTGCTTTACTCACGCCATTCAACATCACCCAAAATCAGCTGTTCCTGGCCAAACAAGACAGCGTTTATGATCTTTTAGAATATGAGGAGGCTTTTGCCATCACCAAGGGACTGTTTTTGGATATGTTACTGGAGGACTTTGATAAAGGTGCTGACAAGAAAAGATTTAAGGTGTTTAATATAGGAAATTATGGCTTTCACTGGACGAATGTAGATACGATTACAAGTAAGATGACATTTGAATTTGTTCCGCCATATAATCCTGTCAACCCGAGCTATATCAAGTATCAGCAGACCTATTCGTACGAATTTTTCCCAGGTGGAATAGCCTTTCAGCCTGCTATCACTTATGGTATGCTAGAGATCGACAAGATATTGTTTGATACCTATGACCACGATGCGAAGCAGCTTCTAGTGACCGAAGCCGGTAATGTGACGGAGCCTGTCACATTTGGTTACTCTAATCAGGAGGCATTTTATTATGATGGTATAACAAAGATATTTGATGTCACGGCATGGACAGCAAATGCTTATCGATTTGCTGCTGCTACATCGGCTACAAATTCATTTAAAGGCCGATTTAATGACATTGTAGCAAATTCTCGAAGTACCCTGCGTAGCAATGGGACATTGATACCGGCTGCCACAAATATATCCTTTAGTGTTCGTATTAATAATTCCGGAAGCGGTGGGGGAAGTATGATACAGATATATATACCGCCACTCGCTGATATAGGTAATATAACCTTTAAGTGTGATTATGAGTTAGTTGACAAGAATAGAGTTAAGGTCAAAAACTTAGCAATGACACCTGCGGCAGTAAATGCAAATTATAATGTGACCGCCACGAGACAGTTAATATACGATATCTTCTGCGGAGAATCCGGTTTTTATATTTCGCCTTTGTCTGCTTCAAGTTTTTATATGTTGGATCCTGATTATGCAGACGATTTTCTTGTGCTTGATATTTCGACAAATGCTGCTAATGCAGATATGATCACTTATTTTCAACAATATACCAGATAGATATGAAATATATATATATAATCGTTGTACTATTCTTGTTTTCTTGCAACAAGAATGGTTTTGAGTATGTCCTTCCGGAAGGAACCTACCTGGAAGATATCCAGGAAGACTACACCCAAAAACTGATAGACAGCGAACATGGGTGGTATATGAATTACAAATTTAACAAGATCGGTTTCAATATCCTGATCAAATTCAAGGAAAATGGACTGTGTGACATTCTTTCGGATGTAGACGGTTATAATTATTTGGATAAGGATGTCAGGTATCAGGTGGCTGGCTTGGTGAATCCTGAGCTTCAGATAACATCCTATTCTGCTTTGCAGAAGCTGTATGAATTTTTCCCCGGTAGCTTTGAATTTGTCATTTCCGAGAATGCGGACGGCACATTCAGGCTTAGGCCAGTCAAAGGAAACTCGGCTATTATTACATTGTCTAAAGCTGATCCTGAGAAATACGATATGCTCGAAAGTTATGGGGAGGTTATCAATATTGTGAATGATTTCAGTAACAATGCGACCGCCTATTTCAAGAACTTTGAAGTGGATGGAGTCAGCGCGTTCCTTGATCTAAATCTGGGCGCGAGGAGTATCAAATTTTCTTGGGTTGATGCCAATGATAAAGTGGTCAATGTAGAGCGGATCTTTAATTATAAGATCGGAGGGATTACGCTTGACGCTCCCGTCACGATTAATAACAAGAGCTTCTCTTATTTGAATTTTGGACAATATAACTCGGACGAGCTAGAGGTCGTTGATGATAACGGTAGCGCTATAGGCCGTATTTTTGTATCCCATGTAGCGAGTATAGAGTTTCCTCATGCAGCAGATGCTTATCTGTATTATGGCAAACCAGTTCAGTTCTGGGCATATGTGGGAGATGATTTGGAGCTTAACTACAGCCCCGACCTACAGGTCAAGTGGAGGGAAGTCATGAATGTCATTTCACCTACTATGTTCCGTATACAAGTCTACAACAATGCACCAACGGGAGAAAGCATACAGTTTCTATGCAGGCCCGATGGCGCGACCAGCACGTGGTTAAGATACAATGTAAGCAATGTCAAAATGGGAGAAGATCATGTATTTGTGAATGTTTTGGGTACACACAATACAGGTTTGGCCGATCAGTATAAAGATTTGTGCTACGAACTGCTGCACCTGATATTTCCACCTGAAGGGGTAACGATCATGCCTTACGGACGGTTTGGCAATGGCGAGCAGCAGTTTAGGATAATAAGCCGAAAAAATAGCCGAATATATTTCACGATAAGAGTAGGGGCGGCTGCTCCGTTGGATTATTCCTGGGACTAATTGGGATATGATGTGATTAAAATGTTACGTAGTTTTAATTGCAAAAAGGGAAGTTTATAATAGCTTTAGGGATACTTACTAATCATATTTTAAATAAACAAAAACGGTAAATGAGATTTCTAAAAGCACTTCAAATCTGTGTAATTTTTGGCTTATTATTAGGACAAAGTTATGCCATTGGTCAAGAGCAGGCCAGTCTACGCAAACTATTAAATGTTCCCTATATCGGTGATATACAAGGTGCGGCAAATGCAGATAGGCTCATCTTTACAGTCAATGAAAAAGGACATCGCAATATTTATGTAGCAGATGGGCCGAATTATTCCATTCGGAAAGTGACGGATTTTGACGAAGACGATGCCCAAGAAATCACCAGCCTATCCATTAGCGACGATGGAAATTGGGCCGTATTTGCGCGAGGCGGGGACCACGGTTCAAATAGTGCTGCGGTGGCGACGAATGCAGCGTCCCTCGTTGACGGTACCAAGATCGAAATATTTACCCTATCGTTGACCGACAATAAGTTGTTCAAGGTCGGTGTAGGTGACTTTCCCGTCATTCATCCCACGAATAAAACATTGACCTATCTAAGAGGCGGTAATATTTGGAGTTCCCCGCTTGGTCGGGACAATGCCGGAAAACAAATGTTCCAAATGCGGGGTGCGGCAGGCAATATACAATGGTCTCCCGACGGAACACAGCTTGCTTTTGTTTCTCGCCGCGGAGCCTATAGTTTTGTCGGTGTGTACCAGAAAGCCGAATCGCGCCTGAGATGGATCGGACCTTCGTTCCATATCGACGCCTTTCCACAGTGGTCGCCAGATGGAAAAAAAATAGCCTTTTTAAGACGGGAGGCCACAGGAGGAGCTATCGATTCGATCACCGCTTTTAAATTTCAACCTTGGTCTATCATGATCGCTGATCTGTCCTCGGATCAAGTACAACAAGTGTATGCAGCTCCGTTCAAGAAACAGGCTTCTTACCCTCGGATTGGCGGCGGCGTAAATCTTCGCTGGAGAAATGCCAACTACATCACCTTTATGTCCTACGAGGACGGCTGGCCGCATCTTTATCGCGTGGACGCCAAGAGCAAAGCCGTGCAACAATTGACCAAAGGAAACTTTACCGTAGAGGATATTTCCTATGATGCCAAAGGTGAGCACATTGTTTTTGCAGCGAATACAGGTAAAGATAAGTTTGACTTCGAACGTTCACATATCGGAAGGGTCAACCTGCTCAATGCAAAGGTTGACATGCTCACAGAAGGAGAGGGGATAGAGTCTTCACCATTTTTTTACCATGGCGATCAACTTATCGGTTTTAAATCCAGCACCTACGACCTACCTGTGCAGCCCAAAGTATATCAGGTCAGTACTTCTAAACAGCAAATCATAGCAGGAGAACTGTTCAAGGGTCTGAAAACAAACTTTGTGAAGCCTGAACAAGTTTTCATCACATCCGAAGACGGAATTAAGTTTAGTGCGCAATATTTCAAACCGGAAAAGGTCAAAAAAGGATTACCTGCACTGGTGTATATACACGGTGGCCCGCGTAGACAAATGTACCTCGGTTGGCACCATCGAGATTATTATTTTTACGATTACATCACCAATCAATATCTGGCCTCACTGGGCTATGCTGTATTGTCCGTCAACTATAGACTAGGCACCGGGTATGGCTATGATTTTCAGCACCCGAAATCCGCAGGCAATTTAGGTGCATCGGAATACTTGGATATCGTGGCTGCCGGAAAGTGGTTGCAGGAACAATCCGATATCGACAAAAATAGGATAGGAGTTTTCGGAGGCTCTTATGGCGGATATTTAACGGCCATGGCCTTAGCCAAAAACTCGGATATATTCAAAGCTGGGGTGGATATACACGGTGTACACAACAGACAACGCAAGCAGAATCCAGACTTTTATGCACCAGATTTTGATCTGGCAACAAAGTTGAACTGGGATTCGTCACCATCACGCTGGGTAGAAGGGTGGAAATCACCCGTTTTGTTGATACACGGTGATGACGATGGAAATGTGGCATTTTCCCACAGTATCGATTTGTATAAAAGGTTGAAGGACCGAGAGGTCGATGTAGAAATCCTGGTATTGCCGGATGAAAATCACCATTGGCAGTTATTTGAAAATCTCGTGAAAGTAAAAGGAGCTACAGTTGATTTTTTAGAACGAAAATTAAAATAAATGAATAGATTAAGAAGCCTCGTCTGCTTTTTTTTGACAGTAAGTATATTGGGATCTTGTGCAGTAAGGAAGTACAGCACGTTTTCCCTCGATGTCGAACAGGATACCATACTACGTACAGCGCATGTGGGTATTAAGGTGGTGGATCTGGATAACGATAAAATTCTTTTTCAGCATAATTCCCATCACCATTTTATGCCCGCCAGCAATACGAAGTTATTAACGATGTTTACAGGATTACAGTTACTTGGTGATAGTATCCCAGGCTGGTCTGTCGCTTCGGATGCACAGACAATCTATGTCGAGCCAAATGGGGATCCTACATTTTTAAACCAAGAATTTCCCGAGCAGAAGTTGTTCGATTTGCTGAAAAACACAAATAAATCGATCTGTGTCGTGCTCCCTGAAAACCCCAAATTTGGACGTTTTGGGTTAGGTTGGTCGTGGGGAAGCTGGCAGCAAACGTATTCGCCTGAGCGCAGTGTTATGCCTATATATGGCAATATGGTACACTTTTACAAGGGATCCGACAATACCATACACGCTATTCCATCTTACTTTGACAGCCGTGTAGAGCAGCCGTCTGGCCAACTATTGGATGGATATACATCTATCTTACGGTCAGAATACACTAATACATTTATCGTACGCAAAAATGCCAGTAGGAATAGCTGGATCAGACCATTTACCGCTGTTGACAATGATTCCCTATCGTATATACTTTTAAAGGATACCTTGAAGAGCAGCAAACCTGATGTCAACATACGACTGGCCAGACAACGCCCTGCAGGTCTTGAATTTCGAGATTTTCATACCCTTCCGACCGATACGCTCATTCGCATCATGATGAAACGGAGTGATAATTTCTTTGCCGAACAAATCTTGTTGATGTCCAGTAAAATAAAGTTTGGGAGGTTCGATGAAGCGGCGATAAAAAAATATATTCAAGAAGGCCCTTTAAAAGACGTGTGGGTCAAAGGGAAGTGGGTGGATGGTTCCGGACTTAGCCGTAGTAACCTGATATCGCCAGACGAATTTATTAATTTATTGAAGCTGATGTATCGTCATGGTGATCTGGAGCGTGTTCGAAATATTCTCCCTTACGGAAATGATGGGACCTTGAAAGGATATTATTTAGGGCTTGAGCATAATATCTCCGCAAAGACAGGTACGCTTACGGATCATTTGGCTTTGAGCGGTTATCTCATAACCAAAAGCGATAAAAAACTAGCTTTTTCGTTTTTGATAAATAATCACCGGAGCAATCCCAATGCGTTTAGAAAGGAGATCGCGAGATACCTAACACACCTTATCGAAAAATATTAAGTCGTTTACCTATAAAAACAAAAACAGCCTCCAATGTGAGGCCGTTTTTTTGTGTCCGTTTCGATCAATAACTTACTTATACTGTTTTACTATTCCAAGATACAATGGGCGTGCCATTGAATTACTTTCTCCGATCAAGATAATCGAATAATGTCTACCTTCTTCGAAGGTATATTCCCGCTCTATCAGCGTTTCATCGTCTTGATCGGTGATAATAATGGTGTGTTTTCCACTGTTTTGCGCAACGAAAGAGGTATTTTCACTATCCTCATCTTCCTCTTCCCCTTCGTAAGCCCTTTCTCCGTACAATAAGGTTTCCTTATCATCAAGATATACATTGACTTGATCTTCGCTAGGCGATAGATGTAAAAACCGGATAGCGCTTTTATTACCTAAATTTTCCAACAGCAAATCTTCGCTCATCAGGTGATGGATATCCTCTTGCCAACCATAGATAAAGGAAGTATAGTAGGTGCTGTCCTTAAAGGTATACGTTTCATCAACTAACTGATTGTTGGTATCCGTAAATATCCGTATTCTTCTACTACCTGGAAATATTCTAAAAAAGTCATATTGTTGGTAGAGCAACGGGCTGTAGTTAGGTTGTATAGGGTTGTTATCTGAGGCATATACCACACCATTCGACGAGACAAAACCATTGACCATCGTCACTACAGCGACTGGAATTTCTTCATAGTCGTTGTCCTTCATACAGCTGTTCAAGGAGATCAAGATGAATCCCCCAAGTAATAAACCTAATAATTTTGTTTTAGATAAATTTTTCATCACTATTCTTTCTAATTTTAAGTAATAACGGATGAATTCAGAGAAAAGCTACAGGGGATAGGTTATATAGGTGATAATTCAGCATTAAGCCCACCCTCTTTAGTATTAGGTTTACCTTTTCCTGTTGTGATTAAACTTTGCAAACTGCCTTGTATGTAGCCTGTCCAGGCATCCTGGCAAATATTGTAACATTCGTAATCGGGAACTAATCCTTCGTGAGTGAACTGCACTTTTGTTTTTCCATTTTTATCGGAAATTTCAAAAATCAATTTAGTGCCAATCCATTCGCTTTTGTCCTCAATAAAATTGAACTCATTATCCAAAACCTGATAAACCAATTTTTTATTGGGGACAATTTCTATGAGTTTTATTTTACTCAAATGCACATCTTTGTAGTGGTAGAAAAATGTTTCATTGAGTTTGTCGGTATTACCTTCAATTTCTTCCGACCACCAAGCATGGAAATTTTTAATAGCCTTGAATGCTGTTTCAGGACTTTGCTCAACAAAAATAGTTGATGTATAGTTTTTACTTTCTTTCATTTCGTTTTTTGTTTTAGTTATACTAGCTAAACGCTCTTGTTCTGAATTGTTGTTTGTTCTCTTTAATTTTATTTTCTACTACAAAGGTATCGTCTTGAAATGCAATTTGTCGTGTGTAAATTAGACATTGTAATGGGTTGATTTGGACAATATGATTTTTTAACTTTGCAAAAAGAATCTCATGAAACATATTTCTATTATAGTTCCTGATGGCGAGAACAACTTGAGTAGCATCATTGGTGCTTACAAAATTTTAACAAGAGCTAATGCTCATTGGAAAGAGAAAGCCAAAAGAGAACGCTACAAAATTGAGTTGGTGGGCATTTCAAAAAAGGTGGATTTCCATGACGGTTTGTTTAGCGTAAAGCCGCACACAGATACTTCAAAGATCACAAAGACCAACCTTATTATCATTCCCTCTTTGAACCACAATTATCAAAAAGCGATAAAAGGAAATAAACCATTGGTTGAATGGGTTGAAGAACAATATAAAGCCGGTGCAGAAGTAGCCAGTATCTGCACCGGAGCTTTTTTATTGGCTTCATCAGGTTTGTTAAATGGCAAAACCTGTTCTACACATTGGGCTTTTGCAGATACATTCAGAAAGATGTTTCCAAAAGTGAATTTACAAACGGACAAGTTGATTACGGACGAAAACGGAATTTACACCAATGGCGGTGCATATTCCTTTCTAAACCTTATTATTTATTTGGTAGAAAAATACTTTGACAGGCAAACGGCTATTTTTTGTTCCAAAGTATTTCAGATTGAATTGGACAGACAAAATCAATCGGCTTTTATTATTTTTTCAGGACAAAAGTCACATAGTGATGAAGTAATTAAACAGGCACAAACTTATATCGAAAACAACTTACAAGAAAAAATATCCATTGAAAATTTATCGTCAAAATTCGCTGTCGGCAGAAGAAATTTTGACAGGCGTTTTATTAAAGCAACAGGTAATACACCTATTGAATACGTACAAAGGGTAAGAATTGAAGCCGCGAAGAAATCGTTTGAGACAAGCCGAAAAAACATCAATGAAGTGATGTATGAAGTTGGTTATTCAGACGTAAAAGCATTTCGTGAAGTGTTTAGGAAAATATCGGGAATGTCGCCATTGGAATACAGGAACAAATACAATAAGGAAGCGACAATCCGATAGGATTGCTAACTGATAGTATATTTGGTCTGGTATGCCTCCTATCATAAACAACCAGTAAAAGAGCTTGATCCTACCAAGGTAACAAAGCCCTTTGCTTGATCTCACCTCATGAAGACTCACTGACAATCGTGTTATTGTTTTCCGTATCCATAATTTTTCGTCTTTAATACGTTTATTTTACTTTGGCTTGGGCAAACCCGTCGATACGGATTTCCCGTCAAGATAAATGCTCTCGCAGGTCCATTCGCTCGTGTGTACGGTATTGTCACGTTTTCGTATCGTTATGGTCAGTTCCCCTTGGTTCTTAATAACAGTATCTCCCGTATCCCAGATATAATCTAAGTTTTCATACCACCGACCTCCTAATAGAATTGTGGTATCCCTATCTGTAGTTAGATCCTTACCAACAAGGGTATAGTCCACATAAGTTTTCCAAGGTTTTTTGTGTAAAACGAAATAGGCTTTGTCAGAACCGTATTCCTTTATTCCTTGTTGGCATCCTTCTTCTGTTATGCAAGCAGATAAAAAAAAGAAGATAGATAATAGTATCAATCGCATTGTTGAATCCAAAAGACTATATATGGCAATATATTAGGCATGGTCCAAAATGGATCTACCGACCTGCCAGCAACAGGTGGTTTAATCTGTCCACCATCAGGATTCAAAACTTCTTTATGTTTTCCTCTTTTATTATACCTTTCAACTTCTCTCTATTTCCCAGTCTATTCACCACCATGCACCATAAGGGCTTTATTTTAATTGTTTAAAACAAGCTATTGACAATTCTCCCAAAGACATATGGCTTTTTTAACAATATGTTTCCCCTTTCTTCTCATAAAATACCAGCAACTCAAGATACATATAAACACACTAAACATAATCTATGTTTCCAGATCATAACAATAATATTTTATGGAAACCGTATCGATAAGCCAATATAACAAAAAAAACTCCGAAGCTCCTAATGTGGAGAATCCATTATGTTGTCCCCCTGTCTGCCAAGTGATGTTTTCGATTTAATAGCTTGATACATAAGTGTAAATAGGGGCAATTGCGAATTGGCAGGAGGGGGACAGTCAGTTCTGGTTTGTCCACTAATAAGCTCAGAATTTACTTATTTAAGCTCAAATAGCTAGTTTTTTGAACTTAAAATTGCTAGGGATTGAGCTTATCGTCATCTCTGAATAGTTTACATCTTCATTTTAGTATACCCTTATTTGCTGCTTCTATACCCCTTCTTTTAGAATGGTGTATTTTGGCTCCTGTCGTTGTTCGGTCGCTGTCCAGTCGTGACCGAACGTTGACCGAACAACGACCGCAGGATGAGAGGAGAAAAGGTTAACGTGTGGTGAAGTTGGTAGATAGAGACTACCCGCGCTGTTGGTGAGGTCATCTTACAACTCCCCAAGCATTTACGGAGAGAGCCTTTGCTGCTCTATATCTTGATCTGGGATCGAAATCGAAAGGTGTTCGGAAGAAGTCTCTATCTGGGTGAGAGTTTTAATGGCTAGCTATATTAAACAACAAGGGCTGTAACAAGAGTATGTTATTACAACTCTTGTTACAGCCCTTGTTAATACTACGGCTTTTATAAACCCGGATTAAATAAATTTACCGACTTCTTCTGCCAAGTCAATGATTTTGTTGGAATATCCCCACTCGTTATCGTACCAGGATACCACCTTAACAAAGTTGTCGTTCAACGAGATACCAGCTTTGGCATCGAAGATAGAGGTACGGGCATCTCCCAAAAAGTCAGTAGATACGACATCGTCTTCAGTATAGCCTAAGATACCTTTTAGCTCACCTTCAGCAGCTGCTTTCATGGTTGCTTTGATGGTTTCGTAGGAAGCACCTTTTTCTAAACGAACAGTCAAGTCGACTACAGAAACATCGGCGGTAGGTACGCGAAGTGACATACCGGTCAATTTACCTTGTAATGCAGGTAATACCAATCCTACAGCTTTAGCTGCTCCAGTAGAAGAAGGGATAATATTTTGGTAAGCACCACGTCCGCCTCTCCAGTCTTTTACCGAAGGACCATCTACCGTTTTTTGTGTAGCTGTAACGGCATGTACGGTTGTCATCAAACCTTCTACAATACCAAAATTGTCATGCAAAACTTTAGCAAGGGGAGCAAGACAGTTTGTGGTACAAGAAGCGTTGGATACAATATGCTGATCTGCTTTTAGTTCTTTATGGTTGACACCCATAACGAAAGTCGGTGTGTCGTCTTTTGCAGGAGCGGACATAATGACCTTTTTTGCGCCTGCAGTGATGTGTTTTTGAGCGGCTTCTTGAGTCAAGAAAAGGCCAGTCGATTCGATGATAACCTCCGCACCTACTTCATTCCACTTCAAATCTGCCGGGTCTCTTTCTGCCGTCACGCGGATGGTCTTTCCGTTTACCACCAAATGGCCATCTTTTACTTCAACAGTTCCGTCAAATCTACCGTGTGTAGAATCGTATTTCAACATATATGCCATATAATCCGGCTCTACCAGATCATTGATGCCTACGATTTCGATATCCTTACGGTTTACTGCTGCTCTAAATGCTAGTCGGCCAATGCGGCCAAATCCATTGATTCCAATTTTCATTTTACTAATTTTTATTTATATAATATTTTATCAAGTTCTGTATAGGCTCCCTTATGATCGTTTCGATATGTAAACCGTGTTCATCGCCTATTTGTTTTAACCATTCGGGGAAGTTGTTGGCTACCGATCCGGTAAAATGTATCGTCGAATCGGGATAGCTGTCTGCCAAGGGGAGGAGATAGGTCTTCACGTACAAATTTAATCCTTTTTTTACCAATGAGGCGATATAAGGATCGGTCTTGTTTTCAAAGAAAAATTCAGCGAAAGAAGTTAAGAAGATATTTGGGTTAGGACTATTGTAGATCCGTTCTAATATAATCTTTCTGTCGATTGTATGTTTTGCGAGAAGCTTCTCCTTTATGCCCGAAGGTAAGGAGTCGGTTAGAAAGTCCTTCAACATCATTCGGGATAGCCAATTGGTAGAGCCTTCGTCCGCCAAAATATAGCCTAATCCGTAATTGTTTTCGACAATTTTCTTTCCACTATAATAGGCTGCGTTTGAACCCGAACCTAGGATTCCGACAATACCTTTTTCGTCTCCAAAGGTAGACAATGCGGATGCGACGAGATCATGGGATACCTTGATCTTGGCATTCTTGAAGAAACTGGAGAAAACCTTCGCAATTTTATCCTGCCGCTCTTTAGAGGATGCCCCTGCACCGAAGAAGAATATGCGTCGTATTCTTTCGGCATTGTAAAGTAACTCGGTGTTTTTGTTTAATAGTTGATTGATGAAATTTTCATCTTGGATATAAGAATTAATGCCAGCTGTCCGGAAACCATGTAATACTCTTCCTTTCTCGGCTAAGCGCCAGTCGGCATATCTAGATCCTGTGAAAATAACTAAAATCATGTACTATTTATTCATTATGTTGGCTATCTCTAACAACTCTTCGTCCAGTTTAAATTCTTTATTGTGAAGGGCCTCTTCTAACGGCGTTGTTATAATTTCAGTCCCTCGAATTCCAACAGTAGCACGGGTATTGCCCTTCAGTAATTCTTTTACGGCCTTGTATCCCATTCGGGTTGCAAGTACTCGATCGAAGCTGCTCGGAGCACCGCCGCGTTGCAAGTGGCCCAATATACTAACTTTTACATCAAAATGCTCAAATTTTTCTTTAACATATTTGGCTACATTATAAGCTCCACCATTTTGATCACCTTCGGCAATGACGACGATCATGGAACTTTTTTCGCGTTCGCGGGCGAATGATAATTCTTCCAGCAAGGTTTCAATGCCGGAATCGATTTCGGGCAATAATATCGCTTCAGCACCACCACCGACACCTGCGTTAAGGGCTATACATCCTGAATCTCTACCCATGACTTCGATAAAAAATACCCGGCTATGGGAAGACGCGGTATCCCGGATCTTGTCAATGGCTTCGATTACGGTATTGTTGGCCGTGTCATATCCTAACGTATAATCTGTACCATATAGATCATTGTCTATCGTGCCAGGGATACACATCACCGGAATATCGAATTCTTTGGAGAATAAGTCGGCACCGGTAAATGTTCCGTCACCACCGATGGCGACTAAGGCATCTATTCCTTGTTTTTTGATATTATCATATGCCAGTTGACGGCCTTCCTTCGTCTTAAATTCAAGGCACCGTGCCGATTTTAAGATGGTACCGCCTTTTTGGATAATCGAACTGACCGATCTTCGGGACATTTCGACAAAGTCAGCTTCCAACATACCTTCATATCCACGATAAATTCCTGTAACATCCAGGCCATCATATATGGCGGTACGTACAACCGCTCGGATGGCTGCATTCATTCCCGGAGCATCTCCTCCGGACGTAAAAACACCTATTTTTTTTATTTTCTTCAAGATTGATTAGAATTGAACCACACGAATATAGTGTGTATTTTTTACACTTATAAATTTTTTGGCTATTTTTTTGCTTCTTTTACTAATTTTGTCCATTATTGTTTAGTTTTTAACTGAAATAATAACTTTAATCTTAAGGCTTTGTTATCATATTTTACCATCGATTGTGTTATTGTTACCTTTCACGAAGGAAATTTAAAGGTACTACTTACCGAAAGGAACGAATATCCATACAAAGATTGGTGGGCACTTCCCGGATTTTTTGTCGAGAAGAGGGAAGAAATGGAGGATGCGGTAAAACGTATTAGCTATGAGATGACGGGATTGAAGGATATATATATGGAGCAGTTAGCGGCTTTCGCGGGTGTAAAGCGACATCCTGAAGGACGTATATTGACTGTAGCTTATATGGCTTTTGTGCGCTATGAAGATGTGAAGAACAAAGTAAAACCCATTACAAATTATATGCGCCAAGCGAAATGGTTTGCTATGGATGAATTGCCGGAATTGGCGTTTGACCATAAGGATATCCTCCTGTTGGGATTGAAGAAACTGAAAGTTAACCTATCCTACACCCTTACACCTTACGAATTATTACCCGAAAAATTTACCCTTACCCAACTTCAGCAGGTCTATGAATCCATCTTAGGGGAATCGTTGGATAAACGAAACTTTCGAAAAAAAATGACCAATCTTGGTTATTTGAAAGAATTGGACGAATGCCAAACAGGTGTATCGTACCGCGCTGCTCGATTATATAAGGTGGATCGAAAGAAGTTTTTGAAACTTTTCTCCTAATTTTTTCCTTTTTGTCATGAAATTGTTTTTTTAATCGTTTTGTGAGTTGTATGTATTTCTGTTTTTGTACTTTTGAACAATTTTTAATAAAAGTCAGGAGATAAAAATGGACAAACGTAAGGAGGAAATAGTTGAGGTTGCGCTAAAACGTTTCGCACATTATGGTTTCAATAAAACTACGATGAATGAAGTCGCAGACGACCTCAACATAACGAAGGCAAATCTTTATTACTATTATCCGGATAAGTTGGAGTTAATTAAAGATGTGATCAGGCATGTGGGCAAAGAAATCTATCGTGAAGAAAAAATTATTATAAATGCGTATCGTAATAATTTTTTGGAAGTCATGTTTTCTTTATTGGAGGTGCGCGCATCCTATCTAAAGAAGTACTATGTGTTGCACATCAATGAGAACCTTGAGTGGATAAAAGGAGTGGAGATCAATGAGTTTTTGAAAGAATGTTATATTGAGGATCTCAACCAACTGAAAGGGTTGATCTCAAAAGCTGTTGCAGCAGGCGAGGTTCTTGTGGATGATATCGATGAGATGTGTACGGTGTATATCGAAATCGTTAAGGGTATCAGTATCATGCATAATGTTCATGACATCATTACGGGTATCCCGAATAGTGAAAATGTGGACAAAATCCTCCACAGTCAGAAAAGGGCGACAAAACTAATATTTGAAAATCGAATAAATACGAAATAAATAGAATGAAAACGGGTAAAATCATAACGTTAATAATTGCAGGGCTATTTGCTGGCTCATTCGTGAAGGCACAAGAAGTGCTGACCCTTCAGCAAGCTGTTAAATATGCTTTGGAAAATAAAGCCGAGGCTCAAAAGTCAAAGCTCGATATTGAAAATGCACAGAATAAGATCGATGAAGTGCGGTCGGCAGCATTGCCCCAAATCAATGTCAGTGCGGGGTTGACTTATAATGCTATTATTCAGCAAGTGGCATTAGATGGTTCGTTGATGGGGCAACCAGGCGAGACCATTTTGGTGAGCATGGGACAAAAGTGGCAGGCAACTCCGACGGTATCGTTTAGTCAGCAGCTCTTCAACCAGACTGTGTTTACAGGGTTGAAAGCAGCAAATACTACCCGGGAGTTTTATGTCATCAATAACCAATTGACTGAAGAGCAATTGATAGAACGAGTTGCTAATGCTTATTATAGCGTATACCAAACGCAGCTGCAATTGGAAAATATTCAGAATAATCTGGATAATACAAAAAAGACATACGGAATTATTGAAGGTCTTTATAATGCGGGGCTAGCCAAGAAGATTGATCTGGACCGTATTGCGGTAACGGTTAATAATCTAACGGCTCAAAAACAACAGATACAGAATGCGAATGATTTGCAAGAAAATGCCTTGAAGTTTGCGATCGGTATGGATATCACGCGTGATCTGAAACTCCCCGAAGAAACGTTTAATTTAGATGCCCAGATTCTATCTGATGTAAACAATGTCGATGGAAGAACGGAGATTCAGGTGCTGAACAAACAGATGGAACTTTTGGAACTAAACAGAAAGGCAATTATTTCGGAGTATTATCCGAACCTATCCATGAATGCCAACTATGGTTATATGGGATTTGGATCTAAGTTTCCAATTTTTAGCAATCATCCGTCTGTAGCATGGTCAAACTTTGCTTCCATAGGGCTTTCTTTAAATTTCCCGATTTTTAATGGATTTTCGACTCGCTCGAAGGTGAGACAGGCTACGATAGATATCAAGAAAGCAGAGATTGATATAGCTGACACGAAGTTGGCGTTAAGCCTAGGCAATGAAAATGCAAAAGCACAGGTTCGTAATAGCATCTTGACCGTTGGTACCAATGAATCGAATGTGAAATTAGCGAAAGAGGTATTGGATAATACCACCAATAATTATAGAAATGGTTTAGCAACTTTAACGGATTTGTTGGATGCCGAACGTGCACATTTGGATGCACAAAACAACCTCACAACATCTTTATTGAATTACAAGGTGGCTGAAATCCAACTAATCAAAGCAAACGGAAAATTACAATCTTTAATAAACGAATAATTAACACACAAATAACTATATGAAACGCGCAATTATTACTGTACTTGTTGTCGCTGCGGTATTAGCAGGTATAATTTACATCTTAAATAAAAATAAGGCACAAAATCAGGCCGTGACTGAGGCTGCTGCTGTAACCAATGAAACCGTCGCGGTGCGTATCGATACGGCTCGTACACAGTCTGTAGACTTGTCTTACATAGCCAACGGAACACTGATGCCGAAACAAGAAGTGACGGTATCGGCTGAGGCATCGGGACGTGTCGTCAAGGTCTTGGTCGATGAGGGTTCTCGTGTGAGTGCCGGACAGGTTTTGGCCGTGGTTGAAGGGGATAAATTGAATGTCAGTGTGGCAAATGCACAGGCTGTATATGATGATGCTGTGGCGAATGTTCAGCGTTTTGAAAGTGCCTACGCGACTGGTGGTGTGACCAAACAACAGTTGGATCAAGTGAAACTGCAGTTCGAAACGGCTAAGAACAATTTACGAAGTGCAAATCTTACTGCGGGCGACGTGACTATTAAAACTTCGGTAAGTGGAATAGTAAATGCTCGTATGATCGAACCGGGTACGTATGTGAGCCCTGGTACGGCAGCTTTCGAAATTGTCAATGTCAGCTCACTTAAGTTGCGTGTCAACGTGGATGAAAAGCATGTCGCTACATTGAAGGTCGGTCAAACCGTGGATGTAACCCTTAGTGTTTATCCGGATAAGGATATTAAAGGTCGGATAACTTTTATTGCACCGAAGTCTGATGGTAGCCTAAACTTTCCAGTGGAGATCGAAGTTGCCAATCCTAGTAACCAACTGCGTGCTGGTATGTATGGCACGGCTAGTTTTGGTAGCCAAACTGCTGCTAATGTGTTGGTGATTCCCCGTATGGCTTTTGTAGGTAGTGTGAGTGATAACAAGGTGTTTATTGCCAAGGATGGAAAGGCCATAGCTGCTGACGTTGTTGGCGGACGTAATTTTGGAGATTATGTCGAGATCTTGAGTGGTTTAGAAGCTGGTGACCAAGTCATTATCTCTGGACAAATCAATGTGTTCGATCAAACTCCTATTACTATCATTAAATAATTTGAATAAACAATTCGTATGAAGATTTCTGAAATATCGATAAAACGACCAAGTCTAATCATCGTGATGTTTATCATCTTGGTGCTTGGTGGTATATTTTCCTATACCCGCCTGGGGTATGAGCTGATACCGAAATTCGAGATCAATGTGATCATGGTGCAGACAGTCTATCCGGGAGCATCGCCGACGGAGGTAGAAAATACAGTTACGAAGAAGATAGAGGATGCGATATCTTCGCTGGAAATGGTGAAGAAGATTGAGTCCACTTCCTTGGAAAACGTCTCTGTGGTAGCAGTAACATTGAACGATGGTGCGGATGTCAACTTTTTGTTGACGGATGCGCAACGGAAGATAAATGCTATATTAAATGAATTGCCGGATGATGTGGATCCTCCGATCTTGAATAAATTCTCGTTGGATGATATGCCGATCATGAGCTTGGCGGTAACATCTAATTTGTCCGAGAAGGAGTTATATGACTTATTGGACAATAAGATACAACCGGTGTTTGCACGTATCAGTGGTGTCGCCAAGGTAGATATGGTTGGGGGTGAAGAACGTGAGATCCAGGTGAAGGTAGATCCTGAGAAGCTACAAGGGTATGGTTTGTCCATTAACCAGGTACAACAGGTTATCGCGGCTTCGAATTTGGACTTTCCAACAGGAAGCGTGCAGTCTGCTGAGAAACGTAATACAATCCGTCTGGCAGGAAAAGTAGCGACAGTAGACGAACTACGTGCTTTACCGATTACAACGCCTCAAGGTATTACCGTTTATCTGAGCGATATTGCGGATGTTCAGGATGGTATTGCTGAAATTGAGAAGATTGCCCGATTGGATCGCAAAAATACGATCTTAATGCAGGTTTATAAGCAGTCTGATGCTAATGCGGTGGCGGTATCCGAATTGGTTCAAAAAACGATCTCGGTTAAAGATAGTGAAGGCAACTTGATAAGTGGTGTCGAAAAGGATTATGCCAAAGATGGGATACAAGTATTAATAGCAAATGATTCCAGTGAATATACCTTGAATGCGGCTAATCACGTCATGAAAGATTTGATGTTGGCTATTGTCCTAGTTGGTTTCATTATGCTGTTCTTCTTACATAGTTTGCGGAATGCGGCTATTACGATGGTAGCTATTCCGTTGTCGCTGATCGCTACATTTATTGGCTTCCTACTGATGGGATACACATTGAACCTCATGTCACTATTGGGGCTTTCTCTGGTGGTCGGTATTCTTGTGGATGACGCGATTGTTGTGATCGAGAACATTCACCGGCATATGGAGATGGGGAAAAATAGGGTGCGTGCAGCATTTGACGGAGCGAAAGAAATTGGATTTACGGTCAGTGCGATTACATTGGTTATCGTAGTCGTGTTTTTGCCGATAGCGATGTCAACAGGCTTGGTAGCAAATATTCTTGCACAGTTCTGTGTGACCGTAATTATATCGACGTTACTTTCCTTGTTGGTGTCCTTTACAGTAGTGCCTTGGTTGTATTCCAGATTTGGTAGACTAGAACATATCAGTTCTTCTTCGTTCTTTGGACGGATCATATTAGGCTTTGAAAGAGGATTGAGTAAATTTACACATTGGGTATCGGGCATTCTGAGATGGTCATTGGGTACGCGGTTGAATAAATTTTTGACCCTGTTGATTGCGGTGGTATTGTTCTTTAGTTCTATAGCTTTGGTGGGTATGGGATTCATTGGAACAGATTTTTTCCCGGCGAATGATAAAGGTGAGTTTATGGTGCAGTTTGAGTTGGAGAAAGATGCTTCTTTGGAAGTAACCAACCAGCTTACACAACGTGCGGAGAACTATATTGCTGCGAAACCTGAGGTGAAGCGATTGATCACAACTGTGGGTCAGTCCAGTGATGGTGGCTTTGGTGGGGTATCGGGTACACGTTACAAATCTGAAATTCATGTTATCCTTAAAGATGAGTATATCGGTGTGTTGAATTCCAAAGTATATTCCGCAGATTTAAAACGGGAGTTAGAGAATGAATTGGTCGAAGCAAAGGTACGTACGGTCAATATGGGATTGATGGGGGCTGAACAGGCACCTTTGACACTGACGATAGTCGGTGCTACGATGGAAGATGCGTTGAAATTTGCTACTGAAGCCATGCAGTTACTCAATGAAATACCGGGCTCTTCTCAAGTGAAATTGTCTTCCGAAGCTGGTAACCCGGAGATTAACGTGAAAGTAGATCGGGAGAAAATGACTTCCCTGGGCTTGAATGTAGCAACGGTAGGTGCAACGATGCAGGTTGCTTTTTCGGGTAATACGGACAATAAATTCCGTGCGGGAGATAACGAGTACGATATCAATATACAATTTGACAATAAAGGAAGAACAGGTATTGATGATGTGCGTAAACTGAAATTTATCAACAGCCAGGGTACTTCTGTTACACTGGATCAATTTGCGGATATATCGTACGGATCGGGGCCAACATTGTTGGAGCGTCGTGATAAAACACCTTCTGTATCGGTGAAAGGTCAGGTAATTGGTCGTCCAGCAGGTACTGTTGCTGCAGAGTGGGAGGCGAAGTTTAAAGAATTGCCACGTGAACCGGGTGTCACCTATTTGTGGGGTGGTAATATGGAAAACCAGGAGGAAGGTTTTGGTACCTTAGGTATAGCTTTATTGGCGTCTATTATCCTTGTTTATTTGGTGATGGTCGCCTTATACGATAGCTTTGCGACACCTTTTGTAGTCTTATTTTCTATTCCACTATCGTTTATCGGAGCATTGCTCTTACTGGCATTGACGAATCAAACACTGAATATCTTTACTATTCTGGGAATTATCATGCTTATTGGTTTGGTTGCGAAGAATGCGATCCTTTTGGTCGACTTTGCCAACCATAGAAAGGAAGCAGGGGATAGTACACATGATGCTTTGGTTGCAGCGAACCATGCCCGTCTTCGTCCTATTCTGATGACAACGATTGCCATGGTCTTCGGTATGATTCCTATCGCGATGGCCACAGGTGGTATCGCTGATACAAACCGGGGTTTAGCGATTGTGATTATCGGTGGATTGTTATCGTCGTTGTTCTTAACATTAGTCGTGGTGCCTGTGGTTTATTCGTTGATGGATAGCTTTAAACGCCGCTTCGGAAAAGATAAGCATATCGATTACAAAGAGCTTATTGTAGCGGACTATACCCCGAACGAGCATTATGTCGACGAGATGGAAGTGAAGCATCAGTAAACATTATAAATAGCTCAAGGTTACTTGAAATGACGCAGGTCTTTAGGTCAGATTTCAAATTTGAAATCTGACCTTTTTAGTCCTATGATCATTGTGAGCTATAGACGAAAATATATAACGAGATAAAAATCATAAGTTGAATAAAATTTCGTTAATAAAATAAAGAACCATTAGCTTATGTGATGAGCCTGAAGACCGATTATTAAATTCGATTCATGCTAAACCATTAATAGTAACAATTTAATCAATATAAACAAAGTGATTGCTTTTTTTATACATTTGTAGCTTAGCTCAATAGATGAAGACATATTTTAGATTATTATCCTTTGCGAAGCCTATTGAAAAATATGCTATCCCCTATATTATCTTTACCCTTATTGCTGTTATCTTCGGTACATTGAACTTGGCTTTATTAGCCCCGCTGCTCCAAGTATTGTTTAGAGGATCAGGAGCAGATATCGATGCGACACATGGCGTAGTCACTAAGCCGGAGAGTGCATGGGATTTGCCGGATTGGTTTACATACTACGCTGATAGGCTATACGCGGACTTTGGTGCCTATGATGCCTTGAAATATGTTTGTATAGGTATTATCATATCGGTATTTATTAGTAACCTATTCCGCTATTTCTCGCAGCGGGTCATGGAGAATTTTCGGATCAATACTTTGTTGAATTTGAGACGTGTGGTCTTTGATCACGTGATGGATATGCACTTTGGTTTTTTCTCCAATCAGCGTAAAGGTGATATCATGTCCAAGGTGTCGTCGGATGTACAGGTTGTACAGTATTCCGTGACAGGGACATTACAGGTTATATTTAAAGAACCACTCCAGCTTATCGCTTACGTGTTCATGCTTTTTGCGATATCGGCGAAGCTCACTTTTTTTGCATTGACGGTTATTCCAATCTCGGCATTCGTTATCTCCCGGATTGTTAAAACCTTGAAAGCACAAGCTATCGAAGGACAGAAATCGTATAGTAATATGATTTCCTATTTGGATGAAGCGCTATCGGGGGTGCGTGTCATTAAAGCATTCAATGCTGTGGACTTTGTCAAGCAACGTTTCCACAATGAGAATACTTATTATGCAAAGATTATGCGTCGAATGGTTCGACGCCAACAATTGGGATCGCCTGTTTCTGAATTATTAGGTGTTATTATGGTGGCCATTATCTTATTATATGGTGGTCATTTGGTATTGACTGGACAGGGGGAGCTAAAAGCATCTGAATTTATTGCTTATATCGCCTTATTTTCACAAGTTATGCGTCCAGCAAAAGCATTAACTGATTCGTTTGCCAATATACATCATGGTATTGCGGCAGGAGAGCGTGTATTGGCACTCGTTGATGAAAAAAATGAGGTTAAAGATAGAGAAGGTGCCACCGAAGTCAATTCCTTCCAAAATACGATCGAATTTGACCAGGTGCATTTTGCTTATGAAACGAAAGAAGTCTTATCGGATATTAATCTGGAGGTTAAAAAGGGACAAACTGTTGCTTTGGTAGGTCCGTCAGGAGGTGGGAAATCTACTTTAGTGGACTTGATACCGCGTTTTATGGATGTCAGCGCTGGGGCTATTTATTTTGACGGCAAAGATCTTCGGGATTTAAAACAAGAAAGCTTGCGTAGCCTGATAGGTGTAGTTAATCAGGAATCTATCTTGTTTAATGACACCATATTTAATAATATTGCTTTCGCCAAGCAATCGGCTACAATGGAAGAGGTGATTGCAGCAGCGAAGATTGCCAATGCGCATGAGTTCATCGAAAAATTGAGTAGCGGCTATCAGACGAATATTGGTGATCGTGGTTCTAAATTGTCTGGTGGACAAAAGCAACGTATATGTATCGCTCGTGCTGTATTGAAGAATCCACCTATTATGCTACTGGATGAGGCGACATCTGCCTTGGATACTGAATCCGAAAGGTTAGTTCAGGATTCGTTGTATAAATTGATGAAAAACAGAACTACCGTAGTGATTGCTCACCGACTGAGTACGATACAGAATGCCGATAAGATCGTTGTAATTGAGGGAGGTCGGATTGTAGAAGCCGGATCCCATCCGGAATTGATGAATCAAAATGGTTTGTATAAACGGTTGATCGATATGCAACAATTTGTAGATGCATAGACTACTTAATTGGAATCATCTACTCCACTGTGTGTATTACATAATTTTTGATAAATTTGTATAATATGCAGGAGAGCGATACATGAATACGCAGCAAAAATTGAATTTCTTAATCACTAACAAGAATTTAGATACCGATCTAAAACAAATAGCCGAAAAAGTTGTAGCGGGAGAGCGGGTTACTTTTGACGAGGGGGTCCTGCTTTATGAAAAAGGCGATCTGAACTATTTGGGTGTGCTGGCGAACTATATCCGGGAGCAAAAACATGGTGATCGAACCTATTTTAATCGGAATTTTCATATTGAACCTACAAATGTCTGTGTGTACGACTGCAAGTTTTGCTCGTATTCACGTCTTATCAAGGAACGTGAAGAAGGGTGGGAGATGGATGTTGAGGCCATGCTAGATGTTGTAAGGCGCTATGACCATGAGCCGGTGACTGAAGTACACATAACAGGTGGTGTGGTGCCGAAACAAAACCTGGAGTTTTATGCGGATTTTTTTAAAAAGTGTAAAGCACATCGCCCAGAACTCCATATCAAAGGATTGACACCTGTTGAATATTATTATATTTTCAAAAAGGCTAAATTAAGTCATTATGATGGTCTGAAGTATCTTCAGGAATGTGGGTTAGATTCGATGCCGGGTGGGGGAGCTGAAATATTTCATCCTGAAGTCCGGGAAAGAATTGCGCACGACAAATGTAATGCTGAGCAATGGTTGGATATCCACGAACAAGCCCATAAGTTGGGGATGCATACAAATGCAACCATGTTGTATGGTCACATCGAAGAATTTTGGCATCGTGTAGATCATATGGAACGGTTACGCCAATTGCAGGATCGGACAGGCGGCTTTCAGACATTCATTCCTTTAAAATTTAGAAACAAAGACAATCAAATGTCGAACGTTCCCGAGGTTTCTGTCATCGAGGATTTACGTAATTATGCCGTTGCACGGATCTATTTGGACAACTTCGAACATATCAAAGCTTACTGGGCGATGATCTCACGAGATACGGCACAGCAGTCGTTGGCTTATGGTGTAGACGACATTGATGGTACGTTGGATGATACGACAAAAATTTATAGTATGGCGGGTGCGGAGGAACAAAATCCAGCAATGAGTACAAAAGAATTGGTCGAATTAATTCGTCATGTTGGCCGTCATCCGATCGAACGGGACACCCTTTATCATGTCGTCACGGACTATAAAGATGTGGTTTTTGAAGAGGATAAAGCGGCTAAATATTATGCACTTCCTGTTGTAAATTGATACCTATATTTTTATTTTGAAGAAGACTTTTTATTTTATCAGACACGGACAGACAGACCTTAATCTAAAAGGTATCGTACAGGGAAGAGGGGTCAATTCACCCCTCAACGAAAATGGCTTGAAGCAGGCAGAGGCTTTTTTTGAAAGCTATAAGGATGTGCCTTTTGACAAAATATATACTTCCACATTACTTCGTACGCACCAAACGGTTGAACCTTTTGTTAGGTTAGGCATACCACGAGAAGATCTGGAAGGCCTGGACGAGATCAGCTGGGGGATATATGAGGGGCAACCTCAGGATGAAGCCATCATGAGCGGCTTTGAGGACGTGGTCACCTGTTGGCGAAATAACGATTTGGATTATTGCATCGAAGAAGGCGAATCGCCGAATGAATTGGTCGCTCGTCAAAAAGAAGCCATGGCCTATATGCTTCGACAAAAGGATGAAAAGACCATCTTAGTGTGTATGCATGGGCGGGCGTTACGTATTTTACTCTGTCATCTTACAGAAACTCCTGTTTGTCAGATGGATGATTTTCCTCATACCAACACATCCTTGTATGTCCTGGAATACGAAAACGGTAAATTCTCCATCCTAGATTATTATAACACGAGGCATTTAGAGGGGTTTCAATGAGTAAAATCAAGATTTCCGCGGTAAGCTATACGAATACCTTACCTTTTCTTCAAGGCCTAAAATCTTCGCCTCTTATGGGGCAGATTGATTTGAGCTTAGACTATCCAGCTGAATGTGCGCGAAAAGTCATCGATGGTGAAGTAGATATGGGAATTGTGCCGGTTGCCGCCTTACTGGACATTCCGGAAGCACATATCATCGGTGACTATTGTATTGGAACCGAAGGAAAGGTCGATTCTGTATTTATTTTTTCAGATAAACCTATAGAAACGATTGATTCAATCAAGTTGGACTATCAGTCCAAAACGTCCAATGGATTAGCACGAATATTGCTTAAATATTACTGGAAACGAGAGGTTCAGATCGTAGCAGAGGGCGAAGCCGATGCTTATGTACTTATTGGAGATCGCACCTTCGGCAAGAAAAATAGCGCAGCTTTTGCGTACGACCTCGGCTATTACTGGAAGCAACTTACGGATCTTCCATTTGCTTTTGCGGTGTGGGTAGCAAATAAAGAGCTACCGTCTGACTTTGTAAAAGCATTTGATCAAGCCTTAGCAGACGGTGTAGCACATCCCGAGGATGTCATCGACGGTCTTCCTTTGTACGAAAACTTTGATTATCTGCATTACCTGACACAAAGTTTAGACTTTCACCTCACCGATAAAAAGCGGGAAGCCATTTCGAAATATTTGGAGTTGTATCGGACTTTAGATGTCACTTGAGCCGTGGCAGGGCTCCTACTTTTTTTCCGCAAAAAAGATAGGCAAAAACTGAACGAAGTGAACTCATGGATACAATTAAAAACAAACATTGATCCATAAACTCGCCACTGTACTGGCTCGCCACAAAGTTTCTTCCTTCCTGCTATTGGCGACCCGCTAAGGTGGCAATTTAGGTATTCGTACGGCCTCGATCTCAAAAGTCTTATCGATTCTGTCATCATTCTCACACTATCGTTTAAACAATGAATTATCTTGAATGTGAGCACTGTCTGTACAGTTTATCAAGATGCCGCCTGTGAAAATTTTGGCAATAGCAGTGGGAGGCACTATCCTACAGCCAAAAGTTTCGAGCGGCGAGTTTTGCTCCACTTTTGCGGTCAAAAGCGGAATACCCTGCCGCGGCTCGAGCGGCCATACTTGTAACAATTCTATCCATTGCTTGACCCTTTAACCTAATATATTTAATTTTAGACTTTATGTACCGAAACGAAGATTTTGATGTTATTGTTGTTGGCTCTGGAATAAGTGGTAGTTGGGCCGCCAAGGAATTCTGTGATAAAGGTTTCAAAACTTTGGTCGTCGAACGGGGAAGAATGGTGAAGCATATCAAGGACTATCCGACTGCCAATATGGATACCTGGGAGTTTCCACATCGAAATAAAGCGACGCGGGCCGACTTAGCAGAGAATCCTATTGTCGGAGATCATTATGCCTTCAATGAATCAACGTCCCATTTTTACGTACATAGCGGGGAACAAGATTATATCCAAGAAAAGCCTTTTCAGTGGATACGGGGCTATCAGGTAGGAGGCAAGTCTTTGCTATGGGCAAGACAAACGCAACGATGGAGCGATTATGAGTTTAACAGTCCGCAACGCTTTGATTATGGAGTAGATTGGCCTATACGGTATAAAGACATCGCTTCTTGGTATTCACATGTCGAAAAATTTATAGGTATCTCCGGAACAAAAGATGGTATAGCCAATATGCCCGATAGTGAGGTGGTGGGCGCATTTGAGATGAATGCTGTCGAGAAACATATCGCAGCATCTATTCGCAAAAACTATACGGATCGCCAGGCTATCATAGGTCGATGTGCTAATCTGGCAGAACTCAAAGAGGAACAACGTATACAGGGACGTACAAAGTGTATGGCGCGCAGCCTCTGTGAGCGCGGTTGTCCTTTTGGTGGATATTTCAGTTCCAATTCATCCACATTGCCACATGCCGAAAAAACAGGTAACCTTACTATTGTGACGGATGCCGTAGTCGATCAGATTATTTACGATGAAAATGAGAAAAAGGCGGTAGGCGTAAGTGTGATACATACCGAAGATCGCTCAAAGAGAATCTATACCGCGAAGGTTATATTTTTGAATGCCGCCACGCTCAATTCGAACTTGATCCTCCTAAATTCCAAATCTTCTTATTTCCCCAACGGACTTGGTAACAAAAACGGGCTATTGGGTAAATATATCACGTTCCATAATTATCGGGGGGTTATCCGCGCTACGATGCCTGGGTTTGAAGATAAGTATTATTATGGACGACGACCCACGCAGGTATTTGTTCCCGCATTTAAAAACATCTATTCCGATACCTCTAATTTTAGGGGCAGTTACTTAATGGCTTTTAATGCATCCCGTGCTAGAGGAAAGAATGTGGATCATTTGGGTCTTGGAGCTGCATTCAAGGATGCGTTGACCGAAGCAGGTGATTGGAAAGTGTCCATGATGATGCAGGGTGAAGTATTGCCACGTTTCGAAAACCATGTACGGTTAAGCGATACCCAGGTCGATAAATATGGTATCCCGCAGTTGATCACGTCGATTGACTACGATCAGAACGATATTGCTATGATGGAGGATTTTTTCAAGGAAGGTGAGGATATGCTGAAAAAAGCCGGTTGTACTAATGTTGTCTCCATCGATCAACATGAGGCTTTCGGTAGGCAGCCCGGTCTTGAAGTACACGACATGGGTGGAGTCCGAATGGGGAAGGACCCGAATTCATCTTTGCTGAATGCTTATAACCAAATGCACCATTGTAAGAATGTCTTCGTGAC
>JBEBWF010000013.1:0-85887 GCA_040392285.1 Sphingobacterium sp. | reverse complement strand
CAGCTAATGTAACCTTTGATTTGGCCTTCGCCACTTCTTGTTTTTTCTTTTCTACGATTTTATCTAAGATGGTCATTTTTTTAGTTATTTAATCCTTAATCCAATTTTCCATCAATTTCTTGCCATTATCGGTCAATACCGATTCGGGATGGAATTGCACACTGCGTACATCATATTCGATGTGTGATAGTGCCATGATAACTCCATCAGGATCAAGAGCCGTTATTTTCAATGTCTCCGGTAGTGTGCTTTTTTCCACGGCCCAGGAGTGGTACCTTCCTATTTTGGAATTATGAGGGAAGTCTTGGAAAAGTTTTTCATCCTCATCCGTAATGATAATATCTGTAGCTACGCCATGTAAAGGTTTCGGCATATTGAAAAGTGTACCGCCGAAAACTTCCGCTATTGCTTGTTGACCTAGACAAATGCCCAAAATGCTCTTGGTAGGAGCATAAGTGCGGATAACATCCAATAATAGGCCTGCCTCTGAGGGGATACCCGGACCAGGAGACAAAAGGATCTTATCAAAATTGTCGACATAATCTAACGTAAATTTGTCGTTGCGAACAACTTCATACCCCTTGCCGAGTTCCTGTAGAAGGTGTACCAAATTGTAGGTAAAAGAATCATAGTTGTCTATTACCAATATTTTATCTGTATTCATCGATGTTTAAAATTATGAATTGTGAATTACGAATGAGAAAATTATGAATTACGAGTTTTTTCATTCATAATTTTCTTATTCGTAATTGATTAAATCTCCTGTGCGATTTCGAGTGCTTTTCGTAATGCCGCAATCTTGTTGTTTACTTCCTGCAGCTCTTTTTCAGGATCTGAGTCCAATACAATGCCAGCTCCAGCCTGATAATGCAGCATACTTTTCTTGCTCAAGAATGAGCGGATCATAATCGCATGGTTAAAGTCTCCGTTAAAACCCATATAGCCTAAGGCTCCCGAGTAAAAAGAACGCTGGAGTCCTTCATATCGGTCGATCAATGTCAATGCCATATGTTTGGGCGCTCCCGATAGTGTGCCGGCAGGGAATGTATCGCCGACTACATCAAAAGGATTAGCGTCTTGATGTAACTTGCCGGATACCTTAGATACCAAATGGATGATATGCGAGTAATATTGTGCTTCTTTATAGGACTTTACCTGTACCTGTGAGCAGTGACGACTAAGGTCATTACGGGCCAGATCGACAAGCATAACATGTTCTGCCGACTCTTTAGGATCATTTTTGAGGTCTTCGGCTATTTTTTCATCCTTTTCCATATCTCCCGTTCTTTTGAAAGTGCCTGCTATAGGATAGATAGTCGCCTCTCCCCCTTTAATTGTCAGTTGAGCTTCAGGTGATGATCCGAAAAGCTTGAAATCGCCATAGTCAAAGTAAAACAAATAAGGAGAAGGGTTGACCGAGCGTAAGGCGCGGTACACATTAAATTCGTCGCCTCCAAAGGGTTGGGCAAAAGCTCTTGATGGAACGATCTGAAAGACATCGCCCCGTTGTATATGTTCTTTCATCTTGCGAACCAGATTACGAAAATCGTCATCTGTCATATTGGATGTTTCCTCGCCTTTGATATGGAAAGGATATTCCGGGAAATTCTTGTTTTGAATGAGGTATTGTATTCGTTCGAGATCGCTTTCTTCCCCCTCAAGTAAGTTTTCGAAAATGTATAATTGGTTCCTGAAGTGATCGATAGCAATGACATAGCGATATACATGGTATTGTAGAAATGGAACAGCCCTTTGTTCATCGATATTGGCAGTAAGCGTGATATCTTCAAAATGCGCTACGGCGTCAAATGTGAAATAGCCAAAGAGCCCGTTGGAGATGACACGTATTTCTGGAAGATCAGCATTATGGAAGGAATTTCTGAAATCCGAAACCTCCTGTCTAAGGTTTATTTCAGAAGCATCCTTACGCAATAACGGTTGGCCCGGATAGGATACTTGTAGGGTGTCCTGATCTAATGTGATGCCGGCAATAGCTTGGCAACAGATATAGCTGATGTTATTGTCTCTGCTATGATACTCCGAGCTTTCTAAGAGTAAGCTATTTGGAAAGATGTCGCGCAACCTCAAATAGATACTCACAGGCGTGGCTGTGTCTGCCAGTATTTTTTTATAATTTGTTTGGAATGTATATTTCATCGTTTGCAAAGTAAAAAGTCAAAGTTAAAAATTAAAAAACACTTAAAATCCCTGTCGTGCAATATGCGCAAAATAAAAGCCCGACTATTTGTCGGGCTTGAATTTGAATGGTTTTGGTTGATTATGAAAATCCGTATTATGAATACCAAAAGATTTAGCTACCCCGACATATTATGTTCAGGCCACCACCAAAATTGATATTTGTTATTATTCATCATTGCAGCACAAAATTATTATATTTTTTAAGATGTCCAAGGAATTTTAATAAAAAAATAAAAAAAATAACGTTTTCTATTCATTTAGTAAATCTGGGCGGCGTTGTTGGGTGCGCAATAACTGCTGTTCATCGCGCCACGCAGCTATTTTTGCTTCATGTCCGCTTAATAACACATTGGGTACTTTGTGACCACGCCATTCGGCAGGTCGGGTGTAGATTGGGGCATCCAGCAGACCGTCCTGAAACGAATCAGAAAGAGCAGAGGTTTCGTCCGACAGAACACCAGGAATGAGCCGCACGACAGCATCTACGACAATTGCAGCTGGCAATTCTCCCCCGGAAAGGACATAATCACCTACAGAGATCTCTTTGGTGACAAAAACATCCCTGATCCGTTGGTCGATGCCTTTATAATGGCCACAGAGAATAATCATATTCCCCTTTGTGGAAAGATCATTCGCGATGGTCTGATTTAAGGTTGTGCCGTCGGGCGTCATATAGATGATATCATCATAAGGTCTTTCTGACTGTAACTTTTCGATACAAGCTGCAAAAGGTTCGATCTGCATAACCATACCCGAGCCACCCCCATACGGATAGTCATCTACCGATTTATGTTTATTGTTGGCGTAGTCCCGAAGATTGTGTACATGAATTTCGACGAGTCCTTTTTGCTGTGCACGTTGTAAGATGGAATGTGCAAAAGGACTTTCCAGTAAAGAGGGCAAAACAGTGATAATGTCAAATCGCATGTTACAAAGATACAGATTCTGTGACCAATATATGCTCCCTGAATGAAAATGCTATGTTTGCATAATATTTTTTTCAAAAAGCTTGTGTGTATTAGAAGAGTCTTATATATTTGCTATGTTTTAACATTTTTTAACACTAACAGGCGTGCTCAACATGCTCAACTATTAAATTTATAACACATGAAACAAAAATTACTCAGTTTATTTTTTGTGCTGACATGCTTTATAGGAGCATCTTATGCACAGAATCGTCAGGTGAGTGGTCGAGTAACCTCCGCAACAGACGGATCTCCAGTTACTGGAGTGTCTGTATCTGTGGTAGGATCGACTACAGCTACGCAGACCGATGGTTCAGGAAACTATTCCATCTCGGTATCGAATAACTCGGTATTGAACTTTTCTTACATCGGCTATGTGAGCCAAAGGGTAACGGTAGGAAATCAAGTAGTCATCAATGTACAGTTGGTTGATGAGTCGGAGGTTTTGGACGAGGTTATCGTTACGGCTTATGGTACACAAACTCGGGAATCCGTCACCGGTTCAATTGCCACCTTTAAAGCTCAAGATCTTGCTCAAGTTCAAACGGGTAACGCGATACAATCTTTAGCGGGTAAAGTGAGTGGTGCTCAAATCCGCTCTACTACAGGTCAACCAGGGGAAGCACCAACTGTTCGGTTTAGAGGGTTAGGCTCAATTTCGTCTTCTAACGATCCGTTGTATGTGGTGGATGGTGTACCATTTAACGGTGATATAGCATCTATTTCTTCTCAAGATATTGAGGAGATATCATTCTTAAAAGACGCTGCTGCCAATGCGCTGTACGGTAGTCGGGGTGCAAATGGTGTTATTATTATCACCACGAAAAAAGGTAGAGGAGCTGTGGAGATTAATTTTGAAACCAGAGGAGGGTATAACTCCAGAGCGGTAAAAGATTATGATATTATCAAGGATCCGGCTGAATACATGGAATTAAGATGGCAGAGACTTCGAATAGGGTATATGGCTTATGGAGACAGTGATGCTGATGCGAGACAGTATGCGACAGAGGATTTGTTTGACGATTTGGGAATTAATCCATTTAATGTTGCCAATGATGCTATCGTAGACCCACTGACCGGTAAAATCAATCCTGCAGCAAGATTGCTTTATCACGATGATTGGTCAAAATATTTGTTTGAAAATAGTTTCAGACAAGAACATTCTTTAAATGTGCGATACGGAAATGAAAAGATAAATACTTACTTGTCGGGGGGATACTTGAAAGACAACGGGTATGTCGTAAATTCAGGTTTCGATAGGGCTAGTGCTCGAGCAAATGTGGAGTTTAAGCCGTATGATTTTTTGAAATTAGGAACCAATGTGAATTTTGCAGCTACAAAAATGAAAAATCCACAGGCCGGTAAAGAAACGAATACATTTTCAAATCTGTTCTCGTGGAGCAGAAATATAGCTCCTATTTATCCAATTTTTGCCAGAGATGCTTCAGGTAGTATATTGAGGAATGGAGAAGGTAGGGAACTTTACGATTGGGGTAGAGGAGAAACAGTGGGCTCAACTTCAAGACCGTATATTCCAAATATGAATCCTTATGCGACAACATTGTTGAATACACAGAGCAATGATAATACTAATTTGGGACTTCGAGCTTTTGCCTCAATAGACTTTTTGGAAAACTTTAATTTTACATATAATCTTTCCTATGATTATTTGTCTGGTAATCGCTTCCGTTATGCTACCGAGGAAGGTGGAGATGCGGCTCCATATGGAGGACAGATTACGAATGCCGTTAATAACGAAAATACATTTACGAATCAACAATTTTTGAGTTATAAGAAGACGTTCGGTGCTCATGATTTGGATGTAATGGTTGGGCATGAAGTATCTAGTTATACCAATAAAATGTTAGCTGGAGGAAAAACAAATATCGTCATTCCGAATAACTTGATTATCTCAAATGCAAGTAAGTATAGCTTCCTTAATGGCTACAATGACCAATATAAAGTGGAGGGCTATTTGTCACGCGTCAACTATAGCTATGACCATAAATACTATGCTAGTGCTTCATTTAGAAGAGATGGCTCTTCTGTTTTTCATCCGGATCATAGATGGGGAAGTTTCTATGGGCTTGGTGGAGCATGGATCGTGTCAAAAGAAGACTTTTTCCAAAATCAGAACGCCATTTCTAACTTGAAATTAAAGATTAGTTACGGAGAGCAGGGAAATGACAATTTGTACTATCCATCTTATGTCAATATGGAGCATAGGAGTCACTTTGGTTTTTCAAGGAACTACTTGCCTTATATGGACCAATATGAGATTGTTTCGGATGCGGAGGGGAACCCTTCGATATCTCAGGCCTACACGGGTACAGAAGATTTGAAGTGGGAAGTGTCTCGTAACTTTAACACGGGTTTTGAATTAGGTCTCTTTGATGACAGGCTGAATTTTGACGTTGAGTACTTTACTCGAAAGGTTTCGGACATGTTGTATAATTTTCCTCAACCCGCTTCTTCAGGTATCCCTGCTATAGCTCAAAATATTGGTGATATGAAGAATACAGGTGTGGAGGTGACTGTGAATGGTGATGCCATCCGCTCTACCGACCTTAATCTGAATGTTTGGGTAAATGCTACACATTATAAAAATAAGGTAACGAGACTTCCTGATCCTTTTGTAAGTGGCTTATTTAGGTTTGTAGAGGGACAAAGTGCTTATACCTATTATTTAAGAGAGTTTGTAGGTGTAAATCCTGAAACAGGTAATGCTCTTTGGAACCAAGGGTCAAAGGATGATAAGTCAGCAATTGCAAATGGAGACAAAACAACGACGGAGATATATACTGCGGCCACACAATATTTGTTGACTAACAAGACTGCTAATCCAGATTTATATGGAGGTTTTGGCTTTGATATAAGTTATAAAAAGCTTTCGTTAAATGTAGGATTTGCCTATCAAATTGGAGGGTATGTTTTTGATGAAGTATATCAAGGATTGTTTAATGAAGATATTGGCATGGGAGCAAGTGGCGCTAATTTCCATAAAGATGTTTACCAATCTTGGACACCAGAGAATACATCAGCAACATTGCCAATCCTTTCTGTCGTTTATCAACAACAATATGACGCTTCTGATTTCTTCTTGACATCAGCAAGCTACTTGAGCTTGGAAAATGTGGGTATTTCCTATGATATCTCAAATCGGGTATTTGATAATGTTGGGATAAAAAACTCTAGATTAAGTCTTATGGGTAATAATTTATACATATGGTCGAAGCGCCAAGGTCTAGACCCTCGTATGATGCAGTTAGGAGGCGAGTTAAATAATGGACGTTCATTAAATAACTATTCTTTGTTAAGGACAATTTCTCTGGGATTAACTGTTAATTTTTAATGATCATGAAAAGGAATAATAAAATTATATATGGGTTAGCTGGTGTGTTGCTTTTTACTTCTTGTAAAAGCGATTTCTTGAATATTACACCTGAATCGATGATTAATCAAGAGCAACTAAATTCATCATCGGCAGCGGCCTTGGGAAATTTGAGAGGAGTCCTTGCTACACTGCGCTCGGCAACGACTACTGGATATGCTGGTCATGAAGATTATGGACACAAAGGTGTACTTTCTGTTATGGATCTGATGGGTAATGATGTCGTAATGAATGCATTGAATTGGGGTGGATTTAACTACAACTATACAGGGCGTATTACTACAAATAGTCGTGCTCATTACCCATGGTTTACCTATTATACACAAATAAAGAATGTAAATACTATTATTACTAATATTCCAGAGGATACCGATGATGAAGAACTATTGGCTATTCGTGGACAAGCGTTAGCGCTGAGGGGATATTTTCACTTTATGTTAGCACGTATTTATGGACCTACCTATGTCGGAAATACTTCTGCATTGTCTATCCCAATCAACGCGGAGGAACTCTCGTCAAAACGTAACACAGTAGAACAAGTATATACACAGATAAAAGCAGATTTAGAAGATGCGGTAGAGCTCTTGGACGGATATAACAGAGGGGCAAGCAAAGAGTTGATAGATCAAAGTGTCGCTCTTGCTTTTTTAGCTGATGTTTATTTAGAAATGGGCCTATATGAAGAAGCCGCAGAAGCGGCGCATAACGGTCGGCAAGGATATACGTTACTGACAGAGTCTCAGTGGAAAAATGGTTTCTATGATATTAATCAGAGTGAAACTATGTGGGGGGCAGATCTAAATGCGGAGTTGACGACTTTCGTGGCGAGCTTTTTCTCTCATTTTGACAATACCGGTGAAGGTTATTCTGAAGGTGGTAATATCTCGATAGATAGAAGGCTTTACGATGCTATGTCATCGACTGATTTTAGAAAAGAGATGTTTTTGGGAGAAGAGGAAGGAGAGTTTGAAGGCGTCGAATATGATCCTTATATAAGCTTTAAATTCAGGGATTTGACTAGTGATAGAGTGTCAGGGGACTATATTTATTTACGTTCTGCACTATTATATTATATTGAGGCTGAGGCATTGGCTCGTAATCCTGCTACAGAAGAGCAAGCGAAGGATGTTCTGTTTGAAATTACCAGCGAAAGAGATCCTAGTTATGTCCGTTCAACAAACACTGGGACAGATCTTATCAATGAAATTATTTTGCAAAAGCGCATAGAGCTGTGGGGAGAAGGTTTTTCATTTTTTGATTTGAAACGATTAAAACAAGGTGTTGAGAGAGATTATCCGGGGTCAAATCATCCAGATTATGGTAAATTTAATATACCAACAGGTGATAATAAATTCCTGATGATGATTCCTCAGGCAGAAGTGGACGCTAATCCGGCTATATTGCCTAATAACCCACTATAATATAAAATCTATTATTTAGAGCCAAAAAATAAATCGGCTGTTTCCTTACTGGTGGCAGCCGATTTATTTCGTTACATCATGCAAAATATCATATAATTCTTAACTTGGCGACACCACCCCGAGAGTGTGTCAAGTAACGGATGAGTTGGTTTATTTTTTGATGGAAACAATATGGATTCCTATGAAGCAACCATCCTGACAGCCGTTCTCTACATAGCCACAAGTAGAAATTATACCACTATTGTCAGCTTTAAAGTATATCTCAGCATTTTTTTGTTTTACAAGCCAGTTGTTTCTGGCGAGGCTGTATACTTCATCCAGTGTCCAGATACTGCCGGATACGTGTGTTCCGATCTCTTCTCTGTTTTCTGTCCATTGCAGTTGTTCCAATATATCGCCTTGACTGAATCTTGCAATATCTTTGTCGGAATATCCTATGGATTGGAATGCGGTAATGGCTGTCCCTTCGCCCATCCTCCTTCAGGCATCGCGACATTCCCTATAGACTTATACCTGAATGCTCTACCGATGGCCACACCAGCTTCTACAGTTAGGGTTGTCAGGGTCGGTGTTGATTCATTAGGGTAGTTTAAAATTGTATACGTATAGCTGTTATCGGACTCGTTTTTGAAGCTAAGCCATGCCTGATAGCTTTTTTATAGTCATTTTGATAGGCTAATTCTTCTTTCTCGCAAGGATATACCGATTATCAAAATCGAGGCTAGGATGATTGTTTTCATATCGGTTCTTCTGGTATAAGACATTGTATTATTCTATATACGAATTTTGTATCAATAAGACATTTCGATTGTATATTAGACGTTTCTCTTCAATAGATCAAGTACTGTAACGTCTTTTTCGACATAGCTTTGAAATATCTCTTGTCAGGTTACAGTGATTTATAAATTTCTATATTTCAAATATAATACTTATATTTATCATATATTTAAAATATATAATACAAATATGATACAAGAGATTGTCGCTTATAAAAATATCTTAGATACTGTAGAGGAAACAATAAACAAATCACCTTACAAAAAAGGATATATAATAGAACAGGTGGGTATCCCTGCGCCAACTTTTTACAGAAAGTTAAAAGCCCAAACGTTTACTGTAGATGAAATGTTGAAACTTGCTAAGTTTCTAGCACCGGAAGAATATTATTTGCAAGAACTAAAAGAGAGCTTGCGGAGGGCCGATGATGATTATAAAAATGGTCGAGTGAAAAGCCATGAAGATGTCATGTTGGCTATCAAGAAAGACTATTTAAAATAGTCTGTGAATTGGTTTTTGTCTATTATCCCAAAAAGATTTTAATATGATACAATCATTGTCGTCATCAATATCGTAGAGTAACGATATTTGCTTAACAACAAGAATACGATTGCAACCGAAAAAATTGTCGTATCTCCCCATGTGAGGCTGTGAAGATAATAATTTTAAAACAAGTTCCGTTTCGTGAATAAAATCGGCAATAACAGAACTATCCCATTCCTCGATAAGGTACTCGATATTATTTCGATATGTACGTTCTGCTTCATCTGTCCATAGAATACGCATACTAAGATTATCGAATCCGATTACCTATTCGCTAGAATACTCAGCTCCTGCGCTACCCTCCCTGCAAGATCGCTGAAAGATTTTGCAGTAGGGTCTTCCTGATCCAGCGCGATAGGGAAGCCATTGTCACCGGCATCGGCAATGGATTTTACCAAAGGTATTTCCCCCAAGAAAGGTACTTTATACTCTTCGGCCAGACGCTTACCGCCATCTTTCCCGAAGATATAGTATTTGTTGTCTGGCAATTCGGCTGGTGTAAAGTATGACATGTTTTCTACTACGCCTACAATCGGGATATTAATGCCTTCCATGCGGTACATCGCCATTCCTTTGATGGCATCAGCGAGGGCAACCTGCTGCGGTGTAGTGACGATTACCGCTCCGGATATAGGATAAGTCTGTGCTACGGTGATATGTATATCGCCTGTTCCCGGTGGCATATCGACCACCATGTAGTCTAATTCACCCCAATCGGCGTCATTGAACAATTGTTTGATAGCTGATGTCGCCATTGGTCCTCGCCAAGGGATAGGTTGATTGGGATCCGTAAAGAAGCCTATAGACAACAGTTTGAGACCATATTTTTCTAGGGGTTCTATTCTGGTCTTACCGTCCGGACCTTGGTTCGCTGCAGGTTTAGCTCCTTCCAAACCAAACATGATCGGGAGAGATGGACCGTAGATATCGGCATCCAATAGGCCTGTTTTAGCCCCTGTAGCGGCAAGTGCTAGGGCGAGATTGGCGGCTACGGTAGACTTTCCTACACCACCTTTGCCCGAAGATACTAAGATAATATTTTTTATACCCTTCAGTTGATTGCTATCTACACTTGTCACCCGAGAAGTCATGTTGATGTCTACAGCGATCTCTTTGCTTACGAAAAGGGCAATGGCATTTCGACAGGCATGTTCAATATGGCCTTTCAGCGGACAGGCAGGTGTCGTTAAGACGATGTCAAACTTGATTTTGTCGGGGTAGATTTCTATATTTTGTACCATGTTCAGGGTCACCAAATCCTTTTTTAAATCGGGTTCTTCCACATGGCCTAAAGCGTGTAATATCTGTTCTTTTGTAATCATGACTGTACGTAAGTAAAAAGTCAAAGGAAATAATTAGGACAAAGCTAAGGATTGTATCAGATAATCGTGTCATTTTGATGTTGTAAAACATCAAAACTATCAAGTTTTCGAGAACTAAAATAATCTTCCACACTCGAATATTTTGATAAATGTAGGAGGACTAGAGAACAAATTATCATATTTTTATACTACTTTTAGCATGAAAAAGGGTTAGATCGTATATGAGAATTACTGGCAAACAAAAGATAGTGCTGATCGTCGTATTGGGCATATTTGTCCTGCTACTAGGCGTTGGCTTTGCTGTCGGGCTTTCCAAAAGGGGGGAAATATTCAAGCGCACACTAGCTAAGGTGCAACATCAGTTAAAGGCGGATTACCAAGTTGACCTGCATATTGGTAAATATGGTTTCGATGGTTTGACGACCGTGTTTTTTGATGAAGTAACCGTAATTCCCGAGCAACGTGATACGCTTGCTGATATGCAACGGTTGGTGATCGGTATTCGTTTGTTGCCTTTATTATGGGGTGACATAAAGATCGGAAATCTGGAGGTTACGGCGGGGAAAGTATCTTTTGTGAAAGCGGATTCGATCAGTAATTATGACTTTCTATTCCGCAAGAAAGATAAAGATACCACAACTTTAGAAAAGCCTTCGGAGCGGAATTTTGCAGCTTGGACAGAAAAAATAGCAAATCAAGTCTTTTCAAAAATTCCGCGTAACTTAAAAATGCAAGATGTCGAGGTTTCTTACCGAGATAAAAGTGGAAGCCAGAAAGTTCGTATTCCCGAGGCGATCATGTCCGGTGGAGATTTCGAAACCAGTTTGTTTTTGAATGACCATGATGCTGAATGGGTATTAAAAGGACATGTGGATGGGGACGATCAACGGCTTCGTGTGGAAGTGTCTTCCAAAGAAAAGGGGACAGAATTACCTTTTTTGAAAAATAAATATGGCCTTTCGGTAAGTTTTGATAAAGTCGTATTTGATTTGCATCATATCAAGCGTATGGCAAAAGATCTTCTTAGTGTACAAGGGGAGATGGAGTACCACAATTTGTTGATCAACCACCGCCGGTTGTCTACTGAGGATATTATTATCCCTGAAATTAAGGCAAAAGGAGGATTTGATATATCGAACGACTATGTAGCCTTAAGCAAAGGATCCTCTATCGCCGTCGAAGGGTTTACAATAGCGCCCGAAGTTAAGTTTTCCCAACATCCTAAGAAACAGCTGGAACTGGCTATTCATACCGGCAAGTTTGCTGCGCAGGATTTTTTTGATGCTATTCCTGAGGGTTTATTTGAGTCATTGGCAGGGATAAAGGTGAAAGGAAATATTTCATATGATTTGGATTTTTCGGTTGATTTAGATACCCCAGATCATGTCCTATTTCGATCTTCTATTGATGATGAAGCGCTTCAGGTTATTAAATGGGGAAATGCGCGTGTCGATTCGTTGAATTTTCCGTTTGTCTATCCGGCTTATGATGACACCACTTTCGTCCGGGATATTGTCCTCGGTCCTCAGAATCCCAATTTTATACCTCTTCGGGAGATCCCCTATATCTTAAAAACTACTGTGCGAAATACCGAAGATCCATTTTTCTATAAGCATAATGGTTTTGAAGAAGAGGCATTCAAGTTATCCATTTCAACTAATCTTAAGGAACGAAAATTCAAAAGAGGAGCGAGCACGATATCGATGCAATTGGTGAAGAATGTTTTCTTGCATAGAAAGAAGACAATGGATCGGAAGTTTGAGGAAATCCTTTTGGTGTGGCTTATGGAGGCATCTAAAGAAGTTCCTAAGGATAGGCTGCTGGAAATTTACCTCAATATCATCGAATGGGGCAAGCATGTTTATGGCGTATCGGAGGCGGCGAATTATTATTTCAACAAAGATCCTCGTCAACTTACCTTAGGAGAGAGCTTGTTTCTGTCTAGCATCATTCCACGTCCCAAGACAGGGTTGTCGTCGTTTGATTACACGGGGCACTTGAAGCCTTGGGTATTACGGCATTTCAATACCTATGGATACATCATGACTAAGGTCGGTGACTTAAATAACGTAGAGGTGCCAACAAACTACGGTTTTTATGAGGTACTATTGCAACCTCGACTAAGGCCTCCCGCTCCTGTGTTCTTGGATACTGCAGATACGGCAAATCAGGATATCGTGGAGGATCATGAAAGGATGATGAGGGAGATAGAGGTAGAAGAAAATACCAAAAAATCTATCCTTGAAAGATTATTGAATAAAGAAAAGGAACAATGAATACTATCCAGATAGACAACCTTCATTTTGAACGCTTCATCGATTATGATCAGATCCAGAAACGTGTACGATTGATTGGTATCGATATCAATATGAAATATGCCGATCAACATCCTGTTTTTATAGGAGTACTGAATGGCTGCTTCATGTTTATGGCCGATCTGATGAAACAGATCCATATTCCTTGTGAAATGTCTTTTGTTAAGCTAGCTTCTTATCAGGGTATGGAAAATGGAGAGGTACAAGAGCTAATAGGTTTGGGTATGGATCTTAAGGGAAGGGACATTATCATTGTCGAAGATGTCGTGGATACCGGCAATTCATTAAACCATACGATAGCTGGTCTGGAAACATTGGACGTGGCAAGCATCAGTATATGCACCTTATTATTAAAACCAGCTTGTCTGATACATAATTTTGATAATATTATGTACGTAGGCTTTGAGATCGATAAGGAGTTTGTCGTGGGGTATGGCTTGGATTATAACGGGCAATGTCGTAATCTTCCCGATGTGTATAGGAAGCTGTAGGCTTTGGATTATATAGCTTACGGGCTAAAGCTTATAGCTAGTGCTTAAAACTACAGCTCGTGAGATGATTGTTCACCATGCCCACGGCTTGCATATACGCGTAACATATCGTAGTGCCAAAGAACTTCATTCCACGCTTTTTTAGATCCTTGGAGATAGCGTCTGATTCGGGCGTCGAAGTAGGGCCTTGTTGAAGATTGTCCAAGAGATGGATAATCGGTTTTCCATCAGGCATAAAGGAATATAGGTATTGATAAAAACTGCCGAATTCTTTTTGAATAGCTATAAATATATGAGCGGCTTGTACGGCAGCAGCAATTTTTCCTCGATGTCTTACGATAGCAGGATCTTGACATAGCACGTCAATTTGCTCATCGGTAAAGCAGGCTACCTTGTGAACGTCAAAGTCTGCAAATAACCTGCGGTATCCTGCCCTTTTTCTTAAGATGGTTATCCAGCTTAATCCTGCCTGAGCAGATTCGAGGATTAAAAACTCAAACAATACGCGTTCGTCTGTCACGTGTTTACCCCATTCTTCATCGTGATATTTGATATACTCAGGGTCTTCGCCACACCAAGGGCAACGCGTTATTGGATTTGCCATATTTTGTTTACTCTACTCAAGTTGGAAGCTGATTAAAAATTTGCGATACAAATTTAAACAGGCTGTAAAAAATCATACCTTTGGTACGCCATGTTACAAAAGATATTCAAACGAATGCAAGTTAATAAAAACGGAGGACGGGTAGGACTCTTTTTTTTATTTTTTTGTTCCGTATCGCTCGCTATTCCACAAGGCTCGAATGTATTTGGGGCAGAGGGTACCGTGGTGGAACAATTGGATTCGATAGCTTTGTTGGTTTCTATGCAAGATTCGCTATCAAAGGAATATGTTTTCGTGACAGCACGGAGCTCCAACCCGATGTTGGATAGTCTCCGAAAACATATCGTGGTCGAAGGCAATGATTTTATTCGATGGATGCATGCTATGGATTCGTTAGCTCGAGGGGGTACAGAAAGGTATACGGAAGTGACGGCCACTTATAAACCTACTCGTCCGGTATGGGTCGTAGTCGTATTCATGTCTCTGATCTTAGGTATAGCAATGATTAGACTGTTTTTTGCGACAGTATTCAGAAGTGTTGTGTTGGCATATTATGACAAGCAGGTGTTGCAAAATATGAGCAAGGAGGATAATATGATCACTTCTTGGCCCTATATTTTTCTATATATCTTATTTAGCTTCTCTCTAGCGTTGTTTTTATTGGTGTACGTTTCCTCTTTTCAAGCTGTGGAAATTCTGACACTGAAGAATTTTTTTAGGCTGTCGGGGATTGTAGCTTTGTTGTTCGCACTAAAGATCTTAATAGTTCGTGCGATAGCCTTGATTTTTGAGATCGAAAAAATAATCCGCGAGTATGTATTGGTGTTGTATTTGATCTATTTCAACAGCATGTTGATACTTATGCCGGTCTTATTGATACTTATTTTTGTACCTGCTGCTTATTTTAAATTTCTGTTAATTCTCTTCACCATAATTGCGTTTTCGCTGTTCCTATATAGGTTTGTTGTAGCAGCGCTCTCCCTGCTTGGGCAATTAAAGTTTTCGATCTTTTATTTAATTCTTTATCTTTGCAGCTTAGAAATAGCACCGATTTTAATTTTAGTGAAGATGCTAAATAATTAAATTAAGGAGAGAATTTATGCAGATTGATGTTGCGAGAGCAAAAAAAGTAAAAAGTATTTTAGTTACTTTACCTAAACCTGAAAATGATAAGTCGCCCTATTTCACATTGGCCTCAAAGTATAATCTAAAGTTGGATTTCCGAGGCTTTATTCATGTTGAAGGGGTTTCTGCTAAAGATGTGCGGAAAGAAAGAATAAACTTTGCAGATTATTCGGCTATAATTTTTACCAGTAAAAATGCCGTGGACCATTTCTTTCGGGTATGTGAGGAAATGCGCTTTGAGGTGTCCTCTGAGATGAAATATTTTTGTATTTCAGAAGCTATAGCACTGTATCTACAGAAGTATATCCAATATCGGAAACGTAAGATCTTCTTTGGGAAGCAGACTGCAAAAGATTTGGAAGAAGTGCTTCAGAAGCATAGCGACGAGAAATTCCTGTTCCCCTGTTCGGATGTCGCCAATGAAGAAACACAAAAGTGGCTTCAGGACAATGGCTATGATTTTACCCCGGTTGTGTTATTTCGTACAGTGATTACTGATATCACCGATTTGAAGAATGTATTTTATGATGTTATTGTGTTTTTCAGCCCTTCTAGTGTACAATCGTTGTATGATAACTTTCCGGATTTTATTCAGAATGATACACGGATTGCTGCTTTCGGGTCGAGTACACAGCAGGCGCTATTGGATAAAGGATTGATATTAGATATTCCGGCTCCGACACCTAGTGCACCTAGTATGACCATGGCTGTAGAACATTATATTAAACAAGTGAATAAATAAAAGATAGCAGTACGCAGGTACTGCTTTTTTTAAGAAACTACATCAATTGTTAAAAGATGTTAAATGAGGGCGAATTGTTACAATTTTTTCTTTTTTTTTGTAGAAGTCTTAAAATGTAAAATATTATCCTGTACATTTACGTACTTAAACTTATTTTGGTTAGCTTGAAAACAAGCGGTTTTCATAGCGAGATAGAAATTTATGAACTTAAAAAAATACAATCTTGCCTATTGTGTAGTCCTATTTGTTGGAGTTCTCTTTTTGTATTCCAGTTGTAAGGGGCCTAGGAATTCGGGAGAATTAGTTGGGGTTCAGCTTAATAAGTTGAAAACGAGTAAGGCTCCTTATGGTATGGTTTTGATACCTGGCGGTACGTTTATTATGGGACAGTCCGATGAGGATATCACCTTTTCCCAAACTGCACAAAATCGACAGGTGACCATTGCTCCATTTTATATGGATGACACCGAGATATCGAATAGCGAATACAGACAGTTTGTATCGTGGGTGAGGGATTCTATTTTGATTCATAACTTTTTGGGTGATGATAGTTATTTTGTGACCTCAACCGATGGAGATGTAAAGTACATCGACTGGGACAAGGTGGGAAAGAAATCACCATGGAAGACTAAGGATGCGACGGTACTTGAAAAACTGAATAGTATGTATTATCAAGGCGAGGATCGGATTTTTGGAAAGAATGAGCTGGATGTCCGGTTATTACGCTATCATTATGAATGGTATGACTTACGTGCAGCCGTAGAAAGTAAAAATGATCCGAATAAGAGGCGGTCGGATTTTATCCGTCGCGATACGATCTTGGTGTATCCAGATACGACCGTATGGCTTGCTGATTTTAGCTATGCACAGAATGAGCCTATGGTGCGGGGGTATTTTTCGCATCCGTCTTATAACGAATATCCTGTCGTAGGGATTACTTGGCGCCAGGCTCAAGCATTTAATTCGTGGAGAACTCAACTGTTTAATAATGTCGCCCAACAGACACGGCAGCAGCCACGATTGGATTATCAATTGCCTTCCGAAGCACAGTGGGAATATGCTGCGCGTGGTGGAAAGATAGGTATGCAGTATCCTTGGGGAGGCCCTACAGCACGAAATGCACGCGGTTGTCTGATGGCTAATTTTAAACCGGGTCGTGGGAACTATATCGATGACGGTGTAGCGTATACCGCTCCGGTCTATTCGTATTTTCCCAATGATTTTGGATTATACAATATGGCGGGGAATGTTGCGGAATGGACCCAATCTAGCTACGATGAGTCGGCCTATTCTTTCGTTCATGATATGAATCCAACATATACCTATCATGCAAAAGCCGAGGATGCTTTGTCTATGAAGCGCAAGGTTGTGCGTGGTGGATCGTGGAAAGATATCGGTTTCTTTTTACAGAATGGTACAAGACAATATGAATATCAAGACACAGCTAAATCGTATATCGGATTTAGGTCTGTAACAAATTTTGCGGGAGTTACTTACTAATATAATTATACTTTTTTAGAAAAATGGCGAAGAAAAAGAAGTTTGGCTTTGGAATTAATACCTTGATTAATTGGGGTGCTACGGTCGTGATTATAGGTCTAATGTTTAAGATCTTACACTTCAAGGGAGGTGAATGGATGATTGGAATAGGGTTAGCAGTAGAAGCTTTGCTGTTCTTTGTTATGGGATTTATGGCTGCTGAAAAAGAGGTAGACTGGACAAGGGTTTATCCCGAGTTGGATGAAGAATATGGTGGCGAACTATCCAAGCGTAATGTGAATGCACAAACACAGCCGGCAGTGGGTCACACGGCTGCATTGGATAAACTACTTCAAGATGCAAAGATTGACGAAAATCTAATCGGAAATTTAGGTGATGGTCTACGTGCATTTGGTGATAAGGTGGCGGCTATTTCTACGGTTGCCGACACAGCTGTCGCAACTAATCAATTCGCCGACAAGCTGAACGCAGCATCGATAGGAGCTTCTCAATTGAGCCATGCTTTCGATCGGGCCGCCGCAGATTTGCAAACATTTAATGAATCGGCAGCAGATATGCAACAGTTTAAGGAGCAGGTCAACACCTTCAATAAAAATTTATCTTCATTAAATGCTATTTATGGCAATATGTTGTCTGCGATGAGTCCAAATCGCTCCTAATCAATTTTGTATCTTAATTTTTTAAAGGGGAGCACACACTAATATGGCAGGACATAAAGAGACACCAAGACAGCGGATGATTGGCATTCTTTATTTGGTGCTACTAGGTTTAGTAGCATTAAATGTAAGTGATTCCATTCTTGATGCCTTTAAAAATCTTGGTAATAGTTTGAATACTTCAACACAAAATACACAGGCAGGGATTGACAACATGTTTTTGGCTTTTCGGGAGACCAAAATGAAAGAAAACCCGGAACGTGCAAAGCCCTTGTTGGATAGAGCGGAACAAGCGAAAGATCTGGTCGCTAAATTGACCGGTAAACTTCGAGAGTACGATGAATTGCTGACTCAAGAGGGTGGAGGTATGAATGAAGAGACCGGAGACGTCACTTTTCGTAGTAGTACCGATATCTCTGCACGTTTAATGATTAACCAAGGACGAGGAAAAGAACTTCGAAATCTGATTAATTCTACAGCCGCCGAGCTAAAACAGCTGACAAATAACGAGGTGAGCTTTGCGTTGGCTGCGGAAGATCCAGCGCCTAGAGGTGGTGTCCGTAAGAGCTGGGAAGAAGCTAGCTTTGGTGATGGTATACCGTTGACAGCGGCCATTACAGCCTTGGAAAAGATTAGTGCAGATGCGAAAAATGCAGAATCAGCGGTGGTGAAGCATATCTTTGGCAAGATGGATCAAGCGGTGGTCAATTTGGATAAGTTTGCTGCCGTAGCTGTCGCACCGACTTCATACCTCATTGCTGGACAACCTTATGTCGCTAAAGTCTTTTTAACGGCCTATGATTCCAAATCTAATCCGGAAATTTTGGTGAATGGCTCATCTATTCCGGTAATAGATGGACAGGGTACATATAGCCTGACGCCAGGAGTTGGTACGCATACATGGAGAGGCTCCATTCGGGTACAACAGACAGATGGCACGATCAAGACCTACGAAACTGAACCGATGACATTCCAGGTGGCAAAGCCTTCTGCAGTGGTTTCTCCGGATGCAATGAATGTGTTGTATATCGGTGTGGACAACCCAATATCAATATCAGCTCCAGGAGTTCCGGCAGAAAGTTTGCATATTTCGGGATCGGGGGTCAACTTAACAGCGAAAGGTGACGCCAAGTATATTGCACGGGTTTCTTCACCTGGTGATGTCTCTTTGCAGGTAACGGCTACGATAGATGGAAAGGTACAAAATCTCGGAACCTCTACATTTCGCGTGAAACGTATTCCTAAGCCAACCGCCCGTGTCGCGGGAAAGGAGGGGGGACGAATTTCTGCAGCACAATTGAGGGGACAAACCGTCGTGTCTGCATCGTTGGATAACTTTGATTTTGATGCGAAGTTTAGTGTGACTAAATTTAACATGTATATTTCAAAACCACGGGTAGATCCTATTGGACCATATGCCGCTTCGGGCAACGATTTTTCGGGGCAGATGAAGACTGCGTTGGGAGGGTTAACCCCAGGTTCTGTCGTCATGATCTATGATATTGTCGGGGTAGGCCCTGATGGGATGTCACAGAATTTGAACCCAATAACATTTCAAGTAACGAACTAATAGAAGGTAATTCTATGAAAAGGAAAATATTTTTATCAACGGTTATTTTGGGCTTTTCATTAATCGCTTCGGCGCAACAGGAAAATCTGGCCAACAGTACCAACCCGGTGCAGGTGGACGAACCGCCAGTAGATGGGTATGTCACTAAATCAGATATAGCGAATCGTAAAGTGATTCCCTATGCACCAATCCGACAGACTGATGTTGCTTTTAGTAAGCGGGTATGGCGAGAGATGGATTTGCGTCTAAAGATGAATCAAGTGTTTATTTCTCCTAAAGCAAGGTTGATCGATATTCTTGTCGATGCTATTCAGGCGGGAGAATTGACCGCGTATGATCCTACACCGACGGAAAATGATCCGACAGGCGACAGTTTTAAAAACGTTCTTTCCATTGATCAAGTGATGGCACGGCTGGGGGGGGATTCTGTCTTGGTAGAACAGTTTAATGAGAATAATGAGGTAGTGAGTTCCCATTATGAAACACGACAGTTTAGCGGGGAAAACGTCATGAAGTTTAGGATAAAAGAGGATTGGATTTTTGATAAGCAGCGTTCTATTTTCGAACCACGTATTGTAGGTATAGCACCTTTGATTACACCGCAGATTGCCGGGATGGAGACCGCTCTTAACGGAGCTGCCGATGCTGGAACCGCTGCTGGTGCCGACCCATTTGATCCCTTTGCTGTACAGCCTGAAAATGAGAATCTCAACAATGCGAATAATCAAGCACCTATTCCTGTAGAGAATACTGCTTCAATGCATCAAGTTGAACCTACTCCGGCATTTTGGATTTATTTTCCGGAAGCTCGGCACGTATTGGTGAATAAGGAAGTTATCAATAGACATAACGATGCCACTGGCTTGAGTTATGATGATGTATTCATTAAAAGAATGTTCGCAAGTTATATTGTCAAACAGTCCAATACAGAAGACCTCCGTATCAGAGATTATGTTAATGAAGATGTCGACAGATTGTTGGAATCGGAGCGTATCAAAAAAGTATTGATGGACTACGAACAGGATCTTTGGTCATATTAGCTGTTTAAGTGATAAAAATCACTTATCTTTTCAAAATATTTCTACAAATTGGTGTTTAGAAAATACTTTTTAAACTTTAAAATGTAGAAATATTTTTTTTTAAGTTTGTATCAGTAGTATTTAAATAGATAGCTTGTGAAACTGAAACCTGTCGATAGCATTTCCGGGATCGCTCCAAAGGACTTTGTGAACGATTATCTTAACAAAGGTCAGCCTGTGGTCATTCGGGATTTTATTAGTCCGGACAGCCCATGTTGGACCAAGTGGAGTTATGACTATTTTAAAGAGATAGCGGGAGATGAGCAAGTTGATGTGTATGGTCGAGAAGAAGAATCACAAAACCATGCAGCTAGCCCACCTGTTGGCCGAATGAGTTTTGGCCAGTATTTGGATAAGATCAGTTCGGAACCCACCGAGTTGAGACTCTTCTTGTTTAATCTGATAAAGATACGACCTGAACTGAAAAAGGATGTGATTTATAACGATGTTACAGGAGGGAAAGTATTACAGTTTTTGCCATATATGTTTTTTGGGGGCCAAGGATCAGCTACGCGTAATCACTTTGATATTGATATGTCACATGTATTTATATCACAGTTCCAGGGTAAAAAACGTATTTGGGTTTTTCCAAACGACCAATCGGACCTGATGTATAAGTTGCCCTATAACTTCCATAGTATAGCCAACTTGAAGACGAGTAGCCAGGAGGAGTATCCTGCGTTAAAGTATTTGGATGGATATGAAGCAGTAATAGGTCCAGGTGAAACATTATATATGCCCGCGGGATGGTGGCATTATATTCAGTACGAAACTGAGGGATATTCTATCTCTGTACGAGCATTGGCTAACTCATTATCGGAGAAGATCAAGGGAGCAAGAAACCTTTTTGTAACGCGCTATTTTGATGATACTATGCGCAAAGTTTTTAAGGGAAAATGGCTTCATTATAAAATCGATATGGCAAAAAAACGTGCCGAGCGAGCCGTAAAGCGTTATCAGAAATAAATCACTATGTTCTTATAACCGTTATGGGAAAAGTATCAGGATTCCTTTTATTTCTATTTTTGCCTTTTATGTCCATTGGTCAGCAGGAGCCCGCACCCTATGGTGCAGTACCATCACAGCGACAGTTGAAATGGCATGAGATGGAAATGTACTGTTTGATTCATTATACACCGACTACTTTTCAAGATAAGGAATGGGGATTTGGTGATGCAGATCCAAAGCTATTTAATCCCTCAAACTTTGATGCAAATCAGATAGCCCAAGCTGCAACCTCTGCGGGGTTTAAAGGTTTGATCAGTGTTGCAAAACATCACGATGGCTTTTGTCTCTGGCCAACAAAGACCACTACATATAGTATTGTGCAATCTCCATGGCAAGATGGTAAAGGAGATATGGTGAAAGTCTTTATGGAAGCTACCCATGCACATGGAATGGATTTTGGGGTGTATTTATCGGCTTGGGACCGAAATGATGTGCGTTATGGGTCTCCCGCTTATGCGGATGCTTATCGTGAACAACTTCAAGAGCTAATGACGGGTTATGGGCCATTGTTTACATCCTGGCATGATGGTGCAAATGGAGGAGATGGCTATTACGGTGGTAAGAACGAAAAAAGGACGATCGATCGGACGACTTATTACGCGTGGGAAGAGAAAACATGGCCAATAATACGGAAATATCAGCCTATGGCAATGATCTTTTCGGACGTGGGCCCCGATATACGTTGGGTAGGTAATGAAAAAGGATTTGCCGCGGAAACCTCTTGGGCGACATTGACCCCAAAAAGTCGCGATGGACTAAAGCCGGTACCTGGCCAAGTCGATCCGAGCAATTTATCAACGGGTGATAGGGCGGGTAAATATTGGATACCAGCTGAATGTGACGTGCCTCAAAGACCGGGTTGGTTTTACCATAAAAATGAAGATGATAAGGTAAAGACTCCGAACCAGTTATTTGAGATTTATCTGAAATCTGTAGGACGTGGGGCGAATATGAATTTAGGTTTAGCTCCGATGCCTGAAGGTATATTGCATCAAAATGATGTGAAATCGTTGGCCGCATTTGGTCGAAAAATTAAAATGACTTTCACCGATAATTTATCGACAGGAGCATCTGCTGTAGCATCAAGCACGCGAGGTACAGCTGCCCTCTTCAGTGTAATGAATATATTTGATGATGACCGTTATTCGTACTATGCACCGGAGGAAGGTATTGTTAATCCGGTTATTGAGGTGAACCTTCCGAATATCAGGGTGTTCGATATCATCCGTTTACGCGAAAATATCAAACTTGGACAGCGTTTGGATAGTGTGGTCGTAGAGGTGATGAAAGAAGGCACTTGGCGAAAATTGGCTTCGGCAACTAGTATTGGTGCAAATCGGTTGATCAAACTGGAAAAGCCTGTTTCAGCGACTAGGTTGAGGATACAGCTTTTCGCTCCTGTAGTACCGACATTAAGCGATTTTGGCTTATTCAAGGAATACGATGAGGAGTTTAGTTTTGAACAAGGCCAATCTATTTTACGGAAGCTGGGCAATGCTTCGTATAGTCTGCTTCCTGCTTCGATGTATAGGGCCTCCGATGGAAATCCAAATACCATAGGACAACTCAGCAATGTACAGAATGGGATTGTACTTGTATTAAAAGAACCTGTTGCCGCTTTGGGATATCTACCGAGACAGGACGACAATAATGAAGGTGTGGCCTTAAAATATGCCATTTATAGCTGCGAGGACATGAAAACATGGACCATGTTGAAAGTGGGAGAGTTTTCTAATATTCAAGCTAATCCGACAGAGCAGATCATTCATTTCGAAAAGGAGCTGCAATCTAGGTATATTAAGTTTGTGCCTATATCGGTTGTGGGGAAAACATTTACTGCTGCTGAATTGAATCTGTATCAATGATGCGTATTATGCCATTTCTGAGAATCCTTTGCCGAAAGGTGTATTTACTCAGGCTCATTGTCCGCTGATAGTGTAATTGCTGAACGGTAAAATAACGTATAAGGGTCACTTTCATAGACGTGCATGTCTGCGTTATGCCGGAAAGGGATGTCTGGATTGAATATCTCTTCTAGTGTAGTTCTCAAGAAACCAACAAAAGCTTCCTTTTGTTCAGCTAGGTAGGCTCCTTCCATAACAGCACCTCGGTTGCCGCGGAATAACGTCCCCTCGTCGCGCATGCGTCTAGCGACATAGAGGTGAGGCTCTAGGTTGCGACGATTGGTGACCTGCTCAAAAACGTAGGCATAGAATAGTGTTTGTACCAACGCCTTGTTTTCCGTATTTGCCGCAAATACTTTTTCGATATCTTTGAAAATAACCGAATCTCCTCCGGTTTTGTAATCGACAATACGTGTTTTGACTTCCCCATCATCTGTTAATACCTCATCAACACGGTCTATAATACCGAAGAGTGTGACGGTCTCTGTCTGGCCTTGAACCTGAATTGGAAAGTCCAATATATAGTCTTCGTCGTTTTCGAGCTCAATGATCTTAAAAGCACGGTAGTTGTCTGCATCATACTGCAAATACATCTTTACATACGCGCTGGCTATCTTGTGCATAATACGCTGTAGACTATCTAGCTCTTCGATGGACCCGAATACGGTGTCGTACTGGGTGCCAATTTCTATCAGGACAAAGTTGTCGATATCTTGAATCTTTTCGAGTAGAAGGCTGGTGGCTGTAAATTTATTTTTCCCTTTGTAAGGTTTAAGGATTTTTTCCATGGCGTCATGGATGACAGTACCCAGTTTATTCATTTCAAATTCCTGAGAGATGGAAGGAGGCTCTTTAATTTCAGCGACGTGTTTCAGAAAGAATTGTAATGGAGACTGTAAATAGGTTGTCAGTGCTGTGGCGGAAATCCTTCTTCCACCCTCAATAAATACGCGATACATTTTTTGCCATATCTCCCCATTTTTGGGGATAACAAGTTCTTCTGCGGAGGGTAGAAATGCAATAGGCTGTTGCTGTACCCGCTTGATAAATTGAAATTGACTTTCAAATTCAAGCTGGCGTACAAACCGACTTTCCTCGCCTGTACTATTTTCATCGACAATACTGTTGTAGAAAAGGTGTATGCCGTCACTGTATTGGAAGTGGCGGTAGAATAAGTAAGCGGATAATGCATCTTGATTCTCCAATACAGGTAGGCCATACGCTTTTCGAAGATTGTTTGGCAAAAACGTTGTGCTACTGGATGTCTTAGGAAGAATACCTTCATTAACACCCAACATATAAACGTGGTCAAAATTCAGACAACGGCTTTCTAGTAGCCCCATGATCTGTAGGCCGTCCAGTGGATCTCCTTCAATAGCCGAATTGATCGGCACAATAGCTTTCCGTATTAACCCTATTTGGAATTGAATGTTAAGCGAAGGCATCTTGGCAAAGCCCAGCTGTAGTTGGTTTAAAACCTTTTTGGTCTCGATCAACAGGTTGGCCTCGATTTGTTTGATTTGGCTGTCTTGCGCTGCCGACAGTAACAGGTTGTCCAGTACATGAAGCAGTGTAGGAATGACGTCACGATTAGATGATAAGGGCTGGAAGAAATGAGGAAGCACCGATGACTTGATTGTTATATCCTCAAGAGCCAGCTCGACAAGTTGTTTTTTGACGATATGCACTTGATTCGCCTTCTTTTCAAAAGAGGATACTTTGGTCAACGGATTGTTAAGAAAGGAGTCCAAATCCTGAAAAGGGATCTTTGTTTTTTTAAGATGTGAAATTTGCTCATGCACCTTCATCCATAGATCCAAAAGGCCAAATATAGGGGACTGTGTCAATGGAAATCCGGTAGTAATATTGACTTTTAAATCGGGTAGACTTTGTAACAAGGAAACCAATAAGCTTTCATCGGCCAGTAATATGGCAGAAGATTTACCTTCTTGCTCATGTTGGAGCAGCACATCGTGTAATAGTTTAGTTTGGCTCACCTTGCCGGTAGAAGCATACAGGTAGACGTTATCTTTACGATTGCCGATGATATCGGGGCTATCGCCAAGCGCATTGAAAAGACCGGTTTGTTGTATATTCCGACGGATAAATAGGCCTGCCTCTTGCTGCTTGTCTTCGAGGTAATAGGCATCTGCATCGAAATAGAATAGCGCCCGCCCTTCTTCTTGCCATTGCTTAAAAAGTTTTGCTTCGACTTTGTTCAAAGCATTGAAGCCGACAAATAGAATTTTTTTGTAAGCATGCGCAAAGTTCGGATGATCGGCAACACCTTCTGCGAGATTTCTATACATGGTCGGGAAGTTGGTCTGCTGATGTTCGGCTAGCTTTTGTTTGAACGCTTTATAAAGTAAGGGTAAACGTTTCCATAATTTTAGGAAGCGCAATTGTATGCCGGTGTGCCCCGCCATGCTGAAAGACTGCCAAAACTGCCGGATAAAGTCTTGTTGTTCTGGTGTTAGATGCTGAAACTCCAAATCAATGCGGCTCGTATCGTACAGCTCCATGTAAATATGGTCGATAGAAACCAAGTCATAGTCCAATTGGCTAAAGTCGCTTAAAATAATCTCCGCAATGGGATAGAATTCCTCTAAAGTTTCGGCCGGTATTCCTTCTTGTTCCAATAGGCTGTTGTGAAGCTCATAGAGGTAAAAGAACTGGCTGAGTGAACTGGCTTCTTCGGCTTGTGACGATTGGCGCAAAAACTCCTGTATTGTAAAGAATTGTGGAGACCAGATCGCACGTCCGTATACTTCCGCAAGGTGTTTTTTGAGGTAGGTGATGGGACGTTTGTTATTAAAGATAATAGCGATATCGGACAAATCGTCTCCAAACCGATTTTTAATATCTGTTGCTACTAATTTTAAAAAGGGTTCGTTCATTGTTTATTTTACTTCTATAAGTTCGTTTATTTTGGCATAATATAAATACCCCCTCACCTGTTGATACCCTAAGTTTGTCAAGGTACTCATATACTGATCGACTTGGGTCTTGTGGGCGACGTAATTGTCGTTAGTGAATTTAAAATCAAGTACAATGGTTTCGGTTGAGCTACTAAATACCTTGTCAGGCCGAATGGTTTTGCCTTCGGAAGTAATGATGGCCGCTTCGTTCCAGATTTTATAATCTCCTGTTATCCATTGATTGATTTCTGGGTGATGCCATATCTGCCTGATTTCTTCTAATAAAATAGCTTTGTTTTCTTCGGCTAATATACCTTCCTCGATATAGCGGCCAATAATTTTGTCAATATCACTTTCCAAACCGGCTTCTGCGATGACTTCATGCGCTAATATTCCATATTGGGAAGCTTTTTCCATCAGAAGAATGGTGTTTATACTCCGTTTTCCCGACTTGCTCAAGGCCTTTTCCAAGACCTGTGATATAGGATAACTGTGTAGGGCCATATTTTCGTCCGATGGTTGTTCTTCGTCTCTTGGACTTAGAATCTGATCGATAGATAGGGTGCCTTCTACTAATTTGAAAGGTGCACCCTCGCTACTTAGTACCTGATAAAGTAGGTCACCAATAAATTCATTCTTGATCTCCACACCCGTTTGGACGCCACTTTTCTTGTCGACGTTTTCCTTGAATGCCGGAGCGGATATATATAGATGCTGGACAGCTCTCGTTGTGGCCACATACAATGTATTCAAAGCATCCATATAATTGAATAACATCTCTTCGTAATACGGTTTGTAGAATATGGAATTGGCTAAACTGCCGTTGTACTTAATTGGTATTTTACCCAATTTGGCAAAAGGAGTGTTATCCGTATGGATCCAAAAATCTCCATTAACCATACCATCTATTTTCCATGAGCAGAAAGGTATCATGACGACATCATAGGCCAACCCTTTTGATTTGTGGATGGTGGTGACTTCTATGGCGTTGATTTTGCCATTTGAAGGTAATACAGATTTGTTCCCATCTTCCTCCCAAAATTCGAGGAATTGTGTAATTCCACGCTCGCCCTTGGCGGTAAAGCTGTCTACCAGATCTTTGAAGGTCAGAAGATAAGGGAGATGTGGGTTGTCTTCGGTCGTGAGATTGTATATCTCGATCAGCTTTTCGACCAAATGGACCAAAGGGAGTTTCTGCCATTGGTCCCAGTTGGTCGTCAGCTCACGGGGGAGTAGCGATTCGAGTTTACTGATATTGTTTTCATGAAATTGTAGCCAAGCTTGGGGGGCGAATGTCTGTTGATGTTGTATCAGCTGATAAAGATAGGCCATGCGTGCATGATGGATCGTATGTTGATCCGAGGTATAAACAAATGCTGTCAATGTTTCGATAAGCAACACGATGGCGTCATTTGATGCAAGCGATAAAGCATCTCCTGAGATAACTTCAAAATCCAGACCCACATTGTTTTTATAAGCCATGAGCTCTTGAATAACGCATAATGCCTGAGCATTGCTTCTTACTAAAATGCCGATCTGCTTGGCTTCGTATCGTCCCGACGAGATCCATTCGCCTATCTTTTGGCATAGATGGGCTATAGCAATGTCCATGACCTGATTTGCCCGCTGCCGTCCATCCTCAACGGGGAAATATACAATCTCTATCGAGCCTTGCTCTGCTTCATTATCGATTTTGTTTGTGGGAATTTCTTGTTGACTGTTTTCATAAGCTCGTACCAGCATACTGTCATTCTGCGTCTGATGCCACCACTGACTACCCTCGTCCGAAATCTCTAAAGCAACCTTGTCATTCAGTACTTGCTGCAGTAAATGAGGTATTTGCTCGTATAAGTAATTATTGAGCCGAATAATATTTGGTAAGCTTCTATAGTTGGTCTCCAGTGTCCCGTTTTCAATAAATAGATTTTTATTATCCGCAGTAAGGTGGAAAGTATTGGCTACCTGTTCTTCTACCTGTTGAAGTAAGATACGCCAGTCACCATTTCGCCAGCGGTAGATACTTTGTTTGACATCGCCTACGATAAGATGTTCATGGTGCTTTCCCTGGGTATTGCCCAATGCATTCAACAATAAAGGGCTATAGTTTTTCCATTGTATGCGTGATGTATCCTGAAATTCATCGAAGAGAAAATAGTTGTACCGGTTGCCGATCTTTTCCCAAATGAAGGTAGGGTCATTGTTATTGTCGAGTCCCAGTTTGTTCAACAGCATTTGCGAATCGGAAATCAACTGTGCACTATTTTCTTTACGCCATGTACCCAGCAGGTCACTCATTTCTTTGAGCAAACGGAGATAATAAAGATTTCCTTGTACCGCATGATAAGCGATGTATATAGGAAGGAGATTTCTGAGTTCTTCAAAGGGACCTAAAACCGGAGCAAATCCTTGGATAAGGTCATGGCGGATATTTTTTTGCTGATCGGTAAAAGCATCTTCGTTATCGATCAACGAAAGAAATTTGTCTAATGTTTTTTGTAGGTCGGATAAGGACAATTGATGTACATGAGCCGATATCTTTCCGGCCACAATGAGTTTGTTCCTTGACTTACCCTTCATCTCCTCTTCATCTACCTGCAGGGATTTGAAGGTTTCTTGGAAGGATTGGATGGCCGTACTGAATCCATCCAAATAAGACTGGGTCTTTTCGAGAATTTCTTTATTTAACAGGTTGAATATTTGGTGGGTGTCTGCGGATATCAGGTTGCCGTCAAACTCCTGGAAATTCTCAGAGAAGATTAAGCCCGCTAATTTTGTCAACTGATGCCGATAGTTCCAGTTCTCATTGTTATTTATTTTTTTTTCGGCGAAGTCAATGATCCAGTCGAGCAAATCCGGACGATCGTCCAGCAGTTGGTTAAGCATGATGGTAAGATCGGCTTTGACCCTATTGGTGTTCATTTCGATTGTGTAGGCTGCATCGAGGTTAAGTTCATAGGTAAAGCTGCGAATAACCTTCTGGGAGAAACCATCGATCGTGCTGACGGTAAAGTGACTGTAGTCGTGCAGTATCCTGCGGTAGACTTGATAGGCCTTTTGTTGGATCTGTTGTGTCGACCAGTCGGGAAACTGGGCCAATAGCTTATTCCGAAAGGCAGCGGTTTTGCTGCTTTCGTCGCCTAAGGCCAGACCGTGTAATACGGAAAGGATACGTTCCTTCATCTCGGCTGTCGCTTTGTTGGTAAACGTGACAGCGAGTATCTCGCGATAGCTGTTTTCGTTTGTCAACAGCAAGGTGATGTAGTGTAGGGTCAGACTAAATGTTTTGCCGGATCCGGCCGAAGCTTTTAAGATTTTTAGGGGAGCTACGCTATTTACACTATTCATGTTGAAAAGTAGTGATTAAAAATCATTTGACCAAGAAGTGTTGATAACGTATAATTTCCAACCCTTTACCGGATGTTGTTCTTCTTTTTTTCCTTTTTAATACTTATCTTTGCATCCCCTCATACACGAAGTACGGGGGGTATGTTGAATACATAAAAAAATAAAACATGGCAACTAAAATTAGATTGCAAAGACACGGTAAAAAAGGAAAACCATTTTACCACGTAGTAGTAGCCGATTCACGTGCTCCACGTGACGGTAAGTTCATCGAACGTCTAGGTTCTTACAACCCAAACACTAATCCCGCAACTATCGTATTAAATTTTGACAGTGCATTGGATTGGTTGAACAAAGGTGCGCAACCGACGGATACTGCTCGTGCTATCCTTTCTTACAAAGGTGTTCTTTACAAGAAACACTTGCAAGGTGGTGTGAAAAAAGGTGCTTTCGATGAAGCTAAAGCTGAAGAGCTGTTTGCTAAATGGCTAGAAAGTAAAGAAGCAAAAATCGAGGGTAAAAAATCAGGCCTAGTAAATGCGGAAGAAGAAGCTAAAAAAGCTGCTTTGGCTGCTGAGGCAAAGAAAAATGAAGAAAGAGCTGCAGCTCTTGCAGCAAAAAATGCACCTGTAGAAGAAGAAGCTCCTGCAGAGGAGGTAACCGAAGAGGTTGTTGCTGAAGCGCCAGAGGCTACGGAAGCAGCGGAAAGTGTAGAAGAAGCTACAGAGGTAGCTCCGACTACAGAGGAGGCACCAGAAGAAGTTGTTGCTGAAGCACCAGAAGTTGCGGAAGTAGTAGCAGAAGAAACTACTGAAGAAGCTCCTGCAGAGGTGGCGACAGAAGATGTGGTAGCTGAGGTTGAAGCACCAGAAGCTACGGAAGCATCAGAAAGTGCAGAAAAAACTACTGAGGATTAATCTTCGTAAAGTATGAAGAAGCCGATTCATTACGATGGATCGGCTTTTTTTGATTTGGACATTTCCTTTCGAAGACGTTATCTTTGAGGTCTAACAAGAAAATATGCTTTTACAAGATTTCTATAAAGTCAATACATTACAGCAGCTAGATGCACAACGATATGTCGTGCAAATTACCCTAAACAAAGCCCATCCTATATTTAAGGGACACTTTCCGGGCAACCCTGTGACACCAGGGGTATGTATGTTGCAGATCATTAAAGAATTGGCAGAAGATATCTTATCGAAGAAGCTATTCATGGTCAGGTCTTCCAATGTGAAATTTATGGCACTGATCAATCCTGAGATTCATGATAATTTGAGAGTAGAACTTGACATTTCTCCGCTAACAACGTCAGACTATAAAGTTAAGAATGTGACCTATTTTGATGATACTGTGGCATTGAAGCTGGTCAATACGTATAAAGTACAATGATATGAAGATAGGGGTGGTTCTTGTAGGATTAGTTTCATTTTTTCAGCAAGTCGACTTATCGACAGCCCGTGCTAATTTTGAGAAAGCTGAAAAATCAAAGACGAATACGGCAGTATTGTTTAACCTGTTGAAGGATTACCATCAGTCGGACGCTATACTACAGGCATATAAAGGAGCCTCTTCGGTGTTGCAGGCGAGATATGTTACCGATCAGAAGACAAAAAAGAAGCTTGTTGTTGAAGGAATACGCGTGCTTGAAGGGGCTATCAAAGACAATTCCATTAATATCGAAATGCGGCTTATCCGATTGATTATTCAAGAGAATACACCTAAGGTGCTCAAATACAAAATGAATATGGATGCGGATAAGCAAATGATTTTAGCTAATTTTGCCTCACAAAGTCGAGAGGTAAAAGGAATGATTAAACGATATGCTACAACGCGATCAACATTCTTTACAGTGGCGGAGTTAGGTAAATTATCAAACTAAATAGTTCATGCAGGAAACTGTCCAACGTCAAATCGAACGATTGGGTATTGTGGTTATTGTTCCGACATATAATAACCAAAATACCTTGAGGCGTGTATTGGATGGTGTTTTGGCCTATACAGATCGTATCATCGTGGTTAATGATGGTTCTACGGACGGTACCGCGAGGATACTAGCAGACTATGCCGACATAACGAGTGTCCATTTCAATGAGAATCAGGGGAAGGGAATGGCTCTGCGGGCAGGTCTTGCAAGCGCCTATGATGAAGGATACCAGTATGCGATTACAATAGATTCGGATGGGCAACACTACCCGTCGGATATTCCGGTGTTTGTACAAGCTATCGAACATAGCCAACAACCCGTTCTGTGGATCGGAAGCCGAAATATGTCCCAGAATACAGTTCCTAAAAAAAGTAGTTTCGGCAATCGTTTTTCGAACTTTTGGTTTTGGTTTGAGACGGGTATTAAACTTACCGATACCCAATGTGGATTTCGGGCATACCCTCTGCAGGTTATTCCAAGGCATTATTATACGCGTAAGTTTGAGTTCGAAATAGAAATTATTGTACGATCTGCATGGAATGGGGTACAGGTGAAAAATGTGCCTGTCCAAGTACTATATGACCCAAAAGAAAGGGTTTCCCATTTTAGACCGTTCCAAGATTTTAGCCGTATCAGTGTTCTCAATACCGTATTGGTATTTTTAACGTTTTTCTATATTCTCCCACGTAATCTCGTACGTTCGTTCAAAAAAAAAAGCTGGCGTGACTTTGTGAAGGAAGATATCTTCGGTAGTACGGATTCACCGGAAAAGAAGGCCGCTTCGATTGGTTTGGGGGTGTTTATGGGTATTGCGCCTGTATGGGGCTTTCAGACCGTATTGGTTATTACCTTGGCGGCTTTTTTAAGGTGGAATAAAGTATTGGCTTTTGCATTCTCCAATATTAGCTTGCCGCCATTTATTCCACTAATTGTCTACGTTTCTTTATGGACTGGTGGGTTGATTGTGCCCTCTTCGGGGCATCACGGCTTATTCGCGTTGGAATCGATCAATATTTCCACTATATCATCGCATTTGGTGCAATATCTTATCGGAAGTTTGGTGCTGGCATCCCTCTCGGCTATCTTAGTAGGATTGGTCAGTTATGTGCTTATTAAGTTGGGCCAAAATAAGGTCGTATCTACCGAATAATGCATTTGTTTTTTTACTATATCTATTGCTGGGTACAGCGTCATAAAGTTATTGCTACAGTTGTGGCGTCTTTATTTCTTTTCACCTTTGGTCTGCTCGCTTCAAAGATTCGTTTTGAGGAAGATATTACACAGCTTATCCCGAAGAATGAGCGGACAGATCTAACCGCGAAGGTGATGCGTCATATGAACTTTTCGGATAAGGTAACCGTCTTGATAGCGTGTGACGGCAATGGGTCATTAGATGATATGATCGATGTCGCTCAACGGTTGGTTCATACCTTTACATCGGACACGACTTATATTCGTGAAGTGTCTGGGCAAATCGACGAAGAAACTGTTGCGGATATGTATGACTTTGTCTATCAACATATCCCTTTATTCCTGGAGGCAGCGGATTATGATACCTTGGCTCGAAAGATAACACCTCAAGCAATTGCCTCACAGTTCGAAAAAAATTATTATTCGTTGATGATGCCCGGTAATTTTATGACTGCATCGTTTATACAGAAAGATCCATTGGGACTAGGTTGGATGGGTTTGAAAAAAATGCAACAGCTGGGTATAGGGGATGACTTTATTTTACAGGATGGTTTTATAACATCGAAGGACAGTAACCAGATTTTGCTTTTTCTTTCGCCAATTTATGAAGGAGGCGAGGCGAGCGAGAACCAAGCGTTAGCAAATTATTTATATGCTCTTGGGGAGCAGGTGAACGAAGCGTTTAAAGAAAAAGTCGCCGTATCATTTTTTGGTGCCCCTTTGGTGGCGGCAGCGAACGCTAGTCAGATCAAAGGCGACATTATGAAGACGGTGTTGGTGTCGATGAGTGTACTCATGGTTTTGCTTGTCGTTTTCTATCGCAAGATATATGTCCCTTTGCTGGTTTTTATACCTACGATATTTGCGGCGGTATTTGCTTTGGGTTGTCTTTACCTGTATAAACCGGTTATTTCGGCAATATCGTTGAGTATCGGCGCTGTATTGATTGGTATCACCATCGATTATGCACTGCATATTCTCACACATTTCAAAAAGAACGCCGATGTCAGGGATCTTTATAAGGAATTGACACGCCCGTTAATGATGAGCGGAATAACCAATGCTGTTGTTTTTCTATGCTTGTTGTTTGTGCATTCTACGGCGTTAATTGATCTGGGGATCTTTGCGTCTCTGGCGTTGGTTTCGTCGGCTGTATTTACCTTGCTTATTATTCCACATCTTTATAAGCCTAAGAAAGAATTACGCTATGCAAGTTTATTGGACAGGTTAGCAGCATTTCCGTTTGAGCGAAGCCGAGTGCTTATTACAATCTGTTTAGCATTGATTGTATTGAGCTTATTTACGAGCAAAGGGGTAACTTTTGACAATGATTTGTCTAAGCTGAATTATATGTCCGAAGAGTTGCGTGACGTAGAACGTAAATTGGACAAGCTGACTAACACTTCTGCCCGTTCATTATATGTCGTTGCAACAGGCAGTACATTGGATACCGCGTTGCAACTGAATGAGAGCGTTGTCGGTATCCTGGATTTGGCAAAAGAAAAGGGACAGATTGTGGACTATTCCAACATCAGCCAATTGGTACATCCATATGCCGTGCAGCGTGCGAAGATTGCCGAATGGAATTCGTTTTGGTATTACCATAATCGGGAGGCTATCACGCAGCTTGTTCGACGTGAGGGGACAAAATATGGTTTTGTAGAAAATGCGCATGAGGAGTTTTACGATTTGTTGGCCAAGAGTTTTGAACCTATCGATCCGGGCGAATTTATACATCTTCCGAATGCAGGTGTAAAGGATTTTGTCTTCGATCGGACAGATTTTTCTATGGTGACCTCTTTGGTCAAGCTAGAGGAAGAGCAGCGCTTGGAACTTATGCGACAGCTTAAAGACTATCCGGCGGTGGTCGTCGTGGATCGTAAACAATTGAATGAAACTTTTTTAGGTAAGCTCAAGAATGATTTCAATACATTGGTAGGATACTCATCTATTGCTGTTTTATTGATTTTGTGGCTTTTTTTCCGACGTATAGAGCTTGTGCTCCTTGCAGCTATCCCCATCGTATTAACAGGGCTGGTGACAACGGGTTTAATGGGATTATTCGGTTTGGAATTTAATATTTTTAGTGCGATTGTCTGTACACTGGTATTTGGTCATGGAGTGGATTTTAGCATTTTTATGACTGCAGCACTACAAAAACAATATACGACGGGAAAAGATGAATTGCAAGTATACCGTACTTCCATATTATTGGCTGTACTGACAACAGTACTGGCAATAGGCGCTTTGATTTTTGCCAAACACCCTGCACTTATTTCGATCTCTTCGGTGTCTTTGGTGGGGGTATTCGCTGCGGTAATTATTACTTTCGTTTTCTACCCTTTAATTTTCAGCTTCTTTATTGCCGATCGAGCTAAGCGGGGTAAATCTCCTTTTACCGTTGGTATGTTACTTTGGTCGTTGGTTTTTTTTGCTTATTATGGGATAGGTTGCATTCTGCTTTCCTTTTTAGGGCGATTTATGCTCCCTTGGTTACCTTTTCGGAAGGAGCAAAAGGATCGGGTCTTTCGATATATGATTTCAAAGTTTATGAAGTCTGTTCTGTATGGCTATCCATTAGTGAAGAATGCAATAGAGAATCCAACAGGGGAAACTTTTGAAAAACCAGCCGTAGTAATTGGTAATCACAGTTCGTTTCTGGATACCCTTACGATGGGTATGTTGATCCCTAAAATGATCTTCTTGGTAAACAATTGGGTATGGAAGTCGCCCATATTTGGACGTGCGGTGCGGGCTTTGGGCTTTTATCCGGTAAGTGAGGGGATAGACGGAAGCATTGATATTCTTCGCGCAAAAGTAGAGCAAGGTTATTCTATCGTGGTTTTCCCCGAAGGTACACGTTCGTATGATAATACAGTAGGAAGATTCCATAAGGGTGCTTTTTACTTGGCGGAAAAGTTAGCCTTAGATATTGTGCCGGTGTATATCCACGGCAATGGGGATGTACTTCCGAAAGGGGATATCGTGATTTTTCCGGGGAGTTTAACGACTATTATAGGCGAACGGATAGCTAACAAAGATATAGCCTTCGGCCAAGACTATTCGAGTAGGGCAAAAAATATTGGCCATTCTTTTAAGCAGGAGTTGGGAAATTTGCGCTTGCAATTGGAAGATCACGATTACTTTATTAGAAAGATCAATTTGGCCTATCGGTATAAAGATGATGAAATCGTACGGGCGGTGCAGCAAAATTTGCATCAATGGAAAGTGATTTTTTGGAAACTGAATACGCTACTGGGTAGCGATTCCTTACGATTGGTGCATGTGAGTGATAGTTTCGGTGAGTTGGATTATTTACTGTCGCTGCAACAGGGAAAAAGAAAGGTCTGCGGTGTGATAACAGATGACGAAAAGTGTCAGGTCGCTGGGAGTATTTATTGGACAAAATTACGCCACATTAGATTTGTTACGACTGGGGTGGATGGGGAGGTTCTGCTTGTATCCAAAACGATGGATGGTGATGAATTAAATAGGCTGAACTTGGATAAGTTTGATAAAATCATTAACATTAATGCGATGAATAATTTTGATTTTCTAATAAATCAAAACTATATCCGACAGAGATGGGATTTGAGTATAAATTGCTATATCCGAAATGACAGAAAGACGAATGTATGATGTGGTGGTCGTGGGGAGCGGCTTGGGTGGTTTGATGACAGCTGTTATCCTTGCTAAAGAGGGCCTAAGTGTATGTGTGCTGGAAAAGAATAATCAGTTTGGAGGAAATCTTCAGACGTTTTCGAGAGATAAAAAAGTTTTCGACACCGGTGTTCATTATTTGGGGGGCTTGGATCAAGGACAAAATCTTTATCGCTATTTCGCTTATGTAGGAATCATGGAAGGGCTCAAGTTGGAGAAAATGCCTACCGTTGTAGATGAGATCTGTTTTGCTGATGACCCGACTAGGTATCCTATAGCACAAGGGTATGCGACTTTTGTTCAGGAGCTTTCGTACTTCTTTCCGAACGAAGTTGATTCGCTCAAAAGATATATTACTGATCTGCAGAAGGTCTGTGAATCCTTTCCATTATATAACCTTTCGGATCAAGATCGTTACCCAGGAGTTATTATGCAGCTTAGCCTTCAAAAATACATGGACAGTTTGACAACCAACGAACTATTGAAGGCGGTTCTTATGGGAAATGGATTTTTATACGCCGCAGAGGGAAAGCAAACTCCATTTTATGTACATGCTTTATCGGTCAATTCTTATCTCGTAAGTGCTTATCGTTGCGTAAATGGGGCTAGCCAGATCAGTAAGTTGTTAGTCCGGGAGCTTCGTAAGCTAGGGGGAACAGCGTATAGGCATCAAGAGGTGGTTAAGTATGAACTTGAAGAGGGTGAGGTGAAGGCCGTTCTGACAGCAGAAGGGAAGCGTTTTTCGGCAAAGCTATTTGTTTCAAATATCGATCCAGCCATAACCTTGCAGCAGGTAGGTAAGACATATTTTCGTTCGGTCTATTACAACAGGATCATCGATCAACCGCAGACGGTATCGTCATTTAGCGGACATTTTGTATTGAAACCTAGAGAAGTCGTCTTCCATGCGCCTAATGTTTTTTACCATGACAACTTGGATGCTGTTCGGACCGCTTCGGATTATCAGTTACATAATTGGCCACGTACCATTATGTGGTCGATGACGGAAGACAAGGCTAACCCAGGTTTTGCGGATACGGTAACGGGGTTGACTTATATGAAGTTTGAAGAAGTTGAACACTGGGAGAATACGCATAATACCGTGGTAAAAAAGGCCGATCGGGGGAAGTTATATAACCTATTCAAAGAAGAGAAGCTACACGCGATGCTTTCCCGGTCGGAGATGGTTATTCCGGGCTTGTCCAAAGTGGTGCTATCAAGCTATGCGTCTACACCGCTATCTTACCGTGACTATATAGGGTCCAGAGCGGGATGTCTCTACGGGCCATTGAAAAATGTTACTGATCCCCTGCGGACGATGCTATCCCCAAAAACCAAAATACCCAATCTCTATCTGACAGGTCAAGGTGTGAATATGCATGGTATATTAGGGGTTGCTATAGGGGCCGTGTCGACCTGTGGCGAAATATTGGGAAGATCTTATTTGATCCAAAAAATAAATGAACAAACACGGGCGAAAAGTGACGTGTAAGACAAAAACGAATGGAAGAGATAACACTGGCCTCGCAAGAGGATATCAAACAATATCAGGAAAGCTTGTTACGTCGGCAATTAGCCTACGTGGCGCATCGGTCTCCTTTTTACCAGCGTCTTTTTGCTAAATATGACATCGATATAGCACAGATTCAAACTTTAGAAGATTTATGTAAAATACCTACGACGAGCAAAAATGATCTGCAGTTGTATAATGATGATTTTTTATGTGTTCCATCTGAAGACATCGTTGACTATTGTACCACTTCGGGAACCTTAGGTAGCCCGGTGACTTTTGGATTGACCGATCAAGATTTGGAACGTCTGGCGACGAATGAAATGCATTCCTTTCTTATCGCGGGTGTGCAAAAAGGAGATGTGGTTCAATTGATGACGACCATGGACCGTCGTTTTATGGCCGGTCTAGCTTATTTTCTGGGCTTGCGTAAACTAGGGGCAGGTGTCATCCGTGTAGGTTCAGGTATTCCGGAAATGCAATGGGATTCGATATTGAAATATAATCCTAAATACTTGATTGCTGTACCTTCATTTTTACTCAAGCTTATTGAATATGCAGAACGACAGGGGATTGATTATAAAAGTTCCAGTGTAGAGGGAGTGATTTGCATAGGTGAGGCGTTGCGTGACAAAGATCTTAACAACACGCTATTGACGAGTCGAATTTTGGATAAATGGAATATTCTACTGTATTCGACTTATGCTTCCACAGAGATGGGAGCAGCTTTTACCGAATGTGCTGCATTTCAAGGGGGACATGTGCAACCGGATCTTATTATTACGGAGATTCTGGACGATAAGGAACAGTCTGTCCCGGCTGGAGAAAGTGGTGAACTAGTGATAACAACGTTGGGTGTTCAGGGTTTTCCTTTGGTTCGTTTTAAAACAGGCGATATTGTAAGAAAGCACGTCCAGTCCTGTACATGTGGTCGTCACACTTACCGCTTGGGCCCCGTAGAGGGTAGAAAGCAGCAAATGGTCAAGTATAAGGGTACGACGCTTTATCCACCTGCCATGCATGACCTGCTAGCCGGTTTTCCTGAAATTCTGTTGCATCAGATCGAGATCTCACACAATGAAATAGGAACGGATGAGATTTTGATTCGTGTGGCCTCGACGATAACAACGGAGGAATTTTTGAATGGTCTTAAAGATCACTTTAGGGCGAGGTTACGTGTAGCGCCCCGAATAGAGTGGTGCGCTTTGGAAGAGTTGCAAAAAGCTGTTTTTATTCCGGTAAGTCGTAAGCCCATCACCTTTGTGGACAACAGAAATAACGAATGAAGGGCATCTGCCCTTCATAGATTATAAATGAAGAGTTTCCTTAATAGGTGATCCATTCTTATCTTTTCCATAGAATATAATGTAGTCCAACTTTGTGCCTAACCCACTGGTGCCATCGGTTTGTTTAATAAAGATCCTTTCTAAGATCATTTTTGTGTCGTTCACACAAGTTTCAGCAATAGGCCTATTGTTGCTATCCAAGGAGATTTTTATTTTTTGGTCTGGTAGGGAGACGATATGTGATTGGTAGTTGGCAGGAGCCAATAGGGTATGCTTTATCCCATACGCAAATAGCTTTTGAATTTTCGTCAGTGGTTTTACTTCTCCATTTTCATCGAATAGTTGTCGATATACCACGACTGGATTGTTTTCTACAAAAGATCTGGTCTTATTCAGGTTTGCCTTATAAATGTAGGTGTTCTGCCCTCGGTCGTGTTGGATATAAAATAATAGGTTTTTCGTATGTGTAGGAACTGGGTAGCCTTGCTGGCCATAAACCATTTTTACGAAGATGAATATAGGCGCTATGAACAGTAAGGTCCTCATATATTGGTATAACACCATGAATATAGGAGTTGTTTTTTAGTTTTAGATTAAATATTTGCAAATTTTATACATAAACATGCTTTGTTGAAAAAAGACAAATTTGTCTAATTGGATTTTCATATTATTTATGTAGGTTTATGGTATTAGAACCTGAACCTTATGAGAAAACAACTTAATTTATGGGATGCGACGATGATCGTGATGGGGTCCATGATCGGTAGTGGTATTTTTATTGTTTCTTCCGATATGATGCGCCAGTTAGGGTCCGGCTATTGGCTATTGGCAGTATGGATAATCACAGCTTTAGCGACGGTGGCTGCTGCGATTTGTTATGGTGAGCTCTCGGGAATGTATCCTAAAGCAGGAGGGCAATATGCTTATCTTACCGAGATATTTGGCAAAAGAACGGGTTTTCTTTATGGTTGGAGCCTGTTTACGGTCATACAAACAGGAACCATTGCTGCGGTAGCGGTGGCGTTTGGTAAGTTTGCTGCTTATGTATTTCCTGGCTTGAATGATGCCGCTCCTTTGTATCAAAATGGCTCTTTTATGATTACGTGGATACAGATCGTGGCGATCGGTGTAATTGTTTTACTCACATTTATCAATACCAAAGGAGTAAAAATAGGTAAGCTTGTACAATCGTTTTTTACAGTTTCTAAGATATTGGCATTAGTCGTTTTGATTTTAGGTGGGGCATTTCTGATAAAGCATAATTTCTTTTGGGAGAATATGGATGGGGGATGGACGGCCTTTCAAAACTTAGGTCAGGGTGGTTGGACGCCAATATCAGGAGGTATTCTGGCAGGAGGTCTTGCAGCTGCAATGGTGGGGGCGATATTCAGTAGCGTAGCTTGGGAAAATGTTACTTTCATTTCTGGAGAAATGAAGAATCCGAAACGCGATATGGTGCGTGCCATGGTTTTGGGAACGTCCCTAGTTATGTTGTTGTATCTGATGTGTAATTACATTTACTTGGCGGCTTTAAGTCGGGATGAGATGGCTTTTGCGGCTAATGATCGGGTTGCCGTGGCAGCAGCTGAAAAATTATTGGGGCAGACAGGTACGCTGACGATGGCGCTATTAGTCATGGCATCTACATTTGGTTGTGTCAACGGTATTGTATTATCTGGAGCTCGTGTTTTTCAGACGATGGCTAAAGATGGTCTTTTCTTAAAACAGGCTATTCCAAATAACAAGTATAATGTTCCTGGCCGCTCACTTTGGTTACAAGGTATTTGGGCATCCTTATTATGTTTAAGTGGACAGTATGGCAATCTTTTGGATATGGTTTCTTTTGTCATCGTTATCTTCTATATGGTAACCGTTTTTGGAATGGTATACCAGCGTTGGAAACAGCCGAAATTAGAGAGACCTTATAAGACATTCTTATACCCCATTCCTCCTATATTGTACCTGTTGATCGGTACACTATTTTGCGTGTTATTGATTATCTATAAACCACATTATACTTGGCCGGGGTTTATTTTGATACTCATGGGGCTGCCGGTCTATTATTTGGTGAATAGGAGAAACATAGCAAATAGAAAGTAAAGACTATATTTCCCCAATAATAAATAAGCCCGAAGCTATTAGACCTCGGGCTTTATTTATTTAATATTACTAATTTCGCTACTTATTCAGCTCTTAAGATTTTAGCAGCCTCAACCATGGATTCCAAAGCAGCTTTGGTTTCTGGCCAAGCACGGGTTTTCAAACCACAGTCAGGATTTACCCATAGTTGCTCCGCAGGAACTACAGCTTTCGCTTTGCGTAATAATTCGACCATCTCTTCGGTGCTAGGCACACGTGGCGAGTGGATATCATATACGCCAGGTCCGATATCGTTTGGATATTTGAACTCACCTGCAAATGCATCCAACAATTCCATCTGTGAACGAGAAGTCTCGATCGTAATGACGTCGGCATCCATTGCCGCAATATCTTCAATGATATCGTTGAACTCGGAGTAACACATGTGGGTATGGATTTGCGTATCGTCGTCTACGTTCGATGAAGAAACACGGAATGCACGTACGGCCCAGTTCAAATAATCTTTTTGATCGGCTTTTCGCAATGGAAGACCTTCACGGATCGCCGGCTCATCGATTTGGATAATTTTGATACCTGCTTTTTCCAACGCTTGTACTTCGTCCAAGATGGCCAAGGCAATCTGGTAAGTTGTTGTTGAACGAGGCTGATCGTTACGAACGAAAGACCACTGAAGGATTGTTACAGGTCCTGTCAACATACCTTTTACCGGACGGTTAGTCAATGACTGCGCGTAGGCTGACCAACGTACGGTCATATCTGCTGGACGATAGACGTCACCATAGATTACAGGAGGTTTTACACAACGTGAACCATAGGATTGTACCCATCCGTTTTGTGTAAAAGCGTATCCAGCCAATTGCTCTCCAAAGTATTCCACCATGTCGTTACGTTCGAACTCACCGTGTACCAATACATCGATATCTAGTTGCTCCTGCAGACGGATTGTGCTTTCTGTTTCTTCTGCGATTGCTTTGTCGTATTCTTCCTGTGTAATAGCTCCTTTCTTCAGATCAGCCCTCCACTTACGTACATCTTTCGTTTGTGGGAAAGAACCGATCGTGGTTGTTGCAAATGCAGGTAGATTGAATTTAGCTTGTTGCGCATTTTTACGAGCAACAAAAGGCGACGTACGTTTGGCGTCATCGTCTGTGATATTACTGACACGTTCTTTGACTTCTGGTTTGTGAATCAACGGAGAAGTACGACGGCTTTCTGCTGCAGCTTTATTGTCTTCAAAACGTTTTGCTGTTTCTTCATCCACCTCGCCATCAGCCAGGATTGCTAAATCTCTTACCTCTGCTAATTTTTGCTTCGCAAATGCCAGCCAGTTTTTCACCTCTGCAGGAAGAGATTCTTCATTCTTCTCATTGTCCAAATCGAAAGGCACATGCAATAAAGAGGAAGAAGGAGCAACCCATACACGGTCTTTGCCCAATTTATCAACAGCTTGTTTGATTTTGGTCAGTGAGTTTTCATAATCATTCTTCCAGATGTTACGTCCTTCCACTACACCTAAGGAAAGGGTCAAGGAAGCAGGAACTTTCGCCAAAACAGTATCCAACTGATTTTCACCACGTACTAAATCCAAATGAAGGGCATGTACCGGTAGGTTAATTGCAGTGTCTTCGTTGTCTCCTAGTGCTTCGAAATACGTAGCGACGATCAATTTAATACCCTTACCAGCTGCTGCTAGTTTTTCGAATACTTTGCCGTACAGTGCACGGGTAGCCTCATCGATATCCAATGCCAAGAAGGGTTCGTCGATCTGTACATATTGCGCTCCTGCTTGGGCTAATTTTGTTAAGATCTCTTCGTATACTGGAACTAACTTGTCGATTAAGTCGATACGGTTAAATCCGTCTTCTTTTTCTTTACCTAAAAGCAGGTAGGTGATCGGGCCGATTAATACAGGTTTAGTTTCGATGCCCGATGCTTTTGCCTCGTTATATTCGTTTAGAAACTTTTCAGAGGTTAATTTGAATTCTTGGTTTTTTACAAATTCCGGCACGATATAGTGATAGTTTGTATCAAACCACTTCGTCATTTCCATTGCAGTCACGTCTACACCACCCTCTTGGAAGCCACGTGCCATAGCAAAATACAAATCCAAGTTGTATCCACGGTCGATTTTATCCAACAATGAACTGTAACGAGCGGGAATAGCTCCGACAGTCAACGATAAGTCTAATACTTGATCGTAGAAGGAAAAATCATTGGAAGGAATTAAATTGATTCCATGCTCTTTTTGCAATTTCCAGTTATTTTCGCGGATAACTTTTGCCGCTTGTAATAATTCTTCCGTCGAAATCTTCTTAGCCCAGTAAGCTTCATTAGCTTTCTTTAACTCGCGGAACGGTCCCACTCTTGGGTAACCTAAGTTGTTGGTAATTAACATACTTTTAGCCCTATTTAATTTTTATTCTTAAACAATCTTGGTGCTGTAGAGAAGGTTCTCGGATTAGAAACTTCGGCTTATCTTTCCCCTTACGGAGTAGAATTTAGCACCTTGTCCTAGTGACAGGTTGCTAAGGCTTCTTCGGGTCCATTCCCTCTGCCTTTCTCTATAAGCGATGCAAAGATAGTTATAAAAGTTAGAAGTAAAAAATAAATAATAAAAAGGGGAGCAAAGCATGCAATTGAAAATTTTGAAATTCTTTTTGGACAAAATATGTAGCATGTCTGTTTCTATATAAACGCGAACCAAAATAAAACTGGGGACTATAATCTATAATATCGCTTTCAACTCGACGTGGACTGCAATTGGTGATGAACCATTTTGGGAAGAACGGTCATTCTTTTAAGTTTTCAACTAAACCAAAAATACGATGATTAGAAGCTCTTTTTGATGAATGTAATGACTGAAAAATTAAGAAGCGTTTTCTTTACGATACTGGTATTGAAAAAGCAGTTTGAATAATTACACTTATCGTAGACACTAAATGAGACAAAACAAGTTTTCTTTTTTAAGAGGCAGCGAAAGCCTTTATTTACTTTATAAAAATCCTATTAATGCAATTGTGGCATTTTACGGAATTATGTTCTTCCAGAAGAAAACATCTCTATGGAGTGTAATGACAGGTGGGCATCAGGTATGGTGTCTTCCAATAGTTTGCTTTTGCATACATCATTTATTCTAAAAACCGTAACTTTAATCATTCTTCATGGATGTAAGCCTTCGTTATATGGATGATATTTTGCTGCAACGTTTGAACCGTGGAGAAGAACTTGCATTTGATTACTTCTTTCATCAATATTATCCGTTGATGGTTACGTTTGCTCAACGTTTTGTGCCGGACGATACCTTGGCTGAGGAAGTAGTTCAGGATGTATTTTATAAGGTTTGGGAAAGAAGAAGAAGTTTTAAGAATACGCAAGCTTTGAAAGCCTTTTTATATATTTCAACGAAAAACGCATCGTATAATGAAATAAGCAAATTTCAAAATCGATACAGACACCAAGATGCTTACGCTGCTGAGAATGAGATAGCTGAACAGCCTGTTGTCCAGGAGATTATTCGAACAGAGGTGTACGCTTCACTATCTAGGGCCATTCATATGTTACCCGAACAATGTAAAAAAATTATTCAATTGCTGTTTGAGGAAGGAAAGAAACCCGCTGAAATTGCGGATGAACTTGGAATATCAGTAAGTACTGTAAACAGTCAAAAAGCAAGAGGGCTTACATTATTGAAACAACAGCTGAAAAATAAGGATTTGGATTTGTTGTTTATACTTGCTGCATATTTTTTGCAAAAATAGCTGTCAAAGAACGTGTTATAAAAAAGGTGATTTTTTTTTTGGACAAAATCGATAATACACCTGTTTTTAATATAAGTAGATAGAAGAGGGGAATAATAAACCAACAGGGTATAGCTAATCAAATGGACAATAAACGTATACATCAAGCATTTTATATTGCGGAGCTCATTGAGAAGTTCGTAAATGGCACGTTGACGGCTATAGAAGGAGAGGTGATGGAGTATTGGCTAAATGAACATCCCGACAATAAGGCGCTATTTGAGGAGATAACAGCTTCAAGTAGGGTCGAAGAATTTGAGACGTTCTATCTTGCTGTAGATAGCTCACGGGCGCTCACTGTTTTTAAGCAACGATATCCATTTGAAGGACGACAATTTACTTTGAGGCGTAGGCTTCTCCGAAAACTGTCCTATGTTGCAGCAGTTTTGGTTGCGGCTATTACCATCCTGTGGTTTTCAATCGAAAGACAGCCGCAGACTTCTATTGCTACTGTGGAGTTTGAACATCATGACATTCAACCTGGTGGCAATCGTGCGACACTTACCTTTGCAGATGGGAAATCAATCAGCTTAAGTAAAGAACAAACGGGTATTATAGTCAATGAAAAAGGGATTGAGTATCAAGACGGCGTTACCGAAGTTGTTAATTTGGCTACAGACGCTATAGATCAGTTTATACTCGCTACACCCAAGGGAGGGGTATACTCTATTACGCTCTCCGACGGGACGAAAGTTTGGCTTAATGCGGAATCCAATTTAAAGTATCCGAGTCGATTCAGTAAGGAAGAACGGGTGGTGGAGCTTGATGGCGAGGCATATTTCGACGTGGCTAAGGTAGAAATAAATGAAACTAAAAATAAAAGTACTGAAAAGCAATTATGGCCTTTTGTAGTGGTAAGTAGAGGCCAACGGGTAGAAGTGTTAGGAACAAAGTTTAATGTCTCTGTATATGGTGATCAACCAGAATTGAAGACGACTTTGGTCGAGGGATCTGTACGGTTAGTACCTCAGGGAGGGGACCGTTCTTCCGGTGTTATATTAAAACCGGGTCAACAGGGTATTCTTTTCGATGGATCTTTAGCGGTGGGCGTAAAGACTGTGGATACGGAAAGCCTAATTGCTTGGAAAGACGGATATTTCTATTTTAATAATACGCCAACAGTTGAGCTAATGAAGGAGGTGGCGAGATGGTACGATGTAGAAATTGTATACAAGGGTAAGATTCCGGATGATACATTTAGTGGTAAAGTCAAGCGCAATACTACACTAATGGGTCTGTTGGAGATTCTTCAGATATCGACCCTTAACGTAAAACTGGAGGATAATAAGCTTATTATAAATTAAATTGGGGATAAATAACTAATCAAAATATAAACTAACATGATACAGCTATGGATGTAGATATATAAATAATAACAGACAGAAAAAGGGAAGTGCGACCAACACCTCCCTATTGTTCTGAAAGTCTGTTTAAAACCAAGAGTTGAAAACCAACTACAAAACTTATAAACACTTAAAATTAATGAAAAACTATTGTTTTTCCTCATCATGGAAGGAAAATATACCGATTTTTAGTCGTGCTCATCAATTACTTCGCATTATGAAGTTGATTTCATTTTTGTTAATAGTTGCATGCATGCATGTAAGTGCCTCAACAAGAGCACAAAATGTTTCCTTAAGTTTGGAAAAAGAAGCGTTAAGCAAGGTCTTTAAGGCGATTGAAAAACAGACAGATTATGTCGTCATTTATAACGATCGCTTTGTTCAGTCTTCTAAACTGGTGTCAATTAAAGTAAGCGATGTACCTTTGAAAAGTGTTTTGAATATATTGCTCTATCCGTTATTATTAACTTACCACATTACAGAAGATGCCATTGTGATAACACCGTCACCTGAAAAAAGGCAAGATATATCCCGTGAAAATGTCAAGGTGGTCCAACAGCGGGCAGTCACTGGGCAGATTACGGACGGAGAAGGTATGGTATTGCAAGGCGTTACGATCACTGCAAAAGGAACATCTAGAAAGGTCATATCAGACTCGCAGGGAAATTATCGTTTAGCATTGCCCGATGGAGCAGATACCCTTGTTTTCACCAATGTAGGGTATAAAACAACAGAACGAGCTATTGGAAGTCAAACCAACATCAACGTTTCGTTAGAGCCAATCGTCGTTGAGCTAGATCAAATTGTAGCCGTGGGTTACGGTACGGTTCATAGGAGAGACCTTACGGGATCCATAGCTTCCATTAGCGGATCTGATTTGAAGGATATTCCGGTTACATCAGCTGCAGAAGCTATTACCGGACGTCTAGCAGGTGTGCAAGTCACTAAGTCTGAAGGGTCGCCAGATGCCGATTTCAAAATTCGTGTACGTGGGGGAGGATCCCTTACCCAGGATAATTCGCCTCTTTATATTTTGGATGGTTTTCCGGTAGATGATATCAATGACGTCTCTCCTACAGATATTGCATCCATTGATATATTAAAAGACGCTTCATCTACGGCTATCTACGGGGCTAGAGGGGCTAATGGTGTTATTTTGATTACAACAAAGGTGGGTACGGAAGGAAGGGGGAAAGTGGCTTACAATAACTATTTTGGAGTCAAGAACATCACAAAAACATTGGACGTGCTTGATCCATATGAATATGTATTCTGGCAATATGAACTTGATCAGATTGCGCCATCCACCTCTACATTTGCACAGTATTACGGTTCTTTTCAAGATATAGATCTCTATAAACAGATGACTCCGATCGATTGGCAGGATAGGTTGTTTGGCAGAATGGGTACGAGTGGCTTTCATAATTTGGCCTTTTCGGGAGGACAAAGAGGAAGTCGCTATAATATCAGTCTTACGCGTAACGACGATAAAGAAATTATGATGGGATCAGGTTCCTCTCGTACGAATCTAAATGTCCGGACCTCGAACAAAGTCAATGACTGGCTATCCGTCGATCTCAATGCGATGCTTTCTGAGAATGGGATTAAAGGTGCGGGAACGTCGGCGAATAACCGTCTGGGTCATATCGTGCAATATCGACCTATCCATGGTTTGTCAGAGTATATCGACCCGGATCTTGCAGATCCAGGAGATTTCGAAGCATCCACCTTATATAACCGTGATCCTCTCAAACAAACGGAGGATGATTACAGACGTTCTAGGGGATTGACCTTTAACTTCAATGGGGCGGCAAATATACAGTTGAGCAAAGCTTTGCGGTATCGATTCGAGTACGGTACTATCTTTAGGGAGACCACCCGTCAGAATTTTTATGGGCTAAATACAACCAATGTGAACGAGTATGGAGGACTTCCTTTTGCTCGGATAGGTAAAATCAACTCAAAGCGTTATAGATTAGCAAATGTGTTGACCTATACTAAGCGAAATATTCATAGCGGCGGAAATTTAACGGGAACACTAGGGCAAGAGATGGTATCTGAAAAGGCCGAATCAATTACAGATGTGTCGCGATATTTTCCACAATATATTGATCCGGTGTCTGCTTTAAGCATGATGCAGTTAGGTACACCTGATCCCACATTGACTTCGGATGATCCTGCCAACAGATTGGTCTCATTTTTTGGACGGTTAAATTATGATTATCTCGGAAGATATCTTGTTTCAGCAACATTCAGAGCCGATGGATCAAGCAAATTTGCAGAAGGCAACCAATGGGGATATTTTCCATCGGTTGCATTGGCGTGGCGTATCAATGAAGAGCAGTTTATGTTGCCTACTGAGGAATGGTTGAGTGACCTTAAATTAAGGATGAGCTATGGTCAGTCAGGTAATAACAGGATCACGGACAATGCCTGGCGAAAGACATTCTCTGTCGCCACCGGAAATATATTTATGTCGGGCGATGAAAGCACCCGCACGCCTTTTTTAGCTCCAGATGGTGTACTTTCTAATCCCAAACTTCGGTGGGAAACTACGGAAACTAGAAATATTGGGCTAGACTTTGGCTTCATAAATCAACGGATTTCTGGTTCGGTAGAAGTCTATAAAAACCTCACCCGAGATCTGTTGATTTCGGCTACAATTCCTTCCAGTACGGGCTATGTTACCCAATGGCAGAATATCGGCCAAACTTCGAACAGAGGGGTTGAATTAACCGTGAATAGCAAAATTGTTAATAAAAAGGATTTTACCTTATCAGCTTCATTTAACATAGCGTTCAACAGAAACAGGATTGACAAATTGGGTGAAACAAAGTCATGGGAGCAAATCAGTATGTGGTATGGTTGGGTAGGAACAGGAACCGTCGCTGGGGATTATATGATCAAGGAAGGAGGCCAAATTGGCGAAATGTATGGCTATGAAACCGATGGCATGTATTCATTTGACGATTTTGATTACAACCCCTCTGCCACAAATTTTCGCCAAATCTACACATTGAAAGATGGCGTGGTGTCCAATCAGGATCTTTTGGGCGTGAACCAATCACTTTTCTGGCCTGGAGCATTGAAATTTAGAAATCAGAATGATGACCTGATTATCGATCCGGATGACAGGGTAGTTATTGGGAATGCTAACCCGAAGCATACAGGTGGTTTTAATCTAACAGCTCAATACAAGGGTGTTGATCTTTCTGCATTTTTTAATTGGGTGTATGGAAATGATATTTATAATGCCAACAAAATGTTTTTTACTAGCCAACCGTTTGGCTATAGATACAGGAACCTATTGGGCACAATGGAGTCTGAGAATCGGTTTACGTATTACAGTCAAGAGACCGGCGCGTTGGTTAGCGATCCTGCAGAGCTAGCCGAAATGAATAAAAACGCCAAATTATGGTTTCCCGGAATGAGTTCTTTGCAACTTCATTCTTGGGCCGTCGAAGATGGATCATTCTTGCGTCTGAATACCCTCACTATAGGATATTCGTTCCCGTCAACTGTATTGAATAAACTGAAATTAAGTCAGCTACGGATATACGCCTCCGGCTACAATTTGTGGACATGGACCAACTATTCTGGGTTTGATCCCGAGGTAGATGTGGCACGACGTACACCATTAACGCCGGGTGTGGATTGGGGGGCTTATCCCAGAAGTCGTACATATAATATGGGCATAAATATTGGATTTTAAATCAAAACGATAATGAAAAGAAATATAATACTTGGGTTTTATTTCCTGGTCTTTGGGACTTTTATCTCGTGTAAAGATTATTTGAAGACCGAATCCAATTCTGTATTTACGGAAGAAAACTCTTTTTCGAATGTAGATTTTGCAGAGAAAGTCGTTAACGGTGCTTATGATAACCTAGCCTCTGTCAACTTATTCGGTTCCTTTTTTCTTTGGTACAACTGTGATACCGATCTCGAATTTGTTGTAGCAGCCAACAACGGCGGGACCTTCAATATTGCTCATTACGATGCAAATCCGGGGATTTCAAACCTCAACACCTGGTGGAATCTACTCTATTCTTCGATTGAAAGGGCAAATATCTGTATAGACAATTTACCTAAGAGTCCGGTCTGGGAAGGAGAATATGCTAAACATGCTCGTAGGGTATATGGAGAAGCTGTTACATTAAGGGCTTTATGCTATTTTGAGTTAATGAAAATCTTCGGTGACGTACCATTTAAAGTGACCTCAACACAGGCTGATGATGACTACTATCTCCCTAAAAATGAAAGAGATGAAATATTTGAGTACCTCATTCAGGATCTGAAAGATGCGGAGGAGTACCTCCCTTGGATAAGCGAAACCGGTACAGCTGAAAGGGTAAACAAGGGTTTCTTGAAAGGGTTGCGGGCTAGAATGGCGCTGTCCTATGCTGGATATTCACTGCGTAACAAAACACATGAAACGAGAAGGGGTCGCTATTGGGAAGATTATTACAAAATTGCCAATCTGGAATGTAAAGAGATTATAGAAAGTCAAGAGCATCGTTTGAACCCCAGTTTCGAAAATGTCTTTAGAACGCTGCATTCGTATTCTCAAGATCTTACGAATAAAGAAGTCATGTTCGAAATAGCCTTTGGCCGACTGATCAGTGGACGTATAGGCTATGATATCGGTATGTATTTCGCATTTACCACGCCTTCGACCAAGTATGGAAGAGGCAACGGGACTGTCCGTACATCGCCCTATTACTATTATTCGTTCGATAGGGAGGATACGCGCCGAAATGTTTCCGTAGAACTGTATCAATATGGGGCTGCCGGGGCTGTGGATGTACAGCGTCTAATATCTGCCGGTGGAACGGAATTTCGACTCACGAAATGGCGAAAATCTTGGATAAACCCTCCTATGGGTGGAGATTTGCAGACAGCTCAGTATACAGGTGTCAACTGGCCGATCATGCGATATTCAGATATCCTGTTGATGTATGCTGAAACGGAAAATCAGCTTAATCCCGTCCCGACTGATGCTGCTAAGACTGCGCTCAAAGAGGTTCGGAAGCGGGCTTTTCCAGAAAGCTTGTGGCCAAGCAAGGTAGAGGCATATGTCGAAGCAGAGGCAGCTAATAAGGGGCGGTTCTTTGACGCAATTGTAGATGAACGTGCGTGGGAATTTGGCGGGGAAATGTTGCGTAAGACAGATTTAGTACGATGGAACTTACTGGGCCCGAAAATTCAGGAAATGAAAGAGGAAAGTCTTAAAATCGTGAATGATGACCTTAAATACCAAGAGCTGGTGCCGAATTATATATTCTGGAGAACGGCAGCTGATGGGGAGACCATTGAGATACTTAATCCGGACCACCGTTTGCCTAGCACAGCAATTCCGGGCTATACGCGTGGAAACTGGATACCTCTGATGTCTGCTGGCTCTAAGACAGCGTTTACGAATAGCATTAATACCGTAGCACATGGCTACGACGAAGCAAAGAACAATCATTTGCATCCGATCAATATTAACATTATCACGGCAAGTAACGGTGTGTTAGAAAATGACCAGATGCCATAATGTTCATATGATTTAACCCATAATTACAAATTGAGGATTATGTTTAAAATATAAGTTATGAGACTAATGAAAAATAAATATAGAGCTATACTTGTCGTATTAGGGGTGTTCTTGCTGGCAGGATTGTTTTCCTGTAAAAAACATAACCTTGATGACCCCGACAATACTACGGATCGTTTATTTCGTCCACCTACATTTGCTGCAAGTGTCAATGCAAATGAGGTGACCTTGTCGTGGATACCTATTGCCAACGCTACTTATATATTGGAAGTCAGCAAGGATAACCTTTTATTCGAGACCGAGCTTCAACAAATAGAATTGAATGAAGTAAATACCTATGTTCTTAGTGATCTATGGAGTTCTACAAGATATTCGGCACGCATTAAGGCGATCAGTAAGAATCCCTCCATCAAGGAATCAGAGTTTACGGCTGTCACGTTCCAGACTGGGGTGGAGAATATATTTTTTACACCCACTGAGGACGATGTCACAACAAACTCGGTATCGTTAGGCTGGGATAACAGTAAAGAGGCAGATCGAATTACGGTGGCAGCTTCAGGTACAGCCACCCGTACGATAGTTTTTTCCGCTTCTGAGATCGAGAATGGGCAAATACTTGTCGAAGGGTTGAATCCCGCAACTACATATACATTTCGTATTTATAAAGGAGAGAGGTTGCGAGGTACGCTAACTGTAGAAGTCGGGGCCTTGGCATTAGCAGCACCTGTATTTGTCAACTTCGGCATGGACAATACTACATCCGGTTGGAATAATTTGACAAATTACACGCAACCGCTGCCTCACCCGAATGGTACGATTTCGGACATGATAGATATGGAGGGGAATACAACTGGAGTCAGTTTCGTGTATGCAACAGGATTTGGATCCTCCGCAGCACGTTTTACGAATGGTCCTGCGGCAACAAGTATACCGGGCTTTGAAATGCCCGAAGTCGTTTCTCAACAAGGATTTTATGGTGTTAGCGCAGGCGGTGGAATGGCAGTATTTCGATTGGAAGGCTTGAAGAGCGACGTTAAATACGATCTATGCTTTTTTGCCTCTTACCCCAGTGGAAGCGGTCGCGAGACGAAGTATACGGTGACCGGATCCAACGAAGTCATTACTTCTCTGGACCCTTTGAGTAATACCTCTCAGATCGCCTGTGCCAGTACGGTTTATCCAGATGCCGAGGGTAAGATTACGATTACGCTCACGAAAGGAGACGGTAATACCACTTCAAATGGCTTCTATTGTATCAATGCGATGCGGTTGAGCTTGTCCGATGAGTAATGTGCGGAACAGAAAAATAAGAAGTAAAAAATGAATAACTCAAAATTATATCTCATGAAAAATAATATAAAAAGGATAGGATTGATGATCTTTTGGGTGATAACCTATGTCATGACTTATGCTATAGAAGGAACGCCTAATCCCACCGATTCGGACAGAAATGATAAACGTGCGCAAGATATAAATTTAGCTGATCCTGTATTAATAAGCTTTGGATTAGATGATTCCGCGACCAGATGGAATCACTTGACAAACTATACTAGACTCACGACCTTGTCAAATCTTATCGATACGAAAGGAAACTCTACTAGTATTTCGTTGGTTTATGCCGAAAAATTCAATGGTGCCCGACATACACTTGGCGCGGCACAAACAACGACGGATTTTAATATGCCGGAATCAGTATCCCATCAAGCATTCTATGGATTTACTGGTGGGGTGGCCGTGCTTAGACTGGAGGGCTTAGATAAAAATAAAAAATATGATATCTGCTTCTTTGGTTCCCGAATAGGGGTAAGTAAAAAAGACAATCGGGAAACAAAGTATATTGTAAACGGGTTAAATAAGGCCGAAGTCGTTTTGGATGTATCAAATAATACCTCAGAAACAGCCTGTGCCAAGGCTGTGCAGTCCGATACTAATGGCAACATAACCATCACCATTACGGCTGGGGGAAACAACAATCATCCAAGGGGTTTTTATTGCATTAATGCCATGCGGTTGACATCGTCGGACTAGCGTTCTAACCGTCCTGTGTTGCCGTGTGCAGTGTATCGCGGTTAAAACCGATAAACATGGACTCAGATAAAAAGAATGTGGGATTACGAACTGTAATAAGTTGGTAAAAGGGAACTATTCGCTATAATTTCTTGCCAGAATAGGCGATAACATGAAGAGGTTGCTTCTGCAAGGAAATGTATAATATTTAATATGAAAAGGTTATGAAGCTGTTTTTGAGAAAAGGTAAAATTGTGCTGGTGTTGACGTGCATTATGCTCGCTTGTTCGGGGGAGACCTACAAGAAAGAGATAGAGACAATTAACGAGTTGATAGATACATCGACTTACGCTTCGGTAAAAATTCTTTCGGATAGCAAGAAGCAGAAGATTATCTCTATCGGAGGAAATTATCCCCAGGCAAATTACACGACAGAAGCTTGGGATCTTGTCGGAAAGAACACTATCGGGCAGTTTAAGCCAACCTACGTCCGTGTAGCACTACCTCTACAATTCTATGGAGTCAGTTATGAAAATTACAGAGCGGAAAAAATTCTGGAACAGCCTCGGGTGATTTCGCTGCTTAAGGCTATGCGGGACATGAAAGACGATTATGGCGTAATTAATTTCACTGTTTCGGTATGGCGTGTGGCCAATGAACTCGTCGAAAATCCGGAAGCCCAAAACAAGCGCCGGATTAAGCCGGAGAAGTACGGAGAAGTGATCGACATGATCGAGGCTTTCCTCCTTGAAGCTAAAAACGTATACGGTGTAGAAGCTGACTATTTTTCCTTCAATGAATCGAACGGTGGATACATGACCTTATTTACTCCGGAGGAATCTATTGTTTTTATTAAAATGGCCGGAGAGCGGTTTGAGAATGCCGGGCTTAAGACGATATTTCTTTGGGGAGATACCTCTGCTACGAAAACTACTGTGGCATTTGCGTCTGCAATAGCAGTTGATCCCAGTGTGGTGAAATACTTGGGACCGCTCAGTTTCCACAGTTGGTGGTCGGAAGATATGCCGGATTCTGTTTTTGAAGAAGTAGCGAATTTAGCGAAAGCATATGATCGTCCCGTTTGGTGCACGGAACTTGGCCATGATGCGCTCGCTCATCAAACCCCTGGCTATAACCTAAACTGGGATTATGCTTTCCGCTTTGCGAAAATATCTCATCGAGTTTTTCGGTATTCCAATACGGAGGTATCCATGTTTTGGACCTGGCAAAAAAACTACGAAATCATGTCAGCTGATACATTAACTAAATATCCGATTTATTATTTGACCAGACATCAAACGGATTTCTTGAACGGAGTACAATTGGTGGATACCGAGACTTCAGATAAAGATATTCTTCCATTGGCGGGCTATAATGAAGATAATAAACTGATCGTGCAATTAATCAATTTGAAATCCGAACCTGTGACGATACAGGTAGATAACGTCAACGGTACAGCAGCCCGAATGGTGACATCGACCGAAAGTAATTTGTGGAAGGAAAGTGTAGTCACGTTCGCATCCGGTAAATCAGCGATAGTAATGATACTAGAAGCCGAATCTGTAAACACGTTGGTTATAAATAAATAATATCAAGTTATATGACACGATTTTTGAGAAAGGGAAAAATTGCATTTGTATTGGGACTCGTAGTGCTTGCTTGTTCTGCGTACACGTATAAAGAAATGGATTGTGTATCCAAAGATGAGATTGACACATTGTCATATCCCGTTGTAAAAATTCTTCCCGAAAGCAAGAGACAGAAAATCATCTCTATCGGAGGAAACTACTGTCAGGCGAACTATAAGGGAGATGCATGGGATTTAGTCGGAGAAAAAACGTTAGAGGAATTTAGGCCAAGCCATGTACGTGTAGCCATTCCGTTGCAGTTTAAGGGAGTGGACTACAAAATATATAAAGGAAAAAGAATTCTTAGACAACCGGCAGTAATCTCTTTGGTCAAAGCGATGCGCAGGATGAAAAATAGATATGGGGTTGTCAGTTTTACTCTATCTGTATGGAGGGTGCCTGATGAGTTAGTGGAAAATCCAGAAGCTTATAATAAACGGCGCATAAAGACTGAATATTATGCAGAAGTAATCGATATGATCGAGGCCTTCTTGGTCGAAATAAAAAAATACGGTATCGATGTCGATTATTTTTCGTTCAACGAATCCAATGGCGGCTATATGACGTTATTTACGCCAGAGGAAACTATAGCTTTCTTCAAATTAGCTGGCCCAAGATTTGAAAAAGCAGGACTTAAGACAACCTTTTTATGGGGAGATACGTCATCGACAAAGCCTACGGTAGGTTTTGCCTCCAAGATTGCTGCTGATCCGGAAATCGTTAAATACCTCGGTCCTTTAAGCTTTCACAGCTGGTGGTCAGAAAACCTTCCTGATTCCGAATTTGAACGTATAGCGGATCTAGCGGAAAAGTGGGGTCGACCGGTATGGTGTACCGAACTAGGACATGACGCTGTGGCACACAAAACCAAGGGTTATAACTTAAATTGGGATTACGCCTTCCGTTTTGCGAAGATCTCCCACCGGGTGTTTAGGTATTCGAAGTCGGAAGTGTCTATGTTCTGGACTTGGCAAAATAATTATGAAATCATGTCTGGCGATACGCTGATAAAGTACCCCGTGTATTACATCACTCGACATCAAACCGACTATTGGAATCAGGTGCAGGTTGTCGATGCTCAAAGTTCTGATACCGATATCCTCCCGCTCGCTGGGTTCGATAAGGACAATAGAATGGTTTTGCAGCTGATTAATTTAAAGGATAAGCCGGTAACCATCCGCTTAGAGGACCTGCCAAGTACAAAAGCAAAAATGGTGAGTTCTACCGAACAAACCTTATGGGAAGAAAGGGTGGTTTCATTCGAAACAGGACTACATAGCAGAACCTTGGAACTAAAAGCTCAATCTGTAAATACATTAATTTTTTAATAACAAGCGCATAAGATTATGATTCAAAAAGAAGAACGCGTATATGTAAGGTCCTTAAAAAGCACAAATACACGATGAGAAGTAATGGGGATAGACGGACAGTCTTGGTTACTGGTGCGGGACAGGGTATAGGACGAGCTATGGCGATGTGCTTAGCAGCGGAAGGATTTTGGGTATTCGTCAATGATATAAACCCGGAAAGGGCTACTCAGGTTATGGACGAAGTGACAGGCCTTGGTGGAAAGGCCTTTACCAAATGTGCGGACGTTTCGGATGATGCCGCTGTCCATAAAATGATTACTGAAGTTATTGACGAAACCGGCCGCATTGACGTGTTAATCAACAACGCGCGGGCAGAGCCACCTCGACCTCAAGCGCTATCACATGAGCAATGGTGGGATCATGTTTTCGCTGTCAATTTAAAGGGAGCCTACCTGTGTTCGATGGCTTGCTTTGAATCCATGAAACAAGCAGGCTATGGACGCATTATCAATATTTCCTCAATACAAGCCTATGCGGGTAAAGCAGAAGATGATTGGATTGCATACAGCAGTGCCAAGTCAGGAATGCAGGGTTTGACCCGTTCTTTTGCAAAACGTGGAATGACCTCAGGAATAACCGCGAATATCATTGCTCCGGATTATATCGAGACCGAAGTCATGGAAAAGCGCTGGGGTAAGGAGAAAATGGCACAGTATGCCAATTCGGTACCAATCGGTAGAGGAGGGAAGCCGGAAGATGTCACAAAGGCAGTACTTTTTCTCATCGATTCGGACTTTATCACGGGCGAAACAATTTTCGTTAACGGGGGCAGATTTGTACTATCATGAGAAGAGTTGCCGACCTACTTGCCAAACAACATGGCTATTGTATCGACAAAACGATACCTCAAAGCCCGCATGAATTTCAATACCTATAAAAGACAAATTTATCTGAATGAAAATTACAAATATAAAAACCTGGATATGTGATGCCTATAGGACAAATTTTGCCTTTGTCAAAATCGAAACGGATGCAGGCATCTGTGGGTATGGTGAAGCTTCCATAGGGCAGTTTGAACATGCTATAACTGGAGTGTTCAAAGACCTTGAACGGAAAATGATGAACCTCGATCCTCGAGATATCGACAAGATTCTCCACGATCTGAATAGAGATTCCTTTTGGCGGGGTGGCCCTGTTTTGAGCAGTGCGCTCTCTGGGATAGATATGGCCCTCTGGGATATTAAAGGAAAAATACTGGGGGAGCCGATATGGCAACTGTTAGGTGGAAAGTTTAGAGATCGGGTTTCGTGTTATGCGAATGCTTGGTTTGTCGGAGCAAAGACTCCGGAAGAGTTCGCCTCCAAAGCGAAAACTACTGTTGAAAAGGGTTGGGCCGCATTAAAGTGGGATCCCTTTGGCAGTTGTTACCGAGATATCAGCACAAAAGAACTCGACAGTTCCGTTAGATGTGTCGCTGCGGTGCGGGAGGCTGTAGGCAGAGAGGTGGATCTCATGGTCGAATGCCATGGCCGCTTCAATTTGGAAAGTGCTCTACGTATTGCTCAACAACTGGATGAGTTTAATATCCTGTGGCTGGAAGAGCCTTTATTTCCCGAACTCCAACTTGCCATGCCCGAGTTACGACGCAGAACGCGTATACCATTAGCGTCGGGAGAGCGGCTTTACAATAAATATCAAGCGATGGATTTCATAAAAAGAGGCTATGCCGATTTTATCCAGCCTGATGCCAGCAAAGTGGGAATAGTAGATATGCGTGCCATTGCAAATATGGCCGAAGCAAGCGGGATCGGTTTCTGTCCCCACAATCCCATGGGGCCGTTGACTAATGCTGCAACACTCCATATTGCAGCGTCGACACCGAACTTCTTTCTATTAGAAACTATGGTAAACGATGTGCCTTGGAGAGCGGAACTTAGTGACGAAGAAATCTATGTTGACGGAGGAGATATGATGATTCCGGATAAACCAGGTATAGGTATTTCATTGAACGAAGAGGGAATAGAGAAATATCCTTATAAACCACATCCTCTACGTCATTATCGTGGTGATTTGACGTCGATAAGGCCCGAAGGAGCAAAAGAATGGTTCACAAGAAGCAGCACGACCGATGGAAAGTAATTTAGCAACACATGCAACGAGTCATCTGGGATGGATCGATTATGGTATTTTCACGATATATTTATTGATAACCGTAGCCATTGGGCTATACTTTTCAAGAGGACAACGCGATATCAAAGAATATCTGCTTGCAGGAAAGAGCATGAGGTCGATGGTTGTGGCCATTACCGTGATGGTAAGTGTTTTTTCTGGGATCAGCTTTTTGGGATTTCCGGCAGAGGTCTACTCCAATGGTATGGGGTATTCGCTATTGGCCTTTACGTCGTTCGTCACGACACCGATCATCAATTCATTATTCATGCCGTTCTTTCATCGCGTTAAGTTATACAGCGCCTATCAATATCTGGAAGCGAGGTTTACCCCGAAACTTCGTACAACGATTGCGATAATCTTCTTAAGTAGGACACTTTTGTGGTTATCGCTCGTAATATACGCTCCGGCACTGGCGCTGGAACATGTTACCGGATTTCCGTTGTGGGTATTGGTATTGGTTATGGGGTGTATTACTACATTTTATACAACTCTAGGAGGCATGAAAGCGGTGATCTGGGGTGACGTTCTGCAGTTTATCGTCTTAATGGGTGGATTGATTGCAATATTGATTGTCGCTGTGCTAGGCACTCAAGGAGGCTTGAATGGGGTATGGTCAATAGGGCTGGAAACAGGACGTATTTCATTCGATTTTAGTCTTGATCCCGCCATTCGGGTCACCGTTTGGGGCGTCATCTTAGGCGGATCGGTACACAATCTCGTATTGTTGGCTACAGACCAAACATCTATTCAACGATATATGACAGCCAAGGATTTAAAAACAGCACGCAAGTCTATGTGGATCAAAGCCTTTGTATGGGTTCCCTGTGCATTCCTCTTTTATTTCACAGGCTTAGTGATCTACTGCTTTTATCAAGGTGCCGGATTTGATCCGATATCCTCGGGAGCGCTTTTGAGTGCCGATCAAATTTTACCATATTTCGTTGTCAATGAGATGCCAAAAGGCTTTGCCGGGTTGATAATTGCTGGAATTGCGGCAGCATCCATGTCAAGTATTTCTTCGGGTGTCAATTCCATGACCACGGTTTCCTTAGTTGATCTTGTCGGGCAATATTCGAAACAAGAGTTGGATGAAGCTAAGAAGTTAAAATATGCCCGGATAATGACTATCATATATGGTGCCGTGATAACACTCGTTGCATTTTCCGCAGGTCGCTTCGGATCGCTTTTGGAAGCTCCGGTCCGGATATTCGGATTGTTGGGAGGTCCCTTACTCGGATTATTTCTGTTAGGTATGTTGTCTGAACGTGCAAATTCGCAGGGCGCTACTATAGGTTGGTTATTAGGTACCTTAGTCACCCTAGCTGTCGTGTTCGCAACGGATATTTCCTTTCTATGGTATGCCATTATCGGACTGGTCAGCTGCTTTGCTATAGGTTGGTTCTGTAGTTTTTTCTGGCCAAAACCAGAAGAGAGCAAGAAGCAAGGATTTATCTGGAAATCTAGGTTTGAGACTGTCGATGACGACAAATAATAATTGTCAAAAATGGAGAAAATTACAGAAGGTGTTGTTGTTCCACTGATTACACCATTAGCTGAAAACCACCAAGTAGATGAGCGAGCTTTAGAAAGACTGATTGACTATGTGACCAAAGGCGGAGTCGATTCCTTATTTATTCTGGGAACAACAGGTGAGGGCCCCTGTTTAGGCCATCAAGCCAAAAACGACCTCATCGCGTACACGAGCAGACATGTGAAGGGACGAATGAAAGTCATGGTAGGGATTACGGATACATCACCAGAGGAAACAATAAAATGGAGTTATGTAGCAGCCGACAAAGGTGCAGATGCCGTGGTGTTGGCTCCGCCTCCTTATTTTCCATATACCCAGGAAGAACTGGTAATATATGTGCGGTACATTGTCCGCCATTCACCTTTACCTGTTCTATTATACAATATCCCCAGACTAACTAAGACAACCTTCGGAATGGAAGCAATACAATGTTTGATAGATGAGGAGGGTATTAGGGGATTTAAGGACAGCTCTAGGGATTGGACATACTTTCAGGAGATGCTTCTGGTAGCGAAAAGCCGTCCGGACTGGACAATTTTGACCGGAACGGAAGAGTTATTGGTCAAGTCGATGGAAGCAGGAGCTAATGGTGGCGTCTTAGGTGGTGCAAATCTCTTCCCCGAATTGCTATCTCGCTTCTATAACGCCATAAAAAATAAAAACTCCCTTGAGATTGCCAATTTGGAAAGTATCCTTTCAGACTGTCGTCGGCTGTATTCCCTAGGAACGGGTGTGACTTCATCAATCCAAGCGATAAAATATGTGCTTGAACAAAAAGGAATCTGTAAACGCACAATGACAGTTCCTTTTCAAGATATGAATGAGAATAGCCGAAAAATAGTTTTGGAGATTATCAGTCATCATCTTAATAACAACGGTCAATAAGGCTATTAATACAATTTTATGATGCGTAAAGAAATTTTATTTATTGTTTTATTTTTTGTCAGTTTTACAGCGGTTGCCCAATTAAAATTACCGGCTTTGGTCGCTGATAGTATGGTATTGCAAAGAGATCAGCCCGTAAATATATGGGGATGGAATTTGTCCGGAAAAGAGGTAACTATATCGTTCAAAGATAAAATCTACAAAGTCAATCCCGGCGAGGATAAAAAGTGGCTTGTGACACTCGAAGCAACGCAAGCGGGTGGGCCATATAGTATCAATATAAGTACAGACGATCAATCCCTGAAAATAAAGGAAATTTTGTTTGGAGATGTGTGGCTATGCTCTGGTCAGAGCAATATGACATTTGCCATGTCGAGCCTTGCCAAAAAAGAGGCTGACGATATTGCTCAATCAATTAATACGAATATCCGTGAGTTTCAGGTAAAACGCCAATACAGTTTTGAACCCCAGGAAAATGCTATCGGGAAATGGAAACACGCAAACCCGACAAATGTACTTCAGTTTAGTGCTGTTGCATATTATATGGCTAAGAATCTCTATGAAAAATATAAAGTACCAGTGGGGATTATTCATTCGAGTTGGGGTGGCACACCTGCTGCAGCCTGGACTAGTGCGGCAGGTTTAAAAGAATTTCCGAACTATATAGAGAAATATAATTATTACCGCGATACAACCAATTTAAATGCAACATTAAGACAGGAGAAAGCTATCCAGAACGCGTGGTATAAAAATATTCAAGATAATGACAAGGGTTTTTATAACGATGGAAATAGTTGGGCTAACCCTGACTTTGATGCAGGAACATGGAAAACCATGCAAGTCCCAGGTTTTTGGGAAACACAGGGCGCCGAGAGTGTGGATGGTGTGGTATGGGTAAGAAAAGAGATTAGGTTGACCAAAGCACAGACACAGCAGGACGGGGTATTGGAGTTGGGAATGTTGGATGATGAAGATACGACGTATTTCAACGGTGTAAAAGTCGGTAGTTCAACCTATAAAGGTACACTGAGGACATATAGGATACCCGCAACTCTATTGCATGAAGGGAAAAATGTCATCACTACGCGTATTATAGACAAAGAAGGCAACGGTGGTTTTATAAAAGGGCAGAAATACCGTTTAAGAGCAAATAACGAGGAAATTCCCTTACAAGGCGATTGGCAATATAATATCGGATTTTCAACATCCCCTCTACCGCTGAAAAGCTTTATAAGAGTGCATTATCAGCCAGCCACATTGTTTAATGCAATGATCGCCCCTTTAATACCTTATACGATTAAAGGATTTGTATGGTACCAAGGTGAGGCAGATGCAGGGAAAGCAACTGAATATACAAAACTATTAACTGCCTTGATTAAAGGCTGGCGTAATAGTTGGCAACAGGGCGATATTCCGTTTTTGATCGTCCAACTCGCGAATTATATGGCTCCCCAGAAAAAACCTTCCGAGGGTGGATGGGCATGGATAAGAGAATCGCAATTAAAAGTTTCTCAAACAATCCCGAATACAGCATTGGCGGTTGCTATCGATATTGGCGAAGCCCATGATATTCATCCTTTGAATAAGAAAGAAGTCGGCCGAAGATTGGCACTGGCCGCGGGAGGAATAGCTTATAACGGTAAAAGCTTGGTATATAGTGGGCCGACGTACCAATCCTGGAAGAAGGAAGGTAATAAGATGATTTTATCATTTACGAATATTGGCAGTGGGTTAATTGCAAAAGAGGGCAAACTTGCCCGATTCGCTATTGCAGGAAAGGATAAAAAGTTTGTCTGGGCATCGGCAAAGATTAAAGGTGATCAAGTTGTCGTTTGGAATGACAGCATACAGGATCCTGAGGCAGTACGATATGCCTGGGGCAGCAATCCGGAAGGCTGTAATTTGTACAATAGTGAAGGGCTGCCTGCATCGCCTTTCCGGACAGATACATGGGAAAGATAAATGTTCTATAAATGGAAAAGTATTCATTTTTATATATAAGCACACATGAAGGTTCAGACGGTAGCGGCATTTATTGTGCGAAGCTGAATCATATAAGCGGAGAGGTAACTGCTTTGAAGAAAGTCGCTGATCTCGAAAGAGCTGGTGTCATGACGCAACACGCGCGGAACGGGTGGCTATATAGTGTAGGAGTTGATGGCGAAATCGCAAATAATCAAGGATGTATCGATGCCTATGCTATTCAAACAGATTCTGGAGCCTTGAAATTGTTGAACCGGCAACAAACTGGGGCTGGTTTGCCCACTTTTATTACGACATCGGAAGATAGTCGTTTCCTGCTTCAGACGAGCTTTTCCACCGCAGCAGCATCTGTCTTGCAAATCGAAAAGGATGGTTCGTTGATACGTTCAGGCGAAATACATCGATTTGAAGGAAAAGGTTCCAATCCAATCCGACAAGTCCAATCCCGTCCGCATTGTATCAATATGCAACCGATAGATCATACGGTTTTTGTCAGTGATCTTGGAACGGATGAGATCGTTCGGTTTCGATTGGATGAAGAACAAGGCGAAATTATTCGCGACGGCCATGTGCAAAAGTCTATCCATTTAGGTGCCGGTCCGCGTATTATGCGCTTCAGCAAGGATGGACGACATGCCTACATAGTCAATGAGTTACAGAATACGATTTCGGTCTATACCTACAATTATGGGAAAAGAATGTTGGAACCCATTCAAGTAATTTCGACCTTACCAAATGGAATTGATGGCAGCTTTAAGAGACAGATGGCTTCCGAGATTAGATTGCATCCAAATCAAAAATATGTATATGTAACGAATCGGTCTACCGGAGAGGGTCTAACCGATGGGGTAGCTGTTTTTAGCAGAGATATGCTTTCGGGAGAGCTATCCCTTGTACAGCACTGTGCTACGGGGAAGCATCCGCGACATTTCAACATCGATTCTATGGGGCAGTGGCTGTTTGTATCTGCACGTGATTCGGATCAGATCCATCGGTTTCGTATTGATAAGAACACTGGTATGCTACGCGAGGTCGGAGATCCGATAGATTTCTCCCAGCCGTGGGACATTCAGTTTTATATCGTTTGAGAAAAGTAGAGACATGAATAAGAATAACAATAAAAAAGGAATAACGCGTCGTGAGTCGTTACAATGGGGTGCAGGAATGCTTGCCGGCTTGGCGTTTCCATTTTCAGCACAGGGTACCACGATCATTCCGTGGACAGTCAGTGACAGCGAAGAGAAAGAAAAGACCGCTAAAGGAGAGCAAAAAAAGAAAAAACTTCCTGCCGACTGGGTGAGAGATCTTGTCGTCGTTGCTATGCCGGCTGCTGCAGTTGGAGGTAAAATGGCAGGTGTATATACCGCCGCTGAAAATGGTATTACCCCTTGGAAACAGGCTATCATCCGTTGGTTGACAAGCAGGAGCGTCCGCGGAAATGGCGGTGTATTGATCCGACAAGAAAGTTCAGAAGGGGGTGCAGGACTGACGACTATTGTAGATCCCCACGCAGCTTATACATTTGAAGTCTTAATCCATGTACCGGGTGGCAATTACTTCGGAACAAAACAGGAAGACAGTATGCAAGTATGGGTGGCTGTACTGGATATGGAAGATCAGGTCATAGCGCAAAAAGAAGTGGACATCATTCGCGGAGATTGGACCAAAGGTAGTATTGCTTTTTCAAGTGGCGACATACGTGAAGTTCGCTGTGTTGTCTACGCCAAGTCGGTTAGAAAATTCCCATGTCTGTACTATGCAGATGAGTTTAAACTATTCCGCGACGACTATGCATGGTGGAGTCCACAAAATTATTTTAATTCGTCCAGAACTGTCGACCGATTAAAAGATAATAGATCGGTATTATTGGAGGCACTACAGCCAGATGCGGTAGCGGGACATAATGCGGTATACCTGAATTGGGACGGCTACTTTACGGACAAGGGGCTATTTGTTGGCGGAGGGAACTGGGAACAAGAGTACAATCATGTAGCCATAGATGATCCGATGTTAGCAAACTTTGAAGATAATGGCATTGCACGGGACATCGATGGAAAGAAAATAGAAGGGAGTCTGCTATGGCCTGGCTACCAGATGTGCCACAATGCACCTGCATACCGAAAGTATTATATCGACCGGGTAACAAGGATTAGCCCTGAGATCAACATATTTACCCAAGACAATATCAATATGCCTTCATTTCAAGGCTGGGGGAAGGGTTGCTTTTGTACATGGTGTAAACAAGAATTCCGTCGGTGGCTCCGTCAACACCAAACCCTGGATTTAGTAAAGCAAACGGGTATACGGGATATTGAATCCTTTGATATGCTGGAATATGTAAATAGTGTTAAAGCAGAGATGCAGACTAAAGGAGAGCACTATGTCTTGAAGAATCCCATAATGCGCGCCTTTATCCTATTCCATTATGAGTCACAAAGTCATCTTTGGCGGGACGCTGTCGAAAAGATAAAACAGGGCGCAAATCACCCCATAGCGGTAATGGGTAATCAATATGGCAATAACGGCGAAAAGCCTTTTTCGGTAGCATTATCCCAGATCGGTGATGTCGTTTGTACGGAAAGTAATATCGGTACTAATGCCCAGTTTTCGCACTTTGATCGGATCAAAACCATGCTGCTCGTGAAGCTTGGCTATGCTTCCGGAGAATTTAAAAGACCGGTTTGGTTACAGTACTCTGCACTTTTCCATTCGCCGGTAGCGGCCAAAAGTCGCCTACGTTTTATTTCGGCCCAATCGTTGGCGAACAACGGTACTCCGTTTACCTGGGCAACAACCACCGGCCAAAGCGGGTGGTTTTTTGATACAGAAGCTGAAATTAGTCGGTTTATGCAACGGAACCGGTACTTGTTCACTCGTTGCGATGGCTATGCAAATGTTGGATTGGTTTATTCCCTACCTACGAATATGTGGAGGAGATATACAGCATTTGAGCTTAGCCCTGAAAAATATCAAACATGGCTCTATTCTTTCGCTATGGCTTTGGAAGAGATGCATGTCGCATATGAGATGAACTGTTGGTGGCATCCATTATTAGGTAGTGATGCGGTATCGATGGAACGTCTTTCGCGCTATAAGGTGTTGATTCTTCCGGGTGTAAGCTGCTTTACCGAAGAACAGCACCAGGCACTGGAAAAGTTTAAGAAACGAGGAGGGCACATCATTACCATGCCAGTTACCGAATTGCATAACGAAAATGTAGAATCTATTGTAAGTACCGTGTTAAACGCGGGAAAACAAGTGACGACACTACCGATTGAACTTTTTGCAGATTATACGAAATTTTATAAAGCATTACAGCCTGTCGTCACAAAGGTATTGGGAAATGATGCCATTATTCAGACAAATGCACCTCGGGATGTTTGGTCAAGCTTGCAACTCGATGAAAGCGGAAAAGTATTGTCTCTGCATTTGGTCAATGGGGATATCGATGAGGCGGAGGATAGATTTAATGCGGTAACAAATAGCGAATGGCGTATAAAGCTGCCCGAAGGGCTTCGGGTAAATAAAGCGCAGCTTGTCCGTCTGGAAAGCTCCGAGGAAGAACGCATCGCTGTACGGGTAAAAGACGACCTCGCAGAGATCACTGTTCCACGTATTGAAGGTTATACGATCGTAAGCTTGTATGCTGATGATGGGCTTGCACGCATAGTGGAGAACAGTCGAAAAAGACGCATGGATTTCATGCAAGCAATTAAAATTTAAGAATATAAAGATTTTTGGAAAAAACTAGTATGGATAATCCTTTGCTTTTAGGGGTAGATTTTGGTACTGGGGGTTGCAAGATTACGGTTATTGATCTAGCAGGAAAGGTGGTGGCAGAGACGTCTCAGGACTACCATACCCATCACCCACGGCCGTTTTATAGCGAGCAAAACCCACAAGACTGGTTTCCTGCACTGTTGACTTGCCTGGCGAATGTAAGGGATCGAGTGAATTTGGGACATGTTATGGGGTTGAGCATCGACGCATCGACGCACAATGCGGTGCTCTTAGACCGTAACATGGATATTATCCGACCTACCATCATGTGGACGGATCAGCGTAGTGTCAAGGAAGTTGTTTTTTTAGACACCCACTGGGGTGATGAGATTTTCAGAATAGGGTACCAAAAAGTAGCTCCAACTTGGACGTTACCCCAATTGCTGTGGATAAAGAACAACGAGCCAGAGAATTTTAAGAGGATCTACAAGATCATGTTCATTAAGGACTACATACGTTATTTACTAACCGGAACATGGGAAACAGATTTTATCGATGCGCAAGGTACACTTCTTTTCGATATGGAGGAGGGGGAGTGGTCTAATACATTATGTAGCTTGATCGAACTGCCATTACAAGCACTCCCGCCGGTATGTAAACCAACAGATATAGTGGGTACGGTCACAGCTGAAGCATCCCACCTTACTGGGCTTAAAGAAGGTACACCAGTTGTCTGTGGTACCTCAGATGTGACTGCTGAGGATTATGGTGCTGGAGCAGTAAAGCCCGGACAATGTATTATAAAGCTTGCTACAGCAGGCAATTTGAATATTATGACTGCCCAGGCAAATCCGAGTGCCAAGACGCTGACCTATTCCCATGTTATACCCGGCTTGTGGTACTCTGCAGCGGCAACAAACACTGCGGCGTCATCGATGCGGTGGTTTAGAGATACCTTTTGTGAAGAAGAGCGCTCGAAAGCAGATGTATCAGGTACGAATGTTTATCAATTGATGGAAGCCGCGGCCCAAAGTGTGCCGGTGGGGGCAGACGGATTGATGTTTCATCCTTATTTAATGGGCGAACGCGCTCCGCATTGGGATGCGGATTTACGTGCGAGCTTCGTTGGTGCAACGATGGCACATGGAAAGGGTCATTTCATCAGAGCCGTCATGGAAGGAGTTGCTTACTCGCTAAAAGACTGCTTCCATTTGGTAGACCAGATGGGCCTGGCTGTTGATGAATTTATTCTGATCGGTGGAGGGGCGAAAAGCAGTTTATGGGCGCAGACAATTTGTGATGTCTTAGGCAAGAAAATCACGAAGCCTGCAGTTACAGATGCGTCCTATGGGTCGGCGCTAATAGCTGGCGTGGGAATAGGTGTTTTTTCCGGTCTTATGGATGCGGTAACAAAATGTGTGAAAAAGGAACAGGAATTTGATCCCAACCCAGCGAACTACGCATTCTACAACAAGCAGTTCGGATACTATTGTGATATACATGAACGACTGAAAAGTCTATACAATACGATGAATAAATAAAAGACAAATGAAAGCTTCATCACATAAAAAACAAATTAATCAGATGAAAATAGCAAAAACTTCTTACATGTTTGATATGCTCCTGTTTGAGTTACGGGACATTGTTGGGAAAGATTATGTTTCTGTCCGCGATTCGGATAGAGAAGTATATTCTGTTGATTATTTCTGGCTTCCGGAAATGTGCCACGACCGTCAGGATCGCAGCAACATCACACGCCCTATGGCCGACTTCATTGTTCATCCGGCGGATGCAGAAGAGGTGTCCAAAGTATTACGTATTGCGAATAATTACAAGATACCTGTCACCGCCTGGGGTGGTGGAAGTGGTTCGCAAGGGGGGGCACTTCCTGTATTCGGTGGGATTATTTTAGACACCAAACGGATGGACACTATCTATAAAATTGATGAGCAGTCCATGACAGTCGAAGTGGGCACAGGTATTATCCATCAAACCTTGGAATGGGAACTCGAGCAGAGAGGGTATTCTACGATGCATGACCCCGGGTCTGCACGTTGTGCTACGGTAGGTGGTTTTATTGCCCATCGGGGGACAGGTGTTTTGTCCACGAAATATGGGAAAATAGAAGACATGATCGTCAATATGGAAATCGTGTTACCTACAGGTGATATCATCAGTACCCTACCTGTTCCAAAGACAGCATGTGGACCTGACCTGAACCAGATATTCATTGGTGCAGAAGGCACGATGGGAATCGTTACTAAGGTTACCCTGACCATACACCGGTTGCCAGAAAAGAGAGAATTCCGGGCATTTGTATTCAAAGACCTCGAAACAGGTCTCCGTGTTGGAAGGCGCTTGGTGTCAGAGAACCTACAACCTGCCGTCATACGTCTGTACAGTGAGAATGAAACTAAAGAAGTCATCAAGAAGGTACTGGGTATAGAAAAGACCGGGGCTTATATGGTTTACGGGTTTGATGGAAATAGTGAGATGGTAGATCTTCAGCTGAAATATGCCTATGCTATCGCCATGGACGAAGGAGGTGAAGACCTGGGGTCGGAGCCAGGAGAAAAATGGTGGGAAAATCGCTATAAATTTTTCTTTCCACCTTATATGTACCGCTTACCCCAACTCTTTGGCACGTTGGACACGGTGGCATCATATAGCAATATCCAGAATGTTTATAACGCGATGAAAGACGTCGTGGAGCAGCAATACCCTATGGCTCGGTTTATTGGCCATTTCTCACACTGGTTTCCTTGGGGAGCGATGTTATACGGACGATTTATTATTGAGAATCCTCCCGAAGATCCGCATGAAGCCATCTATTTGCACAATAGCATATGGAACGATGCACTCCGAGCTGCCATGGCCGCAGGAGGTGTATTGAACGAGCATCACGGTATTGGGTTGAAGTTGAGCAGGCTCACACCGGAGTTGTATGGAAATGCATTCCAGCTGCTAAAGAATATAAAGACTACACTTGACCCTAACAGTATTATGAACCCGGGGAAACTTGGTTTTGGTGTATAAAGTAAAGCGATGAAAATAAACGAAAAGGAGATGAAAATCACAGCGAAAGAACAAAATACTATACAAGCGTGTCGGTACTGCCCGATGTGCAGGCACTCTTGTCCTTCAGAATTTATAAATTATAAAGAATCGGACACTCCACGCGGCCGTGCGATGTTGCTGTACAGCGTATATAAAGGAGGAAAGTCGTTTGAAGAATCCACTATTGAAGCCATTTATAACTGCTTTCTTTGTGGGGCCTGTAAAAGTTGGTGTGAAGGGCAAGATATCGGAGGCTACGATATACCTGAACTGATTAAGTTTGCCCGAAGAGACATCGTTGAACAGGGGTTGGCTCCGAAAGCTGTAGCCGATATCCGAAATGCGCTGTTGACGTATGATAACACCTTGGGTATGGATAAGACCCTTTCTTACACGGCCACTATTCAGGAAAAGCCAGCAAGTGTATTGTATCTTCTAGGAGAGGGTATCAATTATATCTATCCTGAAATTGCGACAGCTTTTACGCAAATACTGGACATCTGTGGAATAGATTACACCATGCTTAGAGATGAACCAACAAGTGGGAAGGAACTAGACTTATTAGGTTATCGCAATGAAGCAAAGGAAAGAGCAACTGCTATGGTAAAACGCATACAAGGCACCGGATGTACTACTGTTGTCATCTCAGATCCATTGGCGTACGATGCACTAAAAAATGACTACGTAACGTGGGAAGCGCCGTTCGAAGGAGAAGTCCTTCACGTTTCCGAATACCTATTGCGCCTAATCAATGCAGGAGAGCTCCGCCTAAAGCCAGTTGCGTTCGACGTGACCTTGGCCGACTCGGAATTTCTTGGTCGATTTAACAAGCTATACGATGCCCCTCGTGAAGTGATTAATGCATTCCCAGCTGTACGCTTCATAGAGATGCAGTGGCATCATGAGTATATGCAATCAGCGGGCGAAGCAGCATTTACTTTTGATGATAAAGTTTTTGACAGAGGCAAAGATCTCGGCAAAAAAATCAGTACAAAAGCAGAAGATGTCGGGGCGGACACCATTGTCGTACTTTCGGCAATGGCTAAACAACATATTTCTGCAACAACCGATTTGAAGGTAGTGGACATTGTCGAATTTGTAAACGAAAATATAGATAAAGGAGAGAACGATTTATCATTATAAAGCGCAAAAAATGGAACTGAAAAAGAAATACAACGGCGGAGGAGGCATGCAGCACATTGTTGCTTTGAATGAGGGAGGATTAAAAAAATCTACTTTTGATTTGTTGAAACTGGAAGCCGGGGAAATGTACATGGGTAATACAGGCTATTTTGAGACAGCTTTTGTAATATTATCGGGCTCCTGCCATGTTTCCGGCGATAACTTCTCCTATAGGGATATAGGGAAGAGGAAAGATGTTTTTTCGGGTAAACCTACAACCGTTTACCTACCTATTCAAACAGAATACCAGATAGAAGCCGTGACAGCAGTAGAATTGGCGATTTGTTCGGCGGAAGCCGATCGGAAGTGTTCACCTGTATTGATTGCTCCAACTGAGGTGAAAGAAGTCGAGCTTGGTACAGGAAAATGGAAGCGTAAAGCACATTTTGTTATTGATCAGGACATCGATTCGCAACATTTGTTTTTAGGGGAAACGCTATTGGCTCCAGGGAAATGGGCATTCCCGCCACACCGTCATGACAAAGATGATTTACCTCAAGAAGTGGATATGGAAGAAATTTATCATTTTCGAATCCAGCCTCAATCTGGCTTCGGTATTCAGTTGAGTTATACCGACGATCGTTCAAGGGATGAAGCCTACCTTATTCGGAATGGGGATACTGTTCTCATTCCGAATGGGTATCACCCGGTATCCGCATCGCCCGTAGATGCGCTGTATATGCTGTGGTTTATGGCGGGTGAGAAGCGCATGTTTCTTTCCAAGCCGGACGAACAATACCGGTGGGTGGCACAATATGATCACTTTTTAAAATCCCTATAAGCCGAAAAAAATCAATAACTTGTCGTTATGAAGAATAATTTATCGAGGAGAAAGTTTTTGCAAGCATCCTCTCTAGCTGCCTTGGGTGCGATGTCGACTCATGCTACAGTATTGGGCATGCCAGTCTATATTAAAAATTTGAGAAAACCAAATTCTGTGTTCAATGGAGTGCAGGTCGGTATGATCACGTATTCATTCCGCCACCTGACAAATGATACAGAACAGTTACTCAAATATTGTCTGGAATGTAATATCAGTGGTGTAGAATTAATGGGTGATCCCGCGGAAGCCTTTGCTGGTGCTCCTGCAGCTCCAACTGTACCAAAATGGGGTCCGGGAGCAGACAGCGAAGCTTGGAAAGCCTATGCAAAAGAATTGGCTCCTTGGCGGGCACAAGTAGCTATGAGGCGCTTCGAACAGCTTAGGCGTCTTTACCACAATGCAGGTGTAAAGATATATGGGTATAAGCCCAGTGCATTAGGAGTAAATAATACCGATGCCGAGATACACTATGCCTGTAGGGCGGCTCGCGCTTTGGGCGCAAATCAGGTTAATGTCGAGTATCCAGATGATTTGTCCCAGACCCGACGGCTTGCCTCTATAGCATCAAAGTATAAAATGTATGTCGGCTACCATGGGCACCTTCAGCAAACGTTCCATATGTGGGATGAAGCCATTACGCAGTCTAAATATAATGGAATCAATTTCGATATGGGACATTATGTAGCAGCAGGGTTTGATCCAAAGACTTTTATGGAGGCCAAACATAGGCATATTGTAAGCATGCATATCAAAGATCGAAAGAACAAACAACATGGTGGGGCTAATCTTCCCTGGGGCGAAGGTGACACTCCCATCGCTGAAGTGTTACAACAAATGGCTAAGGCAAAATATCAGTTTCCTGCAACGATTGAACTGGAGTACCCAATTCCCGACGGTTCTGACGCGGTTAAAGAAGTTGCAAGATGTGTCGAATTCGCGAGAAGAGCTTTAAAGGCATGATGTTTTCGTAAAACATTATTAACAGGATCAACAAACTACTGAAAAGAAAAAGTGAAACACAAATAGATCGGACGTTGGCCTGCAATGTATAATAGAACACATAGTGCAGGATGCAAATAAAAAAAAACTTAGTACATTTGGCTTCGAAAAATCTTATAAACAAATGATTAAAAAGCTTGTTTTCCCTTACCACCCCCAATACCCCTCTGTCGCTGACTTACGACGTAAAGCGAAAACTAGGGTGCCAAAGTTCGCCTTTGACTACTTGGAGGGCGGATGTAATGAGGAATTGAATCTATCTAGAAATGAAAACGATTTTGACCAAATCTTTCTCAAACCGAGGTATTTGCAAACAACAGGAGACATTGATATGTCGACCGAGCTTTTTGGTATAAAGTATAAAGCTCCTTTCGGTGTTTCCCCCATTGGTCTGCAGGGACTAATGTGGCCCAATGCGCCTGAAATCCTTGCCAAGGCCTCCGCTCGGCATGGTATTCCTTATACGCTTAGTACGGTATCTACATCGAGCATAGAACGTATTGCGGAAGTGTCTGAAGGCACCGCCTGGTTTCAGCTTTATCATCCGACAGAAGACAAATTGAGGGACGATATCCTGCAACGGTTGAAGCAAGCACAGTACCCGGTATTAGTCGTGTTGGTCGATGTTCCTTCTTTCGGATTGCGCTATAAGGAGATCAAGAGTGGACTTTCGATACCACCTAAGATGAATATAGCGAATGTTTTGCAGGCGTTGCTACGTCCAACTTGGGGAATCAAGACTTTACAGCATGGTATACCTTCGTTTGCTACCTTAAAACCCTATATGGAGAAAGGATTGGATCTAAGCCAATTAGGACAATTTATGAACCGGACATTTACCGGAAAGGTTACTTTTGAAAAGATAAAAGCCATACGTGATATTTGGCAAGGTCCCTTGGTACTCAAGGGAATTACGACGGAGGAAGATATGGATGAGGCCATTCAATTGGGTGTCGATGGCGTAATTGTGTCTAATCATGGTGGGAGGCAAATCGATGCCGGCGAATCGTCCATTAATTCGATGATCCGACTTGCAAGTAATCCCGTTTATAAGGAAAAGATGAAAATCATGTTGGATGGTGGGATAAGATCCGGTGTAGACATTGCACGTGCGCATGCGGTAGGTGCTGACTTTAGTTTTATGGGCAGACCTTTTATGTACGGTGTAGGTGCGTTGGGCGATGAAGGAGGAAATCATACAATCAACATGTTTAAAACCCATCTTTATCAGGTTATGCAACAGCTATCGATCGATAAAATAGAAGACTTTCCGAAACGGTTGTTAGACATTAAATAAAAAATATTGTAGAGATGCACAACGATAGCATCTCTACAATATTTTTAGCTAACCAATAATTTATACCCTTTACCATGGACATTGACAATCTCCACACTGGAATCCTCTTTTAGATATTTTCGGAGCTTGCTCAGAAAGACATCCATACTACGTCCGGTGAAATAATTGTCATCATGCCATATTTTTATCAGCGCTTCCTCACGCGTTAAGACATCATTCTTTTTCAAGCAGAGCAAACGTAATAGTTCAGCTTCTTTCGTAGAAAGCTTCTGCTGCTGTCCTTTGTAGGTAATGACCTGACTGGTATAATCGAAGAAATAATTCCCAATTTCGAATTTATCCGCCAGCTCCTCCTCCTTTTCTTTAGAAACACGTTTCAGAAGGGCCTGAATGCGCAGGAGCAACTCTTCGACACGAAAAGGTTTGGTGATATAATCATCGCCCCCTAACTCAAAAGCTTGTGTTTTGTCCTCCATCATACCCTTTGCTGTAGCAAAAATTATCGGGATGGTGTCGTCCATTTTACGAATATCCTTGCCGAGCGAAAACCCATCCTTTTTTGGCATCATCACGTCTAGAATACATAGATCAAAACGATTTTTGCGAAATTGGTCCAGGGCTTGCTCCCCGTCCTGTGACAACACAACGTCATATTTGCCTTTCAATTCCAGATAGTCTTTTAGTAATTCGCCTAGATTAGGATCATCTTCTGCGAGTAATATTTTTTGCATAGCTGAGCTTATTTAATTATCAATTCTGTTTTTTCAAAGGTAAAGTGATTTCAAACACCGTGCCTTTATCTTTTTCGCTTCTAACTTGAATTGTACCATCTAAGCGCTTGACGATATCGTTTACATAACTCAGTCCCAATCCAAACCCTTTTACATTATGAACATTGCCTGTGGGTATCCGATAAAATTGATCAAATATCTTTTCTTGTTGATCTTTAGTCATCCCCAATCCCTTATCAGCTACCGATATGACAATATTGTTTTTGTTGTTAAATGTAGTAACTGTAATTTCAGGACGATTAGGGCTATACTTTATAGCATTGTCTACTAAGTTAAAAAATACGTTCGAAAGATGCAATTCGTCTCCAACGACCAAATCACGCTGTGCAGTAAAATTATGGTGCAGCAGTCCCTCTGCTTTTTGCAGCTGTAGCTGCATACTGTCTAATACACCTTCCAGCAAAGGATTGATATGGACATTGACGCGTTCTATTTTTAGGTTTTCTTTTTCTAAGCGTGCGATATTAAGAACGCGCTCGATATGTGAGCCGAGGCGTACGTTTTCATCATAGATGATATTTGCCAATTTATTGACCCTATTTTCGTTCGAGGCTATCTCAGGATCCCGCAATGATTCACTGGCTATCATGATAGTTGCTACCGGAGTTTTGAACTCGTGTGTCATGTTGTTGATGAAGTCCGTCTTCATTTCCGATATTTTTTTCTGCCGGAAGATAATGGTCAACGTATAAGCAAAACTACCCACCAATAGGGCAAATAGTGCTAAGGTAGGTAGAGCTAAATAACTCATGTTATCAAATATCACAGCCTTTTTGTCGGGAAAATAGATGGATAGCCGTCCTGTGGGTTCGCTTACGTCTCCTTTAAATAATGCCGTTGTATATCGTGTAGGTCGTTCTTGTGTGTTAAGAGAAGATACGTTGGTGGTATGATAAATCAACTTGTGGCTATCCCTGATTTCAATATTGAAAGCAGTTCGAATATCTCTCGAGTATAACTCCTCTTCTAATAAGGAATGAACCAAATTAATATCAATACGTTCGCGAAGAGGTCTGTTTGCCAGTGCTATTCCGAGAGCAACATCTTCGATGACAGCAGCTTTCTTTCCTCCTATAACAGCGAGTGTGTCGAAGATATTAACCGCATTGTTGGCTAAAAATTCTCTGTTCAGCCTATTCAACCTTTCCTCCAAATCGCGAAGCTCAAAAGCGATTTTTGCATTCGCTTGCGGCTGTAGTGTCGCTACGGTATACCGCGAAGCTTTTTTGAGAAAAGGATCAATATCCGCAGCTATATAACGAACCGAATCGTCCTTTGCATTGACAACAGGTACCGATTGGCTGGCGCTCACATCTACATACTCACGATATAGAGTCGTACCAGGTATAGGCTCTTGAATGACATTGATCTCCAAAAACCGTGTGAATTGTGGTCGCTTTATATAGGTCTCGTAAAACCAGTTTTCAACATAGATGAGATTTGGAAAGGTTGCTTTGAGCTCATCTTCTGCATTTTTAAAACTTTGATAGTATTCGTATTGTTGAGTGCGAAGTGCTTGTATTTGATGTTGAATCTTGAGCTGCTCGGCTAATACTGCTTGCTTACGTTGTTCAGCTTCATACTTTTCTTGGTTTATCTTTCGCTGTGTCCGTGCTAAATTGAGTACCTCATTTTTCTCGATGATCGAGGCTACTTTAGATAGCGATGTATTCACAGATTCATCGAATAGCACTGATTTCTGATGATATGTTTCGCGAATAAAATAATATTGCATACCCATTACACCCAACAGGGCAATAGACATCAATCCTATTATCAACGAAATACTTCTCTTCTTCATGTACCTATACAAAAATAGCAATGAAAACGGGTCTCAAAGTTCATTTAACACTATTTAACAGCGTGCTTTTCAGGAGCTTTTATTGTATTTATCATACAAGTTATTGTCTTTGTCTGTATGTTTTCTAATATTCGTTCTCATTTAAAAAAATATTGATGATACAAAGAAAAGCTTAACTTATTGTATTTTTATCCTACTAGGGTCTTATATTTACTTTTAGCCTCCAATATTAACTTAGTATGGAAACACCACTTTCAGATTTTTTAAGAGAATTGAAACCGCATGATTATCAAAATTATGTCCATTTAGTAGAACATATACAGGTTCCGTCTCCTGAAAATTATATTACCGAGCTATTAAAATACCACCCAGAAGCCGATTATAATGAAGCTCTGGGAATCATCAACATTCAGTCGGACATGATTAATACCGTCTTTAGGTATATGAACCCCGAAGAAGGCTGTTATATATTCAATTTTGATAGTTATAGCCCTATAGATATACACTATCAGTATATTGCTAATCCGGCTACTGATTTTCTTTCCATTGCCCTAAACTTTATCGAAGAGCGAAGCAAATTTCCATTTTATTACAGTACTGCTGACGGATCTCATGCTACCGACAATCTTGGACATATTTTTAATAATCTTTTTAACGGCGATCTTTATATTAAAGCGAATCAGAAGGCATTTGGTCTTAGAATAGAATTAGATAGAAACTGGATCAGGAATAATATCGATGAAAATATTTTACCTCCAAAATCGGAGATAAGTGCTATATTGAAAAAACAAAAAGAAAATTGCTTTCTATTTGATGTCGTAAAGTATCGGCCCGCTGTACAGAACATAAAAGAGCTACTGGAAAAACCAGATAATGCCCTAAGAACTTTACAAGTAAAAAACCTTTGCTCTTCGCTTATTTCTGATTTCTTTACTGATATTTTGAAACAGGAAGCAATTGTCGATAGACAGGAGATGACATGCGGGGGTGAACTGGAGAAGGCACTCGTTGTCATTAATGAGCATATTGTTGGCGATTTTCCAGGTATAGAACGATTAGCTGAGGCATGTAATCTTTCCCCAAGAACATTCATAGCCCGGTTTAGAGCTATTTTTCATAATAGTCCGCACAATTATTATAAAAAGGCCAAAATGGAATATGCCTGTACGGAATTGAAAAGGGGAACTCCAGTGAAATTTGCCGCATATAAGGTTGGATATAAGAATACAGCTGCTTTTTGTCGGGCATTTAAACAGGTTTATGGAAAAAGTCCTATCAGTTACTTGAAAAAAGACATAGTGCTACGTTCTTAGGAATGAGGCAAGAAAAATGATTGGTGTGTCCTAAGGGTGAAGATATTCCTTTATTGATGTGTTGTTTTTTTCATTATCTGCACATATATTTTCATTATCTGCATATTCTTACGCATTAATTTTACCCCATTAAATGCTTTAAGAACTAGCGGCTTTATGGCGCTATCCTGAAGTGGATTCTGTTGTACCAAAGTGATATTAACAACAATAATGAAAAAGCCTTTGCCATTTTGCCTAAAACCGTTATTAACTGCCATAGGTATATTATTTGTCCTTTTTGTAATTGCTCAAACTCCGGATAACGATGGTGTCTTATATGTAAACAAAGCAGTAATTAGCGGCGAAGCTTCGGGAAATAGTTGGCCAAATGCTATTCAAGAACTGGCTGATGGGTTGGAAGCAGCAAAGACCAATACAGCTATTAAGGAAATCTGGGTCGCGAAAGGGACGTATCTGCCCCTGTATGCACCGGCAGTTGTCGATGTAAACGGAGGTCCTGTAACCGGTCGGGATAAAGCCTTTTTATTGGTAAAAGATGTAAAAATATATGGCGGTTTTGATCCAGATAATGGCTTAATTGATCTCAATACCCGTAACCCGAAACAGGCCGTAACGACATTAAGTGGCGATCTGGGTATACAAAATGTAAAAACAGATAATGCTTATCATGTGGTTATTTCGGCAGGAAGTATGGGCAGTGCGACATTGGATGGTTTTACCGTTACCGAGGGATATGCCGGGGGAAGTGGGTCTATTTATGCATTGAATATTCATGGAATTGACTTTCCAAAATTCTGGGGAGGAGGTCTCTACATTATCGAAGGTAGCCCAAGCATCACGAATGTTAACGCAACTCATAATGAGGCTTTTGCACAAGGGGGCGGCATGTTCCTTAAAGATTGCTTCTCGGACATTACCCATTTGATTCTTTCAGACAACAATGCACAAGCTGATGGTGGCGGAATGTTTAATGCCAATTCATCGCCCATATTGACGAATGTGCTGATCTATAATAATAGTGCTGCCCTTCGAGGAGGTGGGATGGTAAATGTCATCTCCTCACCAATACTTACCAATGTGATTATTAGCAACAATGAGGGCGGCGGTTTGTTCAATAATTCGGGTTCTTCTCCATGGATTCGCAATAGCATTATTTATGGAAATAGTATCCATAATCTACTGAATAATGATTCTGCTTCTGATAAACCCCGGATTAGCTATAGTTTGATACAAGGTAGTGGAGGCAGTGCGGCCTGGAGCAGCCCAGGCAGTACAGATGAGGGAAATAATATCGATGTCGAACCGCAGTTTGTAGCTAATGGCGATTACCGTTTAAGAGTGGGCAGCCCGGCTATCGATGTAGGCGATAATACCGTATTTTATCCTGGCAAAACACCTAACCTTTCGGCTATTACCACCGATATCGCCGGTAATCCGAGAACTGTAGGTGGAGTGATCGATTTAGGAGCTTATGAAATGTCTTCTGATCTTACTCCTGATGCGAATGGTATTATTTATGTAAAAACTTCGGCTACGGGTAGCGGAGTGGGAGACAGTTGGTTCAATGCGACTGGGAATTTGCAGGGGGCAATTGATGCCGAGGGGGTGCAGCAGGTTTGGGTAGCTACAGGCACCTACACAGCTCATCCACATAGCTTCCGAATGAAAAACAATGTAGCCATTTATGGGGGATTCGATCTTGCAAAAGGTATTGATGATATCGATGAGGAGAGAATTCTGCCGAACACCAGTACCACCCAGGCTTCCGTGTTAAGTGGTGGAAATCAACGTTCGCCGATTTCCAATATTTTTAGCGAAGCTAATCCTTTAACAAACACCGCCATACTCGATGGATTTACGATTACCGCCGGTACAGGTACAGATAATGGATGGGGAAGCGGAACCTATGGTGGAGGAATCTATAATGCGTACGCCTCACCTTTGCTAAATAACCTGCTAATCACAGGAAACTCCGCATCGGCATCAGGTGGCGGGATATATAATAGCAATGCCTCACCTGTGCTTACTAATGTAGTGGTTAGTGAAAATTCAGTTGGTAATCAAGGAGGAGGAATATACAGTAGTAGAGGCGATATAAAGCTAACCAATGTGATTGTAAAGGGCAACGAAGCAGAGGAAGGAGGTGGTATTTACCATTTTGATCTTTCGGCCATGTTGACCAATGTAGAAATAACCGGCAATACGGCTACGGGTAGCAATACAGGGAGCGCTTTGCATACCTATATAGGAACAAATAAGCTTGTGAATGTAACGATCGCAGGCAATACCGGTGCTGCATTTTATAATGGTGCTGACAATTATCTGAATAATACGATTCTTTATGGCGGGAAGAATGGCTCGCTTTTCTTTACAGAAACTAACCATTCGTTGATAGAGGGCAATGGTACCCCAGACTTGAATCTAAGTGCAACAAATATCGCTGCCAATGCTATATTTAGTGATCCTTCGGGAGGTAATTATACGCTATCTAGCAGTGCAAAGGTAGTGAATGCCGGAAATAACAACTTGTATGTGGGTTTGGATGCTCAGACGAAGGATCTGGCAGGTAACCCACGGATTTTCGGAACGGAGATTGATTTGGGCGCCTACGAATTACAGGTTCCCCCCACGGAAGAGATTAATCCAGATGCTAGTCGAATACTCTACGTCGACAAAAACGTGACAGATGGAAACGGATCGGGGGATCGCTGGTCCAACGCTATCACCGAACTGGCCGATGCCCTATTATGGGCAACTGATCATCAGGCGGATTGGACGACAACCAATCCTTTGAAAATCTATATAGCCAAAGGAACATATTTGCCAAAATATAAGGCAGCGCCGTCAGATAATGACAATGTTCCAACGACCGATCGTGATAAGGCCTTTGTGTTAGGTGCAAATATTCACCTATATGGAGGATTTGATAATACTGAAAGTATAGAAGAATTGAATGATAATCGCCTTCTTCCCAATAGAGAAGCTAGTGAGGGAACGATACTTAGCGGTGATCTGGATAATAATGACGGTGTTAATTTTGCCAACTACGACAACAATACGTATCACGTGGTCATTGCTCCGGCAGTAGCCAACGGCTTTGTTATCGATGGTGTAACGATACGTGGTGGCAATGCCAACGGCGAAGCAACATTTATCAATGTGAATGGTTCGACGCCATTTCGGAGATACGGTGGAGGAATGTATAATGCCGCTACCGGTACGATCCGTAATAGCGAGATTGCATACAACCAGACCAGGGGTGGAGGAATTTATGACGTGTCGGGGGGCGGTTTATATTCCTCAAGCAATAGCACCGTTTTTGTCAATGTTGTTGTTCGTGACAACTATTCCCAAAGCGGTGGAGGGGGAGTTCGTATAAATGGAGGAGCACCAAAATTTGTAAATACTGTCCTATTAGCCAATCAGGCGGAGCAAGGTGCCGGATTAATGGCAACACAAGCTTCTATCGATTTAGTCAATTGTACAATAGCGCAGAACCATGCCAATTTTAATGGAGGAGCTATTTATTTCACTGGTACTATCCCTAGCCAACAAGTACGGTTGGACAACAGCATTATCTGGGGAAATACCGCCCTAACACAGCCGGGAATAAGAATCGACGGTGGTACCGCCACTGCAAACAACAGTATCTTACAGGGTGGAGGCTATGGTAGTCTGGATCAGGATCCACTGTTTACGAACGCCCTATCGGGAGATTATACCTTAAAAACAGGTAGTCCGGCTATTGACAAAGGTGATAATACATTATATCCGAATTTAAGTACTGATACACAGGACCTAGCTGGCAATCCGAGGGTGAATGATTACGATAATGAAGGGATAATCGATATGGGAGCCTATGAAAGCCCTTACACAGCTGTTCGTCCAGATATCAATGGTATTGTCTACGTGACAATGACAGGTACCGGGGCAGGTAATAGCTGGGCTACTGCGACTGCCAATTTGCAAGAGGCCATTCATGGGGATGGCGTGCAGGAAGTGTGGGTAGCTACCGGAACATATCCCGTACCGGCAACACATAGTTTTGTAATGAAAAATAATGTGGCCATCTATGGCGGCTTTGACCCCAGTAATCAGATTGTTGATTTAGATGATCCCCAGATTTTACCTGATCCTGATAATGAGCAAGGTTCCATATTAAAAGGGGATGATACTAATTCGGTTGTTTACAACGATTGTACAGTTGCAGATCCAATGACCAATACGGCGATATTAGATGGTTTCACCATTACTGGAGGGTATAATGGTGTCAGCGGAGGAGGCGGAATATACAATACAAATGCTTCTCCGGATTTAAGAAACTTGGTTGTTAGAGGTAATTCAGCAGACTGGGATGGCGGAGCAATTTTTAATTTCATCTCCTCTTCTCCCTTGTTGACCAATGTTGTTATAACCGGAAATACGTCAGGATTTGGAGCGGGTATTAATAACTATGGAAATTCAAATCCGGTCTTAACAAACGTTATTGTCAAAGATAATGTAGCGACCTACGATGGTGGTGCTATTTATAATTTTAACTCTTCGCCTATTCTAAACAATGTCGTCCTAGCTGATAATGCAGCAATGAATGGGGGAGGAATGTACAATTCTTATCAATCCAACCCATTATTGACCAATGTGACTATTCATGATAATATGGCTAGTTCCAACTTTGGGGCAGGCATAATGAATGATTTTGGTTCTTCTCCAGCGATCCGAAACAGTATCATCTATGGTAATATAGGCGAGAATATGACGAATACTTCTGATGATTATCCGGTTATTAGCTACAGTCTGGTGCAAGGTAGCGGTGGAAGCACTGCCTGGAATGCTGACTACGGTAGTGATGGTGGGCATAACATCGATGTTAATCCACAATTCACGAATTCAGCAATAGGTGATTATAGCCTATTAATGAGTAGCCCGGCGGTAAACGCGGGAAGCAATGCCCTGTTCACAGGCTTAGATGCCAATACCAAAGACCTGGCAGGCAACAATCGTGTATATAAGTATAGCGATGATGGTGTTATCGATCTGGGAGCGTACGAGCTGCAGGCAGATCCGGTCATTTCGGTAGTTTCGGTCGCTGTACCTTCGAATGGTACGTACGGCATAGGAACACCGCTTGTTTTCACGGTGACCTACGAGCAGGCAGTTACGGTGGATGAGACCGGCGGCACGCCATCTCTTCCGCTGACGATCGGTACGGCAAGCCGTCAGGCCACCTACAGTGAAGGCTCGGGCACATCCGTCCTGACGTTCAGCTATACGGTACAGGCGGGAGACCTTGATGTGGACGGCATAGCGCTTGGTGCCAATATTGTTCTGAACGGAGGCAGCCTTGGGCTGGGCTCTACAGTGCTGAACAGCGTAGGCGCAACAACGGGCGTTCTGGTGGACGGCATAGTGCCTGCAGCACCTACAGGGCTTACTGCTGCATTCGGCAATGGTCAGAATGTGCTGAACTGGGATGCCAACAGCGAGAGCGATGTGGTTTCCTACAAAGTCTACGGAGGCACGTCGGCGAACCCGACTACCCTTCTTGGAACGGTAACAGCGCCCGCCCTAACTTATACCCATACAGGCCTGACGAACGGTACAACATATTATTACCGTATTACAGCTGTAGACCATGCAGGCAATGAAAGTGCAGTAAGTACAGAGGATAGTGCTATACCTAAGGCACCTCAGGTTATTACGTTCGGAGCTTTGTCGGCTAAGGTTTATGGCGATGCGGATTTTGCTCCGGGAGCAACAAGCACGAACAGCACGATTGTGATCTCCTATATCAGCAGCAATACGGCCGTTGCAACGGTTGTGAATGGCAATATCCATATTGTCGGAGCAGGTACGACCACAATTACAGCCTCACAGGCAGGAAGCACGGCCTATACACCTGCAACAGATGTGCCTCAGACATTGACGGTGAGCCCGAAAGCGCTGACCATTACAGCGAACGACCGCAGCAAGACCTACGGAACCGAACTGACGCTCGGGACTTCTGAATTCACACCGGTGGGTCTGGTTAACGGCGATGAAGTTACTTCGGTAACCCTTGCCTCAGACGGCGCGGTAGCTACGGCAGCGGTCAATACCTATGACATCACGGCCACGGCAGCACTGGGGCCAAAACTGAGCAACTACGATATCACCTATGCCAAAGGCACGCTTACGGTTAACAAGAAGGCACTGACGATCACGGCGAACGACCGCAGCAAGACCTACGGAACCGAACTGGCACTCGGTACAACCGAGTTCACGCCAACTGGCTTGGTGAACGGCGACGAAGTCACTTCGGTAACGCTTGCCTCGGCAGGTGCAGCGGCTACGGCAGCGGTCACCACCTATGACATCACGGCCACGGCCGCGCTGGGACCGAAGCTGACAAACTACGATATCACATACACCAAAGGTACCTTGACGGTTAACCCGAAAGCACTGACGATCACAGCGAACAACCGGAGCAAGACCTACGGCGAGGCATTAACACTCGGCACGACGGAATTCACGCCTGTGGGTCTTGTCAATGGAGATGTTGTTAATTCGGTAACACTAAGCTCAGCAGGCGCGGTAGCCACGGCAGCGGTCACCACCTATGACATCACGGCCTCAGCAGCGCAGGGGCCAAAACTGAGCAACTACGAGATCAGCTATACCAACGGTACGCTTACGGTTAACAAGAAGGCATTGACCATTACAGCGAACAACCGCAGCAAGATCTACGGAACCGAACTGGCGCTTGGCACAGCTGAATTCACACCGGTGGGTCTGGTGAATGGTGACGTGGTCACTTCGGTGACACTAAGTTCCCCCGGCGCGGCAGCTACGGCAGATGTCAACAGCTACGATATTACGGCATCATCGGCACAGGGGCCAAAACTGAGCAACTATGATATCACCTACGTCAAAGGCACGTTGACCGTCAACAAGTCCCCGCAGACGATCAGCTTCGTCTCCCCTGGCACATTGACAAGGGATGCGGGTACGATTGACCTGGACGTGGAAGCGAGCAGCGGCCTTCCGGTAGCTCTGACAATAGACGATGAGATAATCGCGACGGTCAACAGCATAGCACTGACGATGACAGTGAAGCGTCTGGGCACGGTGATCCTTACGGCCACACAGGAAGGCAACCACAACTACCTACCTGCCGAGCCGGTATC